>NZ_JBOIUB010000016.1:0-86340 GCF_050749885.1 Zooshikella sp. RANM57 | reverse complement strand
TTCCATCCCGAACTCAGAAGTGAAACTGCTCAGCGCCGATGGTAGTGTGGCGTTTCGCCATGTGAGAGTAGGACATCGTCAAGCGCTTATTGGAAGCCCTGGTACTGTTGTGCCGGGGCTTTTTACTGTATGTCGTTTATGGCTAGATATACTAAAAGCCTAATGGATTAATGATAATGTACTTGTTTGAATTGCTGGCTAACAAATCACTTTATTTACTTCTTTGATCATTATTTCGTACTAATAAGCATCTCTTTTCCTGCCTGTAATAAAAAAGCCTCTTCTAAACTAGTCTCAGTTCTCGTTATAATTTAGTTGTCGTACTAATAAGTGATAACGTCACTTGTTGATAAAACTATTTCCCTTTCTTATTCGCTTATATCTGTGCCGTGTTTTGCTCCACCAGTAAGACTTAGTACATTATGTTTATTAGCAAACTGTGAAGATACATAGTTGTTGGACTGGATAGAGTGTTATTTCAATAAGTAATTGAGCACGGATGAGACGCTAGCGTTAGCTGTAGAGATGATTGGCATGGACAGACAGTTTAAGTTGTACGCCTTTATTAAAGAAATAATCAAAGACACATTTTCTCTTAGTTGGCTTCTTTTTAAAGTCATGATACCTGTGTTGATTATCGTAAAGATAATGCAGGAACTTGGTTTCATTGAGTACTTTAGCATGGCGTTAGAGCCATTAATGGGGTTGATAGGCTTGCCATCCTCTATGGGGCTAGTCTGGGCAACGACGATTGTAACGAATATTTATGGTGGCATGGTTATTTTCTTTTCCATGCAAGAACCCATGACTGTGGCTCAAGTAACTGTGCTGAGCGCCTTGATGTTATTAGCTCATGGTTTGCCAATTGAGGTGAGAATTACACAATTAGCTGGTTTGCGAGTTTTATTTGTTGTCTTGTTACGATTAATTGGCGCTTTTCTTTTTGCCTATGTGTTGCATGTTATTTACAGTAGTGGAAGCTGGCTACAAGAAGCAAATACTATTATTTTTGAACCACAACAAATTGATCATACGTGGTTGGGGTGGGCTAAAAATGAAACGCTTAATTTAATTAAAATTGTTGGTGTTATTTTCTCACTGGTTACATTGCTAAAAATATTACGTTTGATTGGAGTTGAAAGAGTTTTAATATTTCTTTTAAAACCGGTCTTAAAAAGAATTGGAATCGCAGAAGAAGCGACAACAATCACTATTGTGGGTGTAACCTTAGGTTTAACCTTTGGTGGTGGGCTATTAATTCAGGAAGCGAATAAGGGGCATGTTTCTGCGAAAGACATTTTTTTAGCAATGAGTTTGCTGTCTATATGTCATAGCCTAATAGAAGACACTATTTTAACTTCTTTATTGGGAGGGCATATTTCAGGAATTCTTTTTGTAAGGTTGATATTTAGTTTATTGGTTATTTGGGGACTGGCTTGTCTGGTGAAGAAATTTCAACCGAAAACGATGGAACGGTGGTTTATGAAAGAGAAAAAAGAGGATAGTGATGGACTTAGTGAACCGCCTTTAATTGAGAACAAGCAAAGTATTTAAAAGAAAAAGCCAGGCAAGGGCCTGGCTTTTTTGTGTGCAGTTTTGTTAATAAAGTACACGGCAGCGGATAGTGCCATTGACATGTTGAAGCTTTTCTAGAGCAATTTGACTTTGCTCTGCTTCAACATCGATGACTACGTAACCTACCTTATCTTTGGTATCAAGAAACTGTCCACTGATATTAATATTATTTTCAAAAAATATTCGGTTAATTTCTGAGAGTACACCAGGGATATTCTTATGAATATGGAGGATTCTATGTTGTCCTGGGTGTGAGGGCAGTCCAACTTCAGGAAAGTTAACAGAAGTGATTGTTGTACCATTGTCACTATACTTCACAAGTTTTTCTGCAACTTCTTTCCCTATATTTTCCTGGGCTTCTACTGTGCTTCCTCCAATGTGTGGGGTTAGCAAAACGTTATCTATCCCCCTTAGAGGTGAGATAAACTCTTCAGTATTAGACTTTGGTTCGACAGGAAAAACATCAATAGCTGCACCTAGTAATTTTTGGCTGCGCAACGCCTCAGCTAATGCATCTATATTTACCACCGTGCCACGAGAAGCATTGATTAGTACACTGCCAGGTTTCATTGCTGCAATCTCATCTGGCCCAATCATGTATTTTGTGGATGGTGTTTCAGGAACATGAAGTGTAATGATATCACAGAGACCAAGTAAACTTTTCATATCTGCCAGCTGAGTAGCATTACCTAAAGGCAATTTAGTGACTACATCATAGAAGTAAACTTCCATACCGAGAGACTCAGCCATTACGCTTAGTTGGCTACCAATATTACCATAGCCGATAATGCCTATCCTTTTATTGCGAATTTCATAGGCATTGGCTGCACTCTTTTCCCAGCCGCCGCGATGGGCTTTCATATTTTTTGCTGGAATCGTTCTGAGTAACAGAATAGCCTCTGCCAGGACAAGTTCTGCCACGGATCGAGTATTTGAAAAGGGAGCATTAAAGACAACAATCCCTTGCTCTTGGGCGGAGGATAAGTCTACCTGATTAGTACCAATACAGAAGCAGCCTATAGCAATGAGCTTGTTAGCAGCTTCAAGTACTTTCGGAGTTAGTTGGGTGCGAGAGCGTATACCAATGAAATGAACATCTGCGATTTTTTCTATTAACTCTTCTTCAGACAGTGCTGTAGAGAGGTGCTCAACATTGGTATAGCCATTAGCATTGAGTAGCTCAATAGCTGAAGGGTGAATACCTTCCAACAGTAAAAACTTAATTTTGTTTTTTTCCAAAGATGTAGTGGCCATATCAGGAAGTTACCATGGTCATAGAATTCATCAGAGAGCAACGGGTTTTTCCCATAGTCCGGTACAACGAGCTTACATGGTAAGCATTATTATTATCAGCAGAGCGCACACACCGTGTTAAATCCTTTTATTAGCACGTTCTGTTCAACAAATAGTTAGTTTGAGCGTAACAGGTAACAAAGTTGGTGTATCTAGCTACGTTCTCTGCATCGATGGCTCATTTCGCAAACTATAAGGGGGGATAATCATAACATAGTGTGTCAGAATTATGAGCAAGTAAAAGGATGAAACTTATTCAGTCACATCTTGAGAAAGCTGAATAGGGATAAGGATCGTGAGAAAGTGAACGTTAGTGAGAGTAAACCAATGAGTCAAGTGGAAATCGTAGCTCAATTAAAGGACGTTATTGTTGAGGGTAAGGTACTTACTGATGCCGAATCACTTAGCTACTACGGCAAGGACTGGACAAAAGCATATAAACCTACCCCCTTAGCCATTGTATTTCCTAGAAGTATTCCTGAAGTGCAATCTCTGGTTCGCTTTGCCAATAAGCATAAGGTTGCTCTTGTTGCATCAGGAGGAAGGACTGGACTAAGTGGCGGTGCTGTTGCAGCGGCTGGGGAAGTTGTAGTCGCTTTTGATTATATGAATAACATTAAAGACTTCAATCCGATTGATCGGACGGTAGTTTGTGAACCTGGAGTGATCACTGAACAACTGCAAACGTTTGCCGAGGAGAGAGAGTTGTTTTATCCCGTTGACTTTGCTTCGGCAGGTTCAAGTCAGATTGGCGGAAATATTTCAACCAATGCGGGTGGGATTAAAGTGATTCGTTATGGCATGACTCGGGATTGGGTTGCAGGATTGAAGGTAGTGACAGGTACAGGTGAGCTGCTTTCATTAAATAAAGCCCTTGTTAAAAATAATACAGGTTATGACTTGCGCCAGCTATACATTGGTGGAGAGGGAACCCTTGGCTTTATTGTTGAGGCTACGATGAAACTGGTAAGACCACCTAAAGACCTTACAGTGTTGTTGCTAGGGGTACCAGATATGGCCTCTATCATGAATGTATTACATAGCTTTCAACAGAAAATTGACTTAACGGCATTTGAATTCTTTTCAGAAAAAGCGTTGCAAAAAGTGGTTGCAAAAGGTGATGTTCAGCGTCCCTTTGAGACTCAGGTTGACTATTATGCGTTGTTGGAATTTGAGTGCTTAAATGAACAAATTGCTGAGCAAGCTATGGAGATTTTTGAGCTTTGTTTAGAGCAAGGCTGGGTGATGGATGGTGTGATGAGTCAAAGCCTGACCCAATTACAGAACCTTTGGCGTTGTCGAGAGGATATCTCTGAAACAATTGCTGAATGGACACCTTATAAAAATGATATTGCTGTTATCGTCTCAAAAGTACCTGAATTTCTTGCGGAGGTTGAACGAGTTGTTACTGAGCACTATCCTGACTTTGAAATAATCTGGTTCGGTCATATTGGTGATGGCAATATTCACTTAAATATTTTAAAACCTGAGCAGCTAGATCAAGCGAGCTTTATAGAAAAGTGCCACCATGTTAGCCAATGGGTTTTTGAAATTGTGGAAAAATATCAAGGCTCGGTATCAGCAGAGCATGGCGTAGGTTTGTTGAAAAAAGATTTCTTACAATACACTCGTAGTGCTGTAGAAATTGAATACATGAAGGCTATCAAGCGTACCTTTGATCCAAACAATATTATGAATCCTGGTAAGTTGGTTGACCTGTAAATAGCAATAAAACCGTCCAGCTGTGCCTAATGAGGTATTCATGTAGGCACAGTACTATCCGATAAAGAGCATTTTAATAGGACTATATCCCCATATTATTTAAAGTATCCAGGACTTGCCGTGTTGCTGAAGCAATAGCGGGATGGCTTTCTGCAAACTTAATGGCTTCTTGTTCTAGACGATGTTTAAGTGCTTCTATAGGTGGCTCTGCATCAGGTGAATTGATAGCTGTATTAATCTCATCAGCAATTTGACGTAGCTCTGCAGTAGTACACTCATCAGCAGCTTCTACATCATCGATAACTTTCAGAAGCTCATCCATGTCTGGTTGCAAACGTTTTGGCGTCATAGCGGTCATCCTAAAAATTTATACATTTATAAAGATAATATGCCAGGATGCACTAATCTGGCAATTTTCCTCTTTTCATTAACATACTAACCAAAGAAGTGGGGGCGAGGATGGTTCATTTTCTACGATGGGATAATCAACAGCAGGTTGAATGGCCACTAGGTAAAATTGTTTGTGTTGGAAGAAACTATGCAGACCATGCTGCTGAGTTGAATAATCCAGTACCAGACCAACCATTACTCTTTATGAAGCCAGCAACAGCTTATAGCGAAGTTACATCTTCTGTGAATATTCCGGTCAGTAAAGGGTGCTTACACTATGAAACAGAACTAGCGCTATTGATTGGTAAGCCATTATCAGTTGATACAAATTCGAATCCAATTGAGACTATTGTAGGAATTGGTTTAGCGCTGGATTTAACCCTTAGGGATTTACAAGCAACACTTAAGCAAAAAGGGCATCCTTGGGAACGAGCAAAAGCCTTCGATGGTTCATGCCCGCTAACATACTTTATACGTTATAACCCTGCTTGGTCTCTAGGAGATGTTGAATTTTTTTGTTGGATTGATGAAGAGTTACGACAACACGGGGTGGCGAAGAATATGCTGTTTTCTGCCACAGCATTATTAGAAAGTATTAAAACAGAGTTTACCTTATTACCCGGTGATGTGGTTTTGACTGGAACGCCTGCGGGAGTGGGGGAATTACAAGGTAAGGAAACGATTAGATTAATGTTACAACACAAGCAAAATATTCTTTTAGATCAAACATTTTCTACTTGTGCTAGGTAAGTCAATGCTGTCCTAATACTTTTAAAAAGAAAGTGATTAGGACAGCATAAGTGGCGTTATATTCTTAATGGTTAGTAGGGTAATGTATAAGGTACAAGTGTTATCTGTGCATTGCTTGAGGCGCCATAATAACCACTGTAATTTCTAGCTCTTTCTAAGGTATAGAAAGAATCAACATAGTCATCTTCATTGCTGAACCAATTATCAGGCATTGCTTCAACAATGGCTTGGCCAATTCCTATGAGTAGACCAATTTCTGGTTGCCCTGCAGCAGATACAATTTTACTGACAGCGCCAATAAGTTGTTTAGAAAGTTCTTTATAATTGTAATTATCATCATGTTCATACAACATGATATTGGCAGCCCCGAAACGATATTGCCCCCACATTAACATGATTTGGTTCGGATAATAGGTTTTTTTATCTTCATCCAAGTAAGGCATATCAACAACACTGAGTACCGCTTCATTTTTGGTTGGATTAATACCTGAAACAATAGCGTAGATTTCAGCATTACCAAGTATCCAAGGTTCATGATCTTTGTTTAATCTGATCTCCGTTAGCTTAGCCGTTTCTCGCATTCTTTGACTATTATGGCCACTGCTGTATTGAGGGAGATCTTTTTTATTAAACTTTAATCCTGCTTTTGCAATTTCTTGGTTGAGAACTTTCAAGCCTGCCTGTAAGTCTTTTTTGCTATTTATATCAATGACAAAAACAGGTATGTCAGGCATTTCATTAGGATCTAAATAATGTACATTTCCGTCTTTATCAAATGCTTCAATAGTTGACCAATTTTGCTCATTACCATCTGGTACATAAGCTACTAACCAGTCGTCACCTGCCTCCCAGTCAGCAAGCATTGATTTATCGGCTAATCGTATTTGTAATAAATTGTCTTCGTACGTTGCAATGCCTTTTCGTTCAGAAAGAGACAGATTTGCAGCGGAAACTTTTTTGCTTAGGTTTTGGTTGTTGGTAGCAGAAGTAAGCTGTTGTAAGTTCAAAGATTGTTGATATCGGTGAATGTTCTGGCGCAATTGACTGTCTATAACTTCACTTTGCAAAGCAATATCTTTAGCCAGTTCTCGAGTAATGGGGGCTATTTCAACAAATTCTGATTGAGCAAAGGTTACAGAAGATAGGCACGATAATACAAAGCCTGCTAATGTTTTTTTCATTTAACACTCCTTGGTATTTACCTAATTGGTAGGCAAGGATGGTAGTTTTCATTAGTGAAGATAATATTATTAATATTTTAAATGCTGAATAAATTTAAAGAAAATAATATTATCGATTTGCAAACTGGGTAGACACTATTAAATGAATACGCTTAATTTGTTTTGTTTCACATGTTGGCTATAGACTACAAACAACTGGCTAAGCGGTAGATATTTTTGTCGTTATTAAATGGCAATTATACGTCACCACTATTTTATTATTCTTTTGTAATCAATACGCAAGTACACTATTAGTATTTGTTAGAGTAAAAAAACACTAGTATAAATTGCGTTTGATGCATTACCCAAAACAGTATTATTGATTAATTCGAGAAGAGTGATTTAATCAATAAAATAACCTAGAATTTTTGTGGGTAATACTTTTACCTAAGAACTACCCTTTTATTTGCTAAATGGTGTAGCTCTAATTGTGCTTTTACTAATTAATCAAACTATGTTCTGATTAGTGCTGTTGTTGATAAAGGTCAAGTTATTAATATCAGAAAAAATGTTAACAACGCAAGCATTATTTTTCTATATTTAAAATAAAATTAAATTGTAATAAATGGTTAACAATTAGCGTATGTTAATATACCAGTTATTCTCTGTTTTGAGTTCATTACAGAGGTAATTTATTGTATTTGATGGTAAGGAAGAATTGTTCTTAGGTATACTATAAGAGACTACGGTGGTTGACTCTTTAATCTGCACTTTATTACCAACTGGCGATACAAAAATAATTGATTTTGCTGAAGATAAAAGTGACGCTTCATTCGATTGACAAATTAACACTCTATCAGGTGAAAATACACCGCCTTTACAAGAGAAACCTATATCAGTCAAAACAGTTTTAGACTTATTTAATGCTCTATCGATAAATAGACTTTTATCATCATGACTGGTTTCTACAAAAGCCTGAATTGTACTCACCTGTTTCTTTGCTGAGCATGAGGTAAGTAGGATTGCGGTTATGAAGATAAGAAGTATACAGCTAAATGTGAATAAAAAATGATTTGTCATATCTTAGTTGTGGGCTAAACATGTAAGTACTTTTATAAACATGAGTGATGCAGTCACATCAATTATAAGATTAGTATATACCTTATCTTTAACGGCTTTTTGATATTGTAAAAAGCTTACGAAAAAAAGACTGCTTAGGGAAGATATTGTTATGATATTTTGAGTAATATTTCGAATATTAACACAACATAGTATGTGTCTTATATGACGCAACCAAAAAATAGTAGCTTTTGATTCTAAAATTTATTTGCTTAAGCTTGATATTCTACATATACCCTTCACGAATCATTTTTAGGGTTTGTTGTCCGCGTTCTTGACCACCATGGATGGTGGGAATACAGTTTACGCAGGAGCATTTAACTGTCACCCCAGTCATTAATATAAGCTCTTGGGCTTCATCACTTGACGGCCGTGCCCTTGGGGTATAAAAAACTAAATTAGTCGCAGTATTTTACTATAAGCAATGAGTTTTGACTTTGAAGTGGGTCGCTATCTAAGTAAGAAATAAAGATTTAATAGAATACTAATAAGTATCAGTATAAAAGCCTATGTCAAACGGTTGTCTACTGGATGGCGGATAAAAAATATACAGTATTACTGAGCAAACGAAAAATTGTAACTGTCGTCTTATTGATGGTTGCATGTCTAGTGATTGGATTTAAGTTAGGCTTAAACTCTGATGTTGACTCGCCATTAATATGGCAAGAAGAAATAGCAAAATTTCAAGCAGAAGATAGGAAGCATTCACCTAAGGGAGGTAGCGTATTATTTGTCGGTAGTTCAAGTATTCGTCGCTGGAAGACTCTAGCCAACGATTTTGCGCCATTTAGTGTTATTCAACGTGGCTTTGGTGGAGCAAGGTTAAATGATGTGATCTACTATATTGAAGAACTCATTTTTGCTTACCAGCCTCAAGCGATTGTACTTTATGTTGGCTCAAATGATATCAAGCCTCCCACACCTAAATCCCCAAAAGAAGTGTTGCTATTAACTAAGCTTTTAGTCGATAAAATCCATAAGAGATTACCTTCAATCCCTGTATTTTACATAGCGATTAACCCAACACCAAAGCGTTGGCATTTATGGCCATCAATTCAACAAGCTAATAATCTGATTAAAAACTATACAACCAAGCAGCCAAACTTGATATTTATAGATAGTGCTGGACTCTTTGTGAATAAAGATCAGAAACTTATACACTCTTTATTTGAAAATGATCAACTCCATCTCAATCAGGCAGGTTATGCTCAATGGCTAGATGTAATTAAACCGGTACTTATGAAATATTTGATGAATGAAGCAGTTCAAAGCTCAAGTTATATTTTCCTAGATAAGTTCTTAGACGGTGGGAGTCGTTTGTAGTCTTTTTCTGCATTCTGGACACATTAAACAATTTTCTACCTGCTTCAGCTAAGCTTTTAGTGTTCAAGCATATCTCTATGACATACAAAAGCTGTTGTTGATCAAAAAGATCAATGTCTTCTAGCATTTCTTTAGAAAGGAACTGTTGAAGCGTTCTACTTCGCTTATCAAGTAATGGTGTTGGAGATTGCCATGCTTTTTTGAGTCGGAGGATTTCTTCTTGTACGGTATTTTCAGTAATCCTCCCTCCTGGTGCTAAGGTTGCCATTCTTAACACGCACGCATTAAGATCACGGAAATTAGCCTTCCACAAGGCAGCTGGCGATAAAGCAAAGTTTAAAAATAACTGTTTTGCATCACTATTAAAGGTCACTAAGGAGCCATGTTGCTTAGCAAACTGTTGTAATTCATATTCAAGATTGGGTTCAAGGTCCTCAATCCTTTCTCTAAGCCCTGGTAGCTCGTAGCTCCACAAGTTAATACGGGCGAGTAAATCTTCTCTAAACTTCCCTTCCAAGACAGCTTTATGTAAATTTTGGTTTGTTCCAGCAATTAACTGAAAGTTGCTATGAATAGGCTGATCGCTTCCCATTGGATAGAACGTCTTTTCCTCGATAGACTTCAAAAGCATAGCCTGTTCATCAAGTCCTAACTCACCTATTTCATCTAGAAATAATAATCCATCATGTGCCGTTTTTAATAAACCCAAACGAGTTTGCAGTGCCCCGGTAAATGCTCCTTTTTTATGGCCAAAAAGCGTCGACATTGCATTATCGCCATGTAATGTTGCACAGTTTACAGCGACAAACTCACCTTTAACTTGCCCCCGTTGTTTTTTTAGTGCGTAGATTTGTCTGGCTAGCTGTGACTTTCCTGCACCAGTAGGGCCAGTGAGCAGGATAGGTGCAGAAGAGCGAATGGCGACTTGTTCAAGTTGGTTAATCAGCTTATTAAATTGAGTATTACGAGTTGAAATACCGGATTTTAGTAATTGTTCGCCAGTCAGTTGCTCATGACGGAAACGCTGGGCTATTTGATCATATTTGGACAAATCCAAGTCGATAATATGGTATTGCCCTTTGGCACCGGCACTGGGTGATGGAGAAGTTTGTAAAAGTTTGCCAGGAAAGTAATGTGCTTCAGTAAGGAGATAGAGGCAGATTTGAGCGACATGAGTACCTGTGGTGATATGAATATAATATTCATCATTTTCACGATCAAATGTATAGCTACTCGCAAAATCATGTAAAGATCCGTAGACTTGTTCAAAGTCCCATGGATCTTCCCAACTCACCTTATGTATGTTAACGATGGTGTTGGGGGATACTTCATTAATATCTTCAGCAACTTTTTGCCCCATACGCATATATCTGGGGTGAAGAATCATTTCAAATCGATCAATGCTGAGTTCCGGGTGCATACAAACAGCCACATTAGGGCGCCACTTATCCCAACGATTGGCACCACGACCTTTTTGGTCTAGCACTGTTCCCAAGAGGCTGATTACTACTGTAGCCATTTACTTATCCTGTCAGATAATTAATATCACATAAGATAATAGTAGAAAGGGTGGATTCCGTATATATACCTTTTTCAAACCCTTTAATCATCGTGACTTTTACAAGTTCACATCGTTTGTCTGGGTTGGCAGGTTATACTGCAACAGATTTATTGTAAGGAAATTCGTACTGATGAAAATACTTCACACTTCTGACTGGCATCTTGGGCGAACCTTGTATGGCAAGAAACGTTACGCAGAATTTGAAGCAATTTTATCCTGGCTTATTTCGACGATTCAACAACACCAAGTTGAAGTCTTATTAATTGCTGGTGATATATTTGATACAAGTACTCCCAGTCACCGATCACAGGAATTGTATTATCGTTTTCTATACGATGTTTCAGCAACCTGTTGTAGACATATCCTCGTTATTGCAGGGAATCACGACTCTCCTTCATTTCTCAATGCCCCCAAAACACTATTAAGAGCACTAAATGTACATGTTGTTGGCGCCATTACAGAAAGCCCTGAAGATGAAGTCATTACTTTGTATGATGAGTTGCAAACACCACAAGCCATTATTTGTGCTGTACCCTATTTAAGGGATAAAGACATACGTAGGGTAGAGCCAGGTGAAACACTTGAGGATAAACATACAAAACTGGTTGAGGGGGTTAAAAGTCATTACCAACAGGTGTGTGCCATTGCTGAACAAAAACGAGATGACTTCAAAAGCTCTGGATATACACATGTCCCCATTGTTGCAATGGGACATCTTTTTACTATGGGGGGTAAGACAATAGAAGGTGATGGCGTTCGGGAGTTGTATGTCGGATCATTAGCTCATGTGGGTAAAGATGTTTTTCCATCTTCGATTGATTATCTTGCACTAGGCCATTTACATATTCCTCAATGTGTTAGTGATATACAGCACATGCGTTATTGTGGTTCACCAATTCCAATGGGCTATGGTGAGGCTGCTCAACAAAAGAAGGTTATTATTGTTGAGTTTAAAAACAGGACAGCCTTAATTGATGAATTAGATATTCCATGCTTTCAAAAGCTGGAGCGAATTTCAGGCTCTCTAGGGGAGATTTTAGCAAGAATTGAACAACTCAAATCTGATAAAAGCTCAGCATGGTTAGAGGTTGAGTATATTGGTAACGAGATTGTGAGTGATTTGCGTGATAAGTGTAATGAAGCTCTGAAAGGATCTGCAATGGAAATCCGTAGAATAAAGGATAAACGGGTGATAGACGCTGTCATGCGAACGATGCAAGAGGAAGAAACACTCGATGATTTGAATGTAAATGAGGTGTTTGAACGCTGCTTGGAAGCTAACAATATTTCTGTTGAAGAGAGTGCTGAACTCATAAGTGCATATAATGAAATCGTTAAGTCTCTCCATGAAGAAGACATAAATGCTGAATAGATAGGCGGGTAATGAAAATTCTGGAGCTTAGGTTTAAAAATTTAAACTCGCTATATGGTGAGTGGTTCATTGACTTCACACATCCCGAATATGAAGCAAATGGTATTTTTGCACTAACAGGACCAACGGGAGCAGGGAAGTCAACAATTTTAGATGCTATTTGTTTGGCTCTCTATGGAGCTACACCAAGACTAGGAAGAATAACAAAAAGTGGTAATGAAATTATGTCTCGGCAAACAGGAGAATGTTATGCTGAGGTGGTGTTTGAATCTCAAGTAGGGCGTTTTCGTTGTCATTGGGGGCAACATCGAGCACGAAAAAAAGCCTTTGGTAAACTTGCTGAAGCTAGACATGAGATTAGTGATGCTGATACTGGCAAAACGATAGAGACTAAAAAAAGCTTAGTTCTAGGCGTAATTGAAGAGAAAACAGGAATGGACTTTGATCGTTTTACACGGTCTATCTTATTAGCTCAAGGTGGGTTTGACACTTTTCTTAAAGCAGATACAGAACAAAAGTCTAAAATTTTAGAACAAATTACAGGTACAGAAATTTACTCCAATATTTCATTACATGTCCATCAACGTTTACGAGATGAAAATGAAATATTAAATTGTCTTCAGGCAGAAATTGATGGAATCAATATACTGGATAAAGAACAGGAAGAAACCATTGAGCACTTACTGACGGATAAGAAACAACAAGCATTGTTAGTAGAAAAAAATGTAAAAGAAAATACAAAAGCCATTGCATGGTTAACCAATATAGATGATTTACGTAAAGAAATTAACAGCCTTACCATTGAGGAAGAGAAATTTCAATTAGAAAGTGAACAATTTACTCAAGATCGTGAGAGATTAAGGAAGGCTTTAAAGGCCTCGGAGTTGGAAATAAGTTATGCCAAACTGCTTGCGATGCGTGAACAGCAAATAATAGAGCAAAAGACCCTAAGTATGGCAGAAGCTCAACTTCCTGCTTTACAGTTAGATGTGTCTAAAAATGAAATGTTGTTAAAACAAGCTGAGCAAAATGTAATAGAGATAAAAAAAGAACAGAAAGAGCTAGCACCTACATTTCAAAAAGTACGCTCCATTGATCAAAAAATTTCAGATAAAGTGCAAGCGATTCGTCGCAGTGAAGATGATTTAAAAATAATGTCTGAAAATATATTGAAGGAAGAAAATCGTCAAAATCAATATAACGCTACGTATGAAACATTTGAAAATGAATTAAGTGCCGTCAATAAATATTTAGATATTCACCAATCGGATGAATGGCTTTTAAGTGGATATTCAGAAGTGGAAATTCGACTCGAAACATTTAAAACGACAGAGCATTCTATAGCAGAAAAAAAAGCAGAAAAGCAAGTATGTGTGAAATATTTACATGATACCGAAAAAGGTCTCAAAGTTGTCAATGAAGAGCTAAAACACATAGTCCATGAACAAAAGCAGATGGAAGGTATAATTGATTTGAAACAGCAAAAACTTGAGTCGTTACTTAATGGGCGACTTATTAGAGAGTATATTGCTGAAAGAGAAATGTTAAATAAAGAAATGATTTTGCTACGAAAAATTTCAGACCTTGAGACGGAAAGAGAAAAGTTACAAGATGGTAAACCATGTCCATTGTGTGGTTCTATAGATCACCCTTATGCAGAGGGAAATATTCCAAAGATAGATGAGTGCGAAAAACATATTAATAGTTTATCAAAATTAATTGAGAGTGTTACTTCTATTGAGTCTGATATAACGGTACAAGAAAAAACAAAACAGAAAATATACCAAAAGCGAATAGATGCTGAAAAAAAACAGTTTGCATTAAACAGTGAATATCAACTAAAAGAAAAAGAATACCTCGCCATAAATAACGTATTGGATAGTTTAGTTCAAAGATATGATGAGCAGAAACAGTCAATACTAGAGAAGCTAAATCCATTAGGCATCGTTGAACAGCAAGAATTTGAAGCAACAACAGTGCTTAATCAATTAAAAGAGCAAATGAATGCTTGGCAATACCAGCAACAAAAAAAAGAGACAATTAAGCAGCAACAACTTCATTGTAAAAGTGAAATCAAAGCAATCAGTGCCGTGCTTGAAGCACATAACGCTTCCCTTAAAAATAAGCTAGCAGATCTAGTAGAACTCAAGAATGAATTAGAGGACTTGAGAGTTCATCGACATACTCTATTTTCCAGCAAAAAAGTTGATGAAGAAGAACAACGAGTAAATGAATCACTTAATGATGCTGAGCATTCAATGAATAGGATGAGAGAATGTTATAATTCAGGGAAACAACAACTAAGCTTATCTGAATCCAAGATTATTGATTTAAAACGAAAAATCGATGATATAGGCAATGAGCTAAATAAAAGTGAGTTAGCGTTTAAGGCATTACTGTCACAAAAAGCATTTTCAGATGAGCAGTCGTTTAATAATGTCAGACTACCCATTGAAGAACGAAATAGGCTTCAAACATTGGAACATGATCTGGATAAGAAGGGGGCAGCATTAGCACTTAAGAAAAAAGATAGGGAAAGTCGTTTGGAAACAGAAGTTATTAAAAATATTACTGAATTGACGCCAGATGAACTTGAATACAAGCAAAAAGAACTAGAAGAATTATTAAACCAGTTACGAACGGATATTGCTGAATTGAAATATCAGTTAACTGAAAATACTACTGCAAAAGAGCGTATTAAAGAAAAATATTATAAAATTGAAGCCCAAAAAAAAGAATGTCTTCGTTGGGGGAAATTACATACATTGATAGGTTCTGCTGATGGTAAAAAATATCGAAACTTTGCTCAGGGACTAACTTTTGAGCGAATGGTTTCACATGCGAATCGCCAGCTTGAAAAAATGACAGACCGCTATCTATTAGTCAGAGACGAAAAGCAAACTTTAGTATTGAATGTGATCGATAATTATCAGGCAGGAGAAGTAAGGTCCACTAAAAATCTATCAGGGGGAGAATGCTTTATTGTTAGTTTGTCATTAGCTCTTGGTTTATCTCATATGGCGAGTAAAAATGTACGGGTTGATTCATTATTTTTAGATGAAGGCTTTGGCTCCTTGGATGAAGAAGCTCTAGATATCGCTTTGGAAACGTTGGCTGGATTACAGCAAGAAGATAAGTTAATTGGGGTTATTTCACATGTAACAGCCCTAAAAGAAAGAATTAGTACTCAAATTCAGGTTAGCCCCCAAACTGGAGGGCAAAGTTCAATTGTAGGTCACGGTTGTAAAAGAATTTAGACAGTAACGAAATATCTGTTCGTTACTAGTGAATTTTATGTTTGTTTTTATTTGCAATGTAGGTGAAGTATAAATGATGTGTTGTCTACATTCATCATCTTAGTAACCACCTAAATTAAGGTAGGTGTTGCTATCTTTAAAGGTTAAATTTAATAAAAATCTGCGCGATAAATATATGCAAATATAATGATGTTAATAATAGTCGCTGTTTTTGAGTTATATTTATTATATGTCTTATAGTTTGCAATTAATGGAATGATTTAAATTCCAAAAAGTGTTTGGTAATAATGTATGGTAAGGTAGATAATGAACTTGTATGTGAGGCTTTACTCAAAGTAATAGGGATATTAACTATGGTTATTAATAATGATATGGTCAATCATATATCAATTGTTAACAATAATCATAATAAACTATATCAAAAAGGGTACGAAAAACTGGGTAAAATCAGTGTGCTTGTAGGGATTAGTCCTGGTAATGGCTATTTCAGTGAGAGCAACATAGTTAGCATTTTATCATGGATGTGTAAGCATTCCCCTTTTGTTTATATTTTAGTGCCTGGAGAAATCCATATTCATAACTTTATTGGAATAGGTTATCCCGCAGATATAGCAAGAAAAAAAGCTAAAAGAGATATAAGTCAAACTAACAATAGACTGAATCGTGCAGTAAATATTATGCAATCTGAGTTAAGTGTTAATAATTTTAGAGTTATTGGTTGGGTGAGTGAAATAGAAAGAAATATAGCGTATAAAAATAATTTATGTTTAATATTGGCAGAGTATGAATCTAACCAGAAATTCCAACTGACTGTGAACACGATAACTTATCGTTACATGGCTTCCAGGGCTAAACATAGAACGATAAATAGAATGAATGTATCAGAAGGTGTTTTGTATTATTTAAAAGAATTGGCACTATTCACATCGTTCATAACTATTTTTGGTGAAGAAATAATAGTAGCTTACTATAAAGTGTGGGGCGATGATTTAGTTTATATTGAAAAGCTTTTTCCTGCTTTTGAAAGGTGCTGCTCTATGATTCAGTATGAAATCAGTAAAGTATAGTGGTTTCGACTTTACGTTTATAGTGAGTGTTATTTATTGATTTGTAGTTAATTACCCATATTCTATAAAGTTTCTTGGTGTTACTCTTTCTTGTTATCAATTTGTTTTTGGTATAAGTCACGCTAAACTGAAAATTTGGTATGTGTTGTATAGTTTTTGATAGATAATTTGATTTTAACTAAAATTATTTTGCAAAAAATAACAAAGCACCATAAGGTAAGGCTAAGTGTGGAGTAATTCTAATTAATTTACACATCGTAACTGTATATTGAAAATTATGTATTAGGAAACAAAGGAAGTTATGATGAAAAGTGTAAATTTAAAAAGAATCCAAAAGTATATTGGTATAGCTGTAATATCTGCTTTACCACTCACTGGTTTTGCTCAGGCTGACACAGAAAATTTCAGACCAGGTCATCATGGTGGTGGTTTTATATCACCGATGATGGTCTTTAAATTAGCTGAGTCACAAGATATTGACAAAATTCTAAATGATTTAGAGTTAACACCTGAGCAAATCACCAATATCAAAACATTGGTCACTGAGGCTAAAGCTGAAAAAGATAAAGCTTTTGCAGAAGCAGGTGTGACTGAAGAGCAATTGATGCAGTTAATGCAAAATGTACATAAATCTGCGAAGCCTTCGATGGATGCTTTGAAAGAAGAATTAACAATTTCCAAGTTTGAGAAACTTCGTAAATTGTTACATCCAGGAAGACCTGGTAAACCTGGTGATCCAGACCGTCCAGGTAAGCCTGGTGGTCCAACAATTCCTGATGAACCCTCACCTCCGACTCCAGATGATGTGATCATTCAATAATAAATAGCTCTCCGTAAGTGATTGACGTAATAGGCTGCTTTTTGCAGCCTATTTTTTTGCTTGTAGACTTTGTAATAGTGGTTTGAAATCAGGGTGTTTATGATTTGATCTTAAAACATATCGTTTGTAGGATAAATCATCCTTCTCCATAAGTATGACCTTTGGTAGCATATAAGCTATGACTCAGGTAACGCTACCTGTAACAACGAGTATGCAAAGCTTAACCCATTGATGATGGAGTACCTGCAATGCCAACGTATGATTATCGTTGTCCAAGTAATGGACAGGTTGTTGAAGTATTTCATGGTATGAATGAGGAGGTACTCACGTGGGGAGCACTTTGTCAGCTGGCTGGGATTGCCCCTGGTGAAACAGATCTCAATGCTGACGTTATTAAGCTGGCGACAGGAGGGAATGTTGTTTCGAGTCAATCTTACAGAACAAATGAACCACCATGTGCAACGGGAAAACCTTGTTGTGGTGGTGGTAGCTGTGAGTTTAGTGGGTGATGTTATGTTATAAGTGTGATAGCAGGGATTAATGGCCTTTCCAATCCCCTCTCTACCTATTACAATCAGCCATTACTTTCTTTGTGATAGTTTCAGGAGTAGTTAGACGTTTGTTTCATGAACAATTTCACCTGACACTAACTGTTAAGGTTAATAAAAAGTAGTTGCATAATTAAAAATAAGATAATACCGGCTATAGCGTTCAATCATTGCTCTCTATAACAGAAAAACAATACGACAAGCTTGATGAGAGTGACATTTTACTAGGACTACATTAGCCACCAGCACTTGGAATGATTTTGAAAGCAACACGGGTAACAGTGTGTTGTAGAGCAAACGCGTAGATAATTGACTCAATACCCAACAAGAGCCTTAACACTATTTGAAGTCAGTGACTTATAGCGCCATGGTGAGGATTGGGATGGCTTTTTGAAGAATGCCACAGGTGATACAAATGTCAGTTATACGCGTTTGTAGACAAGTTTTATCATTCGTTAAAGGTAAAACGCCTTATGAGCATACAAGAAAATATCCATCACATAGTAATTGTTGGTGGGGGTGCTGGTGGTCTTGAACTTGCCACTAAGTTGGGAAAAACACTAGGCCGAAAACAACAGGCTCGAATCACCTTAGTCGACGCTAATTTAACCCATGTATGGAAACCGTTGTTGCACGAAGTAGCTGCAGGCTCAATGGACTATACAGCAAATGAGGTAAACTATCGCGCACAAGCTAAGTGGAATGGTTTTGAGTTTCAACTTGGTCGCATGGTGGGTCTTGAACGCGAAAAAAAACAAATTCACTTAGCGCCTGTGATTGATGAGCAAGAAGGTGAAGTCATTGGTGAGCGAATTATTCACTATGATAGTCTAGTAATTGCTGTGGGCAGTCAGACGAATGACTTTGGCACACCTGGCGCTGCTGACAACTGTTTATTTCTGGACAGTTTTGCTCAAGCCAAACGCTTTCATAAAGTTTTGCTTAATAGCTTTCTCAAAGCTAATTATGACAAAGTACCACTAGATATTGCGATTATCGGAGCTGGTGCTACCGGAGTAGAGCTTGCTGCTGAGTTAAGAATGGCGTCAAGAGAGTTGCCTGTTTATGGTTTGAACCATATTTCCCGTGACGATATCAATATTTCGTTAGTTGAGGCATCTCCTCGTATCTTACCTGCGTTACCTGAGCGAATCTCTTTAGCCGCGACAAAAGAGTTGGAGCGATTAGGTATTAAAGTGGTTACCCATGATTCTGTTAAAGAAGTACAGGCTCATGGTTTACAGTTGGCAAGTGGAGAGTTTATTCCTGCACAGTTAAAAGTTTGGGCCGCAGGTATTAAGGCTCCTGAATTTTTAACCACTTTGGATGGTTTGGAAACAGCCCGAAATAATCAACTTGTTGTAAAGCAGACACTGCAAACAACACTGGATGAATCTGTTTTTGCGTTGGGCGATTGTGCCAACTGTCCGCAGCCAGACTCTGATCGACCTGTGCCCCCTCGTGCTCAAGCCGCACATCAGCAGGCTACTGTATTGGCCAAGACGTTGAAGCGCCGATTACAAGGACTTGATGCTGTACCTTATGTGTATAGAGATCGTGGCTCGCTAATATCATTTAGCCGATATGGCAGTGTGGGTAATTTAATGGGTAATTTAACGGGTAAAAACTTAATGATAGAAGGCCGGGTAGCCCGGTTTATGTATGTTTCTCTTTATCGACTCCATCAGATTGCATTACATGGTTTTTTTAGAACAAGCCTTATCTGGCTGAACGATAAAATCAATCATGTTATTCGTCCACGCCTGAAATTACACTGAGTTGTGTTAGCCAGGGAAGGCTTATGACTCTTTATTTTCTTGTATATTTTATTATGTACTTTCTCGTTGACCTCATTATAAGGTTTTAATTTATAGGCATGGCATACTGAGCTACACGGCAAAAAGGTTAACAATCGCAAACTGTTTTTGGTCATCAGACCAAATAGAATCTATTTTAAAGCCTGCAATTCTAACCAGTTGTTCAAAGCTATTGAGTGAATATTTGTAAGAGTTTTCAGTGTGGATATTTTCATTCTTACGAAAATGAAATGCCTTACCCGAAATATGTGCAATTTGATCAAGGTTACTGGTCAAATGCATTTCCATACGAGCGTGCTTAGGATTAAAAAAAGCACAATGACTAAAATAGTCAACCGTTATATTACCATCTAGTTCACGATTAATATGATGAAGAATATTTAAATTGAACTGAGCTGTTATTTGCTGTTTATCATTATATGCTGCATGAAGTACTTCAACGTCTTTTAACAAGTCGATACCAATTAATAGGTGGCTGCCTTTCCCTTGGGCATCATGGATCCGCTTTAGTAACTCTATTGCTCTACGTGGTTCAAAGTTTCCTATACTTGATCCAGGGAAAAAACCGACAATTGATGGTTTATGAAGGTCATTTAAAGTAGGTAATTTCCAAGGTTTACTATAGTCAACACAGGTTGCGTGGATTGCCAGGTCAGGAAAGTGGTTGGCTAAAGAATTTACTGAATTCAGTAAGTGTTCTTTGGAAATATCCAATGGCATATAAATAGCGGGTTGAACGGCTTCCAGAAGAATTTTAATTTTTTGGCTACTACCACTTCCATACTCAACTAAAATGCTTTCGGGAGCAATATGTTGGGCAATATCATTCGCGTACTGTTGCAGGATGCTGATTTCACATCGGGTTAAGTAATATTCAGGTAACTGTGTAATTTTATCGAAAAGAGCCGAACCACGCTGGTCATAAAAGTATGTTGCTGGCAACTGTTTGGGGTGAGCAGAGAAACCTGCAAACACCTCATCTCTCATATTTTCTAACTTGGGTTGTAAATCATGAAACTGTATTTTTTCTTTAGTCGCAGTCATGATGCTTAACTCTTGCTTAATTCATTACTAATCGAATACCACTAAATTGCCAGCGGTGGTGTGGGTAAAAAAAGTTGCGATAAGACGCACGTATGTGGCTTCGAGGTGAAACACATGAGCCACCACGAAGCACTATTTGGTTACACATAAATTTGCCGTTATACTCACCGACTTCGCCACTAAAGGTTTGAAAACCTGGATAGGCTTGATAACTGGAAGAAGTCCACTCCCATGTATCTCCAAACAACTGTTGTATGCCATTACTGAGGCGAGCTGCTTGGGGGTGATAGTGGCCACTTTCTAAAAAGTTACCATTTTTTTGTGTCGTTGATGCTGCAGCTTCCCATTCAAACTCAGAAGGTAAGCGACAATTTGTCCACCGAGCATAGGCATCAGCTTCATAAAAACTAATATGTGTTACAGGTAAATTTAAATCTAATGGACGAAGTCCTGCGAGAGTGTATTCAAAAAAGTCACCTTCCATTTTTTTCCAATACAGTGGTGCTTGCCATTGATGGCGCTGTATACAGTCCCAACCATCCGCTAACCATAAGGCTGGTGTTTGGTAGCCTCCGTCTTCAATAAACTCTAAATAGTCGCCATTGGTGACCAGTCGAGATGCCAAACGGTATGGTGGTAAAAAGACTTTATGGGCTGGTATTTCATTATCAAATGCAAACGCATGACCTTGATAACCAATGGTATGCTCTCCACCAGATAATTCGATAAACTCCAACATTGGAGTTTCATTATGAGTGGGATCGGAGATTTCTTCATAGGCGGGGTAGAGAGGATTCTGAAATAAATTATACTTCAGGTCTGTTAAAAGTAGTTCTTGGTGTTGTTGCTCATGGTTAAGACCTAGCTCGGTTCGAAACAAAATATCATTGTAGCCTGCTGAGGAGGGATTGCACCTGTGAAGTAATTGCTTCATCTCGTTATCAACGTAACGGCGATAGTTATAAATATCTCTTACTGTTGGACGAGAGAGTAAATGACGTTTTTCTCTAGGAAAGGGGGTACCTACCCCTTGATAATAAGAGTTAAATAACTGTTCGAAAGACCAGTGGTATGGCTCGTAATTTTTAAGCTCACGTTTAAGTAAAAAAGTTTCAAAAAACCAGGTTGTGTGTGCTAAGTGCCACTTTACCGGGCTTGTTTCAGTGATTGCTTGTAGGCAATAGTCCTCAATAGCTAAAGGGTTACACAACAACTCTGTTTGTTTGCGTGTATTGATATATTCTTCATAGAGCTGTAGAGGTTTACTCAACTCTTTTATAGCAGAAGTCACAATACCTTCCTTGTAGTAT
Organism: Zooshikella sp. RANM57; assembly: GCF_050749885.1. NCBI lineage: Bacteria > Pseudomonadati > Pseudomonadota > Gammaproteobacteria > Oceanospirillales > Zooshikellaceae > Zooshikella > Zooshikella sp. RANM57. The sequence continues at coordinate 64,212 of NZ_JBOIUB010000016.1, read as the reverse complement.
AATCCTTTGTTTCTAATAATAGATCAGACTAAATATTTAACCAGTTATGTTTTAAAGCTTTTAATGACAATCAACAAATAGGTTGAATACCCTTAAAGTAAGGGTGGTGGTCATCTTTATAGTAAGAGTAAACCTGCTATTGTTTCATTTTTTTATTTTGGGTAACAAAATTTAAACGGCTAAAACTAAGAGTTTTCTCTGAATTAGTATGGTTAGCATTCAAGCTAACGGTATTTATCGCCAGTTCAAACCGACCAGACTAATCCCTCGAAAAAACTTCGCTATGGGTATACTAGAAGAAAATGAAAAAGTGGATAGGGGTTAAGAAAAAATTCAGATAAGTGCAAATAATATGTAAATTAATAAGCTGCCTTGAAGCAGCTTATAGAGCGATTTAAACAATCCACAAGCATTTATATTTGGCAGATGAGGGTGATATATACATTATTTATTATGTTTACACTGGCTTATAGTCGTAAGCATTTGTCTGAGAAATACGATATATGAATCCCCTTGAACTTTTATATTTGAAGCCAGAGGGTCAAGGGATGCAATGGTAACAGGGAGTCCCTCGACCAAATTATCCACAATAGCACTGTTAAATTGTGGTTCTACAAATAAGCAACTTTTACCCAGTGATTTAAGGTGCTCCCTCAGTGAAATTACTTGTTTTACACCTAACATTCTTTCTGGTGAGGCACTGACATAGTCAACAACAGGTAAATGGTAGTAGTGTTCTAGATAACCATAAGCATTATGAAATACAACTAAAGGTAAAAGAGAGTCAGGCTGTAATTGATGTTTGAAGGTTTTATTTAAACTGTTAAGTTCCTGCTTGAAGTGTAAAAAATTATTACGATACAAAGTAGCGCGTTCTTTATCCATATCACTTAATTTAAGCATTATATGCTGAGCAATCACCAATACATTATCAGGTCCTAACCAAATATGTGGGTCAATATCCATCAGGTGTTCATCATGCTCATTGGCGTGGTCTTCACCATGCTCATGGTTATGAGAGTCATGTAATAACGTAATGTTTGGTAGTGAGATTAGTTTTAACGTGGAGTGGGGGGATTTTTGTTTAAGGAGTTTAGGTAAAAAACTTTCTAGAGTTGGGCTAACCCAGATGAGTAAGTCAGCGTCTGTAACTTGCCGGATATGGCTGGGTTTTAATGCAAAATGATGAGGCGATGAGCCAGGAGGTAACAACACTTCAGGAGAAGATATTCCATCGGTAATGGCTGTTGCAATCAATTGGATGGGCTTTATTGAGGCAACCACTTTAGGGGGGGAAGGTAAAGCGGCTTTAACAGATGCAGTTGCCAATGACAGTATACAAATTCCCAACACTTGAGTTGAGTGTTTATGAAAACTCGATCTGCAGTCAATATAAAGTTTCGATATTCTGTTCACTTTTGGCTGAGAGCACTTTTTTATAAATTGTAATATGAAATGAAGCTTAGGCAGCATAGGAAGTCTGAGCACCGGAATTCTAAACAGGGAGTGTGCATATTACACTAGTATGTTATATTATAACAATTATGTTTCAGGTTTGCTTTCAGCATGAACACTAAGAACCCAACAGCGTTGATGCCTCATAATCATGCTAGCTGTATTGCACATGCGTTGGATAAAGCGCAAACACTTTGTCAACGCAATAAAGTAAGATTGACAGAGTTACGCCTACGAGTATTAGAGCTAGTATGGCATAGCCATAAGCCATTGGGTGCTTATGATATTCTGGCTGTACTCGCGAAAGAAGATGGACGAAATGCTGCACCTCCTACCGTTTACCGTGCGCTAGATTTTTTGCTGGAACAAGGACTCATTCACCGAATTGCATCACTCAACGCCTTTATTGGTTGTTCTGATCCTGAGTGTCCACATCAAGGCTATTTTCTGATTTGTAACCAGTGCGGTATAACCCTGGAACTACACAGTGACAAGGTGAGTAAAAGTATTCATCAAGTTGCGTGTGAGTATGACTTTGAGATTTCTCATGAAATGGTTGAAGTGGTGGGTGTTTGCCCAAATTGCCAGGCTTAGGATGCTTTATGACGGTACCATTACTGCAGCTCACAGATATCAATGTATGCTATGCCAATCAGTCAATCCTACAAAATGTGTCATTATCCATTTCTGAACGTGAAATTGTAACGCTCATTGGACCCAATGGTGCCGGAAAAACAACCCTGGTTAGAGTCGTACTGGGTTTGTTAAAAGCAACTTCTGGCACACGACAGATGCGTGATGATGTGACCATTGGTTATATGCCACAGAAAGTGAGTGTGGAACCTACGCTCCCCTTATCCGTTAAACATTTCCTACAGCTTGCGAGAAAAGATAAAGATACTGATATTTCAAGGGTTTTACAGCAAGTAGGAATAGAACGCCTAGTAGATCAACCTGTGTATGGGTTATCTGGTGGTGAAATGCAAAGAGTACTTTTAGCCAGAGCGTTATTGCAAAAGCCAAATTTACTTGTTTTGGATGAGCCTGTTCAAGGCGTTGATATTACTGGACAACGAGAGCTGTATAAATTGATAACGGCATTACGCACAGAGTTGGGCTGTGGTGTATTAATGGTATCTCATGACCTTCATTTGGTTATGGCGGCGACAGATCAAGTGGTTTGTTTGAATAAGCATGTGTGTTGCTCGGGCCATCCCGAACACGTAACAAATGATCCTGCATTTATTGCATTGTTTGGTGAGCAAGAAAGTGAGTTTGCTGTTTACGCTCACCATCATGATCATACTCATAGTACGAATGGAGCCGTTATCCACAATGATTGAGTTTTTAGTACGTGCTTGTTTAGCGGGGGTGGGGATTGCTGTTATTGCGGGTCCGCTTGGTTGCTTTGTGGTCTGGCGACGTATGGCGTATTTTGGTGACACGCTTGCACACTCCGCATTGTTGGGTATTGCACTTGGCATTATGTTAGAAGTTCAGTTGAATATTGCGGTCATTATTTGCTGTATATTGTTGGCACTTTTGTTGGTAACACTTCAGCAAAATCGCAATATTGCAACGGATACGCTCCTCGGTATTCTGGCTCATAGTACGCTTTCAATGGGATTGGTTATTGTCAGTCTTATGGAAAACATCCGTATAGACTTGATGGGCTACTTATTTGGTGACTTACTAGCAGTAAATAATGTTGACTTGATATGGATTTACAGTGGTGGAGTACTAGTGCTTGGTCTGGTTTGTTGGTTATGGCGGCCCTTATTATCAATCACCATTCATGAAGAGCTTGCGCGTGTTGAAGGTATTCCAGTCAATACTATGCGCATGGTATTAATGCTTTTAATCGCTATGGTTATTGCCGTTGCAATGAAAATTGTGGGGGTACTTCTGATTACCTCTCTATTGATCATTCCTGCAGCCACGGCACGAAAACTCGCATCTTCTCCTGAGAAAATGGCATTTTGGGCCAGTGGCTTAGGTTGTCTGGCCGTTATCTTAGGTATTGCCTTGTCATTTTATTACAATACGCCAACAGGACCGTCAGTTGTTGTCGCGGCGGGACTTTTATTTATTCTGGTAACGGCTTTGCCTATGAAACGACAATATTAGTCTATGCTATCTTTCGTTTTAAACTATAACTAAGTTATTAGTATTGATGCTTAAAATGTATCAATTATGTAAAAAAAACATGATTGTTTTTGCGTAAGTCAATTAAAAAATGATAAATAGTTTGTAGCTTTGTATCCCTTCAAAGATCATGCTTGAACGATTCAGCTTGATTGTTTTTGGCAACATGGCGTGTAATCTTATTATATTTCCCTGATGTCATTGGCAATCCCAATTGAGTTGTGGGGGGTATCTCTATAAAAACGATTATAAACAAAAGCATGATACGACCAGGTTGACTATAAGTAAGTTCAACACCTCTATAACAAAAACAATATATCAGATGTGCAGCAAGCGAGATAATTTAAAGGTAATGAATAAACAGCACTGTGTACCATCCGTACTTTGCTACGGTTTTTGTTTAATTATTAGTATGAGTTTGTTTTGTACAGGTAACTTATCTGCAGCAGAGGAATTACAGACGAACTCAAGTCCAGTGAATCCATCATCAGAAAATCAAGATAATGCGCCATGGTCCACACAACAGCTTGACGAGCTGGTGTTAGATATTGAGCAATCGATTAATCAATTGCAGTACTCGATAGATCAAACTAATTCTACCATTATCAAGTTAGAAACCTTACGTCGACTTCAGCCTGTTCACCCTCAACTAAGTAGGTTAGAACGCAGATTAGCGCAAACATTATCATTTTGGGCTGTTAGGTTTTATAACCAACTAGATTACAAAAATGCGTTACATTTTGCTGGGCTTGCGAAAAATATTGTACCTAATCAAGCTGAAGCCAATCAGGTTATAAAGTTAGTTGCTCTGGCACAACAGCAGCGTGCAGAAAAAATTAAGCGTGCGACAGCCGCTATGCCATCGGTTCCCCGTGTTCATAAATCTAAAGTTCAAGAACGGGAAAAGGCTTTTCTGGAGCACCTTAACTCAGATCAGCGTGCGATTCTGGAAGAATTACCGCAAGACACTCAAGCTGAGTTGATTAATATAATTATTCTTGATCAACAACAGATCTCGGAACGTTTATTTGATATTCGTCATGTGCTGGATAGTGTGGTCGAACAGATGATTCGGGAAAATGCGCGCGCAGTGATGACAAGCCAGTCTGATAGTGATGCTCGTTGGATTATGGCATTAATGAAAACACGTATACGGCAGATTAATCCGTACTTTGAGCTAAACCTGAAAAGACGTATAAGCCCTGGCATGCGCCCTAACATAGCGCTTTATGCTCAGTAATAGGTAATGTGACTTTGTTTTAAGGACTAAAAGCTTGTATCTGGAATACTACTCTTCGGGTGAGTACTCCAGATACGTTTCAACACCAATTTACTTATATGGATAAATCGTTATTGACCAGCTTACGCTATCTTTCAATTTCCCGTCAGTGTCTTTAATTACCTGAGAAGTTGCGTCTTGCACTTGCACTGTTAAGGTATATTCGCCAGGGTTATAGTTATTCGCTGCTAAGGTTAGCTGGGTTGAGGTTCCAATTTCTTGGCCATTCAGCTGCCAGCGTGCTTCTACAGTTGGATTTTTGGGTTGTAGCACGTTGACAGAAAAAGTTTGTTGCTGATTACGGTAGAGCTTCACATTTGAGTTTTCAGGCGTTGTACTGTCAATAGGAGAAACATAATCATAAACACGTCGTATAAGTTGCTCTGAGTTGACTGACTGAAAAGGCCGACCTAATGAGCGCATTAAAGAGTTGGTGGTAGGTCGGTACATTCCGCGCTGACAGTATTTTGCACCTTCAAATACATCAACTGCTTTGTCTACGCCTATCCAATGTGACCACTTACGGCCTGAAGCATAGTATGTAACATTTGCTTCACTTGTTGGACCTGCATAGCAGTTTCCGTAGTCATATTCATCGGCAAGAAGACCAAATGTATGACCAGATTCATGTAATGCCAAATCGACAGCAGAACTATGCAAAGACATCGTGGCAACACTACCACCAGAACCGCCATATTGCGTTGAATTAACGACAACAATGATTAAATCTCGTGCATCAGAAGGAAGGCGTTCACTGACATAATTTTTAACTCTTTGAGTATCTACGCATAACAGACGAGCGATATTATAACAGTTGAAATAAGACCTGAACTGCGTGTTTTTGGGGTAGCTATACCCCGCCCCTGATTCGGCACTTATGCTTTCAACAGCCCATACATTAAAACTGCTTTGATAATTATCCATGGGACTTTCATCAAAGAAACCTGCTGTTATCGGTTTTAAATCTTCCTTAAAGCGGGATATTTCACTTGAAGTATAACCTTCTGCAACAAAAACCACATCAACACGATTATTTGAGGGACCATTATCAATAAATCTGGTTACTGAAGACTGAGTGGAGTCTCCCACAAATGAAGTATGCTGAGCATGATATTGACCTAAAAGAGTCCATTGCCATTTGTTATTAATGTATTCTGGTTTATAAATGATGAATGCTGTGGCATTTTCTGGTGCATTATCTATAAAAAGAGATGCAGTCATTTGGGTAATTCGTTCTGAGGTTTCTATCAGTCCTGTTGTGGGATCAAAGGATTCTGCTCTAAGAATCAAGGGATTTTGAACAAAACGAGTCAATAATGGCTGGCCTGTGTTTGATATAGCAATAACAGCAAGCGTGTCTTTGATATTGGAGGGTTGTAACTGTTTTTGAATGAGGGAAGCAAAATGGGATAAAGGATGATCAGTATTTAGAATGGGGATTGTTGATTTTGAAGTATTGCTGTTAAGTGTAATGATGAAGTCATCTGCAACTGTGATGCTGGATGAGCAAAGTACAGCTAAACAATAGAAAAATAGTCTAACATTTTTCATAATCACCGTTCCCTGGTTATAAGATTAATGGGTAAATTTATACTCTCAGTGAAGGATATATTTACCTTATTCGTGAAGGGTACCGTTAAAGTTAAATCTCCTTTTTCAGATGCCATGTTTAAATAAAAATATTTCAATAACGCATTGAAAATAAATAATGGCAATATAACTTCTAAATAAGAAAACAAGCTTATTAAAGCATGGTTTAGATCCCGTTTTGATGAGCAATGGTAAAACCCACTTTTAGGCTAGCAAAAATACAGTTGAACCCTTAGCACTATTTTTAATATATTTTTAGGGTTAACTGTTCAGTCTATGATGTATACTTGCTATTAAGGCTATTTTGCAAAAGGTATATACATATAAAGCTATACTATAAATTAAGCATATATACTTTACTGTAAAGGGAAGTAGATAACTCATCAGACAAAAGGAGATTAATGATTTATTATGAAAGGATTAAGCACAAATGAATATTCTCATTATTCAAGAAAAAGAGTTACATGGCCGGCAATTATTCACTTAAATGAACAGAGACTTCCTGTAAAAATTATTAATATTTCAGAGCATGGGGCGCTAATAGAGCTTGATATAAAATTAGTTATTAATCAGAAGCTTATGTTTATATGTAAAGCATTTCATCATGGAAAGCAAATGAATATAAAGTGTTCAGCACATGTTAACTACGTTATTATTAGTCGTTATGGATACCATATTGGCATTAATTTTGACGTGGTAAAAAAGGAAGAGAAAAAATTTCTAGCCGATTATACACATGAGTAATTATTTGATTTTAATGAGATCAGCTATACCCTCCATCAATCATTTTTACCCCGAGGGCACACGGGGTTTGTTGTCTGACTGCCAAGCGGAGTGGGAATGCCGTTTTTGTAAGAGCATTTTATGACCACCCCAGTCACTGCTTTTGTTAAGTAGTAGTCAGAATCACCTTGGAAAATCTGTTGGTTTCTCTATTTCGTAAATAGCTTCAGTTATAGTTTCAAGTCTTTTTTCTAAAATAGCTTGTGCATCGTATAATGCTCGATTATAGAAATATGAACCTATTTCTTCTGAGAAAAAGTCTAATAAGAACTCAGTATCAAATTGACCAAGGCTATAATCTAGTTCTTCTTGGAAATAAAGTTGTATTTTTTTTGTTATAATTTCTTTTTCTTCTTTCGTAAACTTAATTTTTGACATGATTTACCTTATTTGTTTACTGTATAAGAAACATAATGACTAAATGCTTGATTAAAGTGCTGATATTACAATCAGAAATCAAATATTTTAAGACATATTTATGCTTTACAAACTACATAAATATTACTGTATTCTACTATAATAATCGATTAAAGTTTACTTAACTAGCGCTATGAGTAATGAAATGCACTATTGTATACCTTCAGCAATCAACAACTTTGAAGGAAAACCTCGACGAGTAGGATTTGAACTTGAATTTGCAGATTTAGATCTTGAAGAAGTCACAGACATTCTGTGTAAGACACTAAATGGTAGCGTTCAAAGTAGTAATCCTGCTGAATCTAGGGTCTTTGTGGAGGGGATAGGTGAGTTTACCGTTGAATTAGATTGGCGGTTTGCAAAGGAGACAGCAAAAGAGCGAGCAAAGCAGCATGCGTTTGAATATGGAGAAAATAGTGCTGATGATCACTTTATGATTTGGTTAACAAAACTTGCAAGTGTTGTTGTACCCATAGAAATTGTATGTCCACCTATAGCGATTAGCGACTTATCTGTATTGGATAATATGGTATTGGCGCTGAGAACGGCTGGCGCAAAAGGAACTGAAGAGTCACTATGGTATGCCTTTGGTGTACATATTAACCCTGAAATAGCAGACGATGACCCTGATAACATAATGAGAATCCTAAAAGCTTATGGTATTTGTCAGGAATGGTTACTAAAAACACATCAAGTTGACCCTATTCGACGCGTAACGCCCTATATTGATTTGTTTCCAAAATCCTATATAAATGCGCTAATTGAATATAAAGGTAAGATTTCCTGGGCTAAATTGATTGAGAGTTATCTTGAATTCAATCCTACGAGAAATAGAGCATTAGATGTGCTTCCATTATTTAAGTACGTTGATAAAGATTTAATCTGTGAACGTCTTAATGATCCTCGAATTAAAGCTCGACCAACGTTTCATTATCGAATGCCAAACTGTGAAATAGAAAAAGATAATTGGTTTCTTTATAATAGTTGGAATGTATGGTGTGTCATTGAGTATCTTGCTCAAAATGATCAATTATTAACGCAGTTGGAAACTGAATGGCAGACTTATAATCAAGCACTGATAAATATAAAACCAGCTCCATGGTTCAGCGTACTCGACGAAATATATCAAAACCTGTTATCGGTGTAACAGGTAATGCTAGGGTGATTTCACCTTCCTGGTTTTGTATTAGGTTGGCTATTTTTCTTGCGGGTGGATGTGCTAAACGAATAAGTGTACGGCATTCGGTGCCTGAGGAACATCTTGATGGTTTAGTGATAAGTGGTGGAGATGATATTCACCCATCTCTCTATGAAGAGGAGATTATGGCTAAAGCGCATTATGATGAAGCTCGAGATGAGCTTGAGCAGCGATATATTGATTATGCGTTGATAAATCACTTGCCCATTTTGGGAATTTGCCGGGGTTACCAGTTATTAAATGTTCAGTGCGGCGGTAGCTTATATCAGGATATTCGTCCCTTGCGAGAAAAAACAGATAACAGAGCCACATTTTTGCCGCGAAAAAAAATTGTACTAAAGAAAGAAACTGAGATTTATAAAATAATTGGTCATGAGTTAATCAAGGTAAATAGTTTACACCATCAAGCCGTTAACACAATAGCAAATGATTTTCGTGTAGCAGCCTGGGATGCTGATCACTTTATACAGGCTATTGAATACAATGAGGTTAAGCCTGTCATCGGTGTACAGTGGCATCCAGAATATTTATTATATCTTAAACATCAGCGACAGCTCTTTCAGTGGTTAGTTGCTCAAGCCAAGCGCACAACAACCTAGGTTTATGTAGTGATAGCCTATTTATCCTTATTTGCATCATCATTTTTAGCGGCAACAATTCTTCCGTTTTATTCTGAAGTTTTACTATATGCATTGTTACAAACAGGAGAGCCAGCCTGGTTACTCATCGTAGTGGCATCGACAGGGAATACATTGGGGGCTGTTGTGAACTGGTACTTAGGCCGTTACTTACTTCATTTCAAGGAGCGGCGTTGGTTTTACTTTAAGGATGAACAAATTGAGCGGATGCAGTATTGGTTTCAGCGTTATGGCGTTTGGAGCTTACTGTTTGCTTGGATGCCATTAGGAGGTGATGTGCTTACTTTAATTGCGGGCATCATGAAAGTACGTATAGGTGTATTTTTAACATTAGTGGCAATAGGCAAAACTATGCGCTACATAGCAGTGTTGTATTTTGCACAAATAACACATGGATGGTTTGTATAATACAAATGATGTGAAGTAAAACAATATATATTTTTGTTTTTAGTGCGACATTTAATATTTTATAAGCATTTGATTATCTATCATAGCGAGTAAAGCGCATATATCGTGACAAAAGGGTATGGCGATTATTAGAATTTGATAGGCCTCACTTATGAAAATAAAAACAGTATCATCACCTCCTTTTTATGTTAATTTATTAACGTCATTTATATTGATTAGTACTGTAACTCAGGTGGATGCTCGTCTCATTATACCTGAATATGTGAATTATAATCTGACGCATACTCCGTCAGAAAATAGTGTAAAATCAAAAATTTTACCTAAAGAACCAATAATGTTTTATGCAGACCCAAATAGACCTTGTGATAAGCCTTTACTAAACAAAGGGAACTTAATACGTCAGCCTGACTTTAATCGTTTGGATGAATGGCGAGCTTATTACACGTCAAATGTAAAAGTCACTCAGAATAAGCTGGAAAAGGAATGTGGTATAGACTACCAGGCGGTAGTGTCTGGGCGTAAAAATTATTATGATGGACTTATCCAGAAAATCATTCCTACGTTGAGCGAGAAAAAAGAATATACATTTAAAGCTAATCTGAAGTTAAATAGCAGCAAAGATAAAGATTTTGGGTTGGCTGCACTCGCCTTAAAAAATGATTTGGGCATTGTTTATTACCAATATCTAGCAGTAGACCAAATAAGTAGTGATAATAAAACATTAACAGGAAAATTTAAGGTCAATGCACTGGGTGAAATCAAACAGTCGTACTTGTTATTATTTGGGCCTAAAGGAAGCAAAGAACTTGTTATTGATGAAGTAAAAATTGCTGAGGTAGATAACAGTACGCAAGATACTAATACACTATTTAAACATGACTTTGAAACAGACAATGCAGGGTGGTTACCTGCTTGGCTTAATGAGGCTCCAGCAATTAGTGGTATACAGGCAAAGTCTGGAGGATTTAGTTTATATGTGAAAGGTCGTGATCAGTGGTATTCTGGAGTTAAATTACCAATCACCCAATGGCTTTCTGATAAGAAAAAATATACGTTGAATCTTTCTGCACTATTAAGTGCAGGTACGAATCAATCTCAAAAACTTAGCCTGCAACTTTATTATGTTGATGATAAGGGAGCACATTGGCAGCGTATTCACACAACTCCAATTCCTGTAGCAGAACAATGGGTTGATATTGCATCTGACTTTATTGTTAAACCGCAAGGTACTTTAAAAAAGGCAGAGATTTATGTATTCGGTCCTGACGCAAATGTTGATTATTTTCTGGACGATATAAAGCTCAGTCAACAAGATGCCGAACCAGGAGATGGAGATAAACCTGGTGATGGGGACAAACCGGATGATGGGGATAAACCGGACGATGGGGATAAGCCCGATGATGGGGATAAACCGGATGATGGGGATAAGCCCGATGATGGGGATAAACCCGGTGATGGGGATAAACCCGGTGATGGAGATAAACCCGACGATGGAGATACGAGTGGTTCAGGTTTATTTGAAATGATGACTTCAGCTCAATGCATTGATGGCCAATATCGAGAGCCACAAAGGGCAAATCCACAGATAGATATTCAGGGTATTTTAAGTAATCATAACCCTAACGCCTCTTTGAGTGTTTTATCGCAAACAGTAACAAAAGCGCTAGAGAAGCGTTATCCTTTTGGTGCTGAAATACTGAGTCAAGCGCCTGATAGTTCGGGGCAAAAATGCTTAACGTATTGGATGCAACGTGCAAAAAGCACATGGGGGGATTTACCCACCAGTGAGCTATTCCATGGCGCAGACTTATCTGTTCATGAATGTGGACATGGGTTATCACATAAACTATCTGGTTGGTCTACACAGGCGTTACCGTTAACGAAAGGTACGACACCTGTTTGCCCTGTGAGAGGACCTTATGAATATCCTCCTCTTTATAATTTACAGCATGATAGTTTCTCTAAAGATGTACCCAATAATCACTACGATTCAACTTATATCAATAAAGGTAGCCCAGTCGGTAAACAGGGCTGGGAATCTGTAATTGATGAGGCGGTACAATATAGTCATTCCCTGGCAATTGGTTATGCATTCCATGATTATACGACCTATGGTAGTGATGCTGATGGTGCACTCAGTTTTGCGTGGTATATACAACGCTATCTGTACTTTCTTCATGATAATCACCCAGAAATTTACCAAGAGATTTTAGGCAATGCCTGTTGGCGTGAAGCTATTTTAAAATTATGGGGAAAAATTTGGATGTATGAAGATTTAGCATTGGCGTTAAATGAGCCGAGTAACCATGATAACTTAACCTCCGAAAATACCAAGTTATTTATTAAAGCAATTCAACGCCCAGAGTTAATGGCTGAAATTGAGGCTGTAAGAAAAGCACATCAGTGTAATTAATATCCACAGAGGTATTACTAAAGAGCCCACCAATATAATCAAACATTATGGTGGGCTTTTTTTGTATCTTTTATATGTGATTTTTATGAGTGATGGTAAATGTAAAAATGATTCAATTAAAACCGGTTAAACCATTCAACAATCTTTTCTGGTGACTCTTCAAACCAAGCATGACCCTTATAGGGATTTACCCACTTTTCGGTATGAATACCATGCTTGATTAAACGATTATAATATTGAGTCATTGTCCATACTGGGACAATTAAGTCTAATGCACCATGAATGAATAACGTTGGAGGATGATTGTTGGGTAATGAGCGTGGTACAAGACAGGCAGGACCAAGACACGTTGCATATGACGCAGATTGAATGGCTAATGCATTGAACTCTCCAGAAAATGATACAGCCATTCGGCTGGTATTATAACCACCACTTGAAATGCCTGTAGCGAATTTTTTTTGGTTATTGAGTGGCCCGAATAATCCTTTGCGTATACCCGTTAATACACGAGTTAAGAATTGGTAGTCAGTTGTTAACTGATAAGGTGTTGCGTTAGCTATTAGGTTGGTTTGCCAAGCAAGATTTATAGCTGCTCTAGGGGCAATAATCGCGTAACCAGAATCTAAAAGTTGTTTAATAAGCATCGCTTCATGAAATCCACCAAATGGATCGGATTTTTGACGAAGAAACTCAACAGGAAAGAAGCTACCTTGAAAGATCAATACTACTGGCCAACCTTGTCTGGGTGGATTTCCAATAGGTATCTGATATTTCACTTCACGTTTAATACCGACATTGGCTTCGATATAAAGTGATTGGTAGCTGCAATTTATTGAGTGGTCAGTTAAATTACCATGCTCAATTGAACAGCGTGAGTGTGTATCTGAATTAGTCAATGTTGTCTCTAGCGCTGAGCCCCCAAGGCAAAATGTCGATGTTACTGAAAGTACTGTCAGAAAAAGAAAAACGATATAGTTATTTTTCATGGTGCTTCCTTGCATTTATGGACTTTTCACAATCGAGTTTAGTTGAAAATAAATTGTTCGCTAGAATTTATAAGCTATTATTCTGAATCGGTGTATTGAGTAGTGAACTATTGATGTATTGAGTAAGATGTTTCTGCCACTGCTTTTGCCAGTGTGAGAAGTTAGGCTGTTTCACAATATCAAATGCTGCAAAGCTAGGTAATGGCTGCATACCAACATATTGTTGAGTGGTATGTATTGCCAAAAGTAAGTCATCAGGCTGTTTTTTAGAAAATAGTCCTTTTGAATAAGAGAATGCTTCAATAGGCGCATTCCAGGTTGTCGATAACATATAGTGTTTATCTGTTAAATAGCCACCTTTTCCATAAGGTTCGGATGGGCCGAAAAATAAGCCATATTCGTACACATCATCAAAATATTTTTTAAGTGTTGAGGAGACATTAAACCAATAAACAGGAAATTGAAAAATAATAATATCTGCCCAAAGAATTTTTTCTTGTTCTTCTTTGATATCGTAATGATTGGCAACAGAAGAGAGTCTAACTTTCGAATAAGAAGTTAGTAAGTTTTTTGCAGTTTTAATCATGCTTTCATTAAACTTACTGGGTGCCATTTTACGTTGTTCTGCACCATTTATAATTAATACTTTTAGCATAACATTCTCCTAAACATGTACTTAAAACATTGGAGGAATATAATAGACAAATATTTAATAGAAGATGTACTTTTGATATTGACTATCGATTATAACGCCTTCATACTTGATCATTAATCATAATTTTTAAACTTTATTATTTGAATAAATGCAATAATGATTCGTTCACTTGAGTCTTTGAGAGTATTCCTATCGGTGGCTCGACATACGAGCTTTGCAAAAGCCGCTACGCAATTGAACCTTTCCAGTTCATCTGTATCTCGTCATGTCGCTGAGTTGGAAAAGGAGTTAGGAGTAATACTTCTAACTCGCAGTACGCGCAATGTTGCCTTGACTGCTGCAGGAAAAACATTATTTGAGCAAGCGTCCCAGATTGTGTCCTCTTTAGATGAGCTTGGGGACAATTTAAAAGAAAGTAGTGAGCATATCCGTGGGGATGTGAGTATTTCTGCTCCTTGGTGGTTTAGTGCCGAATTCCTGCCAAACGCTTTAGTGGAATTGCATCGGCAATACCCAGAGGTGACGATCCATCTTCACAGTGAAGACAAATTATTAGACCCTCATGAAGGTCAGTATGATATTTATTTACGTTTTGGTGGTATACGAGACTCTGGTTTAATTGCTAAGAAGATTATCAAGAATGAATATTGGCTGGTAGCTGCACCAAGTTATCTTAAAGAATTTGGCTTGCCTTTGGAGCCCCAGGATTTGCAAACACATAAAGTATTTGCCTTTCGCTTTTCTCAATCACACTCAAGCTGGTTTTTTAAACAAAATAAAAAACAATTTAGAGTTAATTTACAGCATGCGTGGCTTAAAACGAATAACCCTGCTGTTATTTATCGTAATACATTAATTGGCTCAGGTATAGCATTACTACCGGCATTGAGTGTAAGTAATGACGTACTACAAGAAAAATTGATACGGTTATTAACTGAGTATCAGATTACACCTAATCGTCTAGAAAACCATCTCTTCTTAATTTATTCAAAAGATAAGGTGCGTATTAAACGCGTAAAGTGTGTGATAGATATTTTAGCAGACAGCTTAAAACAGTATTTACATAGTTCTACCTAGTGTAAAGATATACGAGTAGTTGTTATCTATCTGTACAGGATGTAGCGTCTTTCATGGTAAGTGGATTTGATAGTTTTAAATTGAAATATTGAAGCTCATAAAACTACTCATATTTGATAATGACTACTGCGGAGGGTATATCGGTATTAATAAATGATACAATTTACGGCTATGATTCATAATAGATTAATGTTTTATCGTCTAATATTATCTGTACATATCATTATGTGTGTAAATTGACCTTAAAGGTGAAAGCTGTCTTTGTAGTTTTAAATTGTACTTACTATCCTATGGCCTTTATAAACATATAATATATTGTTAATAATCATATGGATGAATTACATAATCCAATAATTATTCGGTATGACTGCTAAGAATTAAAATTATAAGGAAATACTATGAATAGAATAATAATAGGAAAATTTTTAAGTGTGATTAGTTATTCGCTTTGTTTGTTGTTGTCTATCTCTCTTTATGCTCAAACAAACAATACTTCGATGAAAAAAGCACCCAATATGGTGGTGCATGGTACACCTACTACAGCAGCACATAGACCTTATCAAGTTATGTTATTAATGAATGGTCAGCAAGGTTGTGGGGGGACATTAATTGATGCCAATTGGGTTTTAACTGCTGCACATTGTGTTGAGCAAGCAAATACCTATAACTTAACTGTGAGAGTAGGTGCCACACGGGTAACGGGTTGGGAAGGAAATACAATTCAAGTAAATCAGATCATCATCCACCCGAATTGGATGGGACAACAAAATATCCGTAATGGCTGGGATATTGCGCTATTACAGTTAGTGTACCCTGCCGATGCACGTTATACACCTGCAAAACTGCCCACCAGGGAAGTCATGGAGAATGCGGCAACTGTAGGAAAGTATGGAACGGTTTCAGGCTGGGGAGCGACATACTATGGAGGACGAGGTACTGACCAACTATTGGCTGCAGAGCTCAAAGTGATTGACAATCAATCTTGTAGTCAACAACTTCGTTTTCAAATTCCTTTCTCAGCAATTTGTGCAGGTAATGCTTATGGGGCATCGGCTTGTAATGGCGATAGTGGAGGACCCTTTGTGGTAAATTATGGCGGTGACTTCTATAGTATTGGCATTGTTAGCTGGGGAGAGCGCTGTATGAGTTCTTCTGTTTTTACAAAGACGTATAGTTATAACAACTGGATTATTGCACAAACGGGTATTAGTCATTAATTAATGATGCGTCTTCTTACTGTAAGTGCTTTTTGATTTGATATTCTAAATAGCACGTACAAAACAACAGTCACCGTAAAACACTAAGAATTTTTTTGCTTTATGGTGGCTGTTGTTTGCCATTCAGTTTTTGATAGCAATTAGTTGTTTTAAACTTTATAAAGAAATCTAAAGGGATAATACCATTTCATGCCAAGACATACCGCCATGAGAAGAGTCAGATTCTTTCTGGTACCTAAAACCAAATTTTTCGTAAAGAGCAATATTTTGTTCACTACACATTAGGTAAATTGACTCTTTTTGTAGTTTCCGCATACGCAGAATATAATTATGCATTAATATTGAAGAAATACTCTTACCCTGAAAATCAGGATGAACAACTACCGACATAATAACATTGTGTTTTCCATTAGGGTCATGGCCAATCAGTTCTTTAAAGCTTTCATCAGACATAATGACCTGATCGCAAGAGCCAGAGTTAATAAAACCAATAATTTGTCCATCAATTTCAATCACCATGAATCCATCTGGATAAGTCGTTATTCGTTTTGCTATTTTCTCGCACGTTGCGGCTTCTTCACCCTGGTATGAAACTGTTTCTATTTCAAAGCAACGATGAGTGTCTTCAGGCCTTGCTGAACGTATTGTGTAGTTGTCAAAAATCATCTAATCACCTTGATAAGTTGTAGAAAATAACATCATCATGACTTAACGTAGCTCGCTATCTTATCACGTTATTAAAAAAACTCAGTTGATGTTTCGCATAACTTGACATACTAGATGGATAGCTTTCTGAAAAAGCTAATCTTTAGCATGTTGGAAAAAGAGCGGGGGATAGGGGGGTATGAGTTAGTGTTAACAGGCCCTAGGTGACTATAATAAAAACTATAATATATTTCGTTGTCCTAGATATTTTATCTGAAAGGATATTTACCGATTTGAAACTTCTTGTGTGACGATATTAATAATTTCTTTATCATTTAAAACATGGTTAGATTCCTTTAATAGTACACCGCTGGGTGAAAATATTAATACATTAAAGGAGTTATCTTGAAGCAGTTGCACGGCAACATTCTTATCTGTGTGATAGTTATCATCAGTCCCTTGTGTAACCAAAGATTGGATATAAATTAAAGACCACTTTTCAGCATCTAATTTGCTTAAATATTTTAGCTGTTGCTTGAACTTGGTTGAGTGCTTTGTAGCTGCAACAACGATGGCATAGGGTTTTATCTCATAGCCATAAAGTTTGGTGAACTGAGCAGCCATTTTCGTTATAGAATACTGATGCCTTTTGTCAGAATCATAAAATATAAAGTCCACACTATATGCGTTTGCTGTAAATATCAGTAATAAAAAGACAGAAAGCACAATGGCTCTATAGCTTTGGTGTAGCTTGGCAGGATACGACCACTTGAAGACAATCTTATGGATAGTCTTTATTAATGAAGTAAGTGGTTTTTTCATAGTTCAACATCTTTTGAATAAGTGTTTAACTATTAGTCTAGCGTTAATTTCTGACTATTACCGTGGTTATCTATTTGGTAGATTACTTGATTGGTACTACCTCGCCACATCAACATTGGATCTGCTTGTTCAGCTTCAAACTTACCATCGATCAGTACATCGATAAACGGCAGAACTTGTCGCTGATGTGCTGTCAGGTTGGCTAGTGTATAACCTGTCCACAGCCAGATATCTTTTTCAGGACATTCTTTCTTCACTGCTTTAACCAACTGTAGAATTGCATCCACATTGGAGGGGAGCAGTGGGTCGCCTCCAGAGAGTGAGAGACCTCGCCGTTTGATGCGGGTGTCTCTTAAATCACTGATAATTTGTGCTTGTAGTTTCTCAGTGAACTTATCCCCAGAGTTTGGATGCCAGGTTGCTTTGTTATAACAGCCTTCACAGCGGTGCTCACAACCTGACACAAAGAGAGTACAACGGGTGCCAGGCCCGTTGATGACATCAACTGAAAAGTACTTGTGATAGTTCATGGTGATTGAGTCAAGCAAAGCTTATAAGTGTTTAACCCGACGTTTAACTTCTTCCTGCTTACCATCATTAAACGGTCTTGCATCAGGACTCCCTAAGTATCCACACACTCGGCGTATTACTGATACTTTTTCAGGGTCTCGGTTACCACACTTAGGACACACAAAACCTTTACTGGTACAGGAAAACTCACCCATAAAGCCGCAGCTGTAGCACTCATCAATAGGAGTGTTGGTACCATAGTATGGTACGCGGTCATAGCTGTAGTCCCAGACACCTTCAAGGGCTTCTACGTTACGCTGCATATTGGGGAATTCGCCATAGCAAATAAAGCCCCCGTTAGCGATTGCAGGATAAACCATCTCAAAGTCAATTTTGTCATAGGGGTTAACTTTTTTCTCCACATCTAAATGGAAGCTGTTAGTGTAATAACCTTTATCAGTGACACCATCAACCACACCAAAAGTTATAGTGTCTAGCTTACAAAAACGATGGCATAAGTTTTCACTTGGTGTGCTATAGAGGCTGAAGCCATAACCTGTTTCAGTTTTCCAAGCATCAACAGCATCACGCAGCCGTTGTATGATAGCTATTGCTTTATCTTGCAATGTTTTATTATCGAATACATGTTGCTTGGTGCCATAAAGGGCATTAACGGTTTCATGTAAACCAATATAACCTAGAGATATTGACGCTCGGCCATTCTTGAAGATTTCTGTAATACTATCGTCAGCTTTCAGACGTACACCACAAGCACCTTCCATGTAGAGAATGGGAGCGATACGGGCTTTAACATTTTCCAGGCGCGCAATACGTGTATCCAGTGCTTTACGTGCTAAGCAAAGTCGTTGCTCTAACAGTTTGAAAAATGTTGTTTCGTTCCCTTTTGCTTGTAGGGCAATACGTGGCAAGTTAAGGCTGACAACGCCTAAATTATTTCGTCCATCATGGACCAGTTCACCATTTTCAGCATAAGCACTTAAAAAGCTGCGGCAACCCATAGGTGTTTTAAATGAACCTGTAACCTGCTCAACCTGTTCATAATTGAGTATGTCTGGGTACATACGCTTAGCTGCACACTCAAGTGCTAACTGTTTTATATCGTAGTTTGAATCACCAGCCTGATGATTCACTCCAGCTTTAATTGCAAAGACTAATTTGGGGAATACAGCTGTTTTCTTATTTTTACCTAACCCAGCAATGCGGTTTTTGAGAATAGATTGCTGTATAAGACGAGCTTCCCATGAAGTACCAAGACCAAAGCCAAAGGTAACAAAAGGCGTTTGTCCGTTGGCAGTATGGAGTGTGTTCACTTCATACTCAAGTGATTGAAAAGCATCAAAGCACTCTTTTTCGGTACGCGCTTTAGCAAAAGCATCAGGGTCTTTGATATCCCATTCCTGAGCTACTTTAAGGTGTTTGGTATAGCTGGCTTTTACATAAGGGGCTAGTATTTCATCTATACGATTAATAGTGGTACCACCGTATATATGGCTGGCTACCTGGGCAATAATTTGAGCTGTTACGGCTGTTGCAGTAGAAATAGACTTTGGCGTTTCAATTTCTGCATTGCCCATTTTAAAGCCATGAGTCAACATGCCTTTCAAGTCAATAAGCATGCAGTTGAACATGGGAAAGAAAGGTGCGTAGTCCAGATCATGATAGTGTATATCACCCTCTTTATGTGCCTGGGCTATGGGCTTAGGTAACATATGTTGTAAGGCATAATGTTTGGCAACTATACCTGCCAGCAAGTCTCGTTGGGTGGGGATAACTTTACTGTCTTTATTCGCATTTTCATTGAGAATAGCAGCATTGGTTTGTTCAATGAGTCCACGAATTTCGATATTGAGCCGGCTGGTACGTTCACGCATGATGTCGCGGTCATGGCGATATTCTATATATGAGCGGGCTAAACCTTTATAGGGCCCCTGCATAAGCTGGTTTTCAACCGCGTTTTGAATCTCTTGAATATCTACTTCATCAAGCGTGTTAAGTTGTAAGCTAACATTTTTGGCTACCCACTCAGCATAAGCATCATCTTTACAGTTTACTGCAATACAAGCACGTAAGATTGCCTCTTTAATGCGCTGAGAATCAAACGGTACACGACAGCCATCACGCTTGATAACAATGGGCTTCACTTGATTTCCTCACAACTTTCTTCAATAACGACGTTGAACAATCAGCTTTACTGGGTGATTTTTAACCAATGTTTTGTATCGAGCACATATGTAGTACTTAAATCGCACATTGTTTAGTGTACTCAACAGAAACATCGCAACTACCCTGATAGGTAGTGGCTTTTGGATATACTACAAGATGTTGTAACTTTGGTATGACTTACTACTAAATATGGTATATCAAAGAAGAAAATTTGCGAGCTGAATACTTTGACTTAAATCAGTGTAATCAGTTTGTGGTTAAAAATCACACAATGTGTCTTATTAGATATTCTTGTTTAGATGATCAGGTATTAGTGATAAAAGCTGGTACTGTAAAACAGTATGGGGGTTTGGATAGAGTTGCTACACGGTAAGAAGTGAAAATTCATGCTCGAACGCGAAGGGAGAATTCAGTTTAATTTTAACAGAGAGTTTGACAAAAATTAATGTTGACTTTGGGAACATATTGAATAATTGGAAATTATTGTCTGAGTATAAATATATTTATTATGTTTTGAGTTTTATTTTAATGTTAAGGCTGTAAAAATAAATTGTTTGAATAATGCGGTGTTTTATTAACTTTCCTACTGAAATAGCAGTTATTAGAGAATGACAGTGTTAAGGGCATTTTTAATAATTAAACATACTTACCGAGGTGATAAGAAAGAATGGGCCTATTTTCAGGCCCAAGGATTTACCTGTGATTTAGCTAACAGCAAGTAGTATCACTAAAATAATAAATAAAATTCCAACTATGAAGTTAAATATTTTAGCGTACTCATAAACTACCCATGATATTTTCACCATAATGATAGAATAAAGTAAATGAACTGATAGTGTAATGATTAATAAAATGCTGATTAGCCATGAAACTTGCTCTAAATAAGAAAGTTCGTTACGTATAAATAAAGGAAAAAATGACGCAAAGAATAATAACGTTTTAGGACTGATACAGGTGATGATTAGTCCATGTTTTAACGAAAAACTACCCATTGCAGGCTCTGATATCTTAGTGTTTTTATATGCTGCTATTAATGAAAGAGTACCGAGATATAGTAGGTAAATCAAACCTATATATTGAATAATATTATATAGAATTATTGAGTTTTTAAAAACAACAGCTAATCCACTTACAGCTGCTATAGAAATTAGAAACAATCCTAATTGAATGCCTACAATTAAAGGCAAAGTCTGTCTTAAACCAAAGCGAATACTTTGCGCTAATACTGCCAACGTTCCTGGTCCTGGAGTAGCAGCAGAAATAACACATACAAGTGCATATGAAAGTAAAATGTTAGTATCCATATTTTGAACACCCAAAATAACTGAAAATACAATACACACCTTGGCTATATAGCAAGGTAATTGAGAAGTATTTAGTTGTCAGCAGGTGATAAATGCTCTAGTTAAGCCAAGTGTCTGTTATATTGAATAACAGTACTAATAAAAAGCATCACTTTAGTTTCTAGTCTTAGCTAAAAATGCTTTTAGTTTATCAAGCTTTACAACTAAATTTTTTCAGTTATTTTTTGTTCAAAAGAATACATACATAATAAACGCCTAACTTTATATATAGAGTAATGATAAGTTATATAAGCTGTTGATGCTACGTCAATTTAGTGAAGCTGTCTAGCCAATTAGAGTCTTATTTGTTTGTACTTTGGTGCAAGTTTGGGTATGATTTAAAATAGAGTGAACTAGACTTAGTTGATGTAGAAGTAATAGATTATCAATAGAGGAGTATATGGGGTTTTATCGCAAGCTTTGACCCAGCGTGATAGTTTTTTACAATCCAGCCAGCTCCCAGGTTTTTTGATTAAAAAATAATCAGTTGGTGTGATCGTTCATTCAGCACTCAGCATGACTACCATAAAGTCTAGAAACGATTTTATGAGAGTGCTTTTGATAACCTTCTCCTTTCCTTCTAAGCTAAACTTAAATTATCTATAATTGCTTTTTGTTGACTTTTCTAATACCAATTGAGCTTATTATCCGAAATCACGAAGCTTAATTTGATTTTGAACTATATCTCTTTTACTACGCTTTATTTGTTGTGACTTTTATCATCCAGCTTGACAGCCAAAATAGAATAAAGGCCACCAAAACTGGCAGCCTTTTTGTGATTATTTTTCATCTCCTATAATATTTGTGACTAGCACCTTTGGAACGGTCTCATAATGGGAAAAGGACATGGTAAATTGTCCTCGTCCTGCAGTGATAGCTCGTAAACAGCCAATGTAGCCAAACATTTCAGCTAATGGAGCTCGGGCTTTTAGAACGGCCCGTTGAAGCTCACTATTTTGTTCAATTACCTGTCCGCGCCGACGGTTAAGATCACCAATAACTGAACCAATATACTCAGATGGGATATTGATATCAATTTTCATTATGGGCTCTAGTAATTGAATACAGGCTATTTCCTTGAGTTTCTTAACCGCTTGTTTTGCAACTAATGAAAAGGCCATTTGTGATGAATCATTTTGATGATAGCTACCATCAATTAACTCAACTTTAAAACCTCCACAAGGATAGTGGCTTATAATGCCTTCATTAGCACTTTGACGGATCCCTGTCTCTACTGCAGGGATAAACTCTTGAGGGATAACTCCTCCAACAATTTTATTTTCAAATGTTATTTCCTCATATGTATTTGATGAACTAAGTTCTTCCTCTGTAAAAGGGATAAACTGTAGTTTTACTTCAGCAAATTGCCCAAGACCACCGGTTTGCTTACGATGCAAAGCATGAATCTCTGTTGCTTTGATCAATGTTTCCCGGTATGCCACTTGAGGAGCGCCAACCCTGGTTGTAATGCCAAAATCAGTTTTTAAACGATCTACGGCAATTTCCAAATGTAATTCTCCCATGCCTGCTAAACAGGTTTGTCCTGTACGGCTATCTGTTTTTATTTGCAAGCTAGGATCTTCACGACACAGGATTTGCAATGCCAAGCTAAATTTAGTTTGGTTTTTACGTTCCCTGGGCTCTATTGCAATCTCCATTACTGGTTCAGGTACTGAGATAGTTTCAAAAGCAACGGGCATATCTTCTGCACATAGGGTATCTCCAGTTTGTACGTCTTTTAGCCCTGCAATAGCCACTATATCACCACTGATCATAGTTGATTTTTCTGTACGGATATTGGCGTGCATTTCATAAATAGGGCCAACCTTTTGTGCTTTATTAGTTCGAGTATTTAGTACTCTATCAGCACGTTGCAGTTGTCCTCGATATACTCGGGTATATGCCAAAGACCCGTGAGGATCATTCACTACCTTAAACACTAAAGCTGCAAAAGCACCATCAAGATCGTGAGTTACCAGTTTTTGATTTAGGTTATCAACACTTTCTGGTCGCTCTTTTGGTGTTGGTAAATACTGGGTAATAGCATCCAACAAAGGCTGAATACCGATATTTTTATAGGCCGATGCTGCAAAAATAGGTACTATTTTGCCTGCTATAGTTTGCCGTCTAATGGCTGCCACCAACTCAGAATTAGTGAGTGTTTGGCCTTCTGCCCAATACTCTAAAATAGCCTCATCTTCAGTAGCTAACCTTTCTATTAATTGTTCACGGGCCAACTCTGCTTCAACTTGATACTGCTCTGATATCTCTGCAATTACAAAATCATCAATTTGATTTAAATTACTCCACTGAACAGAGAGCATATTGATTAAATCAATGATCCCAGTAAAGCCATTATCTTCAACAATAGGCACCTGTAAGGGCAGTGGTTTTTGTACAAACGTGTTATCCATTTGCTGCACTACCTTAGAGAAATTAGCGCCCATACGATCCATTTTATTAATCAGACCAATACGGGGTACCCGATATTTGTCTGCTAGAATCCAATTAACTTCAGTTTGAGGCTCTACACCAGCGACAGCATCAAATACAACAACAGCGCCATCTAAAACACGCAAGGAGCGGTTAACTTCGATATTAAAATCAATGTGTCCTGGAGTGTCGATAATATTAAGTTGAGCATCATTCCAAAAAATAGAAGTAGCGGCACTTTCAATAGTGATGCCACGGTCTTTTTCTTGTTGTCGATGATCCATCATACTTTCACCATTATGGACCTCTCCGGTAAAATGACGTTTACCTGTGACAAATAACAGTCTTTCGGTGAAAGTTGTCTTTCCCGCGTCAACGTGAGCAATTATTCCTAAATTGTGTAATTTATTGACTTTCATTTTAGACTCTTTTTGCGAATACCTAGCAAATGGGAATTGAACTCCCAACCATTTGCCTGTGGAATTCAGCGTGAGGCTAAAATATTCTTAACCCCACGCAGCCAAGAGTGTCGCACAGGCGGACGAACCCCTGGCGGTACTCTATTTTTTCTATTAGCTTGTCGTAGGTTTTCATATTGATCCCTTTTTTAGGGAATAAAAAAACCCTGGTGGTTGTTAGGCCTACCAGGGTTCTTGTGGAGGCCTAAGCCTCCTTGAATTCTTTATAAATTAAGAAGGCAATCGTTTATTAAAAATTAAAATGCTTACAATAGATGTCATTACATAGCACACAGCACTTTTCACAGCTTTTAAGCTATGCAAAGTGAGTCTTGAATTGGCTTGTGTAAGTAATGATTTCATTTCAAAGTCTGTTTAAGTTGAATAAGTTTAATGCAACATTCTGATAATTGGTCCGGATAGTAATAGAATGTTTCAGTGATTGCAAACATTTTTGTAGCAGGCGTCTTTATAAGTCGCCCCTTGAGAAGTTTCCAGTAAATCGCGTTTTTGACAGGTGCTGCTTCACTCTGATGACTATGATTTTAGCCATTTGTATGAGTTCTAACTCGTAAAAGCCTGTATTAGCGTTGGTTTTAAAAGCCAAGCAAGTCACTCAAAAATCAGTTTACTAACGGTATAGAAATGTCAAGCAAACATCCTGTACCTTCTAAGCCAAAATTAAATTATCTATAGCTGCTTTTGAATGTTTATCATGTATAGCTCTGACTGCCTCTGCTTTTGGATCGATATCATTGTTACCAAGCTGCATTAAGAAATGGCATGAAGCGTATTGTTTTGCTTTCTTTTCATATTCTTTTACCCATTTTATTCGAGTTTCCATATGCTGTTTTTTAACAGGCCATACTCCAGGAGTTGATCGCAAGCGATCTACACCTATACGCCAAGGTTTAGGGCTTATTCTTGCTCTGAAACAGTTTTGGTTCTTACACATCAATATATATCGTTTATCAGTATTTAATTCATTGAGAAGCTTTAAGGTAGATTCATCTCTAGGGTTAAATGTTTTATTCATGACAAGAACCCTAAAGCCTACTGGCGTCTTATATACCCTAAGGTGTAACTCTGGATATTTTCTTGAAACATTTTTTATTTTTTCTAAGGACTGTGTTTTTGGAGATCCTATGATGGATGATTTTATTTTCCAAAGGAATTTAGCTAAAGGCGAAACTGAGAATATCGAGATAAAAAGAATAATTCCAAAAAATAACTATGAAGATGATATAATACCTATGAATATGGTTAAACTTAGCAGTATCACTGTCGATATAAAATTAAATGAAAATGTGGGTGTATTATCTATATCAATGTCAGAAAAAAATACGTTAGGTGTATTTATACATAAAGATCCATAGCTATTTCTAGTGATAACATTATCCCTATGAGTTGAAATGACTTCCTCTCGTATTGGTAGACCTTCAGCACCATTATAAGCTACCTTATGATCAATACGTCTTACATCGCCTTTTGTATCCAGTAACTTTTCAGCATCTTTCACTCTTTCCTTTGCATGCTCATTTGCCTCTGCTTCACTGATATCTGACCAACCAAATCGTTTGATTGTAACCTGTTTTCCATTTACATTTTTTGTGATTTTCGATTCAGACCAGTATTTTGGAACAATCATACTTTACCTTTTTGGGAAATAATCAATAGCGATGTCATTGAGCTGATCTATGAGATGTTTGGTATGTTATACCTTATTATAACTACCTTGAGTCATTTTCGTCGGCTGGTGAAGTATTAATGCCGTGAAAGCTAGAACAAATACACTGATATTGGTGGTTACAGGATTAAATGCTCCCGTTAACAGTTGAGGTGTTGCGATAGTTACAAAGATAAGTAGCCCAACCATGGCGGCAGCGGTAGCGACTAATGGCCATTTTTTTTGCCAAAAAAACAACAAAATGATTGCCATGCCTATTTCCAGCAGACCTCCAACCTGTGCAACCGCTAATGCTTCATCATAAGATAGGCCTAGTGTCATATTCATGGCTATCTCATCCTTATGAGGCCATAAAAGCTTGGGAATCAAGCCATGATATAACCAGATAAAAGAAATTGTTGTACGACAGAGGAGGTAGGCCAGAGAATTAGTCTGTTTGACCATTGAGAAACCTTGATGAGTGGTCTTTGGTTGGCATAACACAGGTATCATTGCGGCCAAACAACAGGTAACGATTAAGGGCTATTCGATCATAAAACCAGTTTCGGAGAAAGGCGGGTACAATCCAGCCTACACAAGTTATAGGCCAAGGAAGTGGTAAGCGCATCATCACTCTGAAGAAAGCCGTTGATTTAGTATAAAGTGAGGCGTCTTCGATCAGTATCATGGTTTTATAGGTGTCGGTTGGTAACCCAAACCACTTAAGAATAGCCTGACCTTCAGCAGACTGAACGGTAGCTAACTTGAATATTTGTTTGTGATCAAACCGAATGAGAAAGCGTGCCCATGCAGAGCAAAGTGTGCATACACCATCGAACAGTACTACCTTATCAGTAGGCCGAATACCTGGTGGTAACTTTTGCTGCTGAGTCATGGTATTAACCTCAAGCGCACAGGCTGAACGTTTACTAAGACGACTGATTATATCATATATGTTCTTTGTGGTGATCATATTTATGCTTAGACGTCTTTTCAGTAAAGTTATGGCTAGAGTGCAATAATAAGGACTGGAGATATGACTAATTTGCCTTATTTTTGCTTGCTAAAAAAAGAACACTATTAAAAATAGTGGCTAGCAAGCCAATAGGAATCAGTGTAGTTAGTATATCGGCAATAGAGTGATACCGTTGGTATACCATAAGTAGTAAATATTAAATAAAGCTTAAAGTGTAAAAAATGACTTTAGATATTCGTTCTTATAAACGTACTGATTTAAGTATGCTGTTAACTATCTGGCGGAATGCTTCAAAAGTAGTCCATCCTTTTTTGGATGAAGGTTTTTTGCAGTAAAAAGCTTATAATATAATAAATGTTTACATGCCTGTAACAGAAACATGGGTAGCATACGATAAAAGTAAAATTATTGATTTTATTTCATTGGTTGCTCAAACCCAGGATACAAGGCTGTGACTGTTGGTAAGAATGGTGATGATCGTTATACGGAATGGTTTTTTGGTTACCCAACAAGAGGACGTTGTCCTGTTAAAGCTGTAGTGCATAATCCAAATAGTAAAGTAAATGTATTTAAAATAAGGATTCAGTAGCAATACGTAAAATGGGTTTCACTAAGTATATTAATAAGTGATTAATAACCTTCTTGTGTTCTGAGGTTATAAAAAAGATTTGTGAGAGGTATAACTACATGTTATGTAGTTAAGGTGTGGTCGCCATTGATTGGGTGAAGTGATCCCAATCAGTGGCGTATTCTGTTCGTTATATCTTTAGTGCTGGGGCGGGTTATAGCCAAGTTGGCATTTTTATTAGTGTTAATTCCAGCGTGAATAAAAATAAGTTAGCTTTCTTTTATATGCTGTTTGAAATCCTGATTAACTACGGATAAAATATTAGCAATTTTTGTAGGCTCTAAAGGTGGCTTTATAAAACCATGGTAATCTCCTTTTGGATTTAAAAGAAGCAGGTTTCCACTATGATCGACTAAATAATTTTCTTTTTTAGGTTTGGTGACCGGGTTAAAGGGTACATTAAGCTGAGTTGCTAGATTGTAAATATCTTTAATTGAGCCTGTTACGCCAGTAAAGTAGTCACCGAAAAAAGGGAGATAACCCGCTAGTTGCTCTTGTGTATCACGTAATGGGTCTACTGTAATAAAGACAAAATTTACTTCATTTGACAGTTGTTGGTAGTGTTCAGTGAGCATTTTTTTTAGGGATGCAAGTTCTGTAAGGGTTGTAGGGCAAATGTCAGGGCAAAACGTATAACCAAAAAAAACAAGTGTCCACTTGTTTTTAAACGAATTTTTATTAATATCTTTACCCCGATGTGAAACTAAATGTATATTTTCGAAAGTGCGTGGGGTATCAAAAATATAGGCGCCTTGAAGTCTTAGCTGATCTCGATCTAGCGGTGCTGGTGTCATCATTCTGTTCACTAAAAGCCCGAGGATCAGTGCGACGAATATGATGAGGCCAATAACAGTTAGTTTAATTCCCTTTGGCATGGTTATTATCCTGTGTAGTGGTCTATAAGAAGTGAACTAAATAACAGCATGAGATAGGTAATGGAAAACTTAAATGTGTTAATAGCTGCTTTTTTGTTTTTTTCATTAAATAATTGGTTACACCAGTAAATGAAGCGTCCCCCAAGTAGAAGGGCTGATGTTAAATAAAAAATACCGGCCATACCGGTTAAAAATGGAAAGACAGTAATAATAATTAATAAAAGAGTGTAAAGCAGTATATGTAATTTTGTATAATTTTCACCGTGAGTAACGGGTAGCATAGGAACATTCGCTGAGGCATATTCAATTCTTCTATGTAAGGCTAGAGCCCAGAAATGAGGCGGTGTCCAAGCGAAAATAATTAATACCAGTAATAATGCATTAGCATGAATTTCTCCTGTAACAGCACACCATCCCAGTAGTGGTGGAGCTGCTCCAGCCAAACCACCGATCACAATATTCTGTGGTGTTGCTCGTTTTAGTAAAAGTGTATAAACCACAGCATAGCCGATCAAAGAAGCGAGTGTTAACCATGCAGTTAATGCATTGACAAACCACACCAAAACACACATGCCTAATAGGCCAAGAATTGATGCGAAAATGATGGCCTGTTGGTGTTCTACTCGTCCTTGAGCAATAGGACGGTTTTGGGTGCGAGCCATAACAAGGTCAATTTTTTTATCCACAAGATGATTGATGACTGCAGCAGATGCAGCGCAAAAAGCAATACCTAAATTACCGAATAGCAGAATATGCCATGCAGGCAATGATTCTGAGGCTAAAAGCATGCCTATTAACGCTGTCATCATTAACAACGCAACGACTTTTGGTTTACATAACTCGAGATAATCTTGCCATTTTGCTGTTTGTTTAATGGGGAGTGTATTATTCATGGTGTGAGCTCTCCTGTTGAGTGAGGCATCTCGTGGAGATTTAGTACGTTGAGTTGTTTATTATTATTGATTTGAAAAAGACGATAACATAGTAGAATACAACTGAGCAGTAATAATGCTCCTCCTGCGTTATGTGCTACCGCTATACTGAGCGGAAGTAGCCAAATAACATTGCTAATACCCAAGCTTATTTGTATAGAAAGCGCAGCAAATACTATGAGTAATGCATTGCGTATACTCTTTCGTTCATGGATTAGTGATGGTAATAATTTTTGTTTAATCCACAGTATTAAAAATAATAAATAAAAAGTCGTTATGACTGCACCCATTCTATGGGTAAAGTGTATTGCTGTCCGTGCATCGCTCTCTAATTGACCTCCAAGGTAGTTTGGACCAATCTCTTGTAGTAAGTTGAAGCCAGATGCAAAGTCCATTTCTGGCCAATAGGTGTTATGACAGGTTGGTAAGTCAATACAGGCAAGTGCTGCATAATTAGAGCTTGTCCATCCTCCTAACATTATTTGGCTGATTAAGATAAATAGAGCACCCGTTCCAAGCACCTTTGCCTTTGCTAATATGTCAGTCTGATTTTTTCTACTTGTTAGGTGGGGAAAGGGATTATGAGCTCGACTTGGCTGTGATATGATCGTTTCTTTATTTTGCGTTGGCGTAAATGACTTTCCTTTTAGTCGTAATGTAAGCAGGAATAATAAGCTAAAGGTTGTAAAGCCACCGATTAGGTGAGCAAGAACCACTTGTGGCCATAATTTAAGCGTGACGGTCCACATTCCAAACGCTGCTTGCAGAATGACTAATAATAAAATTGCGATGGGTAATTTAACAGGCTGGTTTTCATAGCGTCTGTTACGATAGCAATGTACTGCAAGCGCTAGTATAAGAATCCCTAAACTTCCTGCAAAATAACGGTGAACCATTTCAGGCCAGCCTTTATGGGTTTCAACTGGTGCTTCAGGAAAACGTAATTGAGCTTTGTTTATATCATGTTCTGTTGTGGGTACGGTGAGAAATCCATAGCACCCAGGCCAGTCAGGGCAACCTAGTCCAGCATCTACCAGTCGAGTATATGCACCTAAAACTACAACAATACCTGCCAATAAAGTTGCTATGAGTGCACAATAATAACCGGGTTTTTTTTGCATGGTAATCTCCTTAATAAACAGCAAAAAATACCGTTTCAACTTGATATATTTTTATATTTTAAATCTGGATGTTTCACCTTTGTTATCTTCAGCCAATAAGTGATATCTTTAGTAAGTGCTTTATGTCTTTAAGAAGATCCTGTCCATTTTGTTTTACACCATATTGCATAATAATATTGCCGTGAGGATCTACTAAGAAAATACCCACGTTATCGTTTGGAAAGTTATGTTTTACAAGTTTTTCTAAAGGATCGTAAGATTGTACTTGTGGAGGCAAATAATTGAGTCGAGGATGTTGATTGTGTAATTCTTCTTTAAGAGAAGTAATAGGCTCATCAATCAAAATACGTTGAACACGGTTAGCCTCTTTACCCAACGCGATATGAATTTGACGGGTTAGATACAAAGCTTGTTCACATTCATTCAGACATTTATTAGTGGGCAAAATAACTATTGACCAAAGAGGGTCTACTTGCTTGTTTAGCCACAAAGAACCACCATTTATATTTAGTTTATCAACTGTGAGTGTTGGTTCTAATAAAATCCCACGGTTTGTGGTTGTTTGGGGTACGAAAAGACCTGTTTTGAACATGGTTGAAGATAGTGCCATGACCACAATAGGTGTACATAAAATAAAAATGAGTAAAAGCTTGTTGTTTCTATTAGATGACATAGGAACTCCTTTTCTGCGACTTCATGTCTCGTTTATTTACTTGTTAGCATTGGGTTATGCTTATGTCGATAAGCGTAAAATCCTGTCACAATGGCCATCATAAGCACTAAGCATGCTAAAGCAAACCATTGTACGGCGTACGCTGTATGTTTTTCTGGTAAAATATTGACAGGTTTTAAATGATGAGTGAAAGTGTAAGTGCTATTTGCTGAAAGTACGATCACTTTGTTTAAAATATTAGGGCTAGATAAAGTACTATACAGCTGTTTAAGGTTAAGGCGTTGAATAACTTGTGGCCATATACTATTAGTTAAAATATCTTCTTTTAAGACAAAGTGGTTACTTGGTTGGTAAAGTTTTCCTTGGAGATTAACCTGTTCAGTAATAGGGTCAATTACGGGTAGTTTAGTTCGTGTAATACCTTGTGGCACCCATCCTCTATTAATAAGTACAATATCACCACTGTTGAGATAAAATGGCATAATAACATCATAACCCGTGTGTCCATTAATGATCTGGTTATCCAATAGATAAAATCGCTTATTATCAAACTTACCTGAGAGTGAAACGGGTTGGTAATTAGCTAAGGACGTAATTTGGTTGACTGAATGGATAGCTACAGGAACACTTTTTTTCAGGATATTGTAATTGTTAAGTATATTCTTTTTTTCTTCTGCACGACCTAACTGCCAAAAGCCAAGATAGATAAATAGTGGTATAGTTACTAAAGATAATAAGGCAATGCGTATAAAGTACTTCATAACGAATAAATACTATTGACAAATTATGGATAATTGGTTTTGTTTAATAAACATAGGATGTTTAGGTCCATTACTCATGATTCTTAAAACTGTTATTTTGATTCTATTAGCTGCAGTAGTCGTTAGCCTTGCATCAGGGTTCTATTTTTTAATACATGATCGTAGTAAAACGAATCGTTTGGTGAATTCTTTAAAGGTCAGGGTTGGTCTGACTTTAATTATCCTATTACTACTCGCTTATGGTTATTATACTGGGGAATTTCAGCCAAAGTCCCCTTGGGTTTATTCACTGGGTGAATGATTAAATAGTGAATACTTGTTTTCTGGCCTTATCTTTTAAAAACGATTGTTAAACAGTTGTACCTGAATAAAGCCTTCTATTATCGTTTGCTTCAAAAGCATAGCTTTCGCTTTTTGTAACTTGGCATAAAAAACTTTATATAGGAAGGCTTCGAAATATGAAATGATACGTTATACACTTCATTTTCTCAGCCTTTTAGTTTGTTCTGATTTTGCGCTTAGTTCAGATATGCCATGAGTAAAATAAGTCCTAAAAAACGTAGACAAAAATAAACAAACCAATCCAGACAACATCCACAAAGTGCCAATACCAGGAAGCAGCTTCAAACCCAAAGTGGTTATCTGCTGTAAAATGCCCTTTTAAAATACGTAGCAGCATGATCGTTAGCATAATGGCGCCCAGTGTTACGTGTGCACCATGGAATCCAGTCAGGATAAAAAATGTGGATCCGTAAATACCTGCAGCTAAAGTCAGTCCTAGCTCGTTATAGGCGTGAATATACTCTTCTGCTTGGAAAAAAAGGAAACTGAAACCCAGTACAAGGGTAACAGCAAGCCATCCAATAACCATTTTTCGTTTATTTTCACGTAATGCATGGTGAGCAATGGTTACTGTCACACTAGATAGTACAAGTAATACGGTATTGAGCAGGGGGAGCTTCCAAGGATCAATGACTTCTGATGCTCCAGGATAAAGGCTATTATCTGGATTGGTTAAGAGCGGCCACTGATTTTGAAACTCAGGCCACAGCAAATGACCAGAAATACCTTTTTCACCTTCACCACCAAGCCAGGGTACTGTGAATGTTCTTACATAAAAAAGCGCACCAAAAAATGCTGCAAAGAACATTATTTCAGAAAAAATAAACCAGGTCATTCCCCAACGAAATGTACGATCCATTTGTGGACTATAAAGTCCACTACGACTTTCTTTTATTACATTGCTAAACCAGCCAAATAACATAAAAGCCATAGTGAGGCCACCAAGGAAAAGAATCCAGTGGGCACTGGATTCTTTTCCTGCATGGCTGTCAATAAGCATGTTGCCAGCACCATACATGGTTAAAAACAACCCAACTGAGGCAATAATAGGCCACTTACTTTGATCGGGGACGTAGTAGGTAGGATGACTTGCCATGTCTTCTCTCCGGTTTTCAGTGCTGGCAGCAGGCTCACTGTTATTTGATTCATTTGCCATATGGCTGCCTCCACTTAATTAGACTGTTATGGGGTAACATCAAATAGCGTATAAGATAGTGTGAGTTTTTTTATGTGCTTAGGTAGTGCTTGATCAATCACAAAGCGCATCGGCATATCCACTTCTTCGCCTGATGCTAAAGGCTGTTGGCTAAAGCAAAAACACTCGGTTTTATGTAAATAATCAGCTGCATCAAAAGGCGTGATACTTGGTATCGCCTGTGCGACCATGGCTTGCTTTGAAGGGTTATGCGCAAAAAAAATCACACTATTAAATTGACCAGGGTGCACTTTTAGCTCAGTCGTTCTTGGGTAAAACTCCCATCCCATTCCATCATTATTATTCGTGACAAACTGAATAGTTACTGTACGACTATCATCGACGGCAATTTTTTCGGTCTGGTATTGGTAGGGTGAACTGTTAGTTTTGCCATTAATGCCTGTTACCTGGCAAAACACATCGTAAAGTGGCACCATCGCAAAACCAAAGCAAAACATTGCCAATGTAAGTAAGACTAACTTTAATGTGGTTTTTTTGACTGAGCTATCCATAGCCATACTATTTGTTATTTCATATTAGGTTAGTTATTTCACTTCAGGAGGTGTTGTAAACGTATGATAGGGCGCAGGAGAAGGTAACATCCATTCTAAGCCTTCAGCACCTTCCCAAGGTTTGGCACTGGCCTTTTTGCCACCCATAATGCATTTAATCACAATGAATAAAAACAACAGTTGGGTAAAACCAAAAAGAAAGGCTCCCACACTGGAAAGCATATTAAAGTTGGCAAATTGTAAAGCATAATCAGGAATACGACGTGGCATGCCTGCTAAACCAGTAAAATGCATTGGGAAAAACGCCAGGTTCATACCAATGAACGACAGCCAGAAATGAACTTTGCCCAACATTTCGTCGTACATATGTCCAGTCCATTTGGGTAACCAATAATAAATACCGGCCATAATGCCAAAGATGGCTCCTGGCACTAACACATAGTGGAAATGGGCAACAACAAAATAGGTGTCGTGATATTGGAAGTCTGCGGGTGCAATAGCCAGCATCAACCCAGAAAAACCACCAATGGTGAATAAAATGACAAAGGCAGTAGCGAATAACATGGGGGTTTCAAAAGTTAATGAGCCTTTAAACATGGTCGTTATCCAGTTAAAAACTTTTACCCCGGTAGGAACCGCAATCAACATGGTGGCATACATAAAGTAAAGCTCACCTGTTATTGGCATACCTACGGTAAACATATGGTGTGCCCATACAATAAACGAAAGAAATGCAATGGAGGCGGTGGCATAAACCATCGAGGTATAACCAAACAGTGGTTTACGAGCAAAAGCTGGGATAATTGCAGAAACGACACCAAAAGCTGGCAATATCATGATATACACTTCTGGATGACCAAAAAACCAGAATACATGCTGGAATAACACAGGGTCTCCACCACCTGCAGCACTAAAAAAACTAGTGCCAAAACTGATATCCATCAGCATCATCGTTACTACGCCTGCCAGTACAGGCATAACCGCAATTAACAAAAAGGCGGTAATTAACCAGGTCCAGACAAATAAAGGCATTTTCATTAACGTCATGCCTGGAGCACGTAGGTTTAACACCGTAGCTATGATGTTAATAGCACCCATAATTGAAGAAATCCCCATCATGTGTACTGATAGGATAAATAATACAGTTGAAGGGGGTGCATAAGTTGTGGATAACGGTGCGTAAAACGTCCAGCCAAAGTTAGGGCCGCCACCCTCCATAAATAAGGTGCTACTTAACATGGCAAAAGCAAAAGGCAGAATCCAGAAGCTCCAGTTGTTCATTCTGGGCATCGCCATATCAGGTGCACCAACCATCATGGGTACTAACCAGTTGGCTAAACCAACAAAGGCTGGCATAACGGCCCCAAACACCATGACTAAACCATGCATCGTGGTCATTTGGTTAAAAAAGTTAGGTTCTACTATTTGCAGACCAGGTTGAAACAGTTCAGCACGAATAACAAAGGCCAGGGTGCCACCAAATAAAAACATGGCAAAGCTGAGCCATAAATAAAGGGTACCAATGTCCTTATGGTTAGTAGTTAGCACCCAGCGCCATAAACCTTTTGCAGGTCCATGGTGATGATCTGTCGTATGTCCTTCTAATACGGCACTCATAATCTATCTCCCTTGAGTTACTGAGCTGCCTCATTAAATTTCACGATATCCTGAGGTGTAACCATATCGCCTTTATTATTACCCCATGCATTACGTTCAAACGTGGTAACCGCAGCGATATCAACTTCACTCAGCTGTTTGCCAAAGGCTTGCATGGCAGTGCCTTGTTTACCATTGACGATAATATTGATGTGGTCTTTGATATCCCCTGTGGTGATAAGAGCACTGCCTTTGAGGGCAGGAAATACGGGTGGCATTCCTTCGCCATTGGGTTGGTGACAGACAGCACACGTCGTATTATAGACTTTTTCACCTCGAGCCATGAGCTCATCCATGGTCCATTCTTTTGAAGTGAGTTCTCTCTCTTTCTCTGCCTGTTCTTGTTTTGAGGCTAACCAAAGCTGGTAATCTTTTTCATTCTTTGCTTCGATAACAATGGGCATAAAGCCGTGGTCTTTACCACATAGCTCTGTACATTGTCCCCGGTACGTTCCAGGCTTTTCTATTTTCGTCCAGGCTTCGTTAATAAACCCAGGTATTGCATCCTTTTTTACCGCAAGTTCAGGAACCCACCATGAGTGAATAACATCTGCCGAGGTGATGAGAAAGCGTACTTTTTTGTTGACAGGAACGACAACAGGTTCGTCAACTTCTAATAGGTAGTTTGCATTCTTTGGCTTGAGGTTATTTATTTCATCACGAGGGGTACTGAGATTACTGAAATAACCTATCTTTTCATTAAGGTAGTCATATTTCCACTTCCATTGATAACCTGTAATTTTAATATCAATTTCAGCTTCATCTGCGTTATAGGCCTCAATAAGTGTTTTAGAAGCGGGGATCGCCATACCGACCAGAATTAAGAAAGGAATTGTGGTCCAAATAATTTCAACCAGTGTATTTTCGTGAAAAGTGGCAGGTTTAGCTCCTCTAGACTTGCGATGCATCAGCATCGACCAAAACATGACTCCAAAGACAACTATGCCAATGACAACACAAATCCAAAATATTGTCATATGCAAGTTATAGATTGACTGACTTACGGCGGTAACTCCTTCACGCATATTGGTAGCCCAGTCTGCTTGAGCGTACCCAGTACACCATAGTAAGCCAAGCCCCAACAGCTGACGTTGACGCAGTGCTAACAACATTCCATGTCCCCTGGTTTAAGTATGATTACAGGCTGTTCACATTCTCAATTTATAGCTTTTACTTTCACTTAAGCTGTGTACACGTGTATTAATAATAATTTTGGTTGATTTATACCCTTCACTTCTTTAGCGTTAATGGTTCTGTCTTATTAGTCAGCACCTTATTATCTCCCTTTACCACAAAAGCAACAGCTTAGGTAAAGGGTCGCGTTTGTTCGCAGCTTTATTATTAGTGAGTGCTAATTATAAGTAACATAGCTGAATGCCCATGCCCACAGCATATCCATCATTGTGGGTATGTCAGAATGTATACATCAACTGATTTACCAAGATACAGCATTCACTGTGGGTTATAGCTAGTTTAAGAATAAATTTGGTCTAATTTATGACAGTAATAATGCTAATTAGGTATAATAAATCTGTTTGTTAAAATTGAATGACATTACATGTGTATTAATGCGCTTTTTTGGTCATTTGTAAATTGCAGCCTTTATGACAACACCCTAACTTATTTATTCTATGAAATATATTCATAATGATGTATGGCGCTTTGCTTGGCCGATGATAATTGCCAATGTGACAACTCCTTTATTAGGATTAGTCGATGCAGCTGTATTAGGACACTTACCTTCACCTATTTATTTAGGAGCTGTGGCGATTGGTGCTTCAGTATTCAGTTGTATTTATTGGAGTATGGGGTTTTTCCGAATGGGTACCACTGGTTTGATAGCACAAGCCTATGGAGCAAGAGATTCAAGATCGATTATAAGAATTCTTTTTCAGTCATTAATACTCGCAGTTTTAATCGGTTTATTACTTATTTTGTTTGCAAAACCGCTTTTTTTATTGAGTATAACTTTTTTTCAACCATCGTCCTCGGTCAACGCTGAGTTTGCTAACTATTACTTTACTCGAATTTATTCCGCGCCTGCTGTTTTGATAAATTTTGCATTATTAGGGTGGTTAATTGGTATGCACAAGGCGCGTGCGCCATTATATTTAATGTTACTGGCAAATAGCCTGAATATTGTGCTTGATATTTTATTCGTTATAGAGTTTGGAATGACTGCAAAAGGTGTAGCGCTTGCTACAGTATTTGCAGATTATGTCAGTATGGGATTTGGGTTATATTTAGTTGCTCGTGTTTTGCGTGAACAAGGCATTTCATTCGATTTTTCTGGCGTATATTATAAAGCCGGTTTTGTTCAGTTATTGAGTGTTAATCGCCACCTATTTTTTCGTAGTTTAAGTTTGTTATTCAGTTTTGCGTTTTTTACTGCCCAAGGGGCTCGTTTGGGCGATACAGTTTTGGCGTCAAACGCAATACTTATAAATTTTCTCCTTTTTATAGCAAATGGATTAGATGGTTTTGCACATGCTGCAGAAGCTTTAACAGGTAAAGCCATAGGAGAAAAAAGTAAAAGCCTGTTTAAAGCGACGGTTCGAACAACAGGATTATGGTCTGCAATTATGGCAGCCCTTTTTTTCATAGCGTTTTATCTAGGAGGAGAAATAATCATTTCACTCCTCACAGATATCGACGAAATTCGTCAAGAAGCTGGACATTATCTACCCTGGCTCATTGCGTTACCCCTAGTAGCAGTATGGAGTTATTGGATGGATGGTGTTTTTATTGGTCTGGCGAGGACTGATGTTATGCAGAACACAACGCTTGCTGCAACCTTGTGTTTTTTTCTGCCAGTTTGGTATTTAGCAAAACCATTAGGTAATCATGGACTTTGGTTAGCTTTTTATGCTTTTAGCTTTGCTCGAAGTGTCCTCATGTGTGCGAGTTATTACCTTCTTGCCAAAAAGCGTCGATTAACAAGCATTTAGTTAACCAGTTAACCAGTTAACCAGTTAACCAGTTAACCAGTTAACCAGTTAACAGGCCCTAGGGTATTTTTTGCCAGAAAAAATAAGATTTCATAGATAAGGGTGGTGTCTTTAGCTTCAACCTTTCCAGAATATAAATGCTCTTCTAAAAAAGCTCTATACTTATACACGCATAATGCCTAATGAGTAATGGGTAAATACAAGGAACATCCTCAGAGAGGTATGCTATTCCTGCTGCTTAATGGACTTAGCTGTAGGTAGAAAGTTAATGTCCACAACTCCGTAACCCTCCTTGTTTAAAAGGTATAAAGGGTGAGGTTTTAGACAGGATCTATACGCGCAGTAAAGGAAATATTAGTGTAGATTTGAGTTGATAAGCATATGAATATTAAACAAAAGATGATGTTATTAGCGACGGTACCGATGGTGCTTGTAGCACTGTTGGTAAGTTTGCTTGCGTATTATGGAATGGATCATCTTGGCAATACGCAGTTAGAACAAACACGTCAGCAAATGATGGAGAGTAAGCAAAATGAATTAAAGCAGTATATTGATATTGCACTTACTGCTATTAAGCCACTTTATGAAGGTAGTGGTTCAGATGATAACAAAGAGCAAGCGAAAACTATTCTTAGAGATTTGCGCTATGGTGATTCAGGCTATTTCTTTGTTTATCGTTATGATGGTACCAATGTTGTTCTTGGCCCGAAACCTGAGCTTGAAGGAAAAAATTTAATTGATTTAAAAGATGCTGAAGGAAACCCTCTTATTAAAGACTTAATTGATTCTGCTCGAAATAAAGATGGCTACACCCAATATCTTTGGGAAAACCCGAGTAGTAGTAAAAATGAGACGAAACTTTCCTATAGTGTTGACCTCAATAAGTGGGGGTGGGTAATAGGTACCGGCTTTTATATTACGGATATCGATCAACAAATTGCTTTAATGGAAGAGAAAGTATCACAGCAACAAACGTACTTATTGGGTATTATTTTTGGCGGGACACTGGTTGCTTTATTAGTCACATTATTTTCAAGTATATGGATAACTTATTCAATAACGCGTCCGTTACAAGAATCTGTTGCATTAATGGAAGATATTTCTGAAGGCGATGGTGATTTGACGAAGAGGCTTATTGCAAATGGCAACACTGAGGTAGATCGGCTAGCCATCGCTTTTAATCATTTTGTTGAGAAGATACACAAAATTATTGTTCAAGTCAGAGATACGACTCAGTCAGTTCAAGAGGCCACACAAAATATACATCAATTAACAAAACACCATAGTGGACAGTTGCACCTTCAGCGATCAGAAACTGATCAGGTTGCCACAGCAATGCACCAAATGTCGGCAACCGCCAGCGAGGTTGCACAAAGTGCAACGCAAGCAGCTGAGGCTGCCAATAAAGCGCATGAAGAATCGGATGAAGGAAGTCAAATAGTACAAAGTACCATTAGTTCAATTGATGAGCTTGCGGCGAGTCTGGATAAAGCGAAAGAAGTCATGAATAACTTAGATGCTGAAACAGAAAATATTGGTTCAGTATTAGGTGTTATAGGGAGTATTGCAGAGCAAACGAACCTATTGGCCTTAAATGCGGCGATTGAGGCTGCCAGGGCAGGAGAGCAAGGTCGAGGTTTTTCGGTAGTGGCTGATGAAGTACGAAGTTTAGCCAGTAGAACACAAGCCAGCACACAAGAAATACAAGAAATGATTTCACGTTTACAAAGTGAGTCAGCAACGGCTGTGAAGGTGATGAATACAAGCCGTGATCAAAGTCAAATGACAGTCGAGTATTCCAAAAAAGCAGGGGAAGCATTAGCGGCTATTAATGAGTCCGTAAATGTGATCAATGATATGAACCATCAAATTGCCAGTGCAGCGGAGGAGCAAACTCAAGTTTCAGAATCAATTAATCAAAATATCACCGAGATATCAAACATTATTAGTGATGTTGCTCATGGTGTTGAAGAAACCGCTGAAGCGACAGGGAAACTCTCTGAGCAAGGTAAACAACTAGGCGAGTTAATCTTTCACTTTAAGGTGTGAATTGAATGAGTAGTTAACTTCTATAGAAATACTAAAATGATTATTCAAACATTATCCATAATTATTGATAAGACGCTAAAAGATGAAGCCACATTAAATGCATACAACCGATACTTAGTGAGCGAAGCCGCCGATTTAAGCCAAACTTTACATTTACCAAAGAATGAAATCCCATCGTATGTACAGGGTTTTGTGCTTAATTATGTCAGAGTAGTGCCAAAACTCCTGTGTCATCTTGAGAAACTGTTTAAAAAGCATCATATTTTAGACGACTGGTTGCCTGCCCTAAAAATCATTGTTAATTTTTTTATTGCGCCTATGGATTTGGTTAAACGCCAATCAGATATTCATCAATTAATGTTAGAAGCGTATTTAGCAATGAGAATCCTTGAAGAAATAAATGAGTTCTTTTTAGATGAGGCTCATACATCTTTGCTACCTGATAAGCTAGCTTATATAAATGCTGTCATGCATACCATAATAGGTGATTCTGTCGCACGAATTTTAGATGAAGTTGTTTTTGAAGTTGTTCAAACTATGCTACCTGATCGTCAAAAGTTATCACGCGAGCTACAACAATTTTTAGGGGAGCTTGCAGAACAAAAACAAAAAATACTCCCTAATTGGCCAAGTATGGATAATGAGTTAGGCCTTTCAGTATTTATGCATACTGCACGAATTTCTTAGATGAAGACGTTAATAAGAAACTTGATTAGAGACTCACTCATTTGTGGAAAAGTAAGTATATTTGCGACAAAAAATGGTTAAACTTATTTACCACAGCCTATCAATGTCTCCAGAATAGAGTTCAATATTACAGTCGTTAAAAGTATGAGCATTTTTTTGTGCTTTTTGAGAAAAGAAAGAAACTAACGTAACTTTATCAAACTGTTCACTTGAAAATGGTTCCTTTGGTGTGCCTCCTATCAAGTGAGTGTTCTCTAAAATATCCCAACCACAGGTAGTGTAGAATTTTTCTAGATATGTATCACAAGTAAATAGACCGATATCGGAATTATTTTGTCTTATTAGCTGATATGCGGCTGTGACCAACATTTTCCCGTAGCCTTTGCCTCTTTCATTAGGTGCGGTGGCGACACAGCTTAATCCACTTGCAGAGTAATTTTCATTTTGGTGACGGAAATCTTTGGAAAGGATATCCAGTGTGGCATAAATTTTATTATTCGCTTCCAGCAACATGGATATGGGTTTTAGTAATGGATCATGTGAGAAATCATTGTGTTCTGGCCAGGCTTGGGCAAGAATACTATTGGCTTGTGCGCGAAACGCTATTGGAACAATGTTTTCAGGATAAATCAATACGTTAAATTTCATAGTACTTCTGTATTATTTAATAGCTACCGATTGTAACATGGTCTTTGCTGAAGGGGCAGTAGTGAGCCTTATCGAATGTGTTGATAGCTCTGAGTAGCCCCTAAAAAACCACTGTTGTAGGTATAATAATCAATTAACTTTAACACAAGTATTTACAGGTAACTGTTTTTTAATCGTTTACTCTGTTCGTGTCGCTCTAATGCCAGTTGTATTAACTTATCAATCAGTGCAGGATAACTAATACCAGAAGCCTCCCAAAGCTTGGGATACATACTTATTTGAGTGAAGCCTGGCATTGTGTTTATTTCATTAACAAAAATCTTTCCACTTGCAGTTAAAAACATATCCACACGGCCCAAGCCTTCGCATGATAAGACTTTAAATGTTCGTAGTGCTACTTCTCTAGCTTGATTTAGCGTATCGTCAGAAAGTTGTGCTGGTATTTCTATTGTCGCACCATTTTCATCAATATATTTAGTTTCATATCCATAAAACTCATGGTTAGTGATAATTTCACCAACAGTAGATGTAATTGGATGCTGGTTTCCTAGAACAGCGCATTCAATTTCACGACCTTCAATATACTCCTCAATAATGACTTTGACATCAAAGGAGAAAGCATCTTTCAGTGCATGTTGATAGTCTGACTCATTTTTAACTTTATGAACACCTATTGATGAGCCCATATTGGCGGGTTTAATGAATAATGGGAGACCGAAGTGTTGAACAAGCGTTTCAAAGCTGGGTTGCTCATCACTAACATGTAATGTCAGAAATTTAGCAATCGGAATACCTGCGTCACGGAGTAGCCGCTTCATCACATCTTTGTCCATACCTACCGCTGAACCTAAAACGCTTGAGCCAACAAAAGGAATATTTGCTAGTTTTAAAAAACCTTGTACAGTGCCATCTTCACCAAGTGGGCCATGGAGGATAGGGAAAGCAACATCAATAGTATTAACGTGTTGTTGATTAAGGGTACTGCAGATTTGTCCATTACATTCGGGGACTAAGGTGATGGGGTGTTGCGAGGCATTTAAACTGATTAATTGTGGATTATCTGCATTTATTAAAAAGCTACTGTCTTCATTTAAAAGCCACTTTCCTGATTTATCAATGCCAATGAGAATGGGGTTATATTTCTCTTTGTCAATAGCCTTATACACATTTCTTGCTGATTGAAGGGATACCTCGTGTTCAGCAGATTTACCTCCAAATATGATTGCAACATTGATCTTTTTACTGCTCATTATGTACCCCACCATACATGTCTGAGATTGATTGGCTCACTCATTTTTTGTCATGACTCATATCTTTATGAGTATATGACTGTCTCAGTATACACACTTATATTGTCTAATACGATGTAGATAATGTTGTTGTGTGTACTTTATGCCAATATCTATAGCTGGGTGAAATTGTGGTCTAATAATATGATGTTGTTTTATATTGTTGGCAAAATCAGTTAACTGTTAATCTGCTCGCTTCACAGAAAGAAACGCGAATATATTTTTTCCATTCGTTACTCCAAGCACTTCAGAGTTACAGGAAAAGGCCTTACCAAATATACTAACTTTTCCTTTTTCTAGATTAGCACCATCGCCAAATGTGGTTGAAAAATCGTTATTATGCCAAGTAACAAAGAATTGAGCAAAAGGTGGTTTACCTTCATTATGAGATACATCACCTGTTAATGTTAGTTTATGATAACCAGTATCAATATATGAATGAAAACTGCCTCGTGTATCTGTTTGAATAGTGACTTTAGCTTTTTCTTTAAAACGGTTCCAGTCACTGCTAACCCTTGGGATATCAACAGGTGTTAGTTTCTCGCAGGATGAAGCAGTAACTTCAAACAGTGATACCTCCATTTCAAAAGCGGCTGCTGAAAATGTTAATAAGTAAGTTAATAATAAAGTAACTATTTTCATATTTTATTTTTTAATGATAGCAGTTGATTTTTATTAATTTTTTATTTTAGGGATACTATAAAGGCTTTCTCTTAACTTTTCAGAGGCTTTGCTGTTACACACTTTGGCTATATAGTATTGAATATCATCTTTTGATTGCTTAGCGATGTTTTCTAATAAATCAAATAAAAACTGCATATTGCCAGTCGGTAGACATCGAAATGTCCAAGCCTGTATGTGATTGGGTACACCTAAGGCCTTTGTTTTTTCAGCGCCAAGTAGCGAAAATGAGCCTTCAAAAGAAGAGGGCAAGGCTGGTCTGATAAAAACGATATAATCAACAAAACGGTTAAATTGG
The DNA here is from genome assembly GCF_050749885.1 of Zooshikella sp. RANM57. Classification (NCBI taxonomy): domain Bacteria; kingdom Pseudomonadati; phylum Pseudomonadota; class Gammaproteobacteria; order Oceanospirillales; family Zooshikellaceae; genus Zooshikella; species Zooshikella sp. RANM57. Next base: position 19,619 of record NZ_JBOIUB010000016.1, on the reverse strand, counting down.
TCTGACATATTTTGACTCATTAGTTTTTAGTTGTAGTTGACGCGTTATTATATGTAACTACTATCAATAATAAAGATCCTAACAGATAAGAAAAAAACATGAAAATACTACAATCTTGTTTCATTTTTCTGTGTCTTCCATTGTTGGTTTATAGCACAGTTGCTAGCAGTGATGAACAACAAGCCGAGCTAGATAAGGAATGTGAGCAAGCCAGGGAGGCAAAGCTTCAACCTTTGCGGAAAAAGCATATTGAAAACTGTGTCAATAAAGAAAACAAAGAAAGAGAGTACTGTGAACGATTTTATAGAGACTTTGGCGCGAGAACAGGGAAAAAAGCGCCATTGTTTTATGATCTACCTGAGTGTGTGAAAGCGTTTGAATATAAAAAAAGACATAGAGGTTCTTGATATCACGGTAGTAAACAGGATATTTGAGAAGCATTTTGAGTTATTTTAAAGAGGAGGTTTTAAGTGAGGATTATAAATATAATCAAACCAAGTTAGTTTTTTATTTTAAATTGTTCGCGGTATTTTGTCGGTGTTGTATTCAGTGTTCGTTTAAAATGATGGCGAAATGTTAATGCACTTTCAAAGCCTACTTTGAAGGAAATTTGTTCGACACTATCTGTAGAACATTCAAGTAGCTCTTTGGCTAAGTTTATGCGTTGGAGGATAAGCCAGGCATTAGGACTCATATTCATTATTGAGCGAAATTTACGATCAAAAGTACGACGAGACATACCTGCTTTGTATGCAAGATCATTTATATCATAAGTTTGATTAAGGTTTTTAATCGCCCAATCAAGCGTTTTACTGAGCTGGTTGGTCGATGTGCTGACAGGGGATTCAATATACTGGGATTGTCCACCGCTGCGATGAGCAGCTAACACCAGACGTCTTGCAACTTTATTGGCAACTTTATAACCGAAATCGTCACGAATCATTTCTATGCCCAGGTCAATGCCTGCAGAACTACCTGCAGAACAGCCTATTTGGCCATCATATACAAACAATACATCATCAACATAGTGGCAGTTAGGAAAGCGTTTCTTAAAAATCTCGGCATAGCGCCAATGAGTTGTGGCCTGCTTATTATCCAGCAAGCCTAGTTGAGCAGGTAAGAATGCACCTGAGCAAAAAGTAATAATGCGTTTACCTTGTGCTCTGTGTTTGAGTAAAGCTTGCTGAATATTCTTGTCTATTTCATCTGTTTGGGTTGGCCAGCTTGGAATGACGATAACATCGAAATCATCTAAGTTAGAGACCCTTTCACAGTTAAGCGTGATCGCCCCAGTTGCTGTTAGCGGGCCTGAAGCAAACGTAACCACTTTGGTATCGTACCACTCATCAAACTCTGGACGTGGTAGTGCAAATAGCTCAACAGCACATCCCAGCTCAAATAGCGCCAATTGATCATAGGCAAGAATAGCAACCCGTTTCATTGGTTACCCCAGAGTGTTTAATATTTAATTGGCTTGATATTAATGTATATTGTCTTTTAAGACAATTTTCAAGACTACTCAAATAGCGAATACTTACATCTCTCTCACAACAATATAGGAACAGGATTATGCCTTCTCCCGTAGCAAGACCTTATGCGGCAAACAGTTCTGAAGCACTTGCTTATTTTGAAAGTTTATTAAAGTTTGAAACAGACTGTTGGGATGTACATTTTGCTATAACAAATAATCGTAAAGATTTTGTTTTATTGGATGTACGTTCAGAACAGGCCTATGATAAGGGTCATATTAAGGAGGCAATTAATCTTCCATACCCTAAAATCAATCAAAAAACACTTATGGATTTTTCTGATGAAACATTATTTATAGTTTACTGTGCGGGGCCACACTGTAATGCCGCTGATAAAGCCGCAATAAAACTGGCCAAGCTAAATCGACCCGTTAAAAAGATGATTGGTGGGTTAACAGGATGGGTAGATGAAGGTTTTAGTTTAATAAGTAAAAGGTCTTATGAATAGTTCAAGCGTAGATGAGGTATCAAAGCAAGGTGAAAAGGGTCTTCTTGGCAGGGTTCTTTGTGGTCATTAGTTACCATGCTTTTTGGAATGGTGCTCGTATAGTGGGCCACCCATTATCTACTTCATGGAATATTCCTGGTTTTATTTTCGCTGTAGGTTCTATGCCTTGGTCGTGGCCAGTTGTAAACTTCATGCATGAAATTGAAAGTTATATCGGCCATATTAGTGCTAGTGTTTTAACAATTGTTTTTATTACTTTTGGTTTTGCCATCAACTTAACAATTGTGATGTTTGTCATTGCTAAAATCGTAACGTATGTCAAAGAAGAGATAAATAATACTAAAAACAAAAAATATTAACTAAAAATTATATCAATGAGTTAAAGAGATGGATGACTTAGGTTTTACATTTGAAGTTAAAAATAATGAGGTTGTTATTTACCGTGGTGGGAAAAAAGTGACTATCTTACGCGGTGAAAAAGCAAAAGAGTTTTATGATGATGTAGACAGTATGGATTTTGGTTCAATGCAACAACTCATGGCCAGGCTCACGGGTAATTACAAGCGTGGTAATGAAAAGCATGCTAAAAATATCCGAAAGAATCGTTATAAGTACTGAGTTAAACACTGGATATTTAAAACATTAATGGTTGCTAGTCTATCAGCTTAACCGTGGTAACTAAATGAGTCTGTTGTTTTTTTAATTTATTTATTAATGACTGGGTACATACTTGCTCACTATTGAGTATAAAATGTGTATTTTTTTCTAATATTGTGGTTAATTCAGTTGCCGAAGGACCATTATCATTACTGAACTCAATCAAATGCAGTTGAGCCGTGAAATATTTTTTCTCACCAGGAGTGATGCTACCTGAGACAGTAATTTTCTTGGAGTGTGTTTCAATATAACGATGAAAAAAACCTGTTGAACTGACAGAAACTGTAGTGGTTAAGCGCTTATGGAAGGTAGTAAGGTCAGATTCTGTAAGAGGAGGAGGGGTTGTATCTTTTGAAATGTTTTCAATATCATTACAGTTGACATTATATGATTCATACCAAGTAAACTCCAACTGAAAGGCTATTGCAGGACAGGCCATAAGGCTAGCTGTAAAGAGTAAAAGTTTGCACATATGCATTCCCTTAATTTTATATTTTGATGATTTTAGTGATTCTCCTTTATAAAAATATGAAACTATACCCACTGAATGGGGTATAGTCATGCACGTTGTATTATTTAGTCTGCTTTGTTGCTGTTTTCTGATTGTTTTTTTAGGCGAGGATTGGGAAAAAATTTAATGGGTTGTGGGGAAATCTCTTCGTTCTTTTTATTCTCAGGTGTGACTCGGGTTGGTATTTCTACTTGGTCAGGCTGAATGACAAGAATATCAGAATATCCACACGCCACGCATTCACGGCGTTGTTGACCTTCTTGTTCAAAGACGACGATTCGATCCATTTCTGCACAGCGCGGACAAACCGCGCCAGCAATAAAGCGTTTTTTAATATTATGCGACATCAGCAATAATCCCACTGTGTCTGAGTAATGGTGTGATATCGGGCTCTCTTCCTCGGAAGCGTTTGAAGAGATCCATCGGTTCTTCTGAACCGCCACGCTCTAAAATAGATTCAAGGAAAGATTGACCTGTGTCCTTATTAAAAATCCCTTCTTCTTCAAAGCGGGAGAAAGCATCTGCAGATAATACTTCAGCCCACTTATAGCTGTAATAACCTGCAGCATAACCACCCGCAAAAATATGGCTAAAACCGTGTTGAAAACGGTTAAATTTGGGGGCTGGTACAACGGCCACTTCTTCACGAACTTTATCTATCACTTGTTGTATATTGATTTCAGGAGCGTAGTCTTTATGCAAAAGAAAATCGAACAGTGAGAACTCCAGTTGGCGAACCATAAACATGGCGGACTGAAAGTTTTTAGCTGCCAGTATACGCTTCAGCATGTCTTGAGGTAAGGTTTCACCCGTTTGGTAATGGCCGGATATTATTTGCAGTGCTTCTGGCTCCCAGCACCAGTTTTCTAAAAATTGACTGGGTAATTCCACAGCATCCCATGCTACACCGTTAATACCTGACACATCAGAGTAGTCAATTTTAGTGAGCATATGATGAAGCCCATGTCCAAACTCATGGAAAAGGGTTGTGACTTCATCATGAGTCAGTAGTGATGGTTTATCACCCACAGGAGGCGTAAAGTTACAGACCAGGTAAGCTACTGGTAACTGAAGGTGCTCAGCCTGTTTAAAACGAACTCGGCATTCATCCATCCAAGCGCCACCACGTTTATTAGGTCGAGCAAAAAGATCTAAATAAAATTGTCCAATAAGCTCTTTTTCATGTTTAATTTGATAAAAACGTACGTCTGGGTGCCAGGTATCAACATCAGTAACTTGTTCAATAGAAATATTAAACAGTTGCTGTACAACAGTGAACATCCCATTAATCACTTTTTCAACAGGAAAGTAAGGACGCAATAATTCCTGGTTTATTTCGTAACGCTGGTGTTTAAGTTGCTCTGCATAATAAGCAACATCCCAAGCTTCTAAATGCTCAATTTGATCTAATGATGAAGCAAAGTGTTGTAGTTCTGAGAATTCACGTTGTGCTTGGGGTTTACTGCGTTTGGCAAGATCATGAAGAAATGAAGTCACTTGCGCAGTGGACTCTGCCATCTTAGTGGCAAGTGAGTACTCCGCATAGTTTTTAAAGCTTAGTAACTCTGCTAGTTCTTGGCGAAGCGCAAGAATTTCGTCCATTAGCGGGCCGTTATCAAATTCGCCAGCGTTGGGGCCTTGATCGGATGCTCTGGTGTTATAAGCAGTATACATTTCCTGGCGTAATGCACGGTCTTGAGCGTAAGTCATTACTGGTAAATAAGAAGGAAAATCAAGTGTTAACAGGTAGCCTGTTTCGCCTTTTGCTTCGGCCAATGCGGCAGCTTGTTCCAGTGCACTTTCTGGTAGGCCCGCAAGTGCTTCTTTATCTTTGAGTAATTTGCTCCAGGCTTGAGTTGCATCTAATACATTTTCAGAATACTTGCTGGTCAGTTCTGACATTCGTTGACGAATTTCGCCATAACGCTGCTTTTTTTCACCCTCCAGATCGACACCTGATAAATGAAAATCACGTAAAGCATTATCAATCACTTTCTTCTGTGCTTTATCAAGCGCTGAATATTCTGCTGAGTCAGCGATATCTTTGTAAGCTTTATACAGTTTCTTATGTTGACCCAGCCAAGTGCCATATTCTGATAGTTTGGGCAGGCAAGCATTGTAAGCTTGTCTTAGTTCATCACTATTCAAAACGGAGTTTAAATGACTTACAGGCGACCAGGCTTTAGATAATTTATTACCCATTACTTCTAACGGTTCGACCAGGTTTCCCCAAGTAAAGTGGGTGACTTCTTCAAGTGTTTTCTCGATGTGGGCTTTGCTTTCTTCAATAAGCTGACTGATTGCGGGTTCGACATGCTCCGGTTTAATAAGCGAAAAAGGAGGGAGCTCATAGTCAGTGAGTAATGGATTGGGCTGTGATGTCATAAAAAACTAGGTCCTTTGGATTGCTAAACCCTTCGTTATGGGTATACCTATGTTGCATCGCAATGCGTCAAGTTGAAGTCTATTTGAGAGACGTTATCCGCTGATATCCTCCTGAAGGCATGGCAAAACGGTTGTAGTCATAACCATTTACGATACCTCCCGGAGATTATTATAGACTGATTGTGAAACATACCGTTGTATTTAGAGATTGGGGTGAAACAGCTGTTTTTCAAGAATGTGACGTTTAGGGGGAGTTGGTGCTTAGTAATATGAGATTAGCGGGAGGAAGGGGAGAGATAAGGTGTTTGATAGTGAGAGGGTATATCGATTGTTGAAAAGCGCGTAGGTTGCTAAAATGTTGGTTTTGTTCACAGCGATATCCAAAACGAAGGGTATATAAGTATTCTGAGCTGTTGGCCAAGATAACCTCCATCCTGACTTTAGTGGAACCTGCTTTATGAGTCATTCGCCATTACGTTCTTTTCAAGATAAGTCTCCTATTGTTGCAGATAGCACCTATGTAGATCCGGCTGCCGTTGTCATTGGGGATGTTGTCATTGGCGAAGACTGTTCTATTTGGCCTGCGACAGTTATTCGGGGCGATATGAACTGGATACGTATTGGCGACCGAACCAGTATTCAAGATGGCTCTGTGTTACATATAACGCATGCAAGTTCATACAATCCTGAAGGTTATCCACTACAGATTGGTAATGAGGTGACAGTAGGGCATAAAGCTATTTTGCATGGTTGTACCATTGAAGATCAGGTATTGATCGGTATGGGCGCAACCATTATGGATGGTGCCCATGTTAGTTCTCATGTTGTTGTTGGCGCTGGTAGTGTTGTTCCACCGGGTAAAAAATTAAATAGTGGTTTTTTGTATGTAGGCACCCCTGCACGTCCTATAAGAGAACTGACTGAAATGGAAATGGAATACTTTCGTTATAGTGCAGATAATTACGTTAAATTAAAAAATCAATATTTATCATCGTGATAGCTCATTAGATTGGAAAATAGGAAGTTTGAGGGTCATTTGACCCTCAAATTTTAGAAACAGACGATAACCGGGTATCTGTTTTTACCAGAGCCAACATTGTATACAAATAACACTTGCTGAGACAGTTGCGCTTCGTTTTTCTCAGTTGTAACATTTGTCCACACTTGGAAAGTTACACGATAAGTGCCACGTAATTTATCAAAACCCAGCTTTTTACGGTACTTAAACGCCATCATTTGACAAAATGAGCTAACTACATCTGTACCTGCGGGTAGTAAATTATGAAAGTAGCGAAACTCAGGCATGTTAAGCACTTTCGTCATTTCACTATCACTATTATCGATTATACTCATAAAACTAGCCATATATTTATCGTTACTATCTGCAAACCATACTTCGTTATCATTACTTCCTATCTTGTCTTCTCCATCCCAGTACTCAGGAAGCTGCAGTGAATCAAAGTATTCCCGCAGGGCATCAAAACCTGGATAGGTTTGATCGCTTAGTTTTTTTATGCATGACATACTTATAATTCCTTTTAAAGTAAAAAATAAAGCAAATTTAATGTTAAATAGTAGTTAAAAAATAGCTATCACGTTTAAATTTGTTGTTTTGGCTACATCTGTCATTCAAAATGAGGCTTTTTTAATTTACCTGTATAATTTAAAAGACTGTAGATAAGTGTAACTGAATCGTTATATTGCAGAGCTTCTGCTTATGCAGTTCTTTAACTACGTTAATACTATTACTATTTGGTGAACCTAATTGATAAATATTTATTCTTAGGTTTTCACTTATGCCTAACTTTTATTATACCGGAAGGTTCGATAACTCGTTTTGGTAACTTCGAAGAACTCTTCAATAGTTGGCTGCTATTCATTTCCTGAAATCTCGGCGTTGGAGGAAACGTTATTAGACTAGTCTCTGTATAGAATAACGTCAAAGCTATACAGTATTAAAATTAATTTATAGTAAAGAAACAAAGGTTTAAATAAATGTTTAAGGAATGTTATGCTGATAGCCTATCAATTAAAAGATAGTATCCACTTAAAAATATCAATAAAAAAACCACTTATCAATTTCGTGAATTACTTAATTTAAATAATTATTGATTTTCTATGATTGTATTGTGCAAATAATGGTTATTTACAAGGGTGATTGACTATTTTAGGGGGTGGTTATTGAGTGGAAGGTCGATTTATCGGAAGCATATTGACTGGCTTGGTCGGTTTTACTTTGGATGGTAGTTTGATGAAGATGAGCTGGAGAGAGTACTTGAAGCTATCGAAAATTTAGATTTTATCTTTATAGAAAGGGGGGACTCCCCCTTACACTCTAGTCAAACTGCTTGCTGTGCTTAGATAAATGTTGGAGCATACGCATAGCTAAGTTTTTGTTAAGCTTGTCGCCAAAGTTCATTTTTACGCCATCCATAGGCTTATCACCTGGCATAATTAAAATATTTGATTTTAAGACACTGCCATCAAAGCTAATGGAAACTTGTTTTTCTGCATGTGCTTTAAAAAATTTAAAGTTTTTCTTTTGACCTTCCTCTGTAAATGCGCAGTAAAAACCATATTGGCCTTGCTCATTAATATAGAGAAATAAGCTTTCTATATCATCACGGCTGATTTCGTGCTTTTCACCCGTTTTAGCGATTTCATAAACCAATGGTAAAGGTGCTTTTTCTGCTGCCCAGCTCAAAGCCGAAGACAAACAAAAGAATAGTGCTAATAAGTAATTGTATTTACGCATCTAAGTCCCCTTAAATCTATTTACTTAATGCTTTGTATGTTGTACTCGCATCAAAAGGCTCTTTAAACCCTTTAAGCTTATTCATACTCCTCAACATTAGCTGTAGCATTATGGAAGAAAAGTGTATAAATAGTACCTGCAGTGATAGCGATTGCACCATACTTCATAAGTCGGTGTTTATGTTTCATCCTCTCGATGCCTTCCAAAGAAGCTGTATCTAGCTTTAAACTTGCAATTTGTGGACAATCCAAGATACTTCTCCATCAGACATAATTTCAACTCAGCTAATGTTAGCACTGTCAAGCTAGCAGGGCTGTGAGAAAGGCCGCACGAATACAAAGGGTAACAGAGCTGAATAATGGGGTATTTACACTATACCACTTTTCATATGCCTCTCTCTCCTTTGTTTCTTTTTTTATGAGTATTTCCAAACTCCAAAAAGACATAATAAAAGGATCAAAATATTGACCAATATAGCTATTTTATAGAGTCCTCTATGCTCTAGTTTTGATATAATTGCACCACTAGCAAACGTTTCACCAGTATAAATTGTGAATATCAAGTTGGTTGCAGATAGCACTGCTAAAAGAATGCTTAACCATAGAAGGGTTTCATCATAATTAATTACACCTTCTTGATAGTTGTATATGATTAGTCCCCCTAGAGGAATGCTTACTATAGCTAAAATGTTGCGAATGTTTCGAGTTTTTTTCATAGATAGGCATCACTTATTCAAAGCAATAACTGCAATTGATTTACTAGTTATTGCGGCACCAAGTTTTTGTATCCCTCGGCATCCCAAAAAAATCCAATGACATACTTTTTGAGATTACACTAAATACCTACTAATGCATGCTTACCGCGAGGACACAAAACCGTGCATTTAGGCTATACCTATAATGCACTAGTTAGGTAATGTGTGTGGGTATTTGGCTACTTGAGAGCGTCAACTAATGAGCAAGACGCTAGTCGTGCAAAAAATGAGCTAGAAGAGTTTGCAGCTAGAAACAACTTAACTGTCGCTTACTGGTTTATTGAGAATGAATCAGGGGCAAGCCTCAAAAGGCCAGAGAACAAGGTATTGCAGAGTAAGATAGCTAGCTTATTGAGTGATGGTAAGAGCTATAACTATATAGAAAGCATGTTAGGGTGTTCTAGACATACGATTTCAAAAGTAAAGAAAAGCTTAACATGCTAGCTGTTTAATGCATTTGCTTCAGGCATGCTCACCGAGGGAACACGATGTACTGTTTAAGTTCGGGAAGAAAAAAGGAATTATTAGGGCAACGAATGTTAAAGCTCAAAATTTGATTAGCTCGAATATGCATCGCTAATGCCCCTTGTTGACCCTACAGTAAAACTGGTTAACTTTGAGGCAAAAGTTAACCAGTTTAAAGTATGGCTCTGTGTGCCAGAGTTAGGTTGGTGGGATCTGACTTATGCTCTACTGTACACAATCCAGAATCACAGCCAACAGTGTAATCATTCTTTACAAGATGGGTACATCCAATCGCACCCACTACCGCTAGTATTGCTTGAATCAATTATAGGGTCAGCAGACTCATCACTATAACCCACTGCAGAGCCATTGGTATAATTGGCTAGGTAAGTAAAAAATAATACCTCGTTTTGAACATCACCGTTTAATTGGGTTGACCAGGTATACTCTCTTGCAGCTTCTGTGCTGGCATCATTATTATTGGTTGTATGGCGCCGTGATAGCATACCGTTAAGTTCCCTAAGGGAATAATTTGGAGTTGTTAGGTTATCTTTAGTAGTAAACATGGTTACATTCATGATGGGGTGTGGAAACCCACTGAAGAATTTTTGAATTACTTTAGACTGCCAATCACTGCCTGAACAAGAGCCTTTGCTTTGATTTTCATTAAGATCTGTATAGAAATAGATGTAGCGACTATATTTACCACTAGGAACAGATTCTTGATATAGTTCATCAGCAGCTGAACATAAGGCATCAGCTAAGGGAGTAGATGCGCGGGGACTTTCGAGAGCGATTTGCTGTAATGTATCAAGTGCTTGCTCTGGTGTTACGAAGTCTACTCGCTGCTTAAATCCCTGGCTAGAATCAAACGTAGATACACCAACCAATAACGTTGTATTTTTAACCTTTGCTCTGTCATTGACAAGCTGCAGGTTTTTGACTGCAGAACTAATAGCATCAGCGAATCGAGAGTTACCTGTACTGCTCCGCGTGGCTGACATTGAGCTCGTTTGATCAATAACAATTTCTATAAAATTTGTTGAATTTTCTGCAACGGCCGCAGAAGCATAAGCAGTGCCTAATGATAGAAATGTGAGGGCTAACTTTTTATAAGTATTCATCTTAATAGTCCTTTTAATGAGCGGCAAACAGTTACCAGCTAATATTTCCTTTTTTAATACAGGCAATTTATTGATTTCTGAAGCATCATTTATCAGTAGAAAGCCTAACAAAAGCGAGAATCATTATCGCATAACATATATAAAAATACATGTGATGTCGTGTATTGAAATTAATTTTTTTGTATTTAATTGTATTAATGGTTTGATTGAATTCTAGAAATTTTCACCAAAAGTTGCTTAACATACTGATTTAAAGTAGAGCTAAAGTGTAAACTTAACATCTGTTACCCAGTCATTGAGCCTACCTATGAATCTCTAGAAAGAGCTGCTTAAATTTACTCTTGAAACTCCAAAGTGTCGAGCTACCTCAGACTAAGTGATTTTAGGGTCTTTAAGCATTGCTTTAGATAAATTCTCAAAATTGCTCTCATAAACCATGTATCAAATGGTCTACAGACTTATGACAGGTAGAAGCCACCTATCCACACAACCGGTGGATAGTTTTGTGGGTGGTTGGTAAAGGTCACTTTTCTGCTGAGGGATATTGATGATTAAGATGGTTAAGTAAAAGAAGGTTGACTTGTTATCGAAAAACGATAATATATTGCCGCTAATCGATAATTTATAGGTGGGCATGTGGTGACTTTACATGTTACGGACATGCTACAGTGGTTGTTGATAACAGTCCTAAAGAGATGAAGCATGAGCGCGTTAACTAAAATACGTCTAACAAGCTTAGCGGCCATAATAGGCTTAATAAGTCTTGTTCTTTATAATTTATTTTTGCTAGTGAGTGGACAAAGTTATTCACTCGGTAATGATGTAAATAATGAGATTCATCAAGGTGTTTTTAGCTTTGTTTTTATTGAATTTGTATATCAAGTAATTATTGTTGGGTTATTCGTAGGCTTTTTTTATCAGTTTTATAGGGGAAATATTTTTACCGATAAAAACCTGAGATTTTTATGTGCAATAGGAGTTATTTTTCTTCTATATCCTATTTATCATTTCCTGGGTGATCAACTGTTAGACTTACTTTATACTCGCACAACGCCTAAAACTACATTTACTTTACACTTGAGTTTGATGCTATTACCTGGGTCTTATAAAGAGCATATGGTTGTTGGTATTATCATACTACCTATCGTATATATTTTAGCTCTTGGTCGTTCAATAAAGTCAGAATTGGAAGACTACGTTTAACAAGGAGCTGAATATATGCCGATTGAATGCCACATCAATGTTTTATTAGCTAAGAAAAAGTTAAAGTCTAAGGATGTTGCGGAACAAATTGGTATTACACCTCAAAATTTCTCAGTTTTGGTTAATAATCGAGCAAAAGGTATTAAGTTTTCTACATTAGCAGCTTTATGTGAAATACTCGAATGTACACCAGGAGATATTTTGCAATATATACCATCCAGTTATGATGAAAAATAAATTCTTATCTTAATTTTTAACATAGTAGTAAAAATCTATTATTAAAAATAAATTTTCTGATGTTAATAGTTTTTTTCTGTTAAAAAAGGACCCAAAGGGCCTATCAATTGATATTATGCTTTAATGGTAATCCATGGATTAACTACAGTAATTGACCCACAAATAATCAATCATAGTCTTCAAATAGCATTTGACCTCGATGGTAGAGGTTAATAATTTTTATAGTTACGTCCGGGCCGGGCAAAACCTGGAGAGTCAGCCTGCCTCCTTGACCACTTTGCGGCAGGAAAAAGTGGAAGTGCAAAATGCATTGGCTATTTTGTTTGATCAGGCACCAGAAAATACGATGTCTGACCCGCAAATCTTACCCGTCATGCAGATGCCAGCTTTACCTGTGGCCACGCCAGCGGCGTTACTGGCACGCAGACCAGACATGCAGGCGGCGGAAATGCGTTTACGTAGTGCCTTGGCGGATACAGACCATACCCGCGCCAGTTATTATCCCAGCTTCAGCTTGACCGGGTCTATGGCGACAGGTGATTCAGTGTTGGCGAATATATTGCGCAATCCGGTTGCCACTTTGGGAGCGGGCTTAAGTCTACCTTTTTTGCAGTGGCGGCAGATGCAGTTGAGTATCCAGGTGTCCGAGGCTGCTTATGAGCAGGCGGTGATTGAATTCAGACAGAAGCTGTATTCGGCGTTGGCTGAGGTGGAAAACAAACTTTCCGCCAGAGCGCAGTTGATGGCTCAGGAAGAAGCATTGCGTAAGTCTTTCTCGTTGGCATCTGAGGCTGAGCGCTTGTCAGAAGTACGTTATCGGTCTGGGACTACTGACGTGAAGCTATGGTTGGATCAACAAGAAATACGACGTAAGGCCCAGTTGCAACTCACTGAAAATCGTCTAGCCCAGTTGCAAAATATGATGGCTCTGTACCAGGCTTTGGGCGGGGGCTTTGCTGAACGTTTGGATTAGCCTGGGGCCTGGGTAGTAAAGCAGCTGGTAGGGTACAGAAAAATGATGTTTTACAAAGTACAATTATAGGTAGGTTATATCTCTAAGGCCTCTAAGATGTGGAATCAATGAATAAAATAAATAACGTACAGGTTGCTGAAAAGTTTGAGTCATATCCTCCTGATATCCGAAAAAAGCTCCTTGAGCTGAGAACATTAATTCTAGATACTGCATATGAAATAAATCAAACTATCACTGTTGAAGAAAGCCTTAAATGGGGCGAGCCTAGTTTTGTGGTAAAAGGTGGTAGTACGATTAGAATTGATTGGAAGAAAAAAAATCCAGAATACTATGCAGTCTACTTCAATTGTAAGACAAGTTTAGTAAGTACTTTTAGAGTACTATATCGAGACATATTTCATTTTGATGGTAACCGAGCGATTATGCTTAATATCAATGATTCAGTTCCAGCTGATGCTTTAAAACATTGTATCTCGATGGCTTTAAGATATCACCATATAAAGCATTTGCCTATGCTTGATGGATAGTTAACATTACACGACGTTCTTTTTTATAAGCGAATCAATTATTTTTAAAAGGTGTACTTTTAGAAGAGGTTTGGGCAAAAAGCCCTGAGCGCCTACAGCATGCACTTTACTACTACAGTCCAGTGTTACACGATTGGAATGAATAATAATTTTGGCCATTGACCCTTCAGATCTTAGCTTTGTTACGGTATCAAACCCATCCACATTATCCTCACCAAGATCAATATCCATGATAATGATATGGAAATTATATTGTTTATCAAGAGTGACGGATTCTTGGCATGATGCGGCAAAACACAGTTCTATTTTATTTGCGAGTAATGAGTTTTCAGAAAAATGTTTGCGAATTATATTTCGGTAAAGTGGTTCATCATCAGTAACAAGGATTTTTATTTTATTATTGATTGGGGAATTAATGATTTTTTGTTCAAGTGAATACTCCTCACTGCTGTTTTCTCTATTATGCCTATAGGCGCTGGAAGTATGTCTGGTTTGTCTTATTTCGTAGGCTGAGGCTGGTAGATTATGTTTAGCATCAAGTTCATTATTTTCACCAATAGGTAGTGTGAAGATAAACTCTGTACCAATTTCCTGGCTTGATTTACAAACGATGCTCCCGTCATGATCCTCAACAATTTTTTTGGCAATGGCCAAGCCCAAACCCGTACCTCCTTTCTTACCTTTTGTAAAAAAAGCATCAAAAAGGCGAAGGCGGTCTTCATCTGGAATATAACTGTTATTATTGCCAATAGTAATTTTAATAAAGTTATTAATCTGCTCTGAATAAAACCATAGTTTTCCTTCATTATTCATGGCTTGTATAGCATTGCCAATAATATTGGAAAACATCCGGTGTACTTTTAATGTATCAATTTTTAATTTATTGGTGTGGTAAAGTTGATAAAAAATGGCTATATTAGCTTGTTCGTTATACCTTAAATTTTCGATAAGCGCATTTTCGATAAGTGCTCTCAGATTTGATTCTTCTGTACTTAAACTTGAGTCTGTTCCAACTTCCATAACATCTTGAATCATACCATTAACAGAAGCTATTGCTCTTCTGATGTCTGGGATGGCTTTATTGGCTATTTCTTTTGCTTGCCAAGGATCTTCAAGGGTATCGATTACATCCAAAGTGCCTTGTAACATTGAGAAAGGTTTACGAATGTCATGTGCTAAGATTTGGCTGGTTCTTGCAACCGCTCTATATTGAGCTGTTTTAACGACTTCTTTTTGATATTCAAGCATTCTGCGTATTAATATTTCACTGCCTTCATACAGAATACTGACTTCTTTGATAATTTTCCTGAACCAACTATTTGGTAGGTTGGGTATTATTGTGTGGTCAGAAATCGTTGATAGGTCTGAGTGAGTAAATACAGCAGAAAGCTTATTAATGGGGTTAAATGATAAGCAAGAAACGACGATCAGAAAGAATGTACTTATAGTAATGCTGAAAAATAAAGAGTTTCGAATAGTGCTGCTGTATTCAGCATAAATATCTTTGACAATATCAGTTGAAAACCCTACAGAAATTGTTGCAGCAGTCGTTTCTGGTGACGGGGTGATTTCGTTAAAAAAAATACTGCTGGTGATTACCATGCTGTTTGACTGAAGACTTTTACTGAGATTACAGAGTTTCCTTCCATCAGTTGATAGAATATTAATTTTAGTTATAGAGTCATCGTAAAGTAAAAAAGCATGGCACTTTTGGTTAACGCCTTCTTCATTACCAGAAAGAACATCATTTCTAATATTATTAGCAAAGAAGTCAAGTGCGTTCTTATTTCTTGTTTTTAGCGTCGATTCCACTGCGGTCTCTAACCGAGGTTGCCCCCAGTTAAGAAAAAGTAGAAAAGAGGTGATATTAACAAGAGATACCATAATAGAAATAAAAATATAGAATGGTATCTTCTTGTGTTTGTTCCTTTCTTTATTTGTCATGTGATATTTTCCAGATTTCAGCAACAAATCTGAATTCACTATTTGGAAGTTTTATATCCTTTGCATGAATAATGGGTACGTAAAACCTAAATAGAGGAATTGAGCCCCAGCTATCTTCATATTTTGAGATAACTGAGTCATAGGCTTCAGTTCGATCTATACTTGATTTGAAAGGCCTTTTACCATCAATTTCATCGGATATCCACTTAGTATTGAAAACACCATAGTGTAAGGGAGACTCTTCGGAAATTGAGTTTAGAAATCCTTCTGGGTCAGAAAATCCAGCCATAAATCGACCACCGATAATATCATAATCAGGATTTTTAAGGTAATGCATCAGTTCTTGATCGTTACATAACACTAGCTCAACGTTTAATCCCAGGCTTTCAAGCTCATACTTAAGAGAAGATACAAACTCACTGGAAAAGGCTCTTTTCATTAATACAATTTTTATAGTTTTACCTTTTAGTCTATTTCCCCATTTCTGCAGAAGTAAGGACTTATCTATGGCGTTAAATTTGTGCGAGTTATAGTAGTTATATGAAAGAACACCTCTTGGTAGGAAGTAGGGGCTGAACTTAGTCAGCATATTACTATGCTTTTTAGCCTCACTTTGGATAAAACGACCAAAATCTTCTCGAAACGTACTATCAGTAAAGAGAGGCTGCGTTGTATTGTAATACATATGTGATGTAGCTAAGCTGTTAACTTTGCTAATTCTTAATCCATTACTTAAGCTTTCATCCAGTACATCACTTACAGAAAATCCTAACATAAGCTGAATTTTATTGTTTTTGAGTAAAGAATATGTTTCTGAAAAATTATTACTTTGTAGTACAAGAATCTTATTTTTTCTCTTGCTATCCCTGTGGGTTAACTCCCAGCCAGTTAAATTTGTTTCTTCATCTGTATAAGCTTTTGGAATCATTGGGCCAGAAAATACTAACTTGCCATTGACATTTTTGTATACTGAAAAATTACCCATAGCTAACACCTTTAAGAAAGGTGGGAAAGGATTATCCAAATTAACTTGTAGTGTATTTTTATCAATTATTTTTAAGTTACTTAAAATGTTATCTTCAAATGTTGGGGTGGCTCCGAATGCTTCCTTGAGATACCGTTTGACAATTGATTTTGTATCTGGGTAAAAATGTTGAGATATACTCAGAGCAACGTCTCTTGCTGTAATAGGTGTTCCGTTATGAAAGGTAGCATTCTTATCAAGATAAAAAGTATATTTTGTACCATTTTCTATGTGCCATCTAGTAGCCAGGTCACCTTGAAAACCACCTTTTTCATCAATACGGATGAGTGACTGACTTACTGCTTGTACAATGAGTAAATGTTCGACTAGCCAGCAATGGGTTGGATTTAGCGATTGAGGAAGTTGATAAAAAACCATTTTCATTGGAGAGTACATGCCTTGTGTGCTTTTAGATTCGTTTGGTGAAGTATACGGGGATGCATAGCTTTTTATTGTAAGCAAACATATTATTATGAATCGTCCAATATTCATTTTTATAGACTTTGTTTAATATGTATTAATGATTTTCTACTGTAATCTACCTTAACGGTGTAAATTACTGTTAGCGTGTTTTTGAAACGTATCTAATATGCTTGGATATAACTGGTAAGTTGATTTTCGGGCATTAAAACTCGTTTTTTTCAAAGTACTTATCTCATTTCATGGAAAGGTGTACTTTTTGTCATGAGCTTTTTACGTGCTCCTTTACATCATATAAGTATCTCACTATTTTTAGAGGTGCCCTAAAGTGATTTTCAAGATGAGGTAGTAGAAAGATAAGTGCTAACTTATTTTTAGAAATATGGTCTAAGTCTATGACCTGATATTGTCCCTGAAAACCAGTCATTTTAGATCGATATGAATACTGTTACCAATAGCCAGACGCTAGCGGTCGTGTTAAATTAGATGATAATGCGTGAAACTAAAAAACTTTACACGACTATATTTTGTTTTTTATACTGTGTCAATTAAAGTCAGTTGTCGTAGAAAAACTTTTGCTATGTCTATCTGTAAATTGGCAAGAATGCTGATAATAGGGTTGTGTATTATGAGTCAAGGATGCATTGAACAAGGTGTTAAAAGTAGTAAGGATACGAGCCAAAGTAACAAACCGCTGTTTAACCATCCAGAACTATTTACCCATACTCGATCAGCCACTCAAAATAAGATTTTACGTGCTGAAAACCAGCCGATTCGACCAGAAGCGATTCCTTTTGATCTTGTGGATAAGATGAAACGTATTTTAGAAGAGTCTGGTGGTATTGGCATAGCCGCCCCCCAAATTGGTATCAATAAGCAAGCCATCATTATTGTCAGGACGGATAAACCTGATAGCCCTATGCAGGCTTACTTTAACCCAAGATTGACTTGGGTAAGCAAAACATTAAGTAAGGATTATGAAGGTTGTTTGTCTGTACCTGATGGTGTGGGACTGGTTGAAAGACCATCAGATATTACCGTTCGTTACCTGAATGAGCTTGGTGAAGAGCACGAAGAAACGCTTTCAGGTATAATGGCAAGGGTTTTTCAGCATGAGATAGATCATCTTAACGGTATATTGTTTATCGACAAGAAGTTAGACCAGCCTTTATTATCTGTAGAAGAGTATTTGAAAATGAAGGCAGAGCAAAAATAATAATACAGTTTGTGTTGTATATATAAACCACTACGTAGTTTTTACGTAGTGGGTTCAGTGCTGTTTATAAGGATGTGTATTGGGAAGTCCTTCCCAACAACCTCTTTTATCCAAGGTATCTCTTCAAGTTCAGACGCTAGACTACCGGTGGATAAATACAAGTCAGTATATCCCTGATGGAACAAAGCCTTCGCAATTTCAAACCCATCTTTTGTACTGTTGGGTAATTGTATATCAATAAAGATCGGTGTTGCTTTATCTACATTAGGCAGTGTTTTCTCTAGTTCTTGATATGTATTAAGAAATAGACCTTTTAAACCATGCTTTTCAGCTTTTACTTCCCATAATGTTCTTATAATGAATTCGTCTTCTACCTGGATAAAATCAGGATATGCTTGTTGTATATCATGCTTAAGAGGCTCATGCTGATGTTTTGCCTTTGAGCTGGAATGTGTTGTTTCTTTCTGAGCGTTACTAACCGTTTTACCTGAAACCTCATCCAAGCCATATTGATTGTCTTTTGATTTAGCGGCATGTCGTTTACGGCGAGCGGGTGATAACAGGAAAAACTGCTGTAATCGGGCTAGCACCTTTTGTATATTAACTGAACTAAACATAACATGGATTTTTGAATACTGGTGATGTTATTGAATTTGATTTTGCCTTATTCACTGCTGTTTTACTATCTATTCATTTCAAGCAGTGTTTGTTAGAAAAAAAGCTAACAAATTTATCAAATAAAATGTTTAGGTTTGTATCTGTATGTAACTTTTATAAATTTGTTAGACCCATTGTTCAATGTTTATCAAGTAAATCTTTCATAAAATGAAGGTTTGTCTACGTTAATCTACTTTCATTAGTGAGTGATCTTAAGCTTACTAGAGACTTCTAACAATAATGCTTTACACTAGGGACGCATTTTTAGAGGTGTCAACTATTCGAAGAGAAGTAGTAGAACTTCACCTAATACCCTTATTCACAAAGTGTCTCCTATGGAAAAACAGCTGAAGAAAGTATCAAAATATTTAAGTTTTTTATTACGTCATAAACCTGACTCGATTGGTCTCATCCTTGATGAGCAAGGCTGGGCTTCTATTGACACGTTAATTGAACTGACTACTGACGTTGAGTTAAACCGAGAAATTATAGAGGTTGTTGTTGAAACCAATGATAAGCAGCGTTTTAGTATTAGCGATGATGGTACTAAAATCAGAGCAAATCAAGGACATTCAATTGCTATAGACTTAAAATTAGCGCCTATTGAGCCTCCTGCATGTTTGTATCATGGAACAGCTACTCGATTTTTAGCGAGTATTATGGACAATACTGTAGACACTTTTACCCAGCCATAGCCCCATAGTCGCTCAGCTGTTCATACACTTGAGCGACTTTTTGAATGCTTAAGCTTAACCCTAACTTGTCAAAAAGTTTTCTCATTAAATGTTGA
>NZ_JBOIUB010000015.1:0-87282 GCF_050749885.1 Zooshikella sp. RANM57 | reverse complement strand
CAGTGCTAGTTCGGTCCTCAATATTTTAATATATGGCGCTGTCCATTTTAACAAGACAGCGCCTAGCATGTTGGCTTGTATTGTTCTTCGATTAAGACTGTTTTCATTTTTTTATTATCTCCTTGTGTGCCCTTAGCACTCCTTCCCCAACCGAAATACAAAACTCCCTTGAAAAAATTTCCGGTAATCATAGTTATCGGCTATTTTTGGTGTGGAATGATAATATACTATCAAAAACGGTAATACGTATTACTAAGTGAGAAAAATCTAATATAGTGAAAAATGAGACCCAATCGGCTACAGGCCGACAATAGAAATAGTTTGAGCGTGCTGGCGATTGAAATATGTATGCCAGAGTGACACACGCAATTTTGTGTGCCATAATGACATACATAAAGACAAGAGGAATCAGCATAATGGCTACTCAACCCAATTCTGAGCGCAAAGAAACGCGCTTGGTGGCGCGTGTCTCCACCGATATACAAGAAATGATTCAGCGCGCGGCGGACTATTCTGGGGCTACACTCTCACAGTTTTTGATTGAATCAGCACTGGAAAAAGCCCGTGATGTACTGGCACAAACCGAAACATTACAGCTCTCCAAGGCTGGCGCTGAGGCACTGGTTGCGGCACTGGAGAACCCACCTGAACCGAACCATAAACTGGTTGCAGCGGCCCAGCGCTACAGGGATTCAGTGAATGTCGATAATCATTGAAGAGCTGACGCCCACACATGATCGAAAAGCGTTTGATTGTGGCGTGAATGCGTTGAATCAGTTTCTACAGCGACAAGCACGGCAGAAGGCGGCCAAACAGATCTCAAAAACCTATGTGGCTTGTCTCAGCGCAGAGCCAACCACGATTCTCGGTTATCACACCCTGACTGGGTACTCGGTGACAACGCCGCCTGACCATAAAGATTATAAAAAATATCCTCATCCACTGAATGCGGTAAAGTTGGCACGGCTTGCGGTCGATTACACTCAACAAGGGCAGAGGTTAGGCGAGCGGTTATTAGTAGACGCTATCTACCGGACAGTTTTGGTGGCAGAACAAATATCGGCGATTGGATTGTTTGTGGATCCAATGACACCTCAGGTAGTGCCTTTTTATCAGCAGTATGGTTTTTTACCTGCCGATCCTGGTGATTCATCACGACTGGAAATGTGGCTACCCATTAAAACCTGTATAGCCATAGCAGCTACAGCCTGTGAATAAGCATTGAATGGATTGTTTATGGACTGATAAAGGGTGTACACCTTTGCTGAGGATTGAGCAGAATTAATCAGGGTTTTTACAGCTTATATCTAAGATATAACGATCATAACTGCCATATGAAGCATCAGCGTTGATTAAAAAGGTAAACTTGTCGTGTAATGAGGAGAAATGGGTATATAAAAGCTCATATTGTTGCTGATCTTTTTCTACAGCCACATGATAGGTCAGTAATGCGGACTTACACCCACAGTCCCCAGTAGCTTTGTTTACTTTCCAGTTTGTATCAAGAAAGAGTTTTCCCTCTACAACCCTAGTTTTTTCGGGAATAATCGAAATACACTTGTTAATATCATTATTGATTTTGACTTTAGATTCTTTCTTTGCGGCTTCTGAACTATACACCAGTGAGCAGCTGAGCAGTAAAACTGTGGTTGAAGTAAAGCTACGGAACATATGTTTTCCAGTTAGATAAAGTGTGCCTCGACTCCTGAGAGCGAGGCGTAATAGCCAAACGTTATGAGTCTGGGTGCAAAGCATCCAACAATTTAAGTGCATCAAACCTTAACTGTTTCAATACTTCGATTGACTTAAGCTTTTCCTGAGCAGCTTTGGGTAGTTTGTTGAAGCGAGCTTGATATTTAAATTTATGAGAGTTAGAAGTACGTAAGACATCTTCTGCTTGTTGTATTTTCTCAACTTTACCCTTTTCTACTTCAATGCCTAAGCGTTTAAGATCTTCATAAAGATCCTTAGCGGTAGTTGCTGCTAGCAATGCTTCTGCTACTGTACTACCAATACACGATTCTTGGTTCTTAACAGTAATATACTGTAGTCCGTAGCCAAGTTGTTGCTTAGTTATGCCTTCAGGTAGTTGATCCTTTACCTTACTAGCTTCAATCTCTTTTAGTTTAAGGGGGCATTTTTCCATACTTAAGTTTTCTAGCGACATTCTCCAAACCCCTTTGAACCTGAGGTTATCTATTGATGAACAGTCTTTACTTCAAAGTTTTCTAATCCACTACTTTACCTATTAAGTAAAACGAGTACCTTGCATTGTGGCTCAATGTCTAAAGGTTTTGGAGTAAGAATAGTGACAACTGATGAGCTATATACTGCCTGGCTTGTAATATCAGATCTTTTCCTCGATACAGAGCTGAAAAGCTCTGATATCAAATTTATAGCACGCAGGCTGGCTGAAACGCCTTTTAGTGAGGAGCAGCTTACAGCGTTTTATTTGTATGATATTGCACCTGTTTGTTACATCAATGCGTTTCCGCCTGGTGGAGAATGGGGTGGGTTTGATGAAGAATGGCTAGTTTCAAGTATTTTAAACAATCGAACCAAAAACCAGAAACTACAACGTTTTAAGTGCAAACTGTTTAAACGCTTTTATCTAATGGGTACGTATGAGGATTGGTTGAAGGTGCTTGAACACATAACAGAGTTAAGGAAAACACCTAGAGAATGATCGAACGCATTTTTAAACGTATATTGTTTTATAGTGGCTTTGCCCTTAATGGTTTCTGTTTTCTGGTTTCAATCCTTCCAACCAATAAATACGCATTGATTGATCCAAATACGATAACACCAGGTGATGCGGATACTATTTTTGTAGTAAAACTGTTTTCCTATATATTCTATGCCCTGTCAGCTTTGCTGTTTTGGGTGGCTGGCTCAATCTCAGTCAAAATGGAAAGAGTTATTACACGTAGCACTCTATTATTGCTTGTATTGTTGCACTTCATGGCTAGGTTTGCAGGGTAGTTAGGTGGCGGCTCTTGCTCAATTAGGGGGGGATGTCGAAGAGTATTGCGTTTGTCTATAGCTAGCTAATTATGATGACCTAAAACAAACTCTTGATAATAAGCCAACTCTAGCTTTTCTGTTTCAGTTAACTGTACATCCTCAAGGTCTTTCATACCCAAGGGAGAGTAAAAGTAAACTTTAAAAGAGGGTCGATACTTGATAAATACACTGTAATAACCAAACTCATCGTGCCTATAGATACCCACAAAGAGCCAAATTATCAAGGCTAATATAAGAGCAGTACAGGTAACTATTAGATTTTTTGATTTAAGGTATCTATTCATTCAATTTTATATACCACACATGTCCAAGAAAGTTATTATATTTATAGTGGTTTGCATTGCTGTTCTTTTAGCCTGGAAAACTTATCTCTTTAGCAATTTATGGTATCTGCTTACAGAGCCTATAAACACTATACCTAAAGAGTCCAGTATACTGACTTTCAGACCAATACAGATTAATGACGGATCAAGTAATTGGTGGGTGTATGGTGAAGATTGCAAAAACTACTACTACTTTACTTACAAGGAACCCAAACTCTACCAGCTTATATCTAAGGAAAATAGCTGTATAAACTTTGATCCAGTTAATATTGATACCTGGTGTGATGACTAACTCATTATTTATGGGGCTAAACACTAATGCAGTCAAAGCCTTTTTATACATTTTCACCTGGGGTTATAAATAAAGAAGAGATGAGCTTATTCATGCAAAAGCTAGCTCTTTGGGCTAATGGCAATGATCTTCTGATTATTTCCAGTATTGCTGAAGATGTTGAGTGCTTAAATGAAGTCGAACACCCTTCTTATCATTTATTCAATGGCGCAAACGTAACGTACTTTAAAAACCCTGATCAGTTTAACGATATTTCACGCCTCATTGATGAAAGGGAGCCCCTTTACTTCCTTAAATCTAGCGCAGGTTTTGAAAAAGAAATGGAGAAGGTCAGCAGGTGCATAACCCTTAAGCCAACCTATGCTCCAGATGATTACGTTCAACTCGACAAGTTAGTAGCTGAATACCAGCAAGTAATAAGTAACACTTTGCTCATATTTAAACTTCATTCGCTTTGATAGGTTTACTTTTCTCTTAACTGCAAACGCATGGAACATATACCAACCTCTTTAGTTTTACTATTGTAAAACTAATAGCGTAGGGTTATACTATTGTAAAACTCAAATACAAGGTAATCTTCATGGCTACATCAACAATTAGACAGTCAGGTAATGCAAATATAGTCAGTATTCCCAAGGCTGTACTTAGCTCTCTGGGGCTGAGCGTAGGGTCTGATGTTGAAATATCGATTGATGGTAATCGCTTAGTTTTAACACCTGTTCAGAAGGAAGAAACGCTAGAAGACTTGCTTGCAGGCAGTCCAAAAGAACGCTTGGCACTAACCGAAGAAGACCAGGAGTGGTTAGGAATGCATTCAGTTGGTAAGGAAGTCTAATGGTATATGTTCCTGATCAAGGAGATATAGTCTTAATTGACTTTGATCCAAGTAGCGGCAAAGAAATAATGAAAACACGGCCAGCTTTTGTGATTTCACGAAAAATGTTTAATGAACACACAAGCATGGCGGTTGTTGCGCCTATTACAAGTACTATTCGAAATGTCAAAATAGAAGTAATTTTACCCGAAAGCACTCAAACAAAAGGCTCAATTCTTGTTTATCAATTAAAGTCGCTTGACTTTGAAGCCAGAAATGTACGGTTAATAGAAAAAGCGCCTCAAAAGATTATTGAAAAAGTAATTTCAATAGCACAATTAATTACACAGTAAATTGTTTGGTGAACTATTCCGCCTCTCTGGCTACTTTCCTTAGTCATTTCACTCATCACGAGCCTTTTATTTTTGTTTAAGCTTGCAAATTGCTTTTTCTTTAATAGCCAAGTAATCGCTGGTTGAGTTTAGGTGTACTTGTCTTCCTTTTGGGCCACCACTTGGTTGATCATTGTTATCAATTTGCTGGGTAGTAGATCCCATGTAATCGCAATACACTTGTCAATATTGTTGTTGATTTTGACGTTAGGTTCTTTCTGAGCAGCTTTTGAACCATACACCAGCGCACGGCTTAGAAGTAGAGATAGCAACTCTTAGCTGTATTCCCTGTGACATTCTCCATTCTATCGGGCAAGGGTTTGCTATTCTTACAGAAGTACACATACAGAGTATGTTCATCATGGCTGAAGTCACTGGAAGTACAGAAATAACCTCAGAAGATCGTGAGTTTGCCAAAGAGATATTGAATCATGTATACAAAGGTACACTGACAGTTTCTTATGCAAATGACCAGCTTGTAGTTATTGCGGCAAAAATCGTATATGAAAGTGGTGAGTGTAGTAGCTCTATGAATATAGTTAATATTGTTTTTAGCCTATTTGCTAGCAATGTCCAAGGTAAAATTAATATGCTGAAGGTATTGCGAGAAGGTGGAAAAGCATTAAGACGAAATGGAAAGTTTTATTCGTCATGCATCAAGATGGTTACATCCAAGTATCGCTCTGAAGTGGAAATGAATCTTTAGCCTATTGATTCCGACGACGAATACTCTTAAAAATCTCCATAATATCTATTTCGCCTAAAACTGAAAAATCACCAAGGTATGGAGATTTCTCTACTGTTGTAAAAATGATGGCCTTATTTGTGGCACTATCGATGAGGTAAATCACCAGTCCTTCCTTTTTTAAAGTTATTATTTTGTGACTTTTTATTTTTTTTGCTGCCTCTGCTTGTTTTTTAAGGTAGTCAATGACCGTTACTTTTTCGCTGTTAGCTTCTTGGCTCACATCTTCATAGGCGGAAGTCCAGCCGAAATTTTTACTTTTGAAAAAGATGCTTCCCCCGTTACTCCCACTTCTTCCCCTGAGAAATTCAGCATTCTCAAGATCAATTGGGAAATCAGCTAGCCAACCTGGAAAAATGATCACTGGGATCGTGTTTGGCTGTTTCGCCGTGACATGACTACAACCGACTAACCATAAACTAAGGAAGAGAAAAGTAAAGTAATTCTTTTTGGACATCTAGCTAAATGCCTCATTCTTGGCTAAAACGTGTTCTACCCAATATAGCTTGAAATGAGTATTAACGATAACTGTGCCATGTTCCGCGTGGAACATTTTGTGGAACATGCATTAACTCAATATTATCAAAATAAGCTGCAAGATTTATAACCATGTTTTACTGAGCATGGTTGTCATACTGATTAATAATTACTGCAGACCCATCAGGGAAGCGTGCAACAACCTCAAGCTCACCACCCAAGGCTTTTAAATAGCTACGTAGCGTTGACAGGTAAACATCAGAGTTGTTGTTTTCTTGCTTGGCTACATTAGGCTGAGAAACATTTAAGGCTTTCGCTAAGTCTTCTTGCTTTACATTTTTAGACTGACGAAGCTCTGCTAATGTCATCTCTGTAAGAATCTCAGCCGCTTTTGCGGTTGCTTGGGCTTGTACCTCTGGTGAAACTTTTTCTAGTAATTCTGATAGTGGTTTAGCCATTGTAAATCCTCCAATTAGCGCAAGCTGTCCAAATGTTTCAAAAATTCTCTTTCCGCGATGGGTATCATTTTTTTATAAAATCGTTTATCGCCTGTCTTATCTCCACCGCATAACAGAACTGCTTGCCGCTCTGGATCAAAGGCAAAAAATACACGGTACGGTCTGCCTTGATGCTGTGTTCTTAACTCTTTCAGGTTTTTAACACGTTTAGAGCCTTCCAGGGTATCAGCATAAGGTCGGCTTAGTTCAGGCCCCTTCATTTCAAGTAGTTTGATTACCGTTAAAACTGAGACCTGTTCAGTTTCACTAAGCGCTAAAAACCATTGATCAAACTCATCGACTGTAACAACCTTCCACATCAGCCTATCATCATTAATGTTAGTACATTATAACTCCAAGGTTATATAACTTTGAAGTTATTTTAGGTTGAACCTATCAAGAATGGATTGCATGTCATAATCAACAGTGTTACCTGCTTCAGCTTCAGCAACACCCTCTGCAACAAGCTTTCTTAGCGCATCAAGTTTGGCTTCTTGTTCTTCGAGCAATCTTAAACCAGCCCGAATAACCTCGCTGGCAGAGCCAAATCGACCATTTTTTAGTTGTTCTGCAATAAAGCCATCAAAGTGATCTCCTAAAGAGATGCTTGTGTTCTTTGCCATGACCGTGTACCAATTAATACCAAATATTGGTAATATGTTAACATGGCTAGGGTTATTTGAGTAGTTGTTACTGTGCCGAAGGATTTGGGCTGCTATGCTACATTTGGTATGGATGAGCAGGTGAGATTTCATGATTCTATTGCACAAAATTGATCAGCAACGGAATGAAAACAAGTACTATAGCTTGCACATTCAACCTGATCTCTTTGGACAATGGGCTTTAATGCGTTACTGGGGACGCATTGGTAAAAATGGGCAGCTAAAAATAGATACTTTTAGTACTCTTGAAGAAGCACAGCAGCTTTTTAACGATTTAAAGAAAAATAAAATTAAAAAAGGGTATTTTTTAGTCATGGATTAAGGCGGACTACTCCGCCCCTCTAGCGACTTTCTTAGCCATTTCACGCATGGCTAGCTGCTTATTTTTATTTAACCCTGCAAATTGCTTTTTCTTTAATAGCCAAGTAATCGCTAGTTGAGCTTTGGTGTACTTGTCTTCCTTTTGGGCCACCACTTGGTTGACCATTGATATCAATTTGCTGGGCAGCAGCAACCCTCTCCTTGTTGCGATGTATATGGACCTAATAGACTGGCTCGTGAATCAACGAGGATCATCACATGTATAACGAAACTGGTCCCTACGAAGCAAAATCAAAACGCCTTGAATTAGTGCGCCGGGTAGAGTCTGGTGAATCCTTCACCATTACTAACCAAGGGAAAGCTATTGTCGAATTACTACCCGCAGATCATCAGAAACAGAAGGTGAAAAACGCCATCGCCAATATCAAGCAAATGAAACTACATGTGATATCGGATGAGTTAGTTAATGCACTAAAAATGGATGGCCGTAAGTAGCGAGTGATTTTGTCTTAGATAATTAGGTCGTCACATGCTGGCAACTACAGAAGATACGCACTAACTGTATTATCTTCCGCGTGGAACGTTTATTAAACAGCCATCCGCCCTCGAAGGGCGGAGTGTTATGTGCAGAATTAACGCCACCATTCTTTTGGTCTTACATTGCCCGACCACTCTGAACGCATTAACGCTTTGAACTCAGGAAACTCCATATCACTGTCTGGGTAATAATGCCCAATACCTGTACCTTCGTTATCAATATAATCAAAATACTCATAATGACTTCTATTACTTTGATTATAAAGATAACACTGTATTGTCATACAGGTAGGGCCATTCTCATTGATGTTCTTCAATTGATGGATTTGATTCAACCCAGGTGATATCCATGTTACATCATCTTTCACCAAGATTTTTTGTGCGAATGGTTGCTTATGATAAATAGACAGCATTGAATAAAGGTTAACGCCTATTTCACCATGTAATACACGAATAATCGCATTGGCACCTGCATGGTTATGAATGGGAGAGTAATGCCCTGCAGGCCAAATTTCTAGGACATAGGGAATGCCTGGGCTCCAGCCTTGGTTTACACCTAATGTAATTCTTAGGTAAGTTGCTTTGATGTCTCCCTCTCCGCCAAACTCGCTCTTTTTTTCCTCAAGCTTTTTGTAGCACCACCCATTAGGGTTACGAATACTTGCTTCAATAGCATCGGTAAAATCAGGAAAGTCAGGCGTATTAAGTACAAAACTTTTTCCAACAACATTTGAATACAACTCTTGGCACTCTTGAGATAGCGCGTTTGGTACCACAGCCCGATATTCTGCCGCGTCCATCATCGTGAACTTATCTGTTGGTAACACAATAAGCGGAGGGTCAACGGTGACAGGATCTTTCCACACCGTCACTTCTGAAGGGGTGCTGACGTTGTACTTTGATAAATCATTCATCCAAAACTTTGAGGGTTCGCCGCCATCATCAGGAAAAACATACTCAAGCAGTGTAGTCAGACTACGCATCTCCCCTTTTCCATAGTGAATAGCGCGGTTTTGGCCAAAAAAGCTAAACCAGTAAGTCGCTTCTTTGTCTTCATCGAGGCCAATCGCTAAACCCGAGCGTTCATCCAATAGTGTTTCTGTGCCACCTTCAAGTTCATAGAGTTTTACGCCTTCCTCTAGTACGACTAAACGTATACCTTGCTCAAGGCTTTCATTCGTCACAACATCAATTGAAAATGGAGTGCGTTCTTTCAAGACGACAGAGACAACCCCCTGGCCATTAACGATGAGTGTGCCAAAGGAAGCGATTACGGTACGGTTTTGACTATCAGTATAAGCCTGCTGTTTATCACCATCTTGTAGTAATACTTTTTTTATTGGACTCTCTAATAACGTTTTTAAAGCCTCGTCCATGATAAGCTCCTCATCAAACCTTCTAAGTTGTATTTTTATTAAATGATTTGTCATGTACTGGCGGTGTAATAAATGAATAGTTGAGAATAATTTAAGGGTCAATAAGGATAGGAAAAAACCTAACAACAGGCTCGATAACACTAGATCTTTGATTTTTCTTGTAAGCCTAAAAATATTATTTTTGTAACATCTCTGCAATACAGCTCATAGGCTAATCTCTACTCAAGAACTGCACAGTTTTAAAGTATTGGAAAATGTCCTCTTATCACAATTTTCACCTAATCACTGCTCTTATCAGGCTTAAGACAGATACGGTATTTAGTATTACTTTATACTAAAAGTGATACTATCTTACGCGAAAATCGTCAAAATAGCCGATAACAACGGTTATCGGAACTTTTTCCAGGACAGTTTTGGTATTTGGAGTAAAGCTGGAGCCCTAGGGGTACTTGAAATTTGATTTTAACGTAAAGTAAACGAATAAATAATTAATCAAAAAATTCATTAGCATTAAAAGGTTACTAGTTCACTATAAATATATATTTATAATAAGTGCAGACTTAACCAATGATAGATTTTTTATTAAAAAATTATGTATATTCTTTATTTATTTTTTCTGGAGTCATATCCGTATTAATTGTGCTAGGTTTTGCTAAAGTTTGGAAAAAATAATTGTGCCTTGGTGGGAAAATTATAGCCTCTGAATTTTAAGGAATGTAAAATGACTTTTGAGACATACTACAAGGCATTTCCAACTGCTGATATCCCTGATCAGCATGAGCTTGTATCTTGGATAAATGATTGCTTGAAATTGAACTACACCAAAATCGAAGATTTTCGATCAGGAGCAGCATATTGCCAGTTAATGGATATTCTCTATGTAAATTGTGTTCCAATGAAAAGGGTTAATTTTCAAGCAAAAGAGACATTCGAATTCGTGAGCAACTGGAAGGTTCTTTTGGAATCCTTCAAAAAAGCAGGAATTGACAAATCAATCCCCGTCGATAGGTTAATCACTGGCAAATTTACAGAAAACTTAGCGTTTTGCGTATGGTTTAAAAACTTTTTTGACACAGAGTATGGGGGTCAAGGGTATAATCCTGTCGCTACTCGTAACACTGGAACTTCCCAAGTGGAGTAAACCAAATGTGTTTTCCATCATTCTGCTCTGCCTCGCGCAAATTTTTCTCCAGTAATTATCTCCGCCATGGTTGCAGGCCAATCGATTGAAACTATAAACAGTTAGGCATAAAGAAGGTTTTACAGAACTCCCTTTATGCCTATTGCTCCCTCGCCTCTGGTAAGTTTTTTGTATCTTTTAAAGTTTACTCAAAGAAATAAAAATACCTGCATTACCCACCTATGCTTGAGTAATATTATCTGATTACCACACCTTCCAAGATTTTAACGTGTACTCTGGCTTTGGTAGGACCAAGATATATACAGTCTTTGGACTAGCGTTAGGCCATAAAATAACCTCTGAGAGTTATTGTTCATATACTTCTATTTTTACTTTAATCACTTTGATTCAAAGCCCTAGGACTGGTGCATGTATTGCTCAAAGTCCTTGCATTTACCACGCTCTAAGTGAGTTTGAAAAATAGTAGGATTAAGGGTCATTTGACCCTTAAATTTTAGAAACAAACAATAACTGGGTATCTGTTTTTACCAGAACCAACATTGTATAAAAATAACACTTGCTGAGACAGTTGTGCTTCGTTTTTCTCAGTTGTAACATTTGTCCATACTTGGAAAGTTACACGGTAAGTACCACGTAAGTTTTCAAACCCCAGCTTTTTACGGTACTTAAATGCCATCATTTGACAAAATGAGCTAACAACATCTGTACCCGCAGGTAGTAAATTATGAAAGTAGCGAAACTCTGGCATGTTAAGTATTTTCGTCATTTCGCTATCACTATTGTCGATTATACTCATAAAACTAGCCATGTATTTATCGTTAGTATCTGCAAACCATACTTCGTTATCATTACTTCCTATCTTGTCTTCTCCATCCCAATACTCAGGAAGCTGCAGCGAATCAAAGTATTCCCGTAGGGCATCAAAACCTGGATAGGTTAGATCGCTTAGTTTTTTTATGCATGACATACTTATAATTCCTTTTATAGTAAAAAGTAAATCTAACATTAAAAAATAGTTAAAGAATAACTATTGCATCTAAGTGAACTATTATGGCTACATCAATCTTAAAGGCATAACCTCTTGATTTACTTATATAATTTATAAATCTGTAGGTTAGAGTAGCTTCTTCAATAATAGTTGGCTTACTATTTATTTTCTGGAATGTAGACGTTTGAGGAAACGCTATCAGAGTAGTTCCTGTAAAGAATACCGTCAAAGTTATACGGTAATAAAATAATTCATGATAAAGAAATAGTACTTAAAATAATTATTTATGACTTTCTGCGCTTAATTTTAAGTTATTGACATGATTTATTAAATAAAGTTTGGTTATCTAATTTTGAAACAGCTAGAGTGTGTTAATAGCTCATCAATAAAGGGTTGCTATCTTTTAGTACTCACCCTTCATTTTTAGAAAAATGGTGGATTAAACATTCAATAGAAAAGGGATTTTTAATATGTACCAGTTTACTGAAGAAAAATACGACTCATCTTTAAAAGACTCTAAAGGAAGACTCCGTAGCAAAGGATATATTACGCGTAAAAGACGTTTAGAACAGTTGACTAAAACACAACAATCACTGTTTTTTAATATTTTAGAAGGAAATTTGTATCAAACTGAAGAGCTTAGAGGGGATAGTTGGGAGTTGGTTGGTAACCTACAATTTTTCGACAATACTGTTTACTTTTGTGATGATCCTCTTGCTAACGTACATTGGCATCCAATTGATAATAAAGTCCGATTCCTACTGGGTGAAAAAGGTGATCTTGGTGAAGGTGTTATTTGGTTTAGAGATCATAAGTTTGCATTTTCAGGATACTACCAAAAAAAAGGTATGGAGCATCCTGTAAAAATACGAGGGCGTATTCCTCAGATTAGTTACCATCTAAGCCGAAATGGAAAAGAGCAAATAACCATACAAAACAAATGGGAAAAAAACTTTTGCCTTGTCACAAATCTATCAATCCCTGGACATAAATTCTCTTATCAAAAGCTCAAGTATCAAACTCAGGATGCAATTTCTGGAGTTGTTGAGTTTAGTTTTTTTGATCATACCAGTGATGCTATATTTACAGGTACTTTACAAGCTGGCAACCATAAATTACAAGGAAAACTTAAATCAACAGCAAGTAATGGATATTTTAGTGGTCAACACTACTCAAAAATGGCCAAACTGAATAATGAAGAACGTTTTGTCAATCTAACATCTTACCCATCAAGTGAAACTAAGCTTGTTAGTTTATTTAATTTCAATAGTTTTCAATCACTTAGGGAAAATTCACGATCCACCAGTTTAGAACGTGTTCACGGAAGTGACACGGAGCTATTAAGTATTAACACCTTTGAACTTGAAGATAATGGTGAAGGAGAAAGTATTCCAGTAGACCAGGTTCAGGTGCTTGCCGGTGAGTATTATGAAAATAATTTAAAATATGCATTGAAAGAACTTGAATCAAACATCGATAATGAAAGTTACTTTGGTGAGGCTGTGAGACCGAAAGACGACGAAGAACTTAACCTATCTGAAGTTGAAAAAGTACTTGAAGACTACCACGATTTATATTTACAAATAGCACCTTTATATTGTGCCCAGCTGGTTTGTGACTCTTATCAGGATCAAAGTGAAGATGATAATGACGACCTGATAAAAGTACGTGGTTGGGATATGTGTAAAATTGCTAATGTTTACAAAGATCTTAAAAAATCAGACGAATATAAGCGTATGTTTGATAGGCTTTATGCCATTGCTTATACTGAGTATTTAGCAAATGAGCTTGGTATAGACTTTACGACTTATTTGGAGAATGCAGACTATTGGCAAAATCAATTAATAACATATTATGAGCAAGACTCTACCTTGGAAGAATTTGTTAACTCAGTAATTCTAGACAATGAGCTAACCGACCCCATGGTTGAAATAAAAAATATTGCTAATAAAATTCAACTATTAGGAAATGAAGAGAAAGCGCAAGAAATACAAAAAAATTACTTTTCTGCGACCCTACAAGCAATGGCTCGCGATGTGAAACTAAATGGAGAAGCAAGTGCTGCAGGCGATGGCGTACTGGATAGGGTAGACGCTGCTCAGCAGGTAATGATGGAGCTATTACAAAATGCCTCTCAAGAAACCAGAGAAGTAATGAAAACCTACAGCAATAGCGTAGGTGGTGACGAGAATATGGGCACAGCATTTATTGCTGATTTACGAGATATTTACAACCATTATCCAGATCGTGATTTAAATGTCATGGATGATTTTGTGAGGAGTTCATTAGTAGAAAAAAATAGTAGTGTTTTTAATAATAACATATCTACTGGTGTACTTGATAGTATGACATATGGTGTTAGCCTATCAAGTTTATTGTTTTCGCTGACTCGTGACAAAGATATCAATATACCAGAGTTAATCGGTTTCGGCGCAACAACCCTTGATGGTACTATTGGTCTTATAGAAGCTCAGTTGTCCACAAGACTCGCCGCCTTTTTAGCAAAAAAATCAGCAACTACCAAGTATACCTTTATGCAGCAAATCACCAATAGCTTATCGAAATGGGTTAAAAGTGGATTGCCAGAAGGTTCTATAGCCGGAAAAATTTTTGGTAGTAGTTTATCCAAGTTTGCGGTGAGGTTTACTGCTGTCACGGCTGTTATTGGACTCGCAATTTCAGCATATGATTTAGTACAGGCTATTATAAATAATGATCCTGTTGATATTATTCTGGGGTCCATAAATGCAGCCATAGGTTTAGGTGGTTGTGCTGTTGCTATTGGTGTAATGGCTGGAGCAGCATGGGCTGGACCAGTTGGTGTTGCAGTAGCAATAGTTGGATTTGTTGTGGCTCTCATTCAGTTCTTGATCAAACTATTTGAACCTAAACCACCAAAACCTGATCCTATTGGTGAATTTACAGATACATTTTTAAATAACTACATTTACCCTAGAAATCGTTACTCCTATGTGTTTATTGGTAATAGTAACGATGGTGGAATTCGTGTTTTAGAAGAAGAAAATGGAACGGTTTTACCAATAGAGAGTTTAAGTAACAAAGAAATAAAATACCCTGATGCATCAGTTTATTATAATGGGTATATTTATTGTTATGGCGTAACTGATAGCCATACTCCTTTTCGTTTTAGGGAGCAGGAACATAGTCAAGTTGAATCTATAACACTTCCTTATGGAGCAGGTGATTTTATCTCATGTTGTCTAATTGATAATACAGTTTATGCATTGGTTGATGATATTATTCATAAGGAGCTATATAGTTGGAATATTGACGATGAAAGTCCTGATTTGGAAGGATCTTATTTGGTAGAAGATAATAAGTACAATAAAATAACGCGGATTACCACTGATGGTGACAAGCTCTATTTAGCCGATAATACCTCAATTTATAGCCTTGATCCACGTGAATTGAATCAAGACACGCCTGTAGAGCCAGAGTTATTCTGTCAGTATATTGAAGAGGGGTTTGAATACTCGTGGGAATTTGTTTCAATTCAATATGACGATGGTTTCTTTTATGTGATAACCAATGAGAGTTTATTTCGGATTGACCCTAGTACGCCAAACCATCCAGAGGTAACTGAGATATTTACAGATAAAAACTGGAAAGGTGCAAGTTTCCGTATTAGACATGAAGATGATCGAAGTGTCTTAGTCAGTTGCTTAAGCGATGATAGTAAGTACATTCGCGTTGCAGCTTATAAAGATGAAGATAACAGTATGCGTGATGTGGTGTTTGGTTTAAACACAACAGTAAGACATGGATTTTGGACTTTTATGACTGAAGTCCATCGCCTTTTAGATCAAAATGAGCGATCAGTTTGTCAATCTTAGTTATGCTGTTTCAAAATGTTCGTATCCTCTCGGCAACTATGTGTGGATGATTTAAAAAATTTTTGTTTTCACGCATCTTCACCGAGAGTACACCAATATCATGTATTTTAAGGAGTTGTTGTAGGTAGCATTTGGCATTGGTATTATCCGCGCTCGGCTAACATCCCTTTATTATTTTGCTTGTATTCTGGCAAGCAGTAGAAAATGAGTGGCCGTAATAGAATCAATACCAATATTGTTGAGTAGACGTATATATGAAGAACTTACTGCTAGTTTTAGCGCTTATGCCAATGATGGCGTTTTCAGGTTACCCAGATCTGACGAAGACCTGGCCAAGCAATCGTATTGCTGTGTGTTTTGAAGAAATTAAGCCGGGTTTGATTGCTGGTGGACGGAATCTTTACCAAGAGGCTAGAGATGCGGTAACGAATTCTTGGCAGGCAAACTCTGGCCTAAGTTTTTATGGCTGGGGCAAATGTAGTGCGAATGCTCAAGGCATTCGTGTCCGAATTGTAAGTGATAGTCCTTTTCCAGATCAAGAAGACATTATCTTGATTGGTGACTCGCAAGTAAACGCATTGGGCTTTGATATTAATGGGAAGAAGGCTGGTCTTGAGCTTTACGTTGAGCGCCAATGTGCTGCCGAGAACGAAGATGGCTACGACCCGAAGACTTGTTGGAAATACGTCGTTATACATGAATTTGGTCATGCGCTTGGATTTGCGCATGAGCATAATCGATCTGAAAAACACTGCTCTGATAAAGTAGAGCAAGGACCTGATGGTAGTATTTATTTTGGTGACTACGATAGAACGTCTGTAATGAACTATTGCAGTAGCAAATCAAGACGAACCGTTTCGCTCAGTGCTGGTGACAAGCGAATGGTAAGCTGGATTTATCGATCTTATCCATTTACTAACCAAAATATCATTGATAATTATTACTACCGCTTTACTGGGAAGTTTCCGAGTGTAAACGATAGTGGTTACGTCTACTGGCAGGGTGAGCTGGCATCTCGTGGTTGCAATGAAAATACCTTAAGAGACATTATTTGGACTTTTGTGAATCATGGATACACCTTGGATGATAATAAAGCTCGATTTGTAAGCGCTATGTATCAGGCTGCGTTTAATCGCGACCTTACCGCGAAGGAAAAAGATGATCCATATTGGGTTAAAGAAATGATTAAGGGTGCTACGCGAGCTGATGTCGCTTATGCCCTGTTACACTCTGAAGAATTCACCCAAGTCTCTCAGAAAATTTGCGGGCAGTAGACTTACACCGGTTACTTGAAAAAACCACCGCTTAGCGGCACTACTGTCCCACAGTTGTGTCGCTAAATGTGTCCCCTCGGGAGCAGATGTTACTTGAATTTTCTGCTTCTAGGCATTTCCTTAGGGAACATAACATTCTAACAGGGTTGTTGTAAGAACTCCTAACCCATTATATTAACCCTCCGCTCAAAAAAATAGCCGATAACCCTGCTTACCGGCTATTTTCAGGCTGGATTATTCTTACTCAAGGACGGATGGATCAAAATTCATTATCCCAACGGATTAATTAAATGAACCGCCCTGTGCGGTCCCGCATGCAGGGTGGTGTGGGGAGAGCTGGGGAGATACCAGCTCTTACCCGATTATGTATTTTATGCACTCTCTGATGGTTCAGGAGTACAAGTCCAGTGTTTGACCCCATCAGGCAACCAATAAAAATCATCAGTTTCTATGTTCTTTGACATATTTCTGCTTTGGCTTTCTGGGCTCCACCCATGGGATACAGCCCACTTGATAGAATCAGCTATATTCTTGGGACGTATCTTTTCACCAAACGCAAATGAATCAATGAATAAATAACCTGATCTGCCAGTCTGACCAACGGTGAAGACATCATCACTACAAAAGATACAGCAAGCATCGTAGTGCCAAAGATACTCAATCTCATCCACTACTATTTTTCTTGTTCCTCGTTTAGGCCATGCCATTTAGATTCCCATTAATACATAACGGCTGAGTTCAGGAGGCACCGAGCAAAGCCGAGGAGACTGGGGCAGAGCCCTAAGCGGTCCCCGCTGCAACAAAGGGTTAGTTTTCACTTATAGATAAACTAAGCCAAGTGAGCCAATTTTACATTCCATTGAAAAATGCCTTCCATTTAAATTTTTTTTAAATAGATAATGTGCGATGTTAATTGTAATCTTGCCTTTCTTTGTTATTAATACTACTTCACGCCACCTTTCTTGTCCTGTGCCCCTTCCGGGTTTTGTCTTTATCACATTACCTGAAAGGCTTATATTATAGGATTTTCCCGCATATTTATTGAAAGCTAATACACAAGGAGCAGAAATAACTAAGCAAAGGAAAAGAATCAAGCACTTATCGACGCAATAGCTCCATAAGTTGGAGTAGTCTTTTCTTCTGTGGACGAGGAATGAAACAGCCAGGAATGGCAATGTTAAATACTTAGCAGATATCAGAAAAGCTGAGTTGATTTGGAGTAACCTCTCACCCATCATGAAGGGTAATAGTGCAATCAATAATGTTAGCAAAACGGCATAGAATATGGTTGATATATTTGATTTCATGCACTGAAAACTAACGCTTGCCGAAATTGCGCCGGAGCGATAGCGTAGGCGTCAATTTGCGGCACTGGTTAGGCATTTCAGTAGCACCCAGGCATAAATGACGTATCAGTGGCATCAGAACCAACCTCTCCCTCAATTAAACTCAAAATTGCTTCACTAATTTCTATGAGCCTATAAGTTTCGACGTCACTAGCAAACTGCCCCAAAATACTCATTAAATTTAGAACATCTTTATTAAGCTGGTTGGGCGAATTCTTTAACTCGGATAGTAGTGAGTTTATTGCTTCAACAACAATTCGCTAACCGTTTTTTGTCGCGACCGCCTCGTTCAAACCATCGGGAACTGCACCACTAAAATATCCGCGAGATGCAATAAGCCATTGGTCCCTTATTTTGTGTTCATCTGAATTCTCCTCAGGTGAATCCTCTATATGTAGTGCGGCAAAACGCAGCCACAGCTCTAAAAGGCCATCTTTAAGCCAGAATCCTTTCTCATTGACTTGAACAAATGTCGTT
Source organism: Zooshikella sp. RANM57 (assembly GCF_050749885.1). NCBI lineage: Bacteria > Pseudomonadati > Pseudomonadota > Gammaproteobacteria > Oceanospirillales > Zooshikellaceae > Zooshikella > Zooshikella sp. RANM57. The sequence goes on along the minus strand of NZ_JBOIUB010000015.1, from coordinate 68,742 downwards.
CCCATGTTTATGCCTAACGCTCAATTAACCCGAAAACTTGAGTTTCCAGAAAGCTGAATAGAATGAATGAATTTATTTAAGTTTATTTTCATAATTAATTTTGAGCCAAGCTCCAGCTCGTCGGAGTTAAATTACTTGTTAGGTTCGCTCCTCATCAATAATTCCAGCATTTAGCAAAGCATCTTTAATAGCCAGTCGTCCAGCAACAAAATATGCTTTCGGACTTGAATCAACAGGATGGTATGATCCACCTACTACTCGAATCTGACTTTCCCATAGATACTTCTCACTACTGTCGCTAATTTCTCTTAGGAATGATTTAATACCCTCTAAAACCATATCAAATAGGTCAAGCGGGATTGTCTCTTCACTCACTTCCCACGAGAACCAGTTGTGTGAACTTTTGCTATTACTTGGTTCTATTATAATTTTCACATGGCCGTAACGTTCGGCACCAGGATTTTGGCGAATGAAATATCCAACACCTTTGATTTCCTTGTCAATTGACACGGGAGTTCCTTCACATTCCAATGCAATAATTACTTTCACTAAGTTTCCTAAGCTATATTCGTAGAACCTAACTATTAATGAACGTCACTCTGACGCAATATATTACGTCATATTGACGTATAACACTCTGATTAATTTTAATTGGTTCTCACTATTTGAGCCAGATTCATATCATGAATTTTAACTTATCTAATTGATAATAAAGAGTATTTAGGCATTGGCATCAATTTCTTTTTTAGCATACTGGAAGGTAAATTCCTAAATTCAGGAAATAGAGCTTTTAACCCCTTCACCTCAACACAGAGAATTATATTTCGGAGTAAAACCTGAAGAGAATAGCCCTGTTTACAGGGCTATTCGAGGTTGGTGTTATTTCATGTGGTACCTTTGTAGCTTAATATCGGCTCAAGTTGTCGTTTTACTTTGAACAGATTTTTCTGGCTCTTGATCACCTGGCCAATCCGTTTATAACTCTCTGGCGCCTCTTCTGTGAGGCCAGCTAGTTTTTCTGCTTGATAAAAGACACCACTCAATTGCTTCTTTAATCTTTCTGATGTGATCGAGCGCCTTGCCTGGAATCGGCTCATCGTACGTCCAGCTCCATGAGAGCAAGAAAACATTGAATCAGTGCTACCTGTTCCAACCACATGAAAGCTATCGCTTCCCATACTGCCAGGGATAAGCGCTTGTTCATTGGCTCTGACTGAACAGGCTCCTTTTCGATGTAACCATAGTGACTGTCCGTTTATATCTTCTTGCTCACAGTGATTATGATCGCAGTGGATGAGCTGAGATTTATTGATATCTGCTTGAAAAACTTCATGGAACAATGCTTCACATTGCGCCAAGATCATCAATCGATTCACTGAAGCATAACGCCTTGCCCACTGCATATCCTGCAAAAAAGCTTCGCCACTTTCAGTTCCTGAGTCAAGATAGGTCAAGCCATGGGATCGCCCATGACCGCAATTTAAGTGGAAGTCTCTGATTGCAGGCCCCATACATCGAGATCCTGTGTGGATCATTAACCATAATTGTCCCGATAATTTACAGCGTTGCAATTCTAGAAAATGATTGCCTTGGCCTAACGTTCCTATTTGCCGGGAGCCATTTCTAATGAATTCTTTTTGGAGTAACTCAGCAGAAAGCTCACCGAATATCGATAAGTCAGAATGGTTTTTATGCTGAATGATAGGTACAGACTTCGACAGCCTCTTAAAGATAACCGCCGCTTCTTTCTCTTGAATATCATCAGCACACATAGCTATTGGCGCTGCTAACATGCCACAGCCAATATCACCACCAATTGCAGTTGGGTAAATCAACTTTGTCGTTGCAAGGACGCAGCCGACACACACATTTTCAGCTAAGTGCGCATCTGCCATAAGCCGAATGTGTTTTACGTCTTTCATCAGGCGGAGTCTTTTGACTTGCGTGGTTAGCTCATCACCAAGTTTTTCACTCAGCCAATGGCGATAACTGGCTTGATTATGCATAGTCTTCATCCTCCATCAATATTTGAAAATTGAATGAAGGAACTGATTTCCGGTGCAGCCCTTCTGCAACCACTGCCCGGATCTGACCTTTATGACTTTGCAACCAGCGATGCACTTGCTGGACTTCCGACAAATTCACTGGTTGAAGTGGAGCCAACTCAATGATAAAAGCAGCACGGTTATCAGACATGTTTACACGCAGTACAGTCCAATGATGTAAACCAAGCTCCTGGATCGCATAATGAATCCATTTTTGCGCCTGACGACATAAGCGTTGGTTGTTTTGCTTAGAAAATTGCTGTGTTGTTTTCTCTAAACGTGGAGAAATACCGTCACCTTCACAGATAGATGCGCAGTATTTCAAGATCTCTTTTGATGATTTCATCGATCTCTCCGCAACATAAGTTGCATCTGGCTAAAAGGATCAGCCTCAAAATCGATTGATGAGTAGAAAGAAGATTAACCGATAAAGAGGCTGGTGATCTGAGTCGATGATGTTGCAATAGGATACATGTCAGCCTCCTTCGTGAATTGAATTAATCGAACGCGTATCTTAACCAAGCAGTTTTACTTGTCAACCTTTCATAAGTCTGTAGGCAATTTGATACATGGCTTATGAGAGCACTTTTGATAGTCCTCCCCTGCTCATCACAAACCTCAGCCGAGGGAGAATGAAACAACTAAGTTATACAGGAATTCGCTGGCTAGTCATCCTGGGTTCAGGGCAAGCATAATTTGATCCCGAACAGTTTGTACTTGATAACCTGATTTAGCCTTAAATCGGATCAAAACTAACCCTGCACTTTCACAAGCTTTATTAATTAACTCATCTCTTTTTACTGCTCTTTCGTTATTGTGGCTTTTATCATCCAATTCAACTACCGCAATAACTCTAAAATTATCTTCTGAGCACAAAACATAATCAAAGTGTTTTGATGATATTTTAAAAAAGGCCGTTTTCCAACTTTTGTGATCAAGACCTTTAGCAGGGTTAATCACATCAGCGACTCGAACTTTACCAAATACACGAACCCCATTCGGCACAGCTTGATCAAGTACCCCTAAAAATGATCTCTCCGCAGGAGTAAAAAGTGCTCCTTTTGAGTGATAGCCTGGCGACTGGTAAGAGTTATATCTTTCAACTCCAGCCTTAAAACCTCTATCTCCTGCGCTCTTTGAAAAAAACGCTAGCACTACTAACATTACAACAGCAAGTACGATCCATTCCATTACTTCACCCGTTAAAAAATGCACTTGGAAGCACAATCTAAAGTGCTTGTGTAGTGGTATGATAATAACCAAAAAAACAGTCCATAGTATTGTGAAATGAGCCCGTTCAGTGAGTATGTGGAGTCAAATTGGTCATAATACAAAATAAAACAATTTTCGCGTCAAGAGCTCCCGCAGCACAACATCAAGTATTCTGACTACAATGACTTAGTAGCTGGAAGACAATAAGTGTTCCGTTTAGCTTGTGTAGATGATAAAGAAAGTCAAGTGAAAAAAGCTCATATTCATAGGGTCAATGCATATAAATTTAGTTAGCAAAAAATCGATTATCGCAATTTCAGTTATAACCATACTGCTATTTTCTTATTACTGGCTTCCTTCAGTGTTCAAGCACTTATGGGAAAGTACACACTCAGATGTTCAAAACGTCACTGTTAGTGGTTATGTGTACGATAAAGACAAAAAAGCTATGAGTGGTTATACACTGTATATAACCAACTATTACTATGAAGGCGGTGACTATGATGGGTTTGGTGGCAGTAAAGTACATCAGGTTGTGAGTGATGAAAACGGGTACTATGAGTTAAAGCTAGATAAGAGTGCTTTCATACAAATAGACTCAGTAAAAGAAGGATATACAAAGTCTTTAAAAGACAAATACATTTATGATCAAAGTGTAAAAATAGACTTTTACACTAAATAGTATTAACAAGAAAGCCTATCTAGACTCTAACTTGTTTAATGATTGAACGAATTTTTAAACGTATACTGTTTTATAGTGCCCGTTTAACTAATACTTTTTGATACAAAAGTACTTGCATGAGAGTACCCACTAACCTATTATTGCTAAGCACGTCACAGTTGTAGCCGTGCGGCCTATGGAAGATTTAAGTTGTTTCTTCTTAAGTAGGGGAATAAGGATCATGCAAGAAGTTTACTCAATTCAATATTTTAGCTCATCACTCAACAAAACGATTAGTTGTAATTAATCGTTTGTTATTCGCTAGTTGTAAATAATTAACAATCTCTTTTACTAGAGAAAGACTGTATTTGTCGTTCTCCTAAAAAAATTTTGTTTACTTAACTCAACGCGTTGAAAATAATTGTTGATTTTGTGATTTTAAGTTTGTAGTATCGTGCCGTTTCACTAGATTTTACGCGGCTTTTAAGCTAGCTCAACTTTTTACACAGTTAGTGTAATTAGTGAAATTTTTCACCTACAAACTTACTTAAAATTAACCCAAAATAGAGCGCAAAACTTTGTGCTTTATAACGTCTTATAACTTAGAAAAATGAAACTACTAGACATAAACGGGTTAGCCGACTCTATTTTTAATGGTCTTGATGAGCTTTTTACATCTGATGATGAGCGCCTGAAAGGCAAACTAGCAATAATTGAAGCATTGAATAAAGCTAACCAGCTTCAGGGGCTGACGAACTTAGAAGAGGCTAAAAACCCCTCTATTTTCGTGTCCGGTTGGCGTCCAGCTTTAGGCTGGTTATGCGCGTTATTGCTGGGCTATGCATGGATTGGCCGCGATTTGATTGTCATGGCACTAGCATTGTCAGGTCATACCGATGTTGCAAACACGCTACCAATGATAGATACAGGTGAATTATTTTCACTCGTATTTGCATTACTAGGATTAGGCGGAATTCGGTCTTTTGAGAAAACTAAAGGCGTGGCCCGCCATAAATAAGTAGAAGGATTTTAAAAATGGGAAAAATTGCAGCGTCTGCACCCTACGTCGGAAGCGCTGCAACTGTCGTTGCCGGGCTAACACTTTCTGAGTGGGGAATGATTTTCGGTATTGTGCTCACGTTTGCGACTTTCGTCATTAACTGGATCTACAAGCACCGGAAAGATAGAAGAGAAACAAAGATATTAGAGCATACACTGACTTGCGACCAGTGTCGCAGTAACTCAGACAAAGGTGTGTAACCCATTGTTTTTAAAGGTGAAAATCACTATTTTCTCGCTCTATCCGGACACATCCGGACACATAAAAAAAGAGCAGAAAATCACGCAAGAAGTAAGTAGAAAAATGCCAACTAGCAAAAGAACGAAAGCAAGAGACAAAAAATTTTTTCAAGCTATAGAGGCCGGTTACGGTGTTGGCATGGCAGGAAAAAAAGCCGGTTATAGTCGTACATCAGTTTATGAGTATAAAAATGATGACTCGTATTTTGCCGAGCAATGGGAAGAAGCAAAACAGATATTTATTGAAGAGTTGGAGTTAGAGGCTGACAGGCGTGCTGTTGTCGGTATTGAAAAGGCCATTTACTACAAAGGGGCAAAAGTAGGCGTACAACAGGAGTATTCTGACACGCTTTTAATGTTTCGATTAAAAGCGCTTGCACCTGAAAAATACAGAGACAGGCAAGAAGTTAAACACGAGGGCAAAATTGACGGCAAAGTTGAGCTAGTTAAGCCTGTCGTTAATTTAACTTTAACGACGGAAGATTAAAGCTCAAAAACGTTGCTGTTTTAAATTGTGATCTAAAAAGAAATGTCCTCATTAAGTATTAAGCTGCATAGAAGACAAACGGAGGCATACCAGTCGCACGCCAGCGAAATACTTTATGGCGGCGCGGCTGGTGGTTAAGGCGGGAAATCCCATCTTATGCGCGTCGTAGCAATTATGCTATGTGCCGAAGTTGAAGGTATTCAGGTTTATTTATTCCGCCGTCTTTCTGATGATTTATACAAAAACCATATGGAAGGCGCAGGCGGTTTTTATGCCCTACTTTCGCCTTGGTTTGATGCGAAGTTTGTAAAATTTAACGGCTCTAAAAATTTCTTAGAGTTCTGGAACGGCTCAAAAATTTGGTTAAGTCACTGCCAGTATGAAAAAGATTTAATTAAATACCAGGGGCCAGAATTTCACGCGCTTTTAATTGATGAGCTAACGCACTTTACTGAAAAGCAATACCGTTTTTTACGTGGCCGTTGTCGTTTAGGTTCGCTTAACGTTCCTGATAAATACAAAGGTAAATTGCCGTTAATTTTAGCGGGTTCGAACCCTGGCGGTGTTGGTCATAACTGGGTTAAGCGCATGTTTGTTGATGCAGCCCCACCGATGGAAGCGTGGCGAGCACCAAGAAAAGAAGGCGGTATGTTAAGGCAGTACATACCCGCAAAAGTTGAAGATAACCCAACGCTAATCGCAAATGATCCCGACTATTTAGAGCGGCTTGAGGGGTTAGGCGATCCGGCCTTAGTTAAAGCTATGCGCTCAGGTGACTGGAATATTGTTGCAGGTGGTGCCTTTGATGATGTTTGGTCAGAACGTGTCGTATTACCACGTTTTAAAGTGCCCAGCAGTTGGCGTGTAGATCGCTCTTTTGACTGGGGTTCTACCCATCCGTTTAGCGTTGGGTGGTGGGCTGAGGCTGACGGCACAGAAATAAAACTACCAGACGGTAGTGTTTTTTGTCCGCCTCGCGGCTCAATTATTCGTATACACGAGTGGTACGGCACGAATGAAATAGGCACAAACCAAGGTTTGAAAATGTCTGCTAAAGAAATTGCGCAAGGTATTAAAAAGCTTGAGCAACAGCTTATTGCTGATGAGTGGATAAGCAAAACACCTTATGCAGGACCATCAGACAACCAAATTAGGAACGTTGTGAGATCCGATATAGACACGATTGAACAGGAAATGGCAAAGGTGGGTATTCGCTGGAAAGAGTCGGATAAATCACCCGGCTCGCGTATTAACGGCTTGGAATTAGTTAGAAGCCGATTAAAAGAAGCTGGCAAAGATCACCCGGAGGAACCAGGGCTTTATTTTATGGCGCACTGCAGAGCAGCCATTTCATTAATACCAACATTGCCGCGTGATGAGAAGAAACAAGACGACGTTGATACAGCATCAGAGGACCATGTTTATGATGAGATCCGCTACAGGGTGCTAGGAACTAAGCGCGAAGCAATGTCTATTAAAATGGGGTTTAGCTTCTAATGGCTGATGTAACTTTCCAGCACCCGGAATACACCAAATTCGCCAAACAATGGCGGATCGTCGAAGATGTTTGCGAAGGTGAGAACGTTCAAAAATACCTACGCACGCTTAACCCTGCTGATACCAGCGAGCACAACCGAGAGCGTAACGAGCAGTATAAAAAAGGTGCCGTATTTTATAACGCTACGGGTAGAACGTTGCAGGGGCTTGTGGGCGCGGTTTTTCGCAAATGGCCGTCTCTTAGTGTTCCTGCTGCTTTGGAGTATGTAAAAGACGATATAGACGGCTCAGGCGTTAGTATTTACCAGCAGTCACAGAGTGTCTTAGCTGCGCTTATGAGCAAAAGCCGTCATGCGTTGTATGTTGATTACCCCAACGTTAAAGCGCCTGCTTCTAAAGCTCAGCAAGCAGCGGGGCTAATAAGGGCTAGCGTTGTTAGTTTGAGTGCTGAGAGCATTATTAACTGGCGTACTCAGAAAGTCGGTGCAAGTCATTTGTTGTCGCTTGTCGTCATCAAAGAATGTGTAGAGCAAACGACAGATGATGGGTTCGGGCTTAAAAGCGTAGAGCAATATAGGGTTTTGCGGTTAGACGGCTTCTACCGTGTTGAGGTTTGGCAGAAAAACGCTGACGGGGAATGGTCCATAGCTGACGTATATCAGCCACTAAATGGCAAGGGCCAGCCCTGGCGATTTATCCCGTTTACATTTATTGGCGGTGAAAACAACGACGCTAAGGCGGAAAAGCCTATTTTGCTTGATCTCGCAAAGCTCAATTTAGCTCACTATCAAAACTCAGCGGATTATGAAGACAGCGCTTTTTTTGTGGGGCAAGTACAACCATGGTTAAGCGGATTAGATGAAGACTGGCGCAACTGGCTACAGGAAAACGGTTTATATATAGGCTCCCGCAGTCCTATATTGTTGCCTCAAGGTGGTCAATTTGGTTTTGCTCAGGCCGCACCCAATAGCATGGTCAAAGAAGCCATGGACCAGAAAGAGCGACAAATGATAGCGCTCGGTGCAAGGCTCTTAGACAAAGGCAGTGCAGTAAAAACAGCAACAGAAGCACAAGCCGAAAACGAGGCCGAATACTCTGTATTGTCGTTAGCTGCAAGTAACGTTTCAGAGGCTTACACGCTGGCGCTTAGCTGGATGGCTGAATTCATGAACGCCCCGGCTGACGTGGAATATACGCTTAACCAAGAGTTTGCGCAGTCTGAGCTTTCGCCGCAAATGCTTACTGCATTAGTACAAGCTTGGCAGTCTGGGCAGTTACCCAGTTCGGATCTATGGACGCAGTTCAGAAAATACGGCGTGATTGATCCCGAAAAAGACGACGAAAGCATTAAAGAGGAGCTAGAGCAAAGCGACACGGGTTTAGGGTTAGATGATGAATAACCCGCTATTTAATATTGCCGTTAGAAACCAAGTCTTTTTAGAGGGCTTAAAAAGCAATGAAGTAAATCAATTTGTTGCTTTTCTAAAGCGCATTGATAAAGAAATTAAACACCGGCTAACTGAAAATGATTTAGCGACATTTTCAAGAACACGTTTAGAGAAGCTTTTAAAAGAAGTTGATAAAGCGCTGGCGATAATTTACAGCGATTATTTTGATTTTCTAGCGGGCAGTTTAATTGAGATTGCAGAATATCAAGCCGAGCTTGAAGGTAAGGCGCTTGAAAGCGCTGTAACTGACTCAGCTATTGATCTGCCCGACATACCGAGAGAGTTTGAAAGCGTTGTGCCGTCTAGCTTACATCTTAGAGCCGCTGTACTGTCTAGCCCGCTATCGGTACGCGGTCCTGATGGCGGTAAGCTACTAGAGCCGTTTATTAAAGACTGGAAAAAGATAGAGCGACAGCGGGTAGTGGGCGCAATTCGACAAGGCTTTTTCGAGGGTCAAACTAATTTCGACATTATTCGGAATATTCGCGGCACCAGGGCAAATAATTATCGCGATGGTTTGCTGGCAATTAGCAAGCGAAATGCAGAAGCAGTTACTAGAACAGCTATACAGCATGTAGCGTCTGTTGCGCGGTTTGAAACGTGGAAATCTAACGACGATATTGTAGAGGGTTATCAATGGGTTTCCACTCTCGACAGCAGAACAACGCCGCAATGTAGATCTCTGGACGGCCAAGTATTTGAGCTTGGCAAAGGCCCTAAGCCACCAATACACATACGCTGTAGAAGTACGACAATAGCAAAGCTTAGAGATGAATTTAGCTTTTTATCAGAAGGTAGAACCCGCGCCAGTATCAACGGGCCGGTTGATGGAAAAGTTAATTATTATGAATGGCTAAAAACAGAATCTGTAGCCTTTCAAAATCACGCGCTTGGCCCTAAATGGGCAAAATTATTTAGAGACGGTGGCTTATCAGCTAAACGATTCGCTGAATTAAGTTTAGATAGAAACTTTAAACCTATCACCTTAGAAGAAGCTAAAAAGTTAGAGCCAATGGCTTTTGCAAAAGCCTTTTAACAATTAATTAGGGTTAACACTAATGTTGAAATTTCAATTAGATTCGCTGGACGGCGTAGACGAAAACTTGCAAAGTTTTTATGAAGAAGTAGACGGCAAATATTGCCTTAAAATTGAAGGTTTAGACGATACTGGCGCATTAAAACGGGCTAAAGAACACGAGAAAACAGCCCGCAAGGCCGCAGAAGATCAGGCCCGCGAGCTTAAGATGCAACTAGACGCGCTGCAGGCACAAATCAACGAAAATAAAGATAATGAAGCGCGTAAAAAAGGTGATATTGAAGCTTTAGAAAATTCTTGGAAAGAAAAATATACCAATAATGAAAAATTATGGTCTGAGAAATTAACTCACCGAGAAAAAGAGTTACAAGGTAATATTGAAAAACTGCAAAATAATTTAAAATCTATTTTAATTGATAAAGAAGCTGTACGCCTGGCCTCTGAATTAGCCGTTGAAGGTAGTGCAGAATTATTAATTCCTCACATTAAAGCACGTCTTGCCACCTCAGAACGCAATGGGCAGTTAGTAACTGTCGTCAATGATTTAGAAGGAAAGCCAAGTGCTTTAACGCTTGATGAACTTAAACTAGAGTTTGCAAACAAAGCGGCTTTTGCCCCTGTCATTGTAGGCTCTCTCGCCACTGGTAGCAGTGCTTCCAGCAGCAAAAGTAGCAGTGCTACTAAAAAATTTAGTGAATTATCAGAAGCTGAAAGAACTGATCTTTATCGACAAGATCCTGAGCAATATCGTCAGCTTAGAGATGCAGAATAAAGGAAATAATTAATGCCTACAACACGATTAACAGATGTCATAATACCTGAAGTCTACGCAGACTATCAGGCAGAAAACGCTCCAGAAAAAACTGCTTTTGCTCAAGCGGGTATTGCTGTCTCTAATGACATGCTAATTGCTAAAGCAAATAGCGGTGGTAAGACGATTGATATTCCATTTTGGCGAGATCTGGATGCAGCAGAAGAGCCAAATTACTCAAATGATGATCCAAAAGACAAAGCTGAACCAAATAAAATTGACTCTGGCGAACAAGTAGCACGTGTTGCCTACTTAAACCAAGCATATAGTGCCACTGACCTTGCTGGTGAAATTGCTGGGAGTTCACCAATGCAACGGATCAGAAATCGATTTAGGGTTTATTGGCAACGGCAATGGCAACGTCGCTTGCTAGCAGCCTCTCAAGGTTTGCTGGCGTCAAATATAGCTCAAAATGATGCAGATATGGTGTGTAGTATTGCCATTGAAGATGGTAATGCGGCAACTGAAAAAAATAAATTCAATCGTAGTGCACTGGTCAATGCCGCTTTTACTTTAGGAGATCAATTTGAACAAGTAAAAGTTATTGCAGTTCATTCAATGATTTATCAAAAAATGATAGACAACGATGATATTGAGTTCATTAAAGACAGCCAAGGCAATTTAACTATTCCTACATACCTAGGGCGACGTATTGTAGTAGACGATGGAATGCCTGTAATTGCAGGTAATACAAGCGGCTTTAAATACCTTAGCGTGCTTTTTGGTGAAGGTATGTTTGGATACGGTGAAGGGAAACCTAACGTTCCTGTTGAGGTTGAACGCCAAGGTCTGCAAGGCGGTGGTGGTGGTGTCGAGTACTTAATTGAGCGTAAAACATGGTTAATTCACCCATTTGGCACTCAGTTTACAAGTAGCAGTGTCTCTGCCGCATCAGCAACACTTGCGGATTTACGTAAAGCTGAAAACTGGAAGCGTGTAGTGCATCGTAAAAATATGCCTCTCGCGTTTTTGGTCACTAATGGATAAATAAGGGCTGCAAAGCCCTTAAGGGTTTTCTATGACAGAAAAAAACCAAGATGGCTTTATTCCTGGGCAACTGGTGACATTTGAGGAAATTTCCAAGCAACTTAGGGATTTCAAACGAAAAGCACTAGAAAACAACAGTGAACAACCTATTCCTCTTTCAGAAAAAATTGTTAAAGCCTTAAGCCAGCTAGACCATAACAATGATAGCCACTGGACTAATGCCGGTTTACCCAACGTTAAAGCCGTTGAAGAAATTCTAGGCCAGGACGTAACACGGTCTGACATTAACGAGGCTGCGCCAGAGTTTAAGCGCGAGGTGTAGTAATGATAGTTGTAGAAGACGGTAGCGGTACGAATCCCAATGCTAACAGCTACAACAGCGTTGAAGCTCTGCGCACTTTCGCTAAGTTGCGCGGTATTGATCTAACTGGGCTATCAGACGACGAGTGTGCTGTATTGCTAATCAAAGCAACGGACTGCACCGAGTCTAAAGCCAGTAAGTACCAAGGCGAGAAAACCAATCCTAAGCAGCCGCTACAGTTTCCCCGGCGCGGTGTTCGTGTAGATGGCTTGCTGGTGGGTGAAAACGAGATTCCGCGTAATCTTGAATACGGTCATTTACAGCTAGCACTAGAAGCCCGTGAGCATGACCTGATGCCTAACACGTTGCCTTATGATCCAGTGGTTACTAAAGAGCGCGTAGAGGGTGTGGTAGAAACGGTTTATGAAAACAAAGGCACGCCCGACAAGGTGCCAGCATTTGCCAAAGCTGAGGCACTTTTAGCCCAGCTCTACAAGAAAAACGGCTTATTCCTGGTGCGCGCATGAGTGACGACTTTTACCAACGATCAGCAGAAACCGTCATTAGGATGCTTAAAAAGCGCGGTATGCCGGTATTTCTAGCACGCTCAACAGGTGGCGTATTTGATCCAGTAACAGGAAAAACGACACCAGGCGTAACAGAAAAACTTGAAACACATGGCGTATTAACGAGCTTTACCAAAACCACAGAAACCGAGCTTGGCGGAAATATTATTGCAGGCGATATGCTGCTGGTGCTGACTGCTGAAGTTGAGCCTTTGCCTACGGATCAATTACTGGTAAACGGCGAGCCTTGGCAGATCGTGCACATATTGCCGGTTAATCCTGCAGGCACGCCGATTTGCTACAAAGTGCAGGTTAGAAAATGAGTTTTAGTAGTGATCTCAATCTGTTCGCTAATAGCTCCATTGGAGCCGTAGAGCGCATTACAAACGCTATTAAGTTAGAGCTATTTAGCGGTGTAATTCTAGACACACCTGTAGATACAGGCCGCGCGCGGGGTAACTGGCAAACGTCTACGGGCTACCCTGCTACCAGCACTGTAGAGCGCCTTGGAGCGAATGCATCACTTAATGAGATGCGTAATAACTTGGGTGGTCTTGATAGCGCCACATACTTAGTTAATAACCTGCCGTATGCTGTAGCTTTAGAGTTCGGCCATTCAGGGCAAGCGCCTAGCGGTATGGTAAGAAAAAACTTTGCTCGAATTAATCAGATTATTCAAAGAGCAGTTAATCAGTATTCGATATGAGCTTTTTAGCGATCAAAAAAACGCTTCTCAAGGCGTACTTAGATGGCGGGTTCAATCTGCCTACAGCTTACGATAACCGTAGCTTTGAGCCTGAAGGCGGCCAGCCTTGGGCGCAAGTTTTTATTAATAACAATATGCCAGATCCCGTAACACTGGGCGATAAAGGCGAGAACGAACACACCGGCTTTTTACAAATAGATATTAATTACCCGATTAATGCGGGTGACGGTGACGCTTTAGAAAAAGCCGATGAAATTACTAATTATTTTCACATCGGCAGGCCATTTAATTTTGAAGAGCAAAGCATTTTTATTAAATCTAGCGGTGTTAACCGGCTTAGTGATCAACCGGCGGAATGGTATCGCTTAGTAATAACAGTCAATTGGTCTGCACGAACCAGGAGAATTAAATAAATGGCTGACGGAAGTAGACATAGTATGTCGTTAGTCTTGGAAACCACGCCAGGGCAAACGCCAGTTAAGCCAGAATTTGAGCCTATACGACATACAGGCACAACTTTAGCGCTCACTAAAAACACCTTACAGTCTGAAGAGATACGCGCAGACCGCCAGATAACCGATCTTAGACACGGTGCTTATCAGGTTAGTGGTGATATGAGTGTAGAGCTGTCATATGGCTCGTTTGATACGATTTTAGAAGCGACCCTTTGCGGCACATGGCAAAAAGATAGCCCCAGCACTGGCGTTGATGAATTAAAAGTAGGCACTGTGCGCCGTTCATTTACCGTTGAGCGTAAATTCTCAGACTTAGAGGCGTCTGCTAATCCTTATCACCGCTTTACTGGGGTGGAGTTTAATTCGCTCAAGCTGCAGATAAACGCTGATGCCATGGTTAAAGGTACTATAGGCGTTATTGGTCGCGGTATGAGTACGGCGGGTGATGCGATTACTGATGCAACCTATAAAGAACCTGCGACAACAAGCCCTTTAGACTCATTTACTGGCTCTTTGAAAGAAGCAGGCAAGGCTATTGCTGTCATTACTGAAATTCAGTTAAACCTAGAGAACGGTTTAGAAGCGCGTAACGTGGTGGGATCCAAGGAAAGCATTGCCCCATCAATTAATCAGTCTAATGTTTCCGGCCAAATTAGTGCTTATTTTGAAGACTCAACATTAATTAATAAATTTATTAATGAAATTGAATCGAGTATCGAGTTTACGCTACCCGACGGCGCAGGCAATGAATACACCTTTATTTTGCCTCGCATTAAATACACTGGCGGTCAACCTGACGTGTCAGGGGCTGGTTCCATTATTTTAACAATGCCTTTTCAAGCGCTATTTGATGCGACAACCCGTAGTAACTTATTAATTAGAAGGAAATCCGCATAATGGCGTCTATGCAATCTTTTTTTACCCGTCAAAAAGCAAACGAGGGCATTAAATTGCCTTTGTCTTTGCCTGATGGCACACCAACCGATGAATATTTAATGATTCGCGGCATTGATTCCGATCATTATCAGACAGCCATTAATGAAGCTAAGCGAGCTATTTTCGCTAAATCAAGCAAAGATACGTCAGACTATGACCCCGCTGAAGCTGAGCTAGATGTACTTGTGAGCCTTGTTGCTGGCTGGTCGTTTGAGGAAGAATTAACACCCGAAAATATAAAAAACTTTTTAAAAGAAGCGCCACAAATTGCTAAACAGATTGATAAATTAGCAGGAGATCGCGCGCTTTTTTTCGGCAAAAAACAGAGCAGCTAGCACAGCATTTTGAAATAGAAATTAAACTGCACCGCTGCCCTGTTGGATCAGATACACCCTTAAAAAAACAGCTTTTACAGGTTTATAAAACCACAGGCAAAAAGCCGAAAGAATTAACCGAGCAACCCGAATGCCCGCGAGAGCTTGAGTATATCTTGCAATGGTGGTTAGAGGTGCGTGGCTCTGAACCCCTTACCTTTACTGAGTTACAAAACTGGTCGCAACTGACGCATAAAAATTTGAGAGCTTGGGAAGTTGACTTAATTCGATCATTAGACCGAATTTACTGGAACACGATAAATGACAACAGCAGCACAGCTACAGATAGCCGTTCAAACTAGCGGCGTAACATCAGCTACTAGTGAGCTAAGAAGGCTTACCAGTCAAGGCCAGCGCACAGAGCGGGCAACTGATGGGCTAAGCCGCCAATTTACTAAATTTGTAGCAGGTGCAACGGCTGCCGCGACTGCTGTTGCTGCTGCGACTGTCGCACTTGTTAGAAATTCAGCCGCCCAGGTTAAGGAAATGCAAAACTTAGCCAGGGTAGCGAATACAGGTTTTGAAGCGTTTCAGGGTTTTGCATACGCTACGGAGCAAGTAGGCGTGTCGGCTGAAGCTCTGGCGGATATTTCAAAGGATGTACAGGACAAGCTAGGGGATTTTATTGCTACGGGTGGCGGCGAGTTTGCTGACTTCTTCGAAAATGTTGCCCCTAAAGTCGGGTTAACCGCTGAAGCGTTACAAGGTTTGTCCGGGCCAGACGCTTTAATAGCCGTTAAAAAAGCCCTTGATGACGCTAATGTCAGCGCCTCCGAGCAGGTGTTTTACTTAGAGTCTATTGCCAGCGATGCATCGTTATTAACACCTTTGCTTGAAAAAAACGGTGAAGCTTTCAGGCAGCAAGCGGAAAAAGCTAGGGAATTAGGCTTAGTGCTTAATGACATTGATGCCGCCAAGCTTAAAGAGGCTGCTATAGCATCTGATGAGTTTGACGCGGCATTAGAAGGCTTAGCTAATCGCTTCTCGGCTGAGTTCGCACCTACATTTACTGAAGGCACACAAAGAGCAACCGACGCACTCACAGAGCTTAATGCCATGCTTGCATCGGGCCAGATGGAAGCTTATTTAGAGGCTATTGCTAATAAATTTAGTGGGTTTGGGAAAGATATTGCGACAACGCTTGATGTTTTGCGCGATATCTTTAACGAAGCCTTTGGAAATATCAGCGTTAATGGACAGAAATTATCTACATTTCTAGTAGATGCTTTTAGAGATTTACCCGAAAATATTCGCGCATTCATCCAAATAATGACCGTTGAGCTAGCCGCATTTATTGATAAATCGGCGGCTTACGGTCAAGAAATTATGGATAATTTGCAGTTTTGGAAAAAGGAAAGCTTTGATTTAGAAGCGCGCCTTAAGGTTATTAATGATGCACGCTTAAGCAGCTTATCAGCAATAATTGCCGAAAATGATGCATCAAAAAAATCATATAAAGATCAAATAGAGCTAGGTGAAGATTTACGCGAAAAGTTCGAAAAAATAAAAAAAGAGAAAGCATCAGCCGCCGCTACTGACCTACCAAAAATAAACTATACGAAACCTACGGCGGTAGTAGATAAAGACGCAGAAAAAGAAGCCAGCCGACTGGCAAAAATTCGTGAGCGAGAATTTACGACGCTTCAGGAATATTTAAAGTCTGAAGAAGAAGCGATTTTAGAGAGTTACCAGACTCGACTTAAAATCATTGAGGCAAATACCCAAGGCAAACCAAACGAGCGCGCAGACCTTAAAGGCAAACTAGACCAAAAATATGCAACTGAAGCGCTAGACGGTTTTGTTAATGAGTCTGACACGTTCGAAGCAAAAGCCGCCAAGATCGACGAAGAATACAGCATAAGACGTGAACGTATTTTAAGTAATACAGCACTGACTGAGCAGATGCGCACCGATCTTGAGCTACAACTCACTAGCGAGCGCAATACACAATTAAATGCTCTAGAAAACCAGCGGCAACAGCAGTTAATGCAATCGTCATCGGAATTATTTGGCAGTCTGGGCGATATTGCAAAAACGTTTGTGGGCGAACAATCTGGCGTTTATAAAGCACTTTTTGCAACGTCTAAAGCTTTCTCTATAGCACAGTCTGTTATGAATATTTCGACCGCTATGGGTGAGGCTTTAAAGCTTCCGGTGCCTGCCAACTTTGCGCAAATGGCAATTGTTGCGTCAGAGGGTGCAAGCATTATGTCCACCATTCAAAGCGCTAATTTCGCCGGAGCATTCGACAAAGGCGGGAATATTCCAGCTGGGAAATTTGGGCTAGTGGGTGAATACGGACCCGAATTAATCAATGGCCCGGTAAACGTCACAAGCCGTAAAGATACCGCGAAAATGCTAAGCGAGGGCGGCGGAAATTATACCTTTGCCCCCGTGATAACTATTCATGTCGAAGCAAAAGACGACGAGACCGGCCAAGCTCAAGCTAAAACGATCAGCGTAGAAGTTGAACGAGTGCTTGAACACTCTATGGCTAAGTTTATTCGACAGCAGCAGCGCCCTGGTGGAATGCTTAATCGAGGCGGTAGATATTAATGGAAACATTACCCGATATACCCGTCAGTTATGGCAGCTCAGCAAGTACAGAGTTTCGCGTACTAGAAGCGAACTTTGGCGACGGTTACACCCAGCGGGCCGCTGACGGTATTAATAATATACGAGACACATGGTCTGTAACTTGGGAAAACCGCGATACTGCCGACATATTTACCCTGGTTAAATTCTTAAAAGCACGGGGAGGATTCCAGGCTTTTTACTGGACGCCGCCGGGTGAAGTTGAGCCGCGCAAATGGATCTGTAAAGCATTCGACGGCCCCACCCCAGCGGGACCAGATACTTACACGCTAGAGGCGTCATTTAAAGAAGTATTCGAGCTATGAGCCTAGATTCTGCTGTGCAAACCCTGGCACCTGGCGAGCTAATAACTATTTACGAGCTTGATTTAACGATGCTCGGTGGTGAAGTACTGCGCTTTGCATCGACTATTGATGTACCCGACCCAGTGTATTTTAACGGGTATCGTTATTTACCTGTTGAGATCGAGGCGCACGGCTTTGACTGTAACGGGCGCGGGGCACTGCCTACACCGACGTTACGCATAAGTAACGCGGAGCGTATAGCCAGTGCAGCCATGCAAAACTATAACGATTTGTTAGGCGGTAAATTAACCCGAATTCGCACGTTCTCGCAGTTTCTCGACAACGGCGCTGATCCAGATCCTGACGCCCGGTTTGCTGACGATATTTACCGGATTGAGCAAAAAACCGCTCATAACAAAGTATACGTTGAATGGGAAATGTCCGCTTTGCTCGACCAGGAAGGCCGAAAGCTACCAGGACGGCAAGTGTTGCGCGATGCTTGTACGCACGTTTATCGAACATATAACACTACAACAGGTGAGTTTGATTATAGCCGGGCCACTTGTCCATATACTGGAAAAGCCTGTTTCGATCATGCCGGCAATCAATGCGGGTCCGCCCAAGACTTTTGCAGCAAAAAGCTATCTGATTGTCGTAAACGTTTTGGTCAAAATGCGGAATTACCTACGCGTGCTTTTCCTGGTGTCGCAAAAATAAGGAGTTATTAGCATGTTTGACCTATCCATTGAAACCGCTATACAACACCATGCGCATAACTGCTACCCGCAAGAAAGTTGCGGTTTTGTGATTGAAAATTACGGTTATTATCCCTGTAAAAATATTGCCGAGGATCCAAAAAATACATTTTTAATTGCAGTAAAAGAACAGCTCGCCGCTGAAAAAATCGGTAAAATCGTTGCGGTTGTTCATAGCCACCCCGACGGCCCCGACTACCCCAGCGAAGCGGACATGGCGCAGCAAGTCGCGTCTGGTCTGGCTTGGGGAATTGTTTATGTATCGGCTAAGGGCTGCAATGATGTTGTCTGGTTTGGTGATAGCGCAGAAAAGGCACCCTTAATTAGTCGCGGTTTTCGTCATGGTGTGACAGATTGTTATGCATTAATTCGCGATTGGTATTTAGCAGAAAAAAATATTTCATTAAAAGAATTCCCAAGGTCTTGGGACTGGTGGAATCAAAAACAAAACCTTTATTTAGACGGTTTAAAACCAGCTTCTTTTATTATTGTTGATGAATCAGAAATTCAAATTGGTGATGTTTTTTTAGCGCAAATTCGCTCAGATGTGCCAAACCATGGCGGCATTTATTTAGGTAACGGTTTAATTTTGCATCATTTGGCCGCTCATGACCCCGTTGATTTAAGCCGTTTAAGTGTACGTGAGCCGGTTTATCGTTGGAAGAAATTTATCACTCACTGGATTCGGTATGTTGAGAAAAATTAAATTGCACGGCTTTTTAGCTGATAAATTCGGCACTGAATTCATGCTTGATGTGTCCACCGTTTCCGAATGCATAAGAGCGTTAAGCCTACAAATTAAGGGGTTTGAGGAAGCAATAAAAGGAGGCCAATACAGAGTCATAAGAGTTTCTAAACAATCCGAGATTGATTTAGATGAAAGTCAGCTTGGTTTTAATTTAGGAAATGCCAGTGAATTACATATTAAACCTGTTATTGGTGGTGCCAAAGGTGGCGGCGGAGGTAAATCCGTTGTGGGTATGGGTTTAATTGCATTGGCCCCGCTAACGGGTGGCGCATCAATGGCCTTGTTTGGTGCAGGTATGGCAATCATAGGCTCGTCTTCTTTTTTAAGCCCTACCCCGCAAGTAGACAGTTATTCAAGGCGCGAAGCCCCGGAAGAAAGACCATCATTCTTATTTGATGGCCCGGTTAATTTATCTGAGCAAGGGGCAGCGGTGCCGCTTGTTTATGGTCAGATCCGCACGGGATCGGTGGTTATTTCTGCCGGTATTGCAGCAGAAGAAGTCTAAAAATGTCAGCTCACATTAAAATGATACACGGCGAGAAAGGCGGAAAGCGTAAGCAGCCGACCGCTTATGTGCCTAAAGAGGCACCGAATACACTGCAAAGCCGCAATACAGCGCGAATTATTGACCTTATTTCTGAGGGAGAAATAGAGGGCTTGGTGAATGGTGCGCAGTCTATTTATTTAGACGATACGCCGCTGCAGAATTCAGACGGCAGTAATAATTTTGCCGGTATTCATTTTGAAGAACGCACCGGAACGCCTAATCAAAAGCATATTCCAGGTATTCCAGCGGTAGAGCATGAGGTAGCCGTAGGTACTGAAATAAAACACAACACGCCTGTTGTACGCACAATTACAAATGCTGACGCCGATGCAGTACGCGTAAAAATTCGCTTACCGGCATTGACAGCGCAAGCCAGTAACGGCGATTTAAACGGCACGTCAGTAGAGCTGTATATTGATGTAAAAAGCGCAAATACAGACCACTTTGTCAGCGTTAAACGTTGCGTGATCAGCGGTAAAACAACGAGCAATTATGAGCGCTCGTATCGTGTCGAATTGCCCGCGACGGTTGGCCCCTGGGAAATACGTGTTAGACGAATCACGCCGGATAGTCAAAAAGTCAAAGTACGTAACCAGACATATTTTGCGTCATATACTGTACTCACTGACGCTAAGCTCATTTATCCAGATTCGGCACTGATTGGCTTAGTGCTAAATGCTGAGGAATTTGGTTCGAAGATCCCCAAGCGGTCTTATGACGTTAAAGGAATTCGAATTAAATTACCCACCAACTACAACCCTGAAACCCGCGAATATAAAGGCTTGTGGAACGGTACATTTAGGCTTGCATGGTCGAATAATCCGGCATGGATCTTATACGATTTGCTCACTAATGAGCGCTACGGCCTAGGTGATAAAATATTATCTGATGCAATTGATAAATGGGGTTTATATGCGATTGCTCAGTATTGTGATGAGCTTGTCAGTGACGGCTACGGTGGCACAGAGCCGCGCTTTACCTTAAATGTCGTTATTAACTCGCAAAAAGACGCCTACGAAGTTGTAAACGTTGTCGCGTCGGCTTTTCGCGGCATGATTTACTGGTCTAGTGGTGCCATTGTAGCGGTACAAGATAAGCCAGCCGACCCGGTTAAGCTAGTTAATGCGTCCAATGTTATTAACGGTGAGTTTCATTATTCGGGTACCAGCTTAAAGGCCCGACATAGTGTCGCGTTAGTGACCTGGAACGACCCGAAAGACGGCTATAAATCAGCAATTGAAGTTGTAGAAGACACTGAGCAAATTAAAAAATACGGTTGGAATCAAACCGACGTTGCCGCTTTTGGCTGTACTAGTCGAGGCCAAGCGCACCGGCTAGGCCGCTGGCTATTGGACAGCGAAAAAAACGAGACAGAAACAGTTACCTATAAAGCATCATTTGACCACGCGGATGTAAGGCCCGGTGATATTATCGCAGTGGCTGATTCCAGCTATGCAGGCGTGCGCTTTGGTGGCCGTATTGCAAGTGTGGTGGATACCCGTGTCACGCTTGATCATGCCATTAAATTAAAACGCTCAGAGCATTATCAATTATCTGTTGTATTGCCAAGCGGAGAAATTGAGACGCGGGAAGTCGAAAATAATAGTGAAATTGAATCAGCGGTTATTACGATTAACGAAGCATTTACCGATACACCACAACCGGCGGCGATGTGGGTATTAACGGCAAGTGATGTAAAGCCGCGTTTATTTCGGGTGGTCTCTGTAAGCGAATCAGATAAACATATCTTTGAAATAACCGCCCTCCTCCATGACCCCAAAAAATTTGAGCGCGTAGAACAAGGTATTTATTTAGAAGAAGATAGCTATCAGGATATTATCAACGGGCCTTTACCCGCTGTAAGTGGTGTATCTATTTATGAGTATTTATATCGTTCCGGCGCTGCAGTTTTAGCGGCTGCAACGCTCTCATGGGAGCCTTCAACAGATCCTCGCGTTAAGCTGTATGACGTGCAAATCAAAAAGCCGGATGACATTGATTATTCAAATCTAGCCACAACCAGTGCGCCAACGGTTGATATTCAAAATACTACAGAAGGCGAATATTCGTTTAGAGTCAGAGCTATTGATTTATTCGGCTTGGCCGGGCCATGGGTAACGATTACCAGCTCACTGCTTGCACTTAGTGCACCACCGTCTGATGTTGAAGGTTTTGCTATTCGGGTGACGGGTTCTAATACTCAATTGACGTGGGATGCGGTGCCCGACCTGGATTTATCCCATTATCATATTAAGTTTACCCCAGCTCATGAGGGGGCAAGCTGGAATGATGGCGTTGATTTAGCGGTTAACGCCACAGGTACAACGCTCAGCGTCCCGGCCATGGTCGGCACGTATATGATTAAGGCTATCGATTTTCGCGGTATTGAAAGCATTAACGAGGCGTTAATTAATTCATCTATTACCAGTATTGAAGGCTTTAATGTTGTAGAGAATATTGTCGAAAGCCCGTTGTTTTTAGGTGATAAAAACGAATGTGTTATCACACAAAATAAATTGCAATCTGGAGCAAAAGACAATTTAAGCGACTGGCGCAGTTTGGCCGAAATATCGAGCTTAACTTATGGTCACAATGGCGTTGTGCCTGAAAGCATTTATACCATCAGCAAAACGCTGGATTTAGGCGACATCTATACATCACGCGTCACCGCAAAACTACGCGCTCAGGGCGCAAAAATTACTAGCGTTATGGCGTCCTGGCTTACCCTCGCCCAGCTCAGCAATAACTTGCTAGAAAGTACCACCAGTGATTGGGGTGTACGGATGCAAATACGCACCACAAAAGACGATCCCGCCGCTAATGTCTGGGGTAATTGGCAAGATTTTGTTGTTGGGGATTACACAGCCAGAGCATATCAATGGCGGATTTTGCTATTGAGTCATAATCCGGCAGTTGCCGCACAAATACGGCAGTTAGAAATTACTGTTGATATGCCGGATAGAGTGATTGGTAAGGCAGATCTTACCTGCCCAACAGAAGGCGCATTTATTGAGTTTAAGCCGGCATTCTGGGCGCGACCCGCGATTGCCATTGACGCGCAGGAACTAAAACCTGGTGACACAAAGCGCGTTACTCAGCAAAGCAAAACCGGCTTTTTTATTCAGTTCTTAGACAGTAAAGGCCAGCCTGTTAGCCGTAGTTTTGACTACTTGGCGAAAGGCTACGGCTACAGCAATTAAATAATAATTATTTTTTTAGGCTTGGGTGTTATGAGTCAGTACGATTTTAAAAATATCGATCCGAACAAAACCAGCGGCACAGAATTAGCTGACCATTTAAACCAGTGGCGAGACGCGCTTAATAGCTGTCACCGAGGGCCAAAACGTCCCGGTTATATTCAAGCGGGCATGAAATGGATAGACGACAGCGGCGGCAGCATATGGAAATTAAAACTATTTACCGGTAGCACTGACGTTACTATTTCAGAAATTGATACTAAAAATAATCGTGCAGTAACCCCGCTCACCATGGGCGGCACGGGCGCAATAAGCGCTGAACAGGCAAGAAATAATTTAGGCTTAACCGAGCTTGCAACAACCAAAAAAATAACACCCCAGCACATTGCACTGGGCGCTGTCACTGCTGATGCCATAGCAAACGAAGCCGTTTCACTAAACAAACTAGCCCCCGGTAAAGCTGACCACATCATCGGCTTTGATAAAAATGGTCAGCCTAGTGAGTTATCGCCACAACTTGGCAGCAAAAAAGTTAAAAACTGGCTAAAAAATGAAACCTCTACCCAGCTAGGTCGTAGCTTTTTTTATGTCATGAAAGACGGCTCGATTAAGGGTTACGGTATAAATGAAGGGGTATACGCAAATGTGGATATATATGTCACCTATACCCCTAACTTAAAATCATTTGGTGGGAATTATTTACCTAACCCTGAAGCCAACATCATTCAAATTGCGGCAGGTATCCGATTTTTGCTGGTTCTTTTTGATGACGGCACGGTATGGGCTGGTGGCGATGGCACTAACGGGAAGCGTGGTTTAGGCAACACAGAAAGTGCACCTTTTTTAGAAAAAATTGATTTTTTTGAAAAAAATAATCTTAAAGTGATTGAGGTGTTTACATGTGGCGCTACCCACGAATGGACGCAAGAATACAGCGTGTTCCGAGTAAAAACCGCTGAAAATAAACTGTTAGTGTACACATGTGGTTATATTTGGTCTGGTTGTGCGGGTACTGGTCAAGCTAACCCATTTACTTTGCTAACACCTACGAGGTGGGGCGTTGAAGACGATATTGTTCAAATAGCCGCATCAGATAATCCACACGCCAGAATTTTAGGCTTACGTAGCAATGGCTCTATTGTGGTGTGCGGCGAAGGTCAAAGCGGTTCGCTTGGTTTAGGTGATCTAAACGACAGAGCAACCCCCGTTGAAGTGCCAAATATTAAAGGTGCAAAAAAGGTTTTCACTACTAATGGCCGGTACTCTAGTGGTAACAATAATTACTACTATGGTTTTTCGGCATTCATTAGTGCAGATGACAAGTTATATGCTGCGGGCCGCAATATTGAGGGTCAGTTAGGTGTTGGTGACTATGTAGATAAGAGCACTTTTACAAGGTGTCTAGGCTCAGTTGAAGGTAAAACCATTATTGATGTAAATGGTATCGGTTCGATTGATGGCGGGCTAGTTGCACTTGATAGCACCGGCCAAGTGCATGGCACTGGGTTTAATCGTTCCGGTTGGTTATGCCAAGGCCATACATCCAAAGTGCACAAATTCGTTGCTATTCCAGGTATGGACAACATACAAAAAGTTAAGCTATTTATTCCCTATGGCACGCCCTGCCTTGTTGGCTTAACTCATGATGGTTATATAAAAGTAAGTGGCTCCAATCTTTCCAAACAGCTAGGTGTAGGCAACTCAACAAATAACGAACAAGTAGTTAAATTTATGATTACGCCCCACCCTCACAAAAAAATCGTGGATTTCAATATGCGCGGTTGGTCGGATGGCTGGGTGCTGGAACTAATAACCGAGGACGGTACTGTTTTACATTCGGGGTGGATGCACGGAGTTGGTTGTGGCGATGTTGATCATAATCATTCAACACGATGCGTTCCAGTTGAAGTTCGTTTCTAATCTTCAGTGGCACTTTTATAGTGCCACTCAAAACGCAACTGGACTGCAACTCAAAGTGCCACTGAGCCAGTAATCACGCGGTATATTAGCCAGTGGCGGTTTTTAAACTTCGAAGTAACCCCGCGCCTTTTTGCTGGCTTCTAATTTGTCGTATAGCTCTCTCGCTTCTTCCTCAGACTCAAAGCTGTCTACCTTCAGTTGTCCGTTTTTTCCTATCCGGCCAAAGTACCGCATTAATGACCAATGCCCGAACAAATCCGGCTGTATGTGCAAACTGTAGTACTTGTTTTCGTTCGTTTCGGCGTTGATCTTATGCATTAGAATCATTCGAACAGCTCCAAGTTTTCCCTAACTTACTGTATTTGATTCTAGTCTGAACTGTTGAACTTGCGATCACAAAACACAAAATATATAGCTAAATGAGGTGTCACCCTCACCCTGCTACTGAGTGACACTCCTTTTTTTAAATGCTACTCAACTGCTACTGACAATGTATTTATAAGCTATATAAGAGAGTTGCGGTATTCAGTTTTGCATGCAAAACTGTTACTAGAATCACTACAAGACAGTTTCAGTTTTGCATGCAAAACTGATAAAAATTACACTACAACTCTTGGCAGTTTTGCATGCAAAACTGGACCCACTTGCTAGGTATATTTTTGGGGGCTAAATGGCTAAAGTTATATCGTTCTTGAATCAAAAAGGCGGATCAACAAAGACCACAAATGCTATAACTTTAAGCTACGGTTTACGTAAACGTGGCAAAAAAGTTTTGCTTATCGATACAGATCAACAAGCAACAGCTTCAAAAGCTTATGCTCGAGCATTGGAATCTGGTTTTTCTGTTGATGATTTACCAACTGTAGTTTCAGTCCCTCGCGCCACTGTTTCAGATGAAATCAAGAGTTACAAAGATAGTTTTGAGTATATCGTTATTGATTCACCTGGCTCACTGGAAAACCTAAACATTCCTGTAGGAATCATCAAAGCATCAAACCTTGCAATAGTTCCTGTTCAGCCAAGCCCCTATGATATTGAAGACTCAGCTGCTGTTGTGGAAATGATCCAAAGCCGCAGAGAAATAACAGATGGCTTACCTAAAGCCGCAATTCTCATTAGTCGTACTAAAGGCAACACTATATTAGGCCGCGAGATTCAGGAAGCATTAGAGCAGTTTGGCTTACCCATTATGGACACTCGCATTCCTGATTCAGAAATTTTCAAACAAACTGCGATCGCTGGCGGCTCAGTCTTTGATGCAAATGTGAAGAAAAATCAGAAAGCAGTTGATTCTGCAAACCAACTAGTTGATGAAATTTTAAATATTCTGGCAGAGTAAAAATAATGCTGAAAGGTTTTAAAGTTCAAAAGGGTGCAACTAAAGCTCAGCTCGAAGCGGTCAGAGATGAAGTTGTTACAATAGCTAAAAGTGAAGGGCGCTACCTTGAGTTAGGTCCTGATCAATTAGAACCTGATCCTAACCAGCCTCGCAAAACATTCGATGAGCAAGGCTTACAGGACCTTCAGCGCAGTATTGAAGCAAGAGGACAGTTACAGCCCATTTTGATTGGAGAGCAGGGTGATAGTGGTAAGTATCCAATTATTTCTGGTGAACGACGTTGGAGAGCAATAAGCAACTCATCAACAGTCAAAACTGTTTCAGCAATAGTTCGATCTGGCGCTTCTGATGAGCTCTTACTGCTATTGATGCAAATTGATGAAAATAACCAACGTGAACAAGTGCCAGCGATTGAAAACGCTGAAGCTATGCAGCGAGTTGTAGATATTTGTAAAATCAATGGTAACGATCAAGCATATGCAGCTTCAATTTTAGGTGTAAGTAAGGGGCATTTAAGTAAATATTTAGCTCTACTTAAAGCACCAGATAGTATAAAACAGTTATCGTTGAATAATGAAACGCAAGACGTAGTAACATTATATGATTTAACCAGGGCTTATCAAAAAAACCAAAACGCTGTAGACAGCCTTGTTAATCAGTGGAAATCTGGAGAGCTAATTGGAACACTAAGAAAAGCCAGTCGAGAGCTTGCAGAAAGTTCAAAGAAAGGACCACAAAAGAAAAAGGCAACAATTAAGGCTATTCCAATAGTAAAACAGACTGAACTTGTTGAGCAGGGTGGAGATATTCAGTTAAAAGTGACTTTAGATAAAAAAGTCTTAAATTTTAGTCTTACTGATGATGCATTAACTGCTTTAAAAAAAGGTTTAAAACTACAAAAATCGTAGCTAGTTTTGCATGCAAAACTGAAGATTTAAGGCGGTTGTTTAGGCCGCCTCCCACTTCAAAACCATATTGAATCTGACTTATTTTCCCATACCAGAACATCTTCCCAAGATCTAACCTCAATTGTTTTGAAAAACTAAGCTAAAAACCAGTAACTACTACGTTTTAATAGTATTCAAAGGGCGACTGAAAGAGAGTATAGATATCAATGTTCCGCGTGGAACATATTTGTGGAACATCTATTAATTCAATATCTGACATATTTTACAGAAATTTTTTCTGTAAATAGATAAATCTGTGGTTATGCCCGCCTTACGGCAGGATGCTTATATCCCTGCTCACATTGAATGAGGGTCCTTGGTGACTGCTCCCCGCCCTAATCGGGCGAGGCTTCTGATTTCATGGGCTACAGCTGGCATTAGCCAGACTTACACAGCCTCCATCAGCAGAGACGGACAGTCCTTCCGCCTTTAATTTTACGATACCTTGCTGTTTTAAATTAACCGCCGCATTAATGTCTCTATCATTATCTAAACAAACAGAACTTATAGACATACATAAACTAAAAAATACAGTGTGTTACACGTTGTAGACATGTATATAACGTAACGGTATATCTCAATTTGAAACTACTTCTTAACCCACTCCTAAATCCCGTCAGTACTATTCATTTCAAGAATATGCAAAGCTCAGGAAAGTTGCTAATGCGGGAATTGAAGAAGAATTTCTTAGTGTGAGAGTTCACTTTATTGTTAATTCCCCAATTTTCTCATATGCTCCCTAATAGTCTCATGACGGGTAAAACTATGTCTGATGAAATTCTGACTTTGAAAGAGGTCGCTGACTATCTCAAGTTGGCTGAGAAAACTGCCTATCGACTAGCAGCCGAAGGCAAATTGCCTGGGTTCAAAGTAGGCGGTAGCTGGCGATTCAAGCGGGAAGATATTGATCGCTGGATTGAAGAGCAGAAGAAGAAAGAAACGGAGTAACAGCCGAATGGCTCAGCTAGAGAATATAGAAGCAATAGAGAAACGACTGTGGGGCAGCGCCGACAACCTTCGCGCCAACAGCAATTACGCCAGCAACGAATATTTCATGCCCGTTATGGGGCTTATCTTCCTCCGCCATGCCTATAGCCGTTTTCTGATGGTAAAGCCGGAAATCGAAGCTTCATTGCCATCCCGAGGCGGTGTAACCCGACCTCTCACCAAGGAAGACTTTTCCAGTAAGGGCGCTATATTCCTTCAGGAAAAAGCCCAGTTCGATTATCTGGTCAATCTGACTGAGGGCGATGATAGAGCACAGGCCATCATTGATGCGATGGAGGCCATTGAAGAAGACTACGAAACTCTCAAAGGCGTATTGCCCAAGAGCGAATACCAAGAGCTGGACAATGACGTGCTTGGGAATCTTCTCCGCACCTTCAACGATCCAGCACTTAAAAAGGCGACTGGCGACATCTTTGGCCGCATCTACGAATATTTCCTAACTCAGTTTGCCAACCAAAGCGCTCATGACGGTGGTGAATTCTTCACACCTGTTTCACTGGTGCAGATGATTGTGAACTTCATAGAGCCTGATCATGGTTCGGTTATAGACCCCGCTTGTGGTTCTGGCGGTATGTTTGTGCAAAGCGCACACTTTATCGAGAAGATGCACAAGAATCCGCAAGATGTCGCTACCTTCTATGGCGCAGAGAAAAATCCTACCACCATTCGCCTTGCCAAGATGAACTTGGCAGTGCATGGCCTTGAAGGAAAAATCCAGAAGGCCATTTCCTATTACGAAGACCCGCACGATTTTCTAGGTAAAGCCAACTTCGTCATGGCTAATCCGCCGTTCAACGTCGATGACGTGGATGCGGAGAAGATCAAAAACGATCCTCGGCTGCCGTTTGGTCTGCCAGGGGTAAATAAGAAAGGATCGGTTTCCAACGGCAACTACCTTT
The DNA here is from genome assembly GCF_050749885.1 of Zooshikella sp. RANM57. Taxonomy (NCBI): domain Bacteria; kingdom Pseudomonadati; phylum Pseudomonadota; class Gammaproteobacteria; order Oceanospirillales; family Zooshikellaceae; genus Zooshikella; species Zooshikella sp. RANM57. The sequence goes on along the minus strand of NZ_JBOIUB010000015.1, from coordinate 39,682 downwards.
GGATTTCATATTTCTATAGCTACCTGAATGCTGAAGGCCGTGCAGGGTTTGTAATGTCCTCGCAAGCTTCAAGTGCCGGAGGGCAGGAAGCGGAAGTGCGCCGCAAGCTGGTTGAGAGTGGACATGTAGGTGCAATGGTCGCCATCCGTTCAAACTTCTTCTATACCCGCACAGTCCCATGTGAGCTTTGGTTCTTTAACAAGAATAAAGCTGAGCAGATGAAAGACAAGGTTTTGATGCTTGATGCGCGTAATGTCTATACCAAGGTCACGCGTAAGATTTACGATTTCTCATCAGAGCAACTGGCCAATCTAACCTCTATTGTCTGGCTCTATCGTGGCCAGAGTGAGCGCTTCTTGGAGCTTGTAGAAAGCTACCAACGTCGTTCATTGGATGAAACTGACAACTCAGTTTCAGCGCTTGATAAGTTTATTGCTGATATTGATGGTGTGATTGGAAAGCTCAAAGAAGTCGATGGTGAGACCACGAGCGCCTTTAAAACGTTGTGTGATGATGTTAAAAGCTTTGCCTACAACAGCGAAAAAATTGCAGAAAAATGGGAAGTCTTGCCAAGTGACAATAATGGGCTTCATAAAGCCTCAGACCTTATCGAGCCGCAGGCGGAAACCAGCCGAGACCTGATTAAACAGATTGACCAGCTCTATAAGTTTGTTGAAAAACAAGCTAAGGAAACCGGAGAAAAAGGGTTAAACAGAGCAATCAAAGAACTCGATGAACAGCGCAAAGAAGCCGTTGAGCAGTTAAAACTGATCCGTTACTTCTTCAAACAAGCCCACTGGTTACAAGAGCGCTTCCCTGATGCTGAGCTTGCCGATGTGGAAGGCTTAGTCAAGCTGGTGGATATCGAAGAGATCAAAGCCAATGACTGGAGCTTAACGCCAGGACGTTATGTCGGGGTCGCACCGGAGGAAGAGGACGAAGATTTTGACTTTGAAGAAACGCTTCGCGATATCCACATCGAGCTAAAAGGACTAAATGAAGAAGCAGCAATGCTCGCCGCCCAAATCCAAAAGAATTTTGAGGAATTAGGTATATGAGTTGGGCTGAACGAAAAATAAATGAGCTGGGTGATATTGTTACTGGTAAGACGCCAAGCACAAAAGTTCTAGAATATTTTGGCGGAGAATACCCATTCGTCACGCCATCTGATATTGACTATGGCCATTATTACGTTCGAATTACAGAAATCACTGTAACTGAGCAAGCAAAGAACAAACATAAGAACCAGTTTATCCCGAAAGATTCAGTGCTATTTACTTGCATCGGAAATACGATGGGAAAATGTGCTATAGCATCTCAAGAGTGTATCTCGAACCAACAAATTAATTCTGTTGTTGCTAATGATGAGCATGATCCTAAGTTTTTATATTATCTTCTCCATCACAATAGAAACTTGGTTCGAGGAATTGGCATGGGTGGAGGTGCGGCAACACCAATCATAAATAAAACCACCTTCGGTAATATTAAGCTCAAAGTGCCCACCGATAAAGCTGAGCAAGAAGCAATATCCTCACTTTTGGAAAAATACGACGACCTCATCGAAAACAATAAGCGGCGGATTGAATTGCTAGAGGAATCCGCGCGGCAGCTTTATAGAGAATGGTTTGTGCGTTTTCGCTTCCCAGGCCATGAACATGTCAAAATCATCGATGGCGTACCGGAGGGGTGGAGCAAGGGGTGTGTCAGTGATTTAGGAAAGGTGGTTACAGGAAAAACCCCTTCGACCAAGGTAAAAGAAAACTTCGGTGGTGAAATTCCCTTTATCAAAACACCGGATATGCACGCTTCTTCAATAATTACCGAGCCTGAAGAATATCTGTCTGAGCGAGGTGCTAATTGCCAAGCAAACAAATACCTTCCTAAGTTCTCGATATTAGTGGCTTGTATAGGGGCGCGTTTGGGAGTTGTTTCTTTAAATGCTCGCCGCTGTCAAACGAACCAGCAAATTAACGCGGTTATTCCAAAAAGCGAAATCTATACGTTTTACTCTTATCTGACCCTCAAAGGTTTTAGAGAGAAATTGTTGGCCATTGGTGGGGGCGCGACGATGCCAAATGTTAACAAATCTAAGTTTTCAGGAATGGAAGTACTTCTTCCGTCAGAAAGCCTGCTTGAAAGTTTTCATGATGTTGTAGACCAGACATTCTTTCAGATGGAAAAGCTCATCGAAATGAATTCTAAGCTTACTCAAGCACGTGATCTCCTCCTTCCAAAGCTGATGAGCGGGGAGATTGCTCTATGATGGCTCCGCTGAATGAAGATACGCTGGTTCAGGCAACTACTGCTGATTATTTGGAGGAGCGGTTAGGCTGGGAGAGTATCTATGCCTATAACAATGAGACCTTTGGCAAAGAAGGCACGCTTGGTAGGGAGTCTGACAAAGAGGTTGTGCTAACCCGCTACTTGGGTGAAGCGCTTGTAAAGTTCAATCCAGACTTGCCGGATGCAGCCTATCAAGATGCGCTGCGCCAAATTACCGAAGCGCCTGTTACCGAGAATACCCTGCAAATTAACTTTGAGCAGTATGAGCTGATCAAAAGCGGCGTGTTGGTTCAGTTTCGCAATGCTAAAGGCGAGCTTGAGAAAAAACGCCTGAAAGTTTTTGACTTCGATACCCCCGAAAACAATCACTTCCTCTGTGTTCGAGAGTTATGGGTGCGCGGTGATATATATCGCCGCCGCGCCGATATTGTTGGTTTTGTAAATGGCCTTCCCTTGATGTTTATCGAGTGTAAGACTATTCACAAAGACATCCGTCATGCTTACGAACAAAACCTATCCGATTATAAAGATACCGTGCCGCATCTCTTTCACCACAACGCCTTTGTGATTTTGGGTAATGGTGTGGATGCCAAGATTGGTTCGATCTCCAGCAAATTCGAACACTTTAATGACTGGAAGCGCTTGGCCGAAGATGATCCTGGCGTAGTGGATATGGAGACCTTGCTGAAGGGTATCTGTAAAAAGCGCGATTTTCTTGATCTCTTTGAAAACTACACTCTCTTTGATGAGAGCAAAGGCAAGCTGGTCAAAATTGTTGCCCGTAACCATCAGTTTCTTGGTGTGAACCGTGCTATTGAGGCTGTAAAGAACCGTGAAGAGCGCAAAGGCAAGCTTGGAGTATTTTGGCATACCCAAGGTTCGGGCAAATCTTATTCCATCGTTTTCTTCGCACGCAAAATTCATCGCAAGCTGGGTGGCAATTTTACCTTTCTGATCTGTACCGACCGTGAAGACTTAGATGGGCAAATCTATAACACCTTCGCAGGGTGCGGCCTTGCCGATAATGACCAAGACCCATGCCGCGCTGCATCCGGTGATCATTTGCAAAAGCTGTTAAACCAGCACAAAGCCTATGTCTTCACGTTGGTGCAGAAGTTCAATAAGGATGTTGACCCCAACGATCCATATTCTGATCGAAACGACATTATCGTCATTACTGACGAAGCGCACCGCACCCAATATGGTCGCTTGTCACTGAACCTCAGAAATGCGCTGCCAAATGCGAGCTATATCGGTTTTACCGGAACCCCGCTCTTCAAAGATGATGAAATCACCCGCCGCGTCTTCGGGGATTATATCTCCACCTATGACTTCCAACGCGCTGTTGAAGATAAAGCCACCGTTCCGTTGTACTACGATGCGAGGGGCGAAAAGCTTGGTATTGCCACCAATGACCTTAATGAAAAGATTGCAGCCAAGTTGGAAGAGATCGAAATTGAAGATCAGGATGTAGCCGAACGCTTAGAGCGCGAGATGAAACGTGATTATCACATCATCACCGCGCAAAGCCGTTTAGAGCAGATCGCCGAAGACTTTGTTGATCATTACAGCGTTGGCGGTCAAAACGGTAAAGCGATGCTGGTCTGCATCGATAAGATTACTTGTGTTCGAATGCAACAGATTATCCTTGAGAAGTGGCAGGCTAAAATTGCAGAGCTTGAAAAAGAGCTAGGCAAGCTGGCTGATGAACAAGCCATCATGGATATGGAGCGCAAGCTTGCTTGGATGTGTGAGACCATCATGGCCGTGGTGGTTAGTGAAGAGCAAGGCGAGGTTGATAAGTTCCGCAAGTGGGAGCTGGATATTACGCCGCATCGCAAGCTGATTAAGGAAGGCTTTGAAACGCCGGATGGCAAGCGCATTGATATGGAGAGTGCTTTCAAGAAAGAGGAGCACCCATTCCGCGTCGCTATCGTATGTGCCATGTGGCTCACTGGCTTTGATGTGCCAACCATGTCTACGCTTTATCTTGATAAGCCGCTCAAGGCACACACCTTGATGCAGGCCATTGCTCGCGCCAACCGTGTAGCCGAAGGCAAGAATAACGGACTTATCGTTGACTACTGCGGTATTTTGAAAAATCTCCGCAAAGCCCTCGCAACCTTTGCTGGCCATGCTGGCGGTGAAGGTGGAGGTGATGAGCCGCCACCAGAGCTTGATCCAGTGAGGCCGGAAGAAGAATTGCTGGCAGACCTCGAAGAAACAATCGAGGCCGTAAGAGCCTTTCTGGCAGCAAAGGAATTCCGACTGGAAGATGTGCTGGAGAAGACAGGCTTTGAGCGCAATAAAGCCATCATTGATGCAAAAGAAGTCGTCAACCAAAACGATGAAACCCGCAAGCGCTTTGAGATTATCTGCCGCGAAGTCTTCAAAAAGTTCAAGGCTTGCTTAACGATCAAAGCTATAAACAACTACCGAACAGCCTACGATGCAATCAATATCATTTACAAGAGTCTGCAAGATGATTTAGAGAAAGTAGATATCTCTGACATTATGCGCGAGCTTCACTCCGTTATTGAAGAGAGTATCGAGCCAACAAGTGGCGTAAAAGAGCCAAGCAAGCTTTACGATATCAGTAAGATCGATTTTGAACGCTTGCGAAAGGAATTTGAGCACTCACCTGCCAAAAACACAACTGTACAAAGCCTAAAAGAAATCATCGAGAAAAAGCTTCTTAAAATGCTCATGCAAAATCCGACGAGAACGGATTTTCAAAAGCACTACGAGGAAATCGTTAATGACTACAACAACGAGAAGGATCGCGTAACCATAGAAGCTACGTTTGAAGCCTTGCTCAAACTGGTAGATGAGCTGAGCGAAGAAGAGCAGCGAGCAGTTAAAGAAGGATTAAGTGAAGAGTCGTTAGCACTTTTTGATCTTCTGCTAAAACCAGACCTATCAAAAGCTGAAATAGATAAAATCAAGAAAGTTGCGGAAGAGCTTTATAAAAGCCTTAACAAAGAACTTCAGCGTATCCAAAATTTCGCTGCAAAACAAAGCACCCGAGATGAAATAAAAATAAAAATAAAGGACTTCTTATGGGACGAAAACACAGGCTTGCCAGTTAGCTTTGTACCGGAGGAAGTTGAGGAAAAGGCTGATATGGTTTTTAAGCATTTTTTGATTTCTGCTAAAAGCGTGAATTTATCAGCCATGGGGAGAGATTGAACATGGAAAACTTTTGGGTAAAAGCTGTTCAAGTCACTGGGGCATGATCGACCTAGATCTTGCCAAAAGCCATTATGTTGTCGGGCCAAATACATGACAATAAAGTTGTCAACGATTTGGCTGAAATCATCAATGTAGACATGGCTATGATGTAGAATCATGAAGCTTCCCATAGGCAACTTCAAGCTGCTTTTTCAGTTCTTTGTTTTCACTCTCAAGCGCTTTGATTCGAGCCTTAAGAGTCTTCACCAAAGCTGATTTAGAGGCATCGGAAGCGCGTTGTGTTTCCTTGTATGCCTTCGGCTCTTGGTTTGCCTGCTGATCTCTTAACCGCTTAATACGACCTGCAATATCTGTCTCGCGATAAAGCCAAGCTTTAGAGACGCCAGCCTTTTGGGCAACGGTATTGAAGTTAATAATGTCATTGACCTTAAGAAGTGTACTGGTCTAATGCCATCTTCAAACTTGAAAGTAAGCCACCAACTGCGATTTACCAAGATAGAGCAAATGTCATTTCTATCGCCTTTTAGCAGGTGTAGCCCGTAACCTGGCTATTGATATCACCCACACATATTGCATTGCTTAACTTCTTTTTAAGTAAACGATTAGTTTCAAAAACAATTTTCCCCTAATAGCTATCATCATTCAGAACAAACAAGGCAGCTCTATATGTTTGTCTTGTTTAATACTTGTTTTATTATCTTGTTTAATACTTGTTTATCTTGTTTGTTAATAAACAAATGTTTACTTATGCTTTATTATTATTGAGTTTCAAGGTTAGTGGTCACTTTTTAAACCTAGATATATCCGCTTGATCACTAGATATTTCCGTAAAACCCCTAGGTATTCCCGCTTACTTCCCTAGAAATTTCCGTTATACACCTAGCTATTTCCAGTTATTACCTAGAAATCTCCGGAATCCCTAGCTATTTCCGTATATTAAAATTTCTAGCTACCTAGGAATCTCCGGGACATTTTCAATGTGCTAAACACCCCTAGAAATTCCCGTAACATGTTCATGCATTAACTCCCCTAGCAATTTCCGTAATACATGCAGAAATCTCACATCCCTAGAAATATCCGTAATGGGTAGCAGATTATCCCCCCTAGAAATTTCCGTTACTTCATCGTCTCTTAATACCCCTAGTAAATTCCGTAGAACTGAACTTCAGTGATCCCCCTAGATATTTCCGTGACATGCTTGCACATTAAGCACCTAGAAATTTCCGTTACTTCTGCCTCAAATAAACCCCTAGCTATCTCCGTAGTTTCTACATACAGTCAACTACCTAGAAATTGCCGTGGAATTCGCATGACAAGCATGTGTAGGATGTTTTACATTAATACCCCTAGAGATCTCCGTAACATATCTCCAAGTAACCACCCTAGAAATTTCCGTGAGAGTTACATAACTTTACTACCTAGGAATTACCGTAACCGTTCCTATACCAGTGGCATTACAGATATTTAAACTTTGTGTACTCTGGTAGAGTCTTTATATCCCTAGTTATTTCCGTGGTGATTTTTGATAAAGAAGATAGGTCCGGAAAAAGCTAGGGGGTTACAGGGACGCCTTCAATGTTGGAAAAGAACCGCTTCTTAAATCCCCTAGCATATTCATGTAGGCTATACTTCACTAGTTGAATGTATAGATGAATAAGACTATTATTACCTAGTAATACTTTAAAGGTTAATTCTTACTAGGGGTTTTATGTCTAAGTGGGCAAATAGTCACCTCATAAAAGAAGACCATAACCCGCTATGGGTGGTTAAACGTAATGAGCTGATTAGAGCGAAATTTGATCAAAAGCTTGGAGTTGAAGCGTTCCAAATATTTAGTTTCTTATTAGCCCATATAAATCCATACAAACCTCTACCTGATAACCAAATTTCATTTACTCGTGCAGAGCTATGTAAAGCTTTAAAAGGCGTAATCGACGATAGTAGCTTTTATAAGAATACAAAAAAAATACTTGTAGAGCTTCGTAAAACGGGATTAACACTCGAAAAACTCTCAAAAAGTAGAGAGCCTACTGGGGAGTTTATATCCATTAATATATTTGAGGTGGCAGCTCTTGCAAGTGATAGAGTTTATTTTAAGTTTACGAACTCAATAGCTCCTTATATATCATCTATTGATGCTCTGTTTACTAAGACTGAAGACAAACAAATTCAAAAGATTAGAAGCTTTTATGGTTGGCGTGTATATGAGCTGTGTAAGCTATATATTCGACCAGGTAAGGAATATTTTAGCTTCAATATTGACTTAGATGAGCTTAAGGAATACTTAGCTATTGCTGGTAAGTATAATGGTCGGTTTGATAACTTTAAAAAGTTTGTTCTAGAAAGCTCTAAGCAAGAGATAAATAAAACGGACACTTTAAAGATTGATTATGAGCCTATAAAAGTAGGGCGAAAAATTGCGTCAATAAACTTCCATGTATGGGTTAAAAAGTCTTTAAAACAAATTACTGAAGATAACAAACTACTAGAACTGATTGAGAAAATTAAAGATGCCTTAAATTGGCGTGAGCAATTAGAGCTTATGTTAACTCCGCATGACTTTAAACAAGTAATTGAGCTTTATGATAAGAGTGAAGTATTGCCAAGTCAGATTGAAGCAAATATCTCATATATTCTAGATAGGATTGAAGATCCAGGTTGTCCTAGAATAGCTAACCTCAGTAAATATACTAAGAAAGCTATAGTTGAAAACTACGCTAACCATAAGAAAAATACAGTTGATGAATTATTAGATGTGTCCTGGGCAAATAAAATCAAGTTTGAATTAAACTGATTATTTTTTCATGTTTGTTAGAATGCTCGTTCTAGATTTTCCTGAATGAGTATTTTTTTTGTGAGTAGTAAAAATTTCGGTTACGGCCTTGTTTCCCCAACTCAAGCGTTAGAGTTTGCAACGAAAGTATGTGAGGTTTTGGGAAATGGTGGTGGCCATGCTGTTAACTTGCTGTTAGAGACAGCTGCCCAGGAAACCAAACTTGGCAATTTTCCCGATAGGACGCCAATGGGCGCGGGTGTGGGCTTATGCCAGATAGATCCGATTTCGTTCAAGGACATTCAAAACCGTGTGAGATCCGCAGACAGAGATAGGCTGAAAGAGTCGTTTAATGTTGACCTGAAGACGCTACAGCACAGAGACTTAGCATACTCCCCGTTACTCTCGTTTATCTTCTGTCGTCTGCATTACAAGCTGAGACCGGGTGCAATTCCGGAAACGCTAGAGGGGAGGGCTAACTACTGGAAAAAGCACTACAACACCGTGGCCGGGAAGGGTAGGCCGGAAGAATACGTCAAGAGTGCGGAGTTGGTGCGGGGGCTGGCTAAAAATCACCCTCATAAATAGCGACGGTTAATTACCCTAAAGTGATGTAATATATTGCGTCATAGTGACAATCATTAATAGTTAGTTGCAACCATGAATTTAAGCTCTGCAATACAAGCCATAGAAAGAGTAGATGCAAATAGCCGGGTGAATTTGTTTCTTGAGCTTAATGAAAAATATACTCTTTTGATTGAGGGGGCGTGGTCATTAAGCGCAAGCTCAGATGAAGTAATATCTTCATATGAGTATGTGGGTTCTGACTTTAGTGGTGATATTTTACAAAAGGTCCGAGCATTGATTGAGGGGCAGGAAGTAACAGCCGCATTTATATCTAGTGAGAATGCCTCTATTACTTTGGAGTTAAAGAATTCCAATAAATTTGAGTCCTTTTTCGGCGAAGGTGACTACGAGAGCTGGGAGTTGAGGAAGGATGGGGAGCCAGTATATGCATCAGAGTGTGGAACTATTCTTAGCAACTAACAAGCAAAGGCTAGCGACGCAAAAAAACGCTCGCCAGCTTTGAGCGTTATACATTAAGAATGTTGGTAAAGGGGTAGTAATGAGTAAGTGCCAAAACTGCGGTACAGAGTTTAAGTTTTCAGACATGCTTAAAGCAATGAATCCGGCTAGTGTTAAATGTAGTGGTTGTGCCGAGAGAATCAGATCTAGTTATATGGTTCTGTTTGTTGCTGTCGTTATATTTCTCGCGCTAATGGCCGGCATATTCTCAGTTCCTTTGCAGGGAGAGAGTGCGGGGATAACTAAGCTTGCACTTCTGGGTGTATTAGGGCTTATTTTTGAATATGGTTACTTCTTTATGCTAAATAAAAAAATGATCAAATCAAATTTAGGCGACTAGCCAAGGTAAAATGTATAATCGGGTAAGAGCTGGTATCTACCCGTTGTATACCACTAACCATAAGGCCTACAATGTGATTAGGTTTTACGTCAGAGTGACGTTCATTAGTAGTTAGTTTTAATCAAAATATGTGTTTCGAATATATTAAAGAGGATATTATTAAGGCATTTGAAGGCGTGGAGCTGGAGGATGGTATAGGTCTTTGGGAGGCGCAAGCAATAGATGATTATGAACCAAAGGATATACAGCGCGAAGCACGAAAAAAAGATGAAAAAATAGACTGGCAAAATATTAGTTATGACGATATTTTCTATTGCGACAGTAGTTTGTCATTTATGGATGAGAAAGGACTAAGGTTCCATATTCCTGCTTTCATCATTGCGGAAATTGAAGGAAAAACTAATACTGGCCCATTATATAACTTAACTCAAACCGTAATATCTAATCCGGAACTTTTTAAATTATTTAACCAGTCCCAGAAAGAAGCTGTGTCCCAATTTTTAGAATGGTGTGCCTGGCAAGAAGAATACCACTATGAAAAGGCTCATATCACAAGGTCATTAAATGAGTTTTGGAGAAAAAACTAATCAGCCAAACACTGCTACCACGCTATGTCATGATCAATAAAGCCTACAATGAGGTTAGGTTTTTGCGTCAGAGTGATGTTCATTAGTAGTTATGTATTTTTGGCAGAGTTATGGAATTACTACATATTCAAAAAAGAGTAGAAAGTGAATTAGCAGATCCTGTTGAATTATTATACAGAGATTTTGGCTCTGAAATCATTCCTGTATTTTGCCTGTATAGCTTCATACAAATCCCTTGTTTCCCAAGAGTTTCATATGTGGTTTTCGAGGCCAGTGAAGGTGTGTATTTTTGTAAGTATCACTGGGGTTCAGAAACATCGGAGGTTGTCCCATTGCTAAAATTTAAAAATCCACCGAAATACATAAAGTTTACAGGTATAGTTCAAAACCACATTGAGGGTTGGCTTCATTTTCTAGAAAGCATCGATTTATCAGTTGTTCCATCTAAGTCAGGTGGTGGTATTGATGGAGAGCTTCACGGGGTAAAAACTTACTTCATGCAGCAGAATTTCGCCGAGAGCTGGGTTAATAATGGGCCAAGTGAACGTGACGTATTAGTAAATTGGCACTGTGAAGTTGTAAACTATTTAGACTCGCTTATTAAATAAAAAAATTCTTAATCAGCTAAGACCTGCTCCCTACCCACCTCACTGGATACCAATAACTATAAGGCCTACAATGGGGTTAGGTTTTGCGTAAGAGTGACGTTCATTAATAGTTAGCCAAAAACTGAGGGGAAGCTTCTTTGAGAGTCACTCTTGCAATGGTTGTAGCTGCAACTTTCTTGGTTGCTTTCTTTTCATGGTTGACCAATCGAATTACGGACGATGAGAGGTTCGCTCACTTTGAGGAAGCATGTCGAGGTGCGCAGGAACAAGTTTTTGCGAAGGTAAGTTCGGATAGCATTGCTCTAGAATATTACCCCGTTTCAGGTGTAATTGAACGAAACTACTATCCAACTAAATTGGCTGCGGAGTTATTAAGCGAGCCGGAAAGATTTCAAACCGTGCAACTTTTATTCAACAGCGATGATTTGAGTCCTTCAAGGCCTCGGAATGATTTATTTTGTGAAGGAAGCTTTATCATTTCAGCTACCAATAAAGATCAGCTTAAGTTAGGGCTGTGCGGGATGGTTGGAGGAAAAGAGCATCATTGGCAACGACAAAGCAAAACCGATGTATCTGATGTCGTTATTCGATACCGGTACGGTCCACGAAATAGATTCGACGTGAGAAAATTTTTTTTCGTTATTGAAGACTATAAAAGTGGTGAGGTTTTGGCGCTGCAGAGCAGTTTCCAGCTTTTATTAGGTCAAATGGCAGAGAAAGAAAATCGGGTCTGGTTTGGATGGGGGTCGGCAGAGGGCGTGCGGAACTGTCAGCTAAGCCCACCGAAAGATTTTGTCTTGTCTGTTGTGGCTTCCAATGGCTGATCGGGTAAGAGCTGGTATCTACCCGTTGTATACCACTAACCATAAGGCCTACAATGGGGTTAAGTTTGTGTCAGAGTGATGTTCATTAATAGTTAGGTTTTGGAATGGTTGGCCGCACGAAGGGAATAAGTTTAATTTATGGAGGTTGGGCAGCAGCGCTTTTCCTTTTCAGCGTTTACGGCACGTTATTTTCTGGTCATGGTGAGTACAGCATATCTTCACATCTTTTGCTTTCTGTAACAGGAGTGCCTCTCTACATTCATCTCTTGGCGTTTCCCTCATGCATCACTAACAGGCATAGCTGTCGCTGGAGTTACAGGGTTAATTCAGTGGATTTTAGTCTCTGAGCTATGGGAATGGTGGGGTAATAGAGAAAATTAGGGCAGAAATTGAAACCTAATCAGAGAAGAGCAGATATCTAGTCAGCCAAATTGCTGTAATGCAGTAACCATAAGCCCTACAAAATAGTTATGATTCGCGCAAGAATGAAGTTTATTAAATCACCATGACAAAGAATATATTACTTCATACAGTACTAGGTGTTGCTCTTGGATATCTCTATATACCTATCACAGGTATTGGGGCAGCATATATAATACCTTGGTTACCAAAGCATGATTTCACAAGGACCAAACTCAATTTAACAATATTTTTCGGGCTATTTGATTTCATCTGCACGGTGATAGCCTTAGTCATAATTTTTTCAATATCAAATTTAATCAAAAATCAAAGATATTCTGCTAAACATTTATTCCCCCTAATATCTGGTTTTATTATTGGTGTTGTTATCTATTCCCCAACTTTAAATATAAGCTGGTACTACTTTCAAATATTTTTGAATTTTGTTGCAGCAAGTTTTACGGCAGCATATATTTTAAAAATATGGAGGAGATGAAATGCCTACATGCTCACTTAGTAAATCATAACCAGCCACCTCGCTGGATACCAGTAACCATAGGGCCTACAATGGGGTTAGGCTTGTGTCATGGTGATCTTCCTACAGGGGACTTTCACCCCATAAATTCAATGCCCATGCCGGGCGTACACTAGTCGGACCACATGAACGCCCAAAAGCGTCGCCAGTGCCCTTATACGTTAGGCATAAGGAGGTTACTGTGAACAAGATCATGCTATTTATTTTTCTTATAACCGTTTTGCCGGGCTGTATGTCAACCAATATGCGTGTTTCACCAGAGACATATGTAACTACAGCTAATGTAAATTATCCAGTTCGCTTAACATTAACTACTGGCAAGATCGAATATGGAACATCTAGCATCTTAATGCCAGCGGGAGGCAATATTTATGTTCCAGTGGCGGGGAGCGGCCAACCGGAGTGGGCATATGGGCGTAATGATCAGGAAGCCTTTGTTCAAGATTTAAAGGTTGTACTAGATAATAATAGTGTATTTAGTAGCACGGCAGTAGATCTTGATAACAGCAACAAGTGCTGTGATTCAGAACTAAATGTAAATTTCGTTTCGACAAAGCAAGAGGGCGAAGTACCAATTTACTACATGGATGTAATTGTTACACTTGAAACGCCCGATCGAAGAAAACAAAGTCGATATGTATTTGAGTCGAATAGGGTGTCGGAAGTGATTCATATTTTTGATAATTATCTCAAAGCCGCTCGACACAAAGCTAATGGCAAATTGATGAAAATGATTCTAGCAGACTTAAATCTATGGCTGGAAGAATAGGTGCCTAATGGGGTAGCTAGTATCTACCCACCTAGCTGGAAACCAATAACCATAGGGCCTACAATGAGGTTAGGCTTCGTGTTTGAGTAGTGTTTATTAGTAATTATGTTCTGCTATGAGTGAAGTGGTAATAAGGTGTTATAGAAAAAATGAAGGTGAGCATCGAGCTAACTACGATGCATATTTTTTATTTGAGTTATCTCCTTTGGGAGATAGCTGGTCTTCGAAATTTGATATTTCTGAACCACAGGATGCAACTTTAAGCGTCACTTGTGAGTATCAATCGGAATCTCGGCTGTACGGCCTGTGGGTACGTGAAGCTGGGAGCACAAAGCTAAGTGTTCAAGGTGTTAAATCTACAGATAGAAATGATGATCCTGTGGTTTGCTATTCGAATGGGAGAGGGGAGGTTTATACATTTCTAATAATGTTCAAAGATAGCCTTATAAGGTGCAATGTCACCTAAAACATAATCAGCTAAGACCTACTCCCTGGATACCACGAACCACAAAGCATACAATGAGATAAAGCTTGCGTCAGAGTGGCGTTTATTAATAGTTATTTAATGGGGGATGAAAGAAGCATGGAGAGCGCTAAGCCATACCTAATTTTGGCCGTTGTGATTGTCATTCCACTGATTGTTTATCTCGTGAATCACGTGCGCCGTGGAGGATCAAGTGCGGCCATGTTTGGAGTGCCAGATCTAGGCGTTTTCGGGGAGATTTCCGCAACAAGCGTCAGGGTCAAGAACGTCTCTGTTAAGCTCCACAATCTCGGAGGCAATAACGACCAAAAAGCTATTGGTCTGGAATTCCGAGCCAGCGGCGCAACAGGCTACCGAATGATCTCCGTTGCGCTGTCAGAGGTCGAGGCACGCAAACTAGCCGCATATTTGGAGAGCAAAGGTGCCAATGAAAAGACATAACAAGGCCAAGCAAGCAGTGACCCGCTACGCGGAATCCTGTTGGTGACATTATGAGTAAGGAGAATATATGACATCATCTTTGGCAGGTGCTAAGGAAGCTAGAAGCGAGATTAAGAAGTTTCATGTTTCATTAAATCAAGCTAACTTAGTTCCAGAGCAATGCTACCGACGTAATCACCATAATTACCCGTTGGTGTCATATGTCAGTCAAATAGCTGCGTTGTTTTTTAGTAGTAACTACGAAGTAATACCAGTTTTTATCAAGCGTACGGTTGCGGAATTGGATAGAAACGGTTCGCAGCCAGTTACCGAAAACTATAGAAAGATTGTGTATGACTATCTTTGTGAAATGACCTATTTTTTAAAAAACTATAGCCCAGTAGAACACGAAACCTTGAAATATCATATACCAGAAGATATTTATAATGCAGGCCCAAAAAAAGCACCCGAGATAGATCATCAAACATTACAGTTTAAAAATACCCAAGAGTAAACTCTTGAAAGATATATAAATTAGCAGCTCATAATCAGGCAAGAGCTAGTACCTACCCCATCAAGACAATGTTTTTATGCCGGCCAACATATAACAAGAAAGAAGTTGACAATCCATATACCTCTCTTCTTTGCTCCTAATAAAGAGCATTCACAAGCTAACAGTATGACTTACCATGACATTTATTGATGTATATATACCATTTTTGTTTTTAACAATGTTCCTTCACTTTATTATCTCACCAATATTAATTTCTTTTTTTCTATTCAAGCTAAAATCTGTGAATAAAGCTGCATGGAAAAAAATGACAATATGGGGTTTAAACCCGTACTTCTCAAGCAGCCAGGAAAAAGGTCACTTGCAAGATTATTTCGATAAAAAAGAGTTTTTAACTGAAAATAACGAAAGAATAAAACGCCTTGGTAATATAGCATGCCAGTCTTTTAAAGTGTCTTCTATTCTTTTTTATATAAATGCTGCCATCTTTGTAATTCTTTTCATATATTCAAAAATAGCCTTGTGAATCGAAGTACTTTGTTTTTGATGCTTTTGATATTTATTACAAACGGCCAGAACTGCAGATTGCAGCGAAAGTGCCGTAAACCCTCGCTCTATGCTGGTAGGGTTATAAGACGCATTCGCTAAGCTTGCTTGTATTGCCACCCTTCTTGCATATGAGTGTTTCGGGTGAATATAAACCTGGGTAGGCGCAGTGCGTAAGCGGCAGGGAAAGCCTCAGTTAATAACCAGTTAAATATTGGTCTGTAATCACCAGGAGCAATTGCATCATCTTCGCAGCAGATCAGAAATATTTCCTGGATGTTCTCTAAAATTTGCTCACTAAATATACAGCTTACGGTATGAGAATAAACTTGTAGGGAATCGGTTAAACCTGAAGAGTAGGGGGAGTAATCAAGCTCATTAAACCTATCTAGTTCTGCTTTCCCTTCGATTTCACTCTGTTGGCTTAAAGCCTTTTCAAGGTAGTTGAGTACTTTAAGTGTCGAACTTCCTTTGGTGCATATGCTTCCACAGTATCTTTTGCCGCCAAGCAACATACATAGCAAAACAATAAGCACCTTGATTTATATTTTTCCTCATTGTTTTCCAGGAAGGATAGTAAGCTGGCTACAGTGCTTTTTAAGTCATCTTTGCCACCTTCAAATAGTCCACTGTATTTTTTATTCCAGCTTTGCTTTAGAAATGCGTAAAGCTCTTCAGAAGGGTTAAACCACTTGGGGAGTATAAACTCACTACATGTTTTCAGTGAAATTGGTTCTGGCACTACTTCGCTACTCTTGATGGGTTCTTTAAACCAGCTTAGAGCTAACATACCTATTCAGGCTTACACCAGATTCAGCGGCTCTAATTGCAAGCAAGCGATGCTGTTCTGGTGGAATACGTACCATAAATTTACCGCTGTAAGCTTTCTCTGAGATTGGTTCTGGCACGGTTTCACCGTTTGCCTGCATATCCTCGATGATCTCTTTTACTAGATTGCAAATGCCTTCTAGTGCATTTACACGCTTTTCATCCAGGTAAGAAAGGCTAGGAAACTCAGTGCACAGCCCTACAAATTCTTGATCCTCTTCAGACCAGGTTACCCGGTACGTGTAGTGTTCATAATTAATCATTGCTCGAACCCTCTAATTTTTCTATTCACACCTTTACTAAGTCGCTGAACCTTACGTTTGTCGGGCTTTTGCGCCAGTCTGCTATAAGTTGTTCAATCCTAGTCATGAGAATATTGTAGTATCAATAATGATACTGTTCAAGAAATAGAAGAAGGTTGTTGTAACTAGACTCGATACCTTGCTGTATCCACCTCAACCAAAAACCAAAGGCCTCCTACACAATCTTCATCGTCTAGGTGATCCTCGACCTCTGTAGCCTTGGGTATTGGCTGGCCATCTTCAAACAGCAAGTCAAAGTGTGCAACAAAAGCGCTTTTAGCATCTTCTATGCACTCTTTGATAGAGTCTCCAGCAAAGAAAAGCCCTGGAACGTTGGGTGCAAAACCGCTGGCAGTGCCGTTTTCACTCATATGGAGGTATATGGGGTATAGCTCTAAATGGTAATCTGTACTCAAGTTATAAGGCCTATGTTGTATTTATTTGGAGTGTGATTTTAAAAAATGGAAATTAGCCTGTATTACTCTAAAATCAAGCAGTTTTTAACTCCCTACCAGTTAAAATACACCAAAGGCTTAAGACGTTGTTACAGAAAATATCTCCACATGTTTGGTTACTCTAGGCAAATATCACGATTCCTTTTTAGATTGGCTCAAGGGGCATCATATGCGCTTATTTTACTTGTAGTTATAGATATATTTGCTCTTTTAGCTGGGAAAAGTGGAGATTTTGGAGCTTTTGGTGATTTCCTTGGAGGTGCTTTAAACCCTCTATTTACACTTTTAATGTTTGTGGGGCTGATTATCACAATTGTATTGCAACAAAAAGAGCTGAGTCTTACACGAAAAGAACTTGAGGCTTCAGCAAAGGCATTAAGGGGGCAAGAAAGAAACCTAGAGTTTCAGCGCTTTGAAAATACATTTTTTAAACTACTTGAGTTATTTAATGATGCTGTAGAGCGTGTTCAAATTAAACCCAGAAAAAATATTACGTATACGGGGAGAGAAGCATTTAAACAAATAGAGAGGAGGCTAGATGATGAAAATATTAGTGGCATTAACTATGTTCTTGAGAGGTCTTTTCAGACTGTAGAGTATTACGTTAAAATTCTAGCAACCATTATTAGGTTTATTGATGATAACAAGTTTGACAACAAATTATACATAGATACTATTAATAGCCTACTATCAGATAATGAGTTAATAACTCTGCTGTTTTATATTAATATTTATCATGGGACCTCTTGTCATCAAGAATATGTTGACTTATTAATTAAATATATAGATTTCTACAATAATGGATCTGGAGCACTTATATTTGACTATACAAACACCTTCAAAAAATATGCTTCTTTAAAGAGAAGAAATGTAAAAATGCTGGCCAGCATTGAAAAACAAACCGAACCTGTATAACTATAAGTCTTTATCAATACGCTTTCGAGCTTCTTCTATAGCCTTTTTCAGCTTTTTCCTTGTCTCGATATTTTGTATTTTTTTGCGTTGATATTTAGCGGATATATTAACCCACATTTCATCATTGCTAGTATGTTTAATCATTTCGCTACTTCCTTGCGGCATTTAGAAATATTTTACTAATTCTTACGACTTGCTGGCACTGTGCTACGTCAAACATTCCTATGTGGCACTCATCAAAGCCAAGCCCCATGCGCCTTGCAAGCCATTGATAGGCATCGCTTCGCTTAAACGGTAATTCTTTCCAGATCCTATCAAAATACTTGTGTGCTTCCTGTTTGGCGCGTCTCAATTCTTTGTTTGCAAGCCGGCCAAGCGGCTTGCGTGTTGTTCCGTGGCAGCCTACGTAAGCCTTGCAAGGCTCACACAAATAAAAGAATTTATGGTGTAGCTTTCTGTTGTGCGGGTAGACCTTGTGACCTGTAACCAGCTCTGCACGGCCTTTGCAGTATGGACAATGCATTATGCCGCCTCCTGCTCTAACTCGGTCTTTTTGGCTTTGTATGCAGTGCGTGCAGGCTCGCGATAAGCATATGGCAACTGTTGGGCGCTTTCTCCAACCGTTTCGAGATCCCCTAAGCTTTGAGCGTGATTAATGGCATTAAGCACGGTATCAAGCGCGGCTTGTGCTTTTTCCTCATCGCTTGGCCCTGATTCTGGGGTAGGCTCTGTCTGTTGTTGTAGCTGTTCTAAAAGGGCTTCAGACCTTGATTTTTCAGGCTTTGACAGGGTTACGTCTTTCTCTTTGGGCTGTTCGGCGTCTATTTGTTCTTCTCTGACAGCGATGCCCCTTAGCAGGTCTGGAAAAGCATCCCTTACAGCCCAGGATCTAGCCCTCATTTGGGCCATGCGTTGAGGGTATTGTCTCCATGGCCCTTGTTTGTTGAGTAATCCTGCTTGGTTAGCATCTTCAAAGCTAAAGGTTCTAACAACTTCCTCATCATCGCCGCGACGCTTGGCAACGCATTTTGCTATTTTTTTTTCATCGTCCCAGTATTCACGCACGTATTCGCATAGGCTTGAGCTTTTGCAGACGGCCAGGACTGCATCACCCCAAAGGGAAGGGCGGCCATTAATGACGGCTATATTTTGTAATGCTTGGGTTGGGGGTAGGCCAAGCTCTGCGCCCATTTGCACGGCTACGAGTACATCGCCAGCTTTACCTTTAAATGCCGCTGGAACCATTGAACTTTGTGCAATTAAGTTGGCGTACTCCATGGCTTCTTGCAGGTTTCGAGGGGCGAGCGAAAACAGGTTGCTCTGTACGGCAACAGGTGAATTATTCATAATTAAATGTCCAAAAAAATAATTAAGAGGTGTTTTTTATGCTTTTAAAATCTGGTTTTAAGTTGTAATTTCAAGACCTGGTTTAGTATCAATATCCTTATTTTTAAGGATAAAACTAAACTCTAAAAGTGCGGTTTTCTGTTTTTTCGGTGAAATTAATTGCTAATTCCGGGTGATTTTCTTTAAATTTTGTTACTTGAAAGCTACTTTTAATATAGGTTTTCCAGCTTGCTAATTTATTGCCGCTATCGTCTATTAATTGCTGATTTTCACCCATGTGTCTTTTGATTATGCTTTCTTTCTCTTTGACGATATTTTCAGCTTTTTTTTTTACTTCTTTAGCCTTTTTTAGTTCCTCCAGGGCTTCTAGTACTTCATCTGTAGCGGTAATACTTTCGCCGTTGTCGTGTTTGCTTCCATAAAACTCATCAACTTCTAGCGGTGTTGTGGGTTCTGGTGGTACGTCTGCTATGACATGGTTAAACCAAAAGTCAGTAAGCCGCTGTGCAACAATCCCGGCAAGCATTTCATTATGTACGATTGTGTAGATACGCAAATCATTACCGCCAATGAGCACCGCTAAATCAGCTTCTAAATAGCCGGTAACAGTCAAGTAGTGCTGGCACTGTAATAAGTACATGTCTGGTATACCATCACAAAGCACGACAGGTTTAGCCGGTGTGTTAGGATGGTCTGTCTTTGTGTACTGGTTCCCTTCGCCCCAGTCGTCACGCTTAAATGAAAAGGGGTTAGTTGTCTTGCACTCTAAAACCTTTTGCAGATATACAACACGTCTGTCTAAGTTAGCGGTAAGCCATGGCATTGATTTACACGCCAGGGTTTGATTAACCTTATGTACTTTGTTGCCTGTAACTCTTTCGTACTCATCAGCTACGACACTTTCAAGCACCTTGCCGAAATGCATGTGTTTTGTTTCTTTCTGAGGCTCTGCCCGTCCTGTTTTCTCTAGCCATACTGCATAAGGTGTCTTGTATTTGCTAATGCCCAAGATCGCCCCTACATCACTACCGCCGATACTTAGGCGGCGATTGGCGAGAAATTTTTCCTCGCCTTCGAGCATCCCAAAGTTAGGGATGCTCAGTATTACGCGGTTTATATACGCATTGTGTTGTTTGATTTGCTCGTTGAGTGTTATAGCCATGACTTAAACCCCCATCCCATCAGCGATGTAATAAGCTTGCTCTGAAACAAACTCGTTAAACCGTCTTAAGATGCTCATTTGTTCGAAAGGGTTGTTTCTGGCTTGGGCTAACTCCTGAAGGATCTCATCAAAGCCGTCTTCCTCTGATGCATACAACATTACATCTTTGATCGACCATGTTTTGCCACACTGGGTGTATTCCTCACCGTCTAGCAGATCCTGTGCAATATCGCGTGTTTCCTGTTCTCTTATGTAGCTATTGTCTTCTGACTGGGCTTGTTTGATTTCGTACTCGTTAAGAGCTGCACTGTTCCCACATAACATGACTTCTTCTCCGTTGAAGTGTTTCGTTGGTGTGGGATTAAAGATAAGTTAACTTATTTTTAAAGTCAACATTAAAATAAGTTAACTTATTATTTGTGGTTGGTATGAGTTTGGTAAGCTGCTTAAGTCTTTACATATTTGTCCATACAAATTAGTCTATACAAATTAGTCTATACAAATTAGTCTATACAAATGAAATTTATCTGGGATAAGAATAAGAACGCTTCAAACCAGAGAAAACACGGCCTTAGCTTTGAACTTGCTTTGCGAGTCTTTAGCGATCCGCACCAATTAAGCATTCAAGACCGTTATGTTGATGGTGAAGAGCGTTGGCAAACTACAGGTGAAATATGCGGTGTTGCTATAGTTCTTGTAGCTCATACTATTAAAGAGGATGAGGGTGGCGAGGAGATTGTACGCATCATTTCAGCACGAAGAGCCGAAAAACATGAGATAAGATGTTATGAGCAAGAAAAATACAGATTCTAATCAAGCTAGAAAAAAAGACAAAAAGTCTATTGATTCTGAAATTGTAGAATTTGATGGAAGCCCATTTGACCCTCTCACGCCAGAGCAAATAGAAGAGTTACGCGCATTAGCTGCAAAGCCTGATAGTGAGATTGATACTAGTGATATTCCACCTATTACTGACTGGTCTAATGCAGAGCACGGGAAGTTTTACCGTCCAATAAAGGAAAAAGTTTCTTTACGCTTGGACTCAGACATTATTAAGTGGTTTAAGGATCACCATGACCGTTACCAAACGGGCATAAACAAAGCTCTTAGAGAATACATAGATAGCCATAGAGCGCAGTAAAGCGCTCAAAGGTCTGCTTCTACTCTTTTTACTACTCCAAGTACTTTGTAATGCTCATTCATCTCTATTGCTTTGTAGCTGGGGTTTAGTGGCATTAAATATAAGTGAGGGCCGTCTTTAGCGAGCTTTTTGACAATAATCTCGCCTGATTCCTCTACCTTCACAGCAATAATGTCTCCTGTTGATGCAGAAGCATCAACATCAATTATTGCAATACTTCCTTCTGGTAATGATGGATAACCTATCGGGTTAACCATTGAGTCACCTACTACCCTAACAGCAAAAGCATTGCCCCCAATATTGGCTACTGTTTCTCGCCAGTCTTCTGTGGTTGAGCCATCTTTTTGAGATATAACAGGAACTCTTAAAATTGAGCTGATAGGCATCCCTTCAACAGGCTGGCCTAAGCTTCCTTCTTCATAAAGTAACCACTCTGGACTACATTGAAGCAGCTTTGCTGTTCTTAAAAGTTTTTCTCCTGTTGGGGCTGTTTCATCTTTCTCCCACAGAGTGACTGAAACTGCTGAAACTCCAGCATATTTACCTACTTGTTTTTGAGTGAGTTTTAACTCTTTGCGCCTTTCGCGCAGTCTCTGACCTAGTGTTTTCATGTAAGTAATCTTATCAGTGAGTTGAATAAGATATCTTTATCTATTAATATGTAAGAAAACTTATTAATAGGAGAATGTTTTATGAGAAAGTCTGATGTTGTTAGTTATTTTGGATCTCAAGTAAAAGTAGCTGAAGCGCTAGGTATTAAGCCCTCCGCAGTATGTCAGTGGGATGAAATTATTCCTCCTCTCAGATCTTTTCAGATAGAAAGATTAACTAGTGGGGCTTTAAGTGTTGGGGCATCCAAGGAGAGCAAACAAGAAAATTATAATGTAAGGAGCTAACGGCTAATGAACTCACAATCACAGGGACGGTTTGGCCTTATCCAGAAATACGTTAATCACTGGCTAAGTTTACCTAAGTTAAGTCGGGCGATTCTAACAGATAAAGTAGTAACCGCCTTCTTTGACTTTGGTTTTGACCAAATATTAACCGATCAGGGCATAACTTTTAAAGATTCAGACTGTTTAAATTGCGAGCAAGCTATGAGGGTAAACGCTCAGAAGTTTTTTAGGTGGTTAGGTTTCTACGATGAGCAATTCAAAAGCGAACAGAAAATCATAGCGCTAGAGCCTGCCATTGTTGCCGCAATGCCCAATGATTTAAAGCTGGCTTATCTCAATGAAGTATACGCCGCTGCTGGTGTGTATATCGGTACTAGAAAAGGTGACGAGCCAAATATGCCAGGGGGTGAGAATGGCATACGACAGGTGGCGGCCTCGATCACTAAAGAGAATGCAGAGGCGCAAATAGCCGTTATTCAGCTGGGACCAAACCCAAGTATTGAGCAGATTAGAACAACGTACAGAGAGCTAAAAGAGTCAGCAGGTACAACGCTAGGCGCTATCGAGTTTATAGAAAATACGTTCTCTCATGTTTTCCAAAAAACCCGCCGCCACAACTGGAGTACGACGGTTTAAAAGGATCTCGCGATGAATATTGTAAGCTTTCCGGCAGTTAATGAAGTGAAAAACGAATCACAAGACAGTTACACCCAATTCAAAAACAAACTATTGGAAGCTATTTATACGCGTGATGACTTGAGCGCAAGAGATCTAAGGATATTGCTTGTTATTGTTCGTCAGGCTTACGGCTATCACAAAGAAGCGGCCTTACTTTCATGGAGCAAGCTTGAGGAATTAAGTGGTATTGCTAAGCGCCATATTTCAACGCTCGTTAAAAAGCTATCAGAAAAAAATATACTGAATGTGTCCGGCTCTGGGGGTGTAAGGGAAATTGGTATTAACCCAAACATTGAAGAATGGGCACAAATAGAAAAGCTTCCCAAATCTGGGAAAGAGGTTCCCGAATCCGGGAATCTTCCCAACGCCGGGAATAATCTTCCTAAATCTGGGAAAAAACTTCCTGAAATTGGGAAACATATTAAAGAAAATAATAAAAAAAATATTAAATATAATATTACCCCCCTTAGTCCCCCCAAGGGGCAAACCAGCGAAAAATCAAAACCGGGCAAGGCCAAACCCAAGGCAACGAAAAAACGGGCTACGGCTACGCCTGATCAACTCCCGATTACACCGGACATGGTTCAGTGGGCCAATGACAACGGCTTGCAAGTGGATCTCGTAACCGAAACAGCTAAGTTTCTGGATTACCACAGGGCCAAGGGTTCAACGTTCAAGTGCTGGGCTTCAGCTTGGCGGAACTGGATTCGCAACGCTCAGAAGTTTGCCATGGAGCGAGGGGCAAGGGTGATGCCTGCAGGCGGTTACAGCATGGCTCAGCCTAAGATCGAAGAGCAAACCGACTGGGTTCACGACTTGGGAGACTTCTAACGATGAAATCAGCACAGCAGCTAGTTACAAATCTCAACCCTGTTCCAGGAGCACGGCAAGCACAGAACCCACGACAGCAGGAGGCTGAAAGCGAAACCGCAAAGATTATTAACCGTGTTTTTGAGCAACTGAAAGGCATTAAACCCGCTTGGAGACTGTCATTACCAGACGAAAATGCAGAAAAAATAGCCAAAAAAGAGTGGATTAAAGCGTTTGCTGACAACGGAATAAATACCATAGAGCATCTGAGACACGGCTTTGCCAAGGCTCGTAAGGATGAAGATAGATACTTCCCATCTGTCGGGCAGTTTATGAAATGGTGCCAGCCTGGGCCAGAAGACTTTGGGTTGCCAATGGTTCATACGGCTTACTATGAAGCCTGCCAAAACGCTAACAATCCAACCAGTGCCATGTGGACCCATAACGCCATATATGCAGCAGCAAGGGCTACGGGGTGGTTTGAGCTAAGAAGCAGGACAGAAAAGGAAGTACTACCACTGTTCAAGCGTAACTATGAGATAGCTTGCCGTAAGGTGATGGCCGGGGAGGAAATCGTAATACATAAAGCACTACCAGGAACACGACAGAAGACGTTAGCCGAGAAAAGCGAGGAATATAACGCTAAGGCACTGGCTGAGAGGGTCGAAAAGCAGGGGTTAACAGGGTTGAAGGGGAAAGACGCATTGAGCCGTATAAGGGATATGGTGAGAGCTTTTTGATGGAATGGAAAAAAACAATTTGTCAGTGTGGGTTAGGAGATCCCCATTACATGTATACCCGTCTAGATCAAGCTAGCGTAACTCTTTGCCATGGCATTAAAGGAGACAAGCTATCTAAGACCTATATAGGCTTTGGTCCTTATGGTACTGACGAAGTAAGGGGGTTTAGGTCTGCAGAAAGAGCAATGTATAAAGTTGATGAAGTGTTTCCAATGGAGGAGGCGAATGACTGAACTACTCGCAACAGCTATTAGCGCGACAAAAAGTAAAATTAATCGACTTGAGAAAAAACTAGAAGCATTAAAAAAGCAGTTTGAAGAAATAGAAAATACAAGCTTAAAAGACATAACGCAGAAAGTAGATGTTATTACAAAGCTGCAGGTTCAAGCAGAGCTTAAGATTCAATGGCATGATACGGGTATAGAAAAGCTTAGCAGTAAAGATCTTAAAAAATGTAAAGACGACATAAGCAGGGCTAAGCAGGATCGTAAGAAACTAGACGAATATATTAATTTTGATATTTTAAAAGCGATTAAAGCCAAATCCCAGTTAAAAAGCGAGATTAGGCAGTTAAATACAGAATTTTATTGGTTAAGCAGTCATTCAAGATTGGGTTTTTTAATTTGAGCGGGCCAAGCAAACTAGAAGCAACACTGGAGTTACATATCAGAGGCATGAAGCTCCCCAAGCCCGAAACAGAGTACATATTCCACCCCTCACGCTGTTGGCGCTTTGATTTTGCTTGGCCCGATAGAAAGCTGGCCGTAGAAGTTGAGGGGGGTGGCTGGTCCAATGGCAGGCACACACGCGGCCCTGATGCTAGGCTGGCGGGTGTATCGGTGTGATGCCAAGTTGATAGAGTCCGGGCAGGCGGTAGATGAGGTTAGGGAGTTGTTGAAAGTGTGACCCATATCACAGTTGCTACTATACTACTTGGTAGTATAGTAAAAGGGATTTTAATGCGAATATTTAAAGTTACGGCATTTGATAGCTGGGCAAAAGAAGAATCTCTTAAAGACGAGACTTTGAAAGAAGCTATTACAGAGATAGAGAAAGGGTTGGTAGATGCTAACCTTGGAGGCCATGTTTTTAAAAAGCGGGTAGCTATCCCTGGAAAAGGCAAGAGTAGCGGGTTTAGAACATTGATTGCTTACAAAAAGGATAATAATGCTTTTTTTATATATGGGTTTGCCAAAAACGTAAAAGCTAATATTAAAGATGATGAGCTTAAAGCGCTAAAAATGTACGCTAAACAGTTATTAGGTTACAGCGGTGAAGACTTGGACACGGCGGTAAATGAAGGCGCATTAGTAGAGGTAGAGGACGATGGATAAATCAATTTTAGAGGTTGTACACGAAGGCGCAAAAGACTTGCATAACGCGGGTTTAATGAATGATATTACAATGCGCGAGTTTGACGCTCTTTGTTTACCCCGCATCAAAACCTACAGCGCTAAAGAAATCAAGGAAATACGACAGAAGTGCAATGCTAGTCAGAGTGTATTTGCTGCATTCTTAAATACAAGCTCCTCAACAGTTAAGGGGTGGGAGCAAGGGGCAAAAAAGCCCAGCGGAGCATCTTTAAAGCTGCTTAATTTAGCTGATGCAGGTGGTCTTGATGTGCTATCAATCCAAGCAGAAACTTTTCTAGAAAGCGAAAAAGAAAAACAAGATTACTTGATTATGATAGCTCAAAATCTAGGTATGACGATAATATTTAAACCCCAAAAGAAGAAGAATAAAACTGTTGCTAAATCAACAGTAAGACAAAAAACGAATAGTAGTCCTAAGCGCGATAAGATCACAGCTTAGTTAAGGTTACAGTGAAAAGTAATACGGATGAGCATTAACAAAAAAGGGGAGATACCCCTTTTTTGTTGTTTTAGTAAAACTGCTTGCTGTGCTTAGATAAATGCTGAAGCATACGCAAGGCTAAGCCTTTGTTAAAATCCGCTGAATCTATTTGCTTAATGCTTTGTATGTTGCGCTTGCATCAAAAGGTGCTTTAAGCTCTTTAAGCTTATCTAGCTTTTCTCTTTTCTCTGCCGGAATCTTTGCATATCTAACTTTAAGCTTGTTCATACTCTTATAAGCTGAAATAGCAATGTCTTGCATGACTTCGACTTTTTCTTTGTCAAACCCTTCGAGAGGTTCATCGCTACTGTTTTTTAAAGCATCAGACCATACCAAATTAGTAATTATAAATTTGGTGTCAGCTTCTTTTAAGCATTCAATTTCATTGATTTGTTCGAAATAAAGTAGAGCTGTAAAGGCTTCTTTATTTGTTAAATTGATATCTTTAAATAAGCTTTTGGGCAAAACTGGTCTATCTTTCTCGCACTCTTTAATCTTTTCTCCAAGTTCGTACATCGCCACAGCCATGCTTTTAGCTGCTTGATAAAGTTCTTCTTCTTTCAGCTTGTCATTAGCACATGCTGCTAGTGGTAAGCACAGTGCAACTGCTAGTGTCGCTAATTTATTTGACATTGCATCCATCCGCTACAGCGTTCCAAAAACGTTGTTGTTTGGGGTCGTGGTGGTGATCTAAAGCTTGTAGCTTTGCATCTTTTTGCAGTGCTCTACGTGTTATCACTGGTAGAGCGCCCATAGTTTGACTAAATCCGTGCCAGTCATATTCCTCAACATCATAGAGGGCTTTAGCTGTAGCGTTACGAAAGAAAAGTGTATAAATAGTGCCTGCAGTGATAGCTATTGCACCATACTTCATGAGCTGGTGTTTATGTTTCATCCTCTCGATGCCTTCCAAAGAAGCTGCATCAAGCTTTAAACCTGCGATTTGTGGACAATCCAAGATACTACTCCATCAGCTATAAATTCAACTCAGCTAATGTTAGCACCAACGCTTAGCTAGTGATGTGAGAAAGACCGCACGAATACAAAGGGTTACGTAGAGCCAACGCTGTGCACGAGGGAAAATGAAAAAGGGCTGTTTTTGGAACTCATGAGTCTTAACGATTGGTTTTCCTAAAGTGACATAATGTGTGGTGTCGGAGTGGTGTTCATTAATAGTTATACCTTCTAGAAGGACCATAGATGTTCAAAAAAAAGAAACAAGATGCCCAAGAGAATGAGGGCGTTAAAATGGAAAAAGAAGCACAAGTTGTTCACGATTCGCCGCAAATCTGTCTCTTTGACCTTGATAAGTCTATTGTTGATTCATTTAAAGCAGCTGCCTACAACTGCAATGAAGGTTCGTTAGGGCGTCTAATTCGAGTACCCAACAATACAAGGGGTAAACAACATTTTTTGAGATTGAACTTATCAAGTCCAGTCAATCTTCATGAGTACGACATACTTGTGTTCAATATGGATTTCTATGAGGAAGTTGAGCATGAAGACTATCAAGTTTCTCTGGAAAATGTAACAGGTAAGTCTACATACGCGTTACTTAGCGAATTTCCAGAAAAAATATTTAATCCAAGGCCATACTCAACATGGATTCTCTCTAAGGAGATTAATGAGATACTAAAAAAAGAATCGATAGTAATTATATTTGCAAGCTCAAAAGAAAGTGTTCACTACCAAGAAGTCGAGATTAATTCATACGAAAACAGGATAATTAATCAACACGATTTGGATAACACATGCTTTTATAATGGTTTTCCATATTGCCATAACAAAACCGGGCGAAAAATTAAGTCACCTGGCAAAGTGACAAAGATTACCCCATTTTTGCTTAAATACTCAAATGACTGTAAGTATAATTTAGCATTTCATCATCCAAAACATTGGGATAATAACAAACAGGTAGAAGACAACAATTTCATTCCTCTACTTTTAAATAACGATGATGAAATTGTTTCGTTCTATCATGCTCACTCAAAAGGTGCTGTTCTTGTTTTTCCGTGCATCAAAGATAAGAAATCATTTTTACTTGAGCTTTTTAACAATTACCTGTCGGAAATATTTCCAAATCTATTTCCTTTCCATGGTCAATTTGGATGGCTTGACAATGGTGACTATCTGCTTCCTGGTGAGGCTGAATTGATTGGCGAAAGAGAAGCCATTGAAAAACGTTATTTGACAGAAGTTGAAGAAAATGAAAAAGCAATAGAAAGTATTAAAGGGAGGTTTAGATTCCTTCGTGATCTAATATCCGAATCTGGGGATAAACTTGTTTTTGCTGTTGAGCACTATTTTAAGTGGCTAGAGTTTCCAAGTGTAGTCAATTTTGACGAGACAAATCCGGATGTCTTGGAAGAGGATATTCAGGTTGATTGCGGAGACAAATTTCTAGTTGTTGAAATCAAGGGAATTGGTGGAACTTCAACTGATAAAGACTGCTCGCAGGTAAGTAAAATTAGGTATCGTAGAGCTGAACAAAGAAACAAATTCGACGTATATGGCCTCTACATTGTAAACCATCAGCGTTACATTCCCCCAGAGACAAGAAACAACCCCCCATTCACTGACAATCAAATAAAAGACGCAGTTCTAGATAAGCGTGGTTTGCTCACTACATATGATTTATACAAAGCCTATTTTATGATTGAAAGTGGAGTTTTATCAAAAAGTGAGGTGCGCGATAGCTTGTTTGAATATGGTCGTGTTGAGCTAAGACCTAAAGGCCTAATATCGCTAGGAGCACCTAAAGAATACTTTGCTTCAGGTACTGTCGCGATAATTAGCCTGAGTGATGTTTGCTTGAATAAAGGCATGGATTTGTACGTAAGAAAAAATAGTGACTACAAGAAAGTCAAAATAATGTCCATCAAAGTTAACGACCAAGAAGTTGACGAAGTGAAAAATGGCGAAGTTGGGATAAAGCTAAGTCGAGCGGTCAAGAAAAATTCAGAATTCTATGTGAAGGAGGTATAATCGGGTAAGAGCTGGTATTTACTCAGCTCTCCCTCAATAGTTTGTACTTAGGCGATGTAAATAGCAGCAAATAAAACACTAATCATAGTGAGCCACTGGACAATTATAGGCACTCTTGAAAAATAGTTTTGAAGATCATTAAGTGCATTCTCATCACCGGTTTTTGCCAGTTTATAAGTGATATATCTTTCAACTACTGACGCTACTAGCAAGGCTAGTATCATTATGTAGGCGGCTGGTTTTGAATGCACTTTTGCCACATATAATGCCAATCCAACCCAGGCAACGCCTAAGATTGAAACAATCACTTCTTTTTTGGTTAAGTCTCTAGGCATTTTTTCTATAGATTTATAGCTATTTTTCTTTACTAGGATAGCAAATGAATCATATGATATACTGTAAAGTATCATATGAAACAAAAGAGGGTATCATGACAGCCTCTAGAAACGCAGAAAACGGAAGCTCAAAGCTTCACTTTAACCCAACGAAAACACCACGAAAGGGAAAGCTAATTGCTCGCGTCATAGGCTCTAACCGGGTAGAAGTGCAAAACTCCTTGCTCGAAGGTCTTTCAGTTAAGGCGATAGCTGCTATTGAGAAAGCGCTAGGCATAGACCAGAAAACGTTTTTACAAATATCTGGCATGTCAAAGGCTACCTTTAGCCGTCGTAAAGAGGCGGGGCGCTTAACTCCAGACGAGTCTAGCAAGGTGTATCGGTTTGCTCAGCTATACGACTTAGCAAAAGCTATGATGCTGGATGATGATGTAAAGGCCAGAAACTGGCTGCAAACGCCAGAACCTCTATTTGGAGGTGAAACCCCGCTAGAGCACGCTCGGACAGAGTTTGGAGCGAAGGAAGTAGAGGACTTGATCGGACGTATTCGGCATGGGGTGTTTAGTTAATGCAGAAAGGTTGGAGAATAGCAGCACCCGATTATGCAAAAACACCTCATGAAATGCTTTCCGGCGAAGGAGCGTACTTATTTGGAGGTCGCTGGAACTCAAAAGGAACACGCGTCGTATATCTCGCTGAGAGCTTAGCCCTAGCTTCAATGGAGTTATTAGTACATCTTAAGCAGTCAGACATACTCAAACGTTATCACAAGCTACCAGTGTCGTTTGATAGCTCATTAGTGATGGACTTGGACACTGACAGCTTGCCATCGAACTGGCAGTCTTATGAGATGGAGCCAGAAACCCAAGCTACAGGAGACTATTGGGTGCAAAACAAGCTATCTCTGCTGCTTAAGGTGCCAAGTGTTATTATTCCTGAAGAATCAAACTATCTTTTAAACCCTGAGCACCCCGATTTTGATAAGCTTCAAATAGGCAAGATTGTAAAATTTGAGTTTGATTCGAGGCTGGTAAAGTGATGACGAACAGTCTTAATAAACTGAAGAAAAAAGCGCTTAAAAACCCTGCGGTGAAGAAAGAATACGACAGGTTAGCTGCAGAGTTTGTGAAAATTAATAAGCTTCTGAAAGTGCAAAAAAACTAATAATAAACCGCAGGGGTGCTAACAATGAACACTTTAAGCTATAAAGGCTACCACGGCTCTGTAGAGATCAGCACAGAAGATAATATTTTATTCGGCAAAGTGCTTTTTATTAGCCCTCTGGTTAATTATGAAGGGGAAACCGTTAAAGAGCTTCAGGAAGCATTTAAGGAGGCAGTTGACGACTACTTAGAAGACTGCAAAGCTCAAGGTGTTGAGCCAGAGAAGCCCTGCAAAGGATCTTTTAACAAAACCCGTGGAATTCTCCATCCATAGCGGCATTGCATCGCTTTGCCGTTTGGGTGGAGATGGATAGCGGGCAGTCTGCAAGTAGAGTTCGGCAAGATATACGACATGAGAGCGTACAAATACAGAATTTACCCAGACAAGGAACAGAAGGGGCTGATTGATAAGCACTTTGGTTGCGCTCGTCATATCTACAACTGGGCTTTAGCGGAAAAAGACAAGCACTATAAGGAGACAGGCAAAAGTCTCTCTAAAAGTGAATTGCAAAAACGTATTGTCGCGAGTAAAAAAGCGGATAAGCCCTGGCTTGGTGAGGTCAATAGCCAAACCTTACTGGCATCACTTTTGAACCTGGAAACGGCCTTTGGCAACTTCTTCAAGGGGCGTGCAAAATTCCCTAAGTTCAAATCAAAGTACTCTGGCTGGCAGTCTTTCCAGTGTCCTCAGCACGTCACGATTGATTTTGAGAGCAATAAAATCAATTTACCCAAGCTAAAAGGCATCAAAATCAAGCTTCATAGATGCTTTGAAGGCAAAATAAAAACCGTTACGGTAAAGCGTTCACCTTCAGGTAAATATACTGTTAGTGTTTTGGTTGATAATAACTTTGTAGCACCCATCCCTACCGTTATTGAAGACGATAAAACACTTGGTTTGGACGTAGGAATTAGTCATTTTATTATTGATAGTGAGGGTAATAAAACAGATAACCCACATTATCAAAAACACTCATTACCCCGCCTTGCTATCGAACAGAAAATATTAGCGAGGAAAAAGAAAGGCTCAAATAATAGAGTAAAACAAAAACGTTGTGTGGCTATCGTGCATGAAAAAATAGCTAACCAACGTTATGACTTTATTCATCAAGCAACAGCAAAACTGGCTGACAAAAACCACGCAACGAGCTTTGCTGTAGAAAACCTCAATATCAAAGGCATGGTAAAAAACCGTAAGCTATCCAGAGCAATAAGCGACTGTGGTTGGGGTATGTTCATCACAACCTTACGTTACAAGTGCGAATGGAATGGTAAAAATCTATTGACTATAGACCGCTTCGCGCCTAGCTCTAAGACATGCAGCAGTTGCGGTCTGAAGCAAGAAAAAATGCCTTTGAAAATACGTGAATGGCAGTGTGAGTGTGGAGCTATACACGATAGAGACCATAACGCCGCCATCATGATAAAACAGTTTGCTTTAGCTGATGCGCTAGGACATAGCGCTTGTGTAAAGAGTTCCCCTGTAGCAATACCTATCAGCGTAGGTGCTACAGCGAAAGGGGTGGTATCAGTACCATCTGGGTCACAAGAAGCCCCCACTAGAGCGACGACAGTCGTTTAGTGGTGGGAGTATGTCACATTCCTTAATTCTTAATGTCGTGATTAATGGTGCCTAAAATCTGATCTAAATACTTAACCCCTTCTTTAGCTAGCACTATGTGTAATATACTGTCAGGCATTAGAGGGTCTAACACATATATGTTAGTTTTTTCCTTATTATTCCCAACTATCACAGCTAGGTTTTTCTGTTTATATACTTTTAATGTTGTGTTTTTTTCTTGCATACCTTTTGACATGTAGCTATATACAAGGGCGTTGTTATCAAAAGGTAGTTTTTTAGGCAGCTTTTTTACTGGAGTTTTAAATGCATATAAAAAAGGGGCTTGGATATCGTCAATTCCATCCTTGAAAAGGCGTGTAAAGCCAATGTAGCCATTATTGAGCTTTAATACAGTAACACCACCATCAACGCCAAACGAGCTACGAACTGCTACAGGTGTATTATTCAATCGAAAAGTGTATGACATAGTACCATATATAACACCGCCTTTCTTGGCTTCAGGAAACTTCCAATCTGATTCAGTCACGATACTATTGCATACATCTTCGGTACACAGGTCTTGAGGTGTAATCGTTTCAGCTTGCCCAGCCCATGACATGGCTGTCATAGAGACTAGAGCCAACCCAAATATAAAGCGCTTCATCACGTCTCCTTTCTTTCAGTGATGACTAATGTTAGCACTGACGCTTAGTTAGTGATGTGAGAAAGACCGCACGAATACAAAGGGTTACGTAGAGCTACATCGAAGGAGGTTGGGTGGTCTATTTAGGGTACACCTATAATGCACCACCCACACATTTAGAATGTCTCATCTGCAACCCACCTTTCAGGCATAACAGCTTAAATAAAAAATTCACAGCAAATATGCCATTGTTGTTACCTCGTTATAATGATTTATTAGCATTTTAAAAATTTATATTTTTTTAAGTGGTCTATAGTTTTTACATGGTATATCAGCTTAGAAATAAGATATTGGCTAACTTCAACCGTCTATAGGCTTTTAATGGCCTAAATAACTTAATCGTTTATCTAACTGAAAAACTGGTTAATATGGATAAATAAAGGATTATAGTTGTATATTGTAGTAATAATTAAGAAAAACCTTGAAGTAAATATATCTAAATTACTATTTTATAAAAGTGGCCTATATCTCACCAAATAAGGAAATTATCAGCCACCATTAAAACTTAAAGGTCATTTAATGAATATGTTATAGGCAATGAAACACAGCCTATACTGTCGAATAAAGACAAATTTAAAAGGTTTGAGATATGTATGAACGAGTAAAAAAGCCAAAAGAGAATAAAAGTATACAACTGGCTCGTAAAAGAAAAAGAGATAGACAAAAAGGGAGAGATGAAAAAGAGTTAAGATTAGCTTCTGGCGATAAACTGGTGGAAGTTACTATTGATAATAAAAAACAAAATGAAAGCAAAACAAAATATAATGTAAGAAAAGCATTAACTATTAAGTCAATCAATAAGCTACGTAAAAATCTCAATCATTCACATTATACTTGGGCCAATGCTGCGCTAATTTCTTGTAATGTGTATTCTTCTTTAGATGGACTTATAGGAACTTATACTCCAGAGTCATTAGGAATAATTGAACTTGGCGCGAGAGGAGAAGATAGACTTAATATTAACCAAGCACCAAAAGATAAAGCTTATGAGTATGGATTAGTGAGAGCTAATAAAGATTCTGAAAAGAAGGTTAGAGCTAATCATGGGAAAAACGATTTAAATTTAACTAGTAGTGATGGGGAAATACGATTATTAGAGACGCTTAATAAGGATTTAAGGGAGTATTTAACTAAATTAGGAATTAAAAAAAGCAGAATAAGTATAAGGATAGAATTACTAGGGCCACGAGCGACTTGCGAGGACTGTCAGGAAGCTCTCAAGCGATGGAAGGATAATATTAAAAATGATTATCCTGACACAGATATTAGTATAGTAGCAAGATGGATTGAAGGAAGAGGAAAAGATGAAAATACAAGAACAAACGCTAGTGGTCAAAAAAACAAAAATCAATCTACAACATACGGAAGCGATCAAGCATATTTGAAGGACAAAGTCAGAACCACGAATAATAAGAAAAAAAGAAAAGAGGAACAGGCTATTCATTATAAAATGCATATATAGATTGTCACTACGAAAACTAATTGTTGAAAACGAATTACTGCAACGGCTTAACCCATAACAATAGGACTAAAAAATCATTAAAACGGTTTTTAGCCCTATTATTGAACTGAGATATCTAAGGGGTTTGAAGTCCAACAGTACAAAAGTGTACGTTAAGAAAGGTTAGCCCCTCTTTTGGTGTCTAAAAAATCGATTTGGAGACACTACTGTCTACCAATTAGCTAAAAACGATTTAGTAAACACAGCCAAGCCGCTTGATTCATCCATCTACAAACTCTTGATATATCAGATAGTTGGAGCTTAGCGTACGTTTTCGTTCCATTGGGCTTCAACCCCCTCTAACAAAGGAAACTTCAGCTCGCAGTTTCTTTCATCTTCCTTAAATTCTGGTGCACTTAGGGTATACCTAAAATGGACTACCTATAAGCCAGTACACTAAATAGCAAGATACTATGTATAATGGACCATTATATGTGTACCAATGTATAATGGACTATTTAGGGGTTGTATGCGTGTTTATGGCTACTTAAGAGCATCAACTAATGAGCAAGACGCTAGTCGTGCAAAAAATGAGCTAGAAGAGTTTGCTGCTAGAAATAACTTAACTGTCGCTTACTGGTTTGTTGAGCATGAATCAGGGGCAAGACTCAAAAGGCCAGAGCTATTTAGGCTTATCGAGATTGCCCAGCCAGGAGATATTTTATTAGTAGAGCAAGTAGACCGTATCAGCCGCCTAAATTCTGAAGATTGGCAACAGTTGAAACAGACCATCACAAGCAAGGGAATTAAAGTAGTTTCTCTTGACCTGCCCACTAGCCACCAATTTATGAATAGCTCCGACGAGTTTACAGAGCGGATGTTGTCAGCGCTCAACGGCATGATGCTTGATATGTTAGCTGCAGTAGCTCGTAAGGACTATGAAGACAGGCAGCGGAGGCAATCACAGGGGGTACAGAGAGCGAAGCTTGAGGGTAAATACAAGGGACGGCCACAAGATAAAGAGCTGCAAGAAAACATTGAGCGACTTTTAACCAAGGGGTTATCTTATAGTCAAATCATACGGACGGTTAAGTGCTCAAGAACAACGATTGCAAAAGTAAAAAAAAGCTTAACATGCTAATCAGGTAAGAGCTGGTATCTACCCGCTGGATGCCGCTAACCATAAGGCCTACAATGGGGTTAGGTTTGCGTCAGAGTGACGTTCATTAGTAGTTAACCGCCCATTCTTCGAGTATTGCAATAGGATATAGATAGTGTGATTAGAGATTTGCATTTTAATTTTGTAGGCTTTCATGGGTCGGATGGGTATTGCCATTTGAGGATTGCTCAAAAAACACCTGATTCAAAAATGGTTGTTGTATGTTCACAGTATAAAAATTATTACGGTACTTCACCGACAAATGCAGTGGAATTAATAGCTAAGAAATTTTTCTATGATGTGGTTAATGGAACAATAAAAGATGTTACGTTACCAATAGAACCGACTTATGAAAGATGGCACGATGATGTTTCTTGGATAGATAAGCTGCTTGTAGAACTAAAACCTAAGAAATATAAAAAAAGGTTTAAGAATACGTATCTAGATATTCCGAAAATTTTCAACGAAATACTTTGGATAGAGAGATACCCAGCAGGCGCGGGGTTTTGGAATGATGAAGACGATCTCGAACTTGTAAGTATGGGTGATTATGAAGATCCTAGTTGGCACGGTAGGCCAACTGAAAGCTTTATACAGGAAAACACTGGATTTGATTTTTCTGACCTCTTTGCAGACCCGGAGGTAATAGATTTAAAAGAAGTGCAAAAGAATATTGCAGAAATAGACGATGCTAAAAATATTGCCTCAAATCACGTAAATCGTCCTGTCCGTTGGACTCAAGACATTTTAAATGTATTGCCTTCAAAGATTCGTACGGCGAAATTTGCCTCAGGACGAGAAAATGATGAAGATTTATGGGAGTTACAGATCCAAGGTTTGATAGAGGAAATATTTAGTATATCTTTTCCTGCTAAAGATCTATTTAAAAGTGAATTCAAAGTTTCGAAACGTCTTGGTATTCATAAATCAGGAAGTGAAAAAAAGTGTGACTTAGTTGTATTCGAGCCAGAGTCAAACAATCCCCGGGTGATGATTGAGATTAAAAAAGCAAGCAAGTTAATTGATTATCAATCAAAGAAAATACTTCAAGATATTGCCAAGCTGTTAATTTATTCAAAGGTCTTAAAATCCGACGCTTATCTGTTGATATGTGGTGGTGTTGAAGAGTTAGAAAAGGTCGTATCTGAAATCGAAGGTGTTCTATCGCTCACCAATAGCTATGAAGATACGGGCTTGAAGGATAAATATAAATCTGTTGATAAAATAGAGTTTAGCGAAGAATATCGCGATCTTACGGCTACTTTTGGAATACACTCGTTACATACAAGGCTTATTGGAATTAGCGAAGATAAGACCGTCTGTTTATGGCAGGTGTCACACGTAAGGGAAAGCATAATGAATAATAAACCTTATCTTTACAGATTGATGAACCCTTCAAGCAAAGCGGATAATGTTTAAATTGGTTCGACTAATCGGGTAAGAGCTGGTATCTACCCAGCTCTCCCCACACCACCCAGCATGCTGGTCCGCACAGGGCGGTTCATTTAATTTATCCGTTAGGATAATGAATTTTGATCCATCCGCCCCTGAGTGAAAATAGCCGATTCGCAGGGTTATCGGCTATTTTGATGGAGTAAGCCATCAAGAATAGTTGATTAGATATTAGCCATTCAACTCGTTATGATCTGTAAATATTTCATACGGCACCATAGAAATTTTATTGTTACCCTTACTATCAGTCAAACAAAAGGAGCGATCTTTAAAACGATAAATACATACATTAACGAGATGCTCGACTTTTATTAACTTGAAAAGACAAACCCTAATCTAATCCTAAGTTTTGCGAAAACAGGGATATAAAGGAAAGGGTATGTCATTGGAAGAGTTTATCATAACAGCTTTTTGCTCGGTCGATGATGTTTTAAGTGATTTATTAAAGCAACAGCGATTACGTTAGCGAAGAATTAAGTCTTCATTATTGTCCGGTGCGGAAATGATTACCATAGAGTTGATTGGTGAGTTTCAGGACTTTGATGCCGATACAGCGATCTGGAAATATTTCAAAGAGCATTTGAAAGCTTATTTTCCAAGCATAGGGTCGAGAAGCCAGTTTGCGAAACAAGCCGCTAATTTGTGGGCAATAAAGCAACAGTTGCAAAAACAAGTGACAACCGAACTGGGTACGATCAATGCCCCTATACATATTGTCGATGGTTTTCCTTTATCTGTAAGCCATTTTAAGCGTGCAAAAAATTGTAGCCGCTTTAAAGAAGAGGATGAGTATGGCTATTGTGCATCCAAAGGATAAACTTATTATGGTTTTGAAGGGCACCTTATTCTTGATTTTCATGGAGCCATCGCAGGATTTACATTAATCCCAGCAAGTGAAAACGAAAGGGAAGCTGTATGGGAGTTAATAGAAGACATATCGTCAGGTATGTTGTTAGGAGATAAAGGGTATTTAGGAGCTGAATTTAAAGCTGACTTGCTTGAGTTAAAAGCGCTTCAGCTAGAAACACCTGTTAAAGGTAATATGGTTGATCCTTTACTCAAATACTGGAGGAGCCAGCTTAATCGGTTACGACGACGAGTTGAGACAACCATTGGTTAACTTGTAGAAAGGTTTAATATTCAGCAAACCAAAGGCAGAACGATATAGAGCTTGACTAATCGAATTACCCGAAAGTTATTATCATATAGTTTATGTGTATTATTTAATAGGAACCAAGGCAATGCTCAACTTCAATGGGCTAAATTAATAGGCTAAAAAGTTGAGCATTGCGTTACATTATATTCAATTAGCTAAACTAAACCAAGTACTATCTATTATCGCATGTAAAATAGCTGCCCGTTCCCATTTCGCGAAACTGAAAACGGCCTGCGTTATTACCTTCTTGTAACCACCCTGATGCGCCAGCAGCTACCATAATTGTAAATGACTTCCCATTGGGTGCGTATACAGCTTGGTCTAGCAGAATTATCCAACCATTCCATTCTAAAGTCGGCATGTATTTCCACCAGTTCCAATACCCGTTAGCTCGTACTTCTAACGGTAAAACGTATTTCAAATTATTCATGCCAGTCATACTTGTTAATTTATCCTCACATTGAGCGTTGGAAAATAAAAACCATTCACTATCAATATATCTCGGATCTTTTATCTGATAATCTTCTTCAACATTTCTCGTATTAGATGCATAGCTTGGCGATATTATAAGTGTACTACCTAGTACGATGAGTAAAGAGTACGTTAGCTTTTGAAGCTTATTAAGTAAACCATTTTTGTTTTTAGTAAACATTTTATTTTTCCTTTTAAATTGCAGTTATGCTGTGTGAAACACTATTCATAATAGCTATTTTACGAGAGCTGTTTGCCAATGATTCATAATCATTCAGCAGCGTTACTGAAAGACAATAAATCATGTCGATATTGCCGTAAAGTAAGCAACAAGTTGAAGGGAATTTTACTGATTTTTAAAGAAAAATAAGGAAATTAAAGTAGAAGTAACCAACCACAGAGGCTCTGTTACAAAGTTTAGTTTAGAATGATATTTCTTCCGATATCAAGGGTGTTTTGTAGTCACTATGAGTCCTAATCAACGCTTCAAAGGTTGTCACTTTCCTTGATGTGTTGTATTGCAATTGATGTATTACTACCACTTAGTTACCGAGATACAAAATGTATAAAGACACCTCTGGTATACCCTCCAAACTCTATATTTTAGCCTGGTAAGCTAACTGTATTGCAGGTCGGCACTAAGCTGCTAAAAGTTTTTTCAAAAATGATATATGCCAGCTCGGACGGCCTGACAAGATGACGAATGATGACAGTGCAATTGAAGAACTTAATCTGGAACACGATGGTACCATGAGCAGCTTATTTTTAAGC
>NZ_JBOIUB010000014.1:0-99517 GCF_050749885.1 Zooshikella sp. RANM57 | reverse complement strand
TCCCAACAAGCACCCACATCGCCCATACTGGCTCGGATACTATAGCTCGATAACAGCTTACGATATCGCTTGCTGGTATACTGTGAGCCACGATCACTGTGAAATACAAGGCCTTTAGGCGGTTGGCACAGGTTATAGGCTTTCATTAATGCTTTGCACACCAAATCGGTTGTCATCCGCTTATCGATATGCCAGCCAACAATTCGAAGAGAGTATAAATCCATCACCACGACCAAATACATCCAACCTTCACCTGTCTTTAAGTAAGTCACATCGCCAGCCCAAACCTGATTGGCTGCAGTGGGGTTAAAGTTCTGGTTTAACCAGTTATCGGCCACTGAATCAGCATGCTTACGCTTCGTTGTGACCCTGTAAGCCTGACGTTGTGTAACTTTTAGGTGTAACCGATGCATGATGTTGCGAACTTGGTAGCGCCCCATTTGATAGCCTTCTTTACGCAATTTCTTCACCATTTCACGATTCCCTAAACTGCCCCGGCTTTTTCTAAATAATTTTTGTTCTGGTCAATCTAAACCGACTACATTGATATGCTCATCCTTACCCAAGTAAGGAGCAATATCAGCCTATTCCAAAACCCCAGACCTATGAGGAATAGACAGGTGAACGAGAGGAAACCCTGGGCTATGAAGAGCATGTTTAACCACAAATTATCTGTATAATAGTACATTAAAATGGCTTTAGTGTTGTATATAACTGATGATTTTTCGAGCAATTCATGACACGCTCATTGCCAGGGTGATTTTCATCACAACCTTAAATACTTCAATTGATGTATATCTACTTGCAAATTCCTGTTAATTTATACCGATGAATACAACATTTATGGTAGATTACCATCCAGGGGTTATCAGCATAAAATGGTTTGTCATAGAAATATGATTGAGAAGAAGATAGTGACGATTTTCATGAAGTTCATGCCTAAACCGTAGAAGGTTGCTGGTCGCTGCTGCAATCATGGCTTCGGCCTCACTGTGGTATATCATAAGAAAAATCACCTTGTTATTTAGCATTGTTTAAGTTTATGTATAATTTAAAACATCGTGGTAAGGGATTCTTGGATGATTTAGTCGGGATTAATCCAGCCCCCGGAAATCCAGATTGAGCTTTTAATTTTATATAATAATTAGTTTCTGTTGAGCTGACTTGTTTTTGATTACTGGATACTAAGGAAAGTATTTTTAAGGAGAAAATTGATGCTGAAATTCCGTTTAAGGTTATTTGCAGCTGCGATCTTTATAAGCCTATTAGCTCCCACCATTCATGCCTTTTCAAAGGCCTGTGTATACCTGCAACCTGGTTCTGAGTATGCTGCCCGGATACAAGTTGTATCTGAACATTGGAGATCTAAATGGTCAAATCAATTTGCAATAGGCCAATCTCAGTGTATTTCATTGGAAGCATTAAAGCCCGGTTCTCGTTTTACAATGCAAATAAGTACGGCACCTAATCAAAGCAAAGTACTCTGTACTCCACACCGAATCGAAAATGTCGATACACCTGTTTCGGCGATGTTTTTGGTGAGCGGGACGGTACAGGATATAAAATGTTCAAATCCTCACGGCTTGCTTGAGCGCACGCCCCAACAATCTCTTTCTTTATCTAATTCTACTTTAACTTCAGAAGAGATTGATCAATTCAACCAACTGATTGATGCACCAGAAACTAATAGTGAGCTATCGTCCGTCGAGAAAGAAATGCTGGGTACTGCAAAAAAATATTTGGCTGGAGAACTTTCAAAAAAGAAAGCCCTAGAGAACTTAATATCCAAAGAGAATCAAACATTAAAGTTCGCTTTGGACGCAGACCAGGTACAAATTTTACGTGAAACGGATGATGATTATGTTCGTTTTGGATTCCTAAGAAAATTCGATTCTTTAGAATTGATGGGGCAGCCTTCTGCCTTTGTTGAGCTTAATCATAAGAAAGCTGCCCCCAATTCAAGTGCTTTGGCAGATTCACTCCATGCAGAAGGAATTCCTGTAGTGGCAATATTAGGCAAAGCGCGTATTGGCAGCCCGAAAGATGTGCGCGACGCGATTAAAACAGCGTCGATGGCAATGGATACAGTGTACCTTAGTCGGGAAGTGGCATTTATCACAGGAGGTTATAAAGGTGCCCTTGATGATGTCTATGGTTATACACGTATTGGATATGAACGGGCGAAGGATTTAGAAACTTATACCTTAGTCGTGTTACCAGAAGCAGGCGCTAAAGATAGCCATAATTTTGTAGATGCGAAAGATATTTTTGGCAAGATGTGGGGTGACGATACGCCTGCGTTGGTAGGTGTTGCTGATGCAGCAATGGTGTTTGCATGGTATGGCTCATGGACCAAAATTGAGATTGATACTTTGCTTCATCAAAAAAAGAAGGTAGTAATAGTGAATCCTTTTCAGAAAGAAGGAGATGAAGTTGTTGAAGTCAAGATGAAGAAGGGGATAGTAAAAAGTTATCGTGATCCAGAAGTCGCGGCAAAAGCATTACTCACAATGTTACCAACAGAGAATGATCTGAAAACATCAGCACCAAAAGATGTTGAGAAACTGCCATACCGTGAAAATGCACTTAGCGAAATAGAGTACTACCCCTTTCCTCGATGGTCAGAAGAGTCTGGAAAACGAACAGCGACCAGTATGATCTGCCAAAAAGTTCCTTGTGAGCCACTTTCACCCAGTTTTTAATTAACGTATTAAATAACAAAATACCGGCACCTTTGGGTGCCATTTCAATCGTTGCAATGCAGTATCGTTGTTTTGTCTTGATGTTCAAAACTCCGGTTTATTTATGCTGTCCATAGTTATCCCCATTTAGGAAGACACGAAATATGGGGATGAGTTTACGATCATTTCACCCGAAACCAGCGAACAGTATCACATAAACAATGTTGAATATACTACCGTTCTTATGTGATCTATATCTGCGCTAATAAACATGTCATCAACACATAGATTACCTGCAACCCACTCCCAAAGTGAAACATACTACCTACGTAATAGTATTATTAAAGCCATCAGTAAATAATGTCTTGAAATCTTTAAAATTTAATGGAAGATGTAAGTTATTTAACTCAGTGTTAATTTAAAAACATATGAAAGAAGTTATAACGTTTTATAGTGTAAATGACGAATATGGTGAATTTTCAAACTTTGCCGCTTACCCAATAAAGATAAAAGGTAAAATATGGTCAACATCTGAACACTATTTCCAAGCGATGAAGTTTGACTCCGAGAAAGATCAAAAGGACATCAGACTTGCAAAAACACCAATGGAAGCAGCTCGAAAAGGTCGAGACAGAAAACGAAAACTTAAAAAGAACTGGGAGTCCATCAAAGATAACGTGATGAGGGAAGCCGTTTTTCAAAAGTTCTCACAGCATAATCAGCTTAAGGCTCTACTTATCAACACAGGATCAGCTATGCTGGTTGAACATACTGGAAATGATGCATACTGGGGAGATGGTGGTGATGGTAGCGGAAAAAATAAGCTAGGACTCATATTGATGGAAGTAAGAGAGAAGTTGAATAGTACATGAGAGTTAAAATCGTACGTATTTATGATAAATCCTATGCAACAGTTAAAGCATGGGCTGAACCATTCAAAGATGAAGCACCCGCTATCCCCGAAGCCGTTCTTGTAAAATTTATAGAGCGGCTATCAATGTATAAATATGAGCTAATAAAAAACAACAACTCACTTTGTGAATATCTATACTCGAACTCAAAGTATTGG
Source organism: Zooshikella sp. RANM57 (assembly GCF_050749885.1). NCBI lineage: Bacteria > Pseudomonadati > Pseudomonadota > Gammaproteobacteria > Oceanospirillales > Zooshikellaceae > Zooshikella > Zooshikella sp. RANM57. The sequence goes on along the minus strand of NZ_JBOIUB010000014.1, from coordinate 95,767 downwards.
AGCCTAAAAGTTCAGATTAGCAAAAACGAAATAGCTTTTACTGCACCGCGTACGAAAAGCTTTAACTCAAGCTTAGTTTTTGAGTGCCTGCAAACTGCTTCTGAACTTTGTGATACACATAATCTGGCTATATATTTTAGCAAAGACAGAGACTGGATAAATTAATTTCCAATATCAAAAGTTTATTTTCCCATCTTCTGAAACACCTATGACTGAGGGCTCTTCCAATAGAGCCCTTAATCAAATCAACTAATAAGCACCCACCAGCTAAAATTCATATTACATTTAAAAACTGTTTATTTACATTTATCATTAGTTGATAGGGTATCTATTATTATAGTAACTAACCATCAAGCTGTAAGCAGTTATCATGATAAACAAACGATCAATTATTATTTCCTTGCTCTTTATTAGCCTTCGTGTATTTGCCATCCCTCCTGAACTAAAAGACGTGGTTGAAGAGGTTAAAGAAGCATTATTAAATAATAACACCCTGATTGAACATAAATTTGGGTATTCAATAAAAGCCCCTGGCCCAAATTGGAAGTGGTACAAACTCAAAGTATCTAGCTCTGAACAAGACTACCTTTTAATTGAAGAGGAGTCAAACAAAGTATATTTGTTAAATTTTATTAGCCGAATGAGAGATTTAAATGAAAAAAGAGTTAAAAATTTTATTGAGGGAGCAAAAGAAGGTGCTATTAAAACTAATACAAAACTTGATAACATAAGTTATAAACCGACAGATAATATACATAAATCGAGTTTTCTCTTAACTTACGATTACCTTACTCATGATGGAGAGCTAATCTATCGATTAAATACCTTTTTGATTACGGTAGAAGGCATTATGCTATCAATAAGTCAGTATGAAGATGAGGGTTTTAATAAAACAGAGTTACTCCAACTAGCTTCTAACGTCAAAATAATCCAATCGTCAAGTCAAGTTCAAGAGGGAAAAAGCTCTTATTACTTTCAAATGGGACAGCATATTGGTCAATTTATAATTTTATTAGCGGTAATTGCTGGAATCATTTTTTTAATAAAAGCAGTTATAAATAGTCGCAAATAGATTAACAATTTTCTCCCACCTAATTGTACTCATTACAGTTTACCTCTTTCTTAAAATCTTGAAGCAAATATAGTACTTCAATTTATAGTATGGTAACTTAAAGCTACAATACGACACTATCAGTTAAATAACTGCTATAATCATAAATTTAAAATGAAGACTTGAATTTAAACATAGGTAGATTCTACGTACCTTCAATATTGCCAGCAACTAATTTAATAAAACAACCAGTAAGACAATCTATGATTACACCAATAATAACTATTTTACTATTATGCAGCCCATTAGGATTAGCAGCAATTATCTCAAAGCTACGTAATAAACCTCTGGATATTAAGAAATATGCATTCTGGGGGCTAAGCATCGCATTTCTTTTCTTCAGTTTAGGTCATTTTGCCAAAACACAAGGCATGGTTGAAATGTTACCTACATGGGTTCCATTTCGTCTAAATATCATTTACTTGACAGGCATAATGGAAATACTCATTGCTATAACTCTTTTCATTCCCAAGTACCAGAGTGTTGCAGCAAAAGCAGCGTTGATTGTTTTTATTTTGTTTTTCCCAGCGAACATATACTCTGCCTTAAATAGTATTGGACTCGGCGGTCATCAATGGGGGCCAATTTACTTATTAATTCGTGGGCCTTTACAGCTTCTTTTAATCGGTTGGACTTACTTTCTCTGTATCAGGGGAAATAACCAAGTGAACTTTGCAGTCTAACCTTTTTTACCTTATTGAGGGACAATATGAGTCCCTCCTCTACCGTATAAATAATACTCCCTGAATCTATAAGACTGAACTCAGCATTTCTCAATACTACAATTCTTAACTTTTTTTTCTTAACAAATCATGTAAGTCTATAAAGCATCAGAGATGCTACAAGCAGTACTCTTTACAAACCCATAGAGCAATAGGTTGTAGACATGAATAGAACGCTATTGATTACCGCCATTCTTGCAGCTTTTACTGCTGCCGTACATATTTTTGTAGGTACACCTGAAATTCAGGAACCATTGTTACAGTCCAACTTACCAAAAAACATTAGCTTATTGCTTTACTCCTGCTGGCACCTCGTATCTATCACTTTAGTAGTATCAGCAGCAGCATTCTATATCTCAGCCCGTGGTAAGCTCACAGGCTCATCACTCCCAATGGTAAAACTGACCTCCTGTATGTGGTTGTGCTTTGGTTTGGTCTTTATCGTTGTTGCATTGCTGTTCTCTGGCCCTTCAATGCTGATAACTTTACCTCAGTGGACTTTAGTTATACCCGTTGGTCTTCTTGGCCTATGGGGTTGCTCTAAACAATAATTATACGACACTCGCAATCAAGCCAATTTCAGGAGCGTTGAAGGTGAATAACAAAGGCGTTTGGGCTTTAGTCATAGCCGCCATTATCACAATCAGTACTGCAGTAGCTCATATGTCATGCATTTTCCTTGGACCATCTTGCTATTCAGCACAAATGGCACCACAAGTGGTAATACAATCAGCAATTGATGGCACATTAATAGCACCTATCACGACAGTCTTTATTTCTATTTTATTTATTACATGTGGAGTATTTGCTTTATCGGGGGCAGGTATTTTGAAAAAATTACCACTACTCAAACTAGCTTTAGCCTCCATTGCAACTTTATGCCTATTACGAGGTATTAGCACCCTCCCCTTATCACTACTTTATCCAGATAAGGTTAGCATGTTTAGTATTTCAGCGGGTATCGTTTGGTTTATCACGGGTGGGTTATTTATGTATGGCTGGATTTGTACACATCATGTACGCACTAATCATTGAGATTTAAACAGTAATTGATTTAGACAAAATCAAATTTACTTGCTCACTCGTGCCTCCTACAATTTATTTTTAATTACTTTGGTTAACTACCAAAACCAGTTTATACTTTTAAAGATGATACATTTTCAACCGCACTTTATAAATCAGCCACTTTTACGTCTTAAAAAATTCACTTTGATAAAACCTAGTTGTTAGCCCTTTTAGTTAAAGCACTTAGCAAATACTTCCCTTTATTAGAGATAACATTTTTAGCATAAATAAGGATAGCCTTTTACAGCAAAAGGAGATGAGTAATGGACCTCCCTGTCACCTACGAGTTTAAAGAAAAGCATTCGGGTATAGTCGTGTAACTGTTCACGTAGAGATTGCTGGTCCAGGCAGCTGGACAACAACTCTAGATTTTGACGATATTCTTGATGGAGGCCTTGCGGGCGGATTCATATTCGCCTTCCCCTGCCAGGAGGCCAAGCAAATGTCGCATGGACACGGAATGCTGCCTCCTTTAAAAGACCAAAATACAGGTAAAGTCATTCCTTATGGTTCAACTACTGGTAAATACATTGATGTCGGCTGTGTGATTGGCAATGTTTCAGGTTTTTTAAATGATAATAAAGTCATGACACTTACTTTCGACTCTAACGGGGTTGGCGGTCAAAGTCATGGCAGTAGTGTTACAACCATGCTTAATAATGCAGAAGTTGATTGCATTGGCTTTTCCCAGGAAGGTCAAGGTGATGAGCATGGTGATAAATACATTTACAATGGTTATTGGGTTAAAAAAGAAAATCAGTTTTAACAACATTAATTAATCCTCAAAATCAACTTAGCTACTCGAAGTCACGAATTATTAGATAGCAAAAAACACACATAACCATTCAAGCCCAGCGATCCCTTTTTAATTATTTTTCACCTAAGATAATTAACACCACTCTAAATAATCAACAAAAATAACTTTCTTTAAAATAGAGAATAATCATGAAAAATAAAGTTCATCCGTTTCATAAAATATTCGAAAATGAAGTTATTCCTGAGCATATATTAAAGAAAAAAGGCAATGAAACACCAATAGTGCCTGAACAAACTAGAGTCAGAGCAGATGCAGTTTTAAACCACTTACTATTAGCCATTGACCATGGACATTATTACGGTTGTGCCGCACTTATGGCTATGAAAGAGTGAAATTCAGAAACTTATGGTTTAGTTTTACCAGGAAATATTTTCTTATTTTCAGGAACTAAGATTGAGTACACTCATAATTTCTATGGCTATTCAACGTTTAATGGTAAAATCCACCCTCCCGTAATTTTATCTCCTGAAACATCAATGCTTCATTCCCAAATGTGTGAAATCCTAGACATGGAATCAACAAATTATTAGCTCATAATCTAGCCACTCCAAACCGTGAATACTGTCGCATTTCTTTCAATAAAACCCAGTAAGTTTCATTTATCTTATTAATTTTATTAGTCAATAATTGAATCAAATTCCAAAATTCATATCTACAACTTATGGAATATTAAAAATCAAACATTATCTGTCATCGTCTTTGGTAGAACCCATTTTACTTAAGTAATAATTAACACTATGTAGCATGAAACCAAGCAAAGGTGAATAAATGAGTATTAGAGATAAGCTAAGCCCAATTTCAGTTAACCACCCCGATGCAGCTACTCTAACCCAGTTTAGCAGTTTGGTTGAAGGCCTTTGGATGTATAGCGAAGACAAACAGCCTTACGATGTTTTTATCTGGGATGTTGCAACACATGGAGAACTTTTAGTAGATCCCCCATACAGTTTTAGCTATAGAAAAATTGTAGAAAAAATTTATGGAAAAATGACTCCCATAGGAAAAACCAATTTACTACAGGAAAAACACCGCTCATTTTTTGAGTTTGATGGTGAAAAACTAGCTAACAAGAAACCTTTAAAATTCTATCGAGACCAGTACCGAGTCTGGAACCAATTTGTAGGTCGTATCTACACAGACAATGGGGCTCTAAATCAAGATGAAATAACCAAAATGCGAGCTTTAGCTAAACAGCTATGGATGCTCGAATCAAACACGGTGCGGATATTTGAGTTTGGTCTCCCTATCATTCAACAGTATCTATTCGGCAGAACCGAAAATGGTAATTGGTTAGGTATCCATACCGTTTCTGTGGAAACATAAAGCTCACACTTTGCTTATCAGGTGCTGTTTTTTTTATAGCTTGCAGGGAAAAGCAGGCTACTGCTTGAAATAGACAATCTAAAAAATAAAGCCATATCCTATGCTGTAATCAGGTTATTAATAACTACACATTTTGATAAAATGTAACTGGGAGATATTTATAAACTTCTTTTATCCATTATTAATTTAGTGCTGGTTTACCTTAAACGATTAGTAGTTAATCAGCTGATTCGTCATCAGCATCAATATAGGCATCACTGGTAATTACCAGGTTACGACCTGCTTCTTTTGCACGATAAAGCAACCGATCAGCTTCTGTCATCATGTCCAATAATGTTGGCTTAAGTTTTTCTGTAACCCCTATACTTATAGTGAAACTCAGTGTTTCATCTTCAATTTCTATGGATTGCTCACTAATATAGTTTTTAAACCCAGATAGTAACTGTGCGCTATGTTCAATGTCCAGGCCAGGCATTAAAATACAAAATTCTTCTCCTCCTAACCGGGCAACAAGAAAACGTCTAAATTTTTCAGCTAACATCGTTCCCATTTTTTTTAAAACCTGGTCACCAACATCATGTCCATAACGATCATTAATTCCTTTAAAAAAATCAATATCCAGCAATGCAAATGATAAATGCCGATTCTCTTGTAAAGCTGTCTGTAAATATTCCTCAGCTTTAGCAACAAAGTATCGGCGGTTAAATAAACCTGTTAAGTAATCACGATTCGCTGTATCCTGAATTTTTGCAATCAACTCCATTTCTTCAATATTATGCATCACTCGACAATGTAGCTCTTCTTGATAAAAAGGCTTCTTTAAAAAGTCGTTTGCTCCCATCTTAATAAAACGGGCAGATAAGGAGCCACTCTCCATACCTGATACCCCAATAATACAAAGTGATTTGTTATTATCTTTATGTCGAATGGTTTTGACCAATTCATAACCATCCATTTCTGGCATATTATAATCAACAATAAGCATTTTTATATCGGGCTGTTCATGTAACATATTTAAAGCTTGTAAACCTGTCTCAGCCTCCAACACTTGATAGAGATGCAAATGCAATGTTTTTTTACAAAATGATCGCGAAGACTTTGAGTCATCCGCGACTAAAATCTTTACATGTTGATTTTTAACTAATCGCTCAAGAAGTTTAATAACAAACTCATAAGAAACCCGACTTTCTTTGACTATATAATCAACAATACCTTTTTCTTGTAATTGAATACGACGCTGATCATCATAAGAACCGGATAAAACAATACAAGGAATTTGATAAGACAAAACTAAGTCGACTATTTCTCCATGAGGAGCATCAGGTAAGTTTAAATCAACCACAGCAGCAAAAAATGGATGCTCCTGGCTTTCTAAAAAAATCTCAGCTTCACCATATGTTGCGACAAATACTGGAGAAAAAATCTGATGTTTTTCCAATAAGTGCCGCATAATTTTTAAAACAATAGGACTATCTTCAACAATTAAAATTGACTCTGCCATTGGGTTGCTCAATAACTACTCATTATTGATGTTGGTATCAACATCAATACGACTGTTTTCATAATAAAAACTATATAAGCAATAATAGCAGGCTACTTGCTAGTCTTAGCAATATTTACACTTTCCTACCCAAACGCATCCAGGCTTTAGTGAATAAGTGCTTCATTAATAACAAAGGCGGCATCCGGAGCCAATGTGATCTAATATACAGTCCCCAAATAGCCAATAGACGGTTCATCCTATGTAATCTTGGACCACTATCAACAGGTAAAAGCGCTAAAGGCAGCCACTTACTCATTAAACAGTTTACGAGTAAATTAGGTTTAAATTGTTGAACAGACTGTAATAAATCATCAGGAATAGGCGTTTTTAAAATAGATCGTGTATAAATAAGACTGTAGTAAAATGGTCTCTGTACCCCAATTTCATTGGCTCTGGTTAATAGCTTTTGGTCAAAACCAGCATATTTATTCGTAAAGTACCGATACAAAACATCCAAATCAACTAAGTCACGTAATCTATTTTTTAGCTCAGAGTCATAAAACAGATGAACACAGCTATGTAAAAACTGGTCTTCAGCAGACAATACTTTTATTCCAGGTATATTGCTGGGTTGGGCTGCAGACAATAATAAGTCAGGATCAGGGTTTAGTCTGCTGGTACGAGGTAAAATTCGGTGGTGTAAATCAACATCCACACTACGAAAACGGTGCCTCAGTGGTGGAATTTCATGCATCCATTGACGATAGTAATAATCGTCATAGCCAGAGGGTGGTTTGTGACTTTCCCAGCCTGCTTGTAATAGACATTGCTCCACATAATTTAATTGTTCTTCAGGTACTAAAATATCAACATCCGATAGATATCGTCCTCTTAAGCCAGGGATTTCCTGAGCAATATATGCAGCACCTTTAAGCAACACAAAGTCATTGACGTTTTTAAGTGTACGTTGAAGCCGGTTTACTTCCCACTGTGCCATTTGGCTCAAATAGCCTGAAAAATGCATGACTCCAAGAATAGTTCTCCTTGCCTTTTCAGGTAAAGTAGATAGCAACCCCGCATCTTGCAAGCGATAGCCAAGTGTGGCCAATAATCCAGACTGTTTTGCCAATTGTAGCCAGCCATCTAACTCAACACTTTTTAAGCTCACTACATAATGAATATCATTCAATGAGCGAATCAAATTTGAAAGTGTCGCTGATTGACATGAGTACATAACATTTACTCTTCAGGCGGGAGTGATTTAATGAGCTGTTGAAGTTTTTCAATCACCGTATCCAAGTCATTAAAATACAGCTCATAACATTTAGACTGATCAATTAATGATTTAACCGCATGAAAGCCTTTCTTACCCACAATTTGATAATTGAATGCATTATTAGCTAAACGTAACAGAGCCTGGGCTTTAGTCACCTCTGTTAGTTTAAATCGTGTTTCAGGCTGGTATTGAGGAAAAATAACAAGCCTAGGTTTTGCTTGTCTTTCACTTTGAGCAATACTCGTTAGCGGCGGGCGAAAGTGAGCAACATCTCCTTTACGCGTTTTGGTAAATAGTGGACCAACCACAGCATCAGGAGCAAAGCTCCGTATGACATCAATAGATTGATTTTTTAGAGGGATAAGCTTAGGAAATGGCTGAATTAAACCTGTTTCCAAGTCAATTAAGCCAAACTCATCCGATAACATTCGCCACCCCCGCATAGCAAAAGCAGCACAAAGAGTACTTTTTCCTGAACCAGGCCAGGCTGGCAACAGCACACCTTTACCCTGATACTCAACAACTGCAGAATGCAGCATCAAGTAGTAGTGACTTTGTGAAGCCACACACCAATTTGTCCCCCATTCCAACATTGGTAATGCATGATCCAGAGGAAAAGGAGCCATCCCAGGATCTCCATCTGCGGTCTTAAATAGCACCTGTGGCCTCCACCAATAACGATGAGAGTTAGGCCGTGCCAGTTCTACTCGAAAATCTATTAATACGTCGCGATTAACAAATGAGTAATGTGCGAATAAAACATGTAGTTGTTCAGCCAAAAAGGGAATATTCGCTTTTAATTGAATATTGAATGGTCCACATTGATAAACAACACCTTGAGTTTTCAGGTAATGGTGAATGGTAGGTGGGGATAAGTCAGAAAATCTCATACGCAGACAGACTCTATGAGACCAAGCTCATCAAGTTCGTTTAATAGATGTGAAAGCTGCACATTGCTCAAAGTATCTGAATCAAGCTGATACTCTGAATACAACTGTGATAAAAGCATTGAGCAACTAAGAGGAGATTCAGAGAGGATTAATAATATTGCCAAGGTTAAATCATTAAGTAGATGGGTTTCAGCTGTAAGCTCGTTGAAAACAACGGTTTCTGATTCCCATCTTGCCCAATGAAGATACTCAGAAGAGATTGTTTGCCAGCATCCCTGGCTAGCACTAGAACGCTTCACACACAAGCCAGTACGTTACACTCACAATGGATTAGCCAATATTTTCAACTGGATTATTGTACAAAGAAACCCAACAAGACTCTGTCACAGGTGAAGCCCCCGCAGTACGTTCAACCATCAGCTCTTTTGACTGATCATCATAAAATACTAAGACTCTAACATTTTCACGTAATATGGTGACATTGCCTTTCGCCGCTTTTTCTTCCCACTTATCAAGCTGCTTTTGTACCTTTAACTGATCAGATACTTTTATCAAACCACCAGCCTGTTCTTGGTAATACTCGCTTTTCACCACATAGTAAACTTGCTGACCAGAGTCAGCTGATTGATCTGACTTACCAGGATTGTGTATAACGGTTATTTTAACCGCCTCAGCACGAAGCCACTTAACGTCTTCAATGTCATACCCAGGTCGTACAATAGTTTCAGCCTGGCTTGCAGTGTTGGCCAATTTAGCCTGACATGTTGCACTACTGGCAGCCAAAGCAGCCCCACTTCGTAAAGTAAGTAGTAACGGTGCTGCAGCCGCTGAAGCTTTTAATAATCGACGACGACTAGCAAGCTGTTGCCAATCGCCACTAGAAGCCTGTGGGCTATGATCTTGAGAGTCTTTACTGTTGTGTGTTTTCATAATCCGTTTCTTGTTAAGTGTCCGTTAGTTACCTGAAACTCATTCTACTACTTTAATTTAGGCAAGTATCAGACCAAAACCCCGAAAACCTTTAATTAACAGTAGCTTAAGCTAAAAGTAGAACTATTTACTTGAGTACTACTAACAACAACTAATCAATGTGTAAAAGATAGTAACATATTGCCACGGCTATGTTTTCCAAACCACTACCCAATTTTAATCAGAAATCATTGCATCCAGTTTACTAACAGGACGCTGAGGACTCGTTATCCACTCACTCCAGGATCCCACATAAAGTTTTGGCATTGGCAAGCCGGCAAGCTGCATAGAAAAAATATTATGGCATGCAGTGACGCCAGAGCCACAATAACAAATACAATTTGTGACCTCATTCACTCCTAAATGCCGAAAGCGCTCCAGAAGCTCACTAGGAAACTTAAACTTTGTATTCTGATCAAGATTTTCAGTATATGGACAACAAACAGCTCCAGGAATATGGCCTGCCACTGAATCAATGGGTTCTTCTTCTCCAGCAAAGCGGCTATAAGCCCTTGCATCAAGTACTATCACCTGTTCAGCAGACAGACTACTAAGAACCTCATTGGCTTCAACCTTTAACGAATCGTTACACACAAAATCAAAGTGAGTTAAAGGATTCTCTGGTAACACTGATGTACATGGTAAACCATCATTAACCCAAGCCTGGTACCCCCCATCTAAAAGATACACACCTTCAGATTTACCTAACCAAAGTAACATCCACCACAGCCTTGCGGCTTTAGCCCCATCTGCATCATCATAAATAACAATAGTATGCTGATCACTAATACCCAACTTTCCAAGTTTTTCTGCAAATTCTTGTGGATGAGGTAAAGGATGACGGCCAGTTAAACCTGGAACCACTTTTGCGGACAAGTCCTTATCCAAATCAAGATAAACAGCCCCAGGAATATGGCTCTTTTGATAAGCATTTAACCCATAGTCAGGATCAGCCAAGGAAAAGCGACAGTCTATTACTCGGGTATTTGTATCTTTTAAGCAAGCATTCAGTTCAAATGTGTTTAATAAACGTGACATGGAAATCCCTAACGCTAAGGCTTCATTTGAATAACTTCATCATCTTTTATCATTTTATTATGTAATTCTGCTTTCACGTCAAGCCCTTCCAACTCTACGCCATCCTCAACAATAATTCGTGTTGAGTCATCACTGTAGCTAATTGAGCTGTTTGACGCTGTATCCTCACCAGGTACAACAGGTATAGCATCCGCTTTTTCATGTTTATAACTCGTTCTTAGTCCCTGTTTATGTTCAGCTCTTGTGTCAACGGGAGTGACACTATCTACACCTTTACTATCTCCTTCAACAACAGCAGATACTTCTGTATCGCTCTCATCTGCGTCGATCACTTTCACGTTCTCATTTTCTGCCTCAATCACTGTATCTGCCGAAGATTCAACAGGTTTTGCTTGCTCAAGCCAATAATGATAAAACCCTATACCAGCTCCTCCCATTATGCTTATGGCCAATAACACAAAAAGCGTCATTCTTGCGGTATAACTCATAACCCCTCCTAGCCTATTCTCATGTAGCCCCTAGAAATCGTCTAGACTTGATACTTAAATCCACTAAATGTGCACATAAGATATATGCAATCCGTATGCAAGGTATTTATAGGGCTATGGTATGCTTTGAGCCTTTCCCTGTCATTGAATACCCATGGAAAAGATCGAATTGTACTCACTTCACTTAACTGGGAACCCTACATAGGTCGATCTTTACCTAACAGCGGTTACAGCTACGAGCTTATTAGTGAGGCTCTAAAGATCAGTGGTTACTCACTGGAAGTTATATTTTTAACCTGGGATAGGGCTATGGAGCTTGCCAAAAAGGGTCATACTGATGGCGTATTCCCCGCCTATTACTCTAAAAAGCGTGAAAAATACTTCATTTTTTCTAAACCAATCCCAGGAGGTCCTGTAGGATTCTATAGTCGTACAGAGAACAATTATACCTTTGCAAGTGATCCCAGAGAAAATTTTGCTAAAGCGATTGAACCGTTAAAAAACCTAACATTTGGTGTCGTTGAAGGATACGTCAACTACGCACCTTTTGATGAAGCTACTTACCTAAAAAAACAATACACTATTAGTGATGACCTAAATATTAAGCGCTTATTCAAAAAGCAAGTGGACATTATTTTTATCGACAAATATGTAGCTCAATATATTATTGCTAAAAAATACCCATGGTATTCATTAGAACTTGAATTTATAAAGCCCGCACTTGAGATCAAAAATCTACACATTGCTTTTTCTAAAAAAGCCAAACACCATGAAGCGTTCGTTGAGGCTTTCAATAAGGGACTTGAACACATGACGCGAAATGGAATGGTTGCAGAAATCTTGCTAAAACATGGATTTTAACCCATACATTATACTCAGGTTTCAACGAATAGCGTCTATTCTGTTTAGTTAACCTGATAGCCAGCCAAAGCATTATGATAAAACCGTTACTATTAATTACTCTTTTTTTGTGGATAAGCTTTTCTCATGCCAGTGATCGCCCGACGATTGTTTTATCTTCTTTAAACTGGGCTCCCTACATTGGACAGGATATGCCAGAGAAAGGCTATGTTTATGAGATCGTAAAAGAAGCCTTTGCCCGCTCAGGCGCCAATGTGGATGTACTATTTTTTCCTTGGGCCAGGGCTTTACACGTTGCCCGACATGGACATGTTGATGGACTATTTCCTGAATATTATGACAAGGCACGAGAAACAGAGTTTGTCTTTTCTGATCCTTTCCCTGGGGGGCCTGTAGGTTTTTATAAACGCCGTGATCGAGACATAAAATTTTCCATTGATCCGCGCACCAACCTCACCAAAGCATTGAGAGATCTTAAAGAATATAGATTTGGGGTAGTACGAGGCTACATTAATACTAAAGAATTCGATGATGCTGACTACCTAAAAAAAGAAGAATCCATTAGTGACAATGTTAATCTCAAACGTCTATATAAAGATCGTGTACAACTTATATTTATTGATAAGTATGTTGCTCAATATATTATTGCTACGCGCTACCCTTGGTATTCACTTGAACTGGAATTTATGAGTCCTGCACTTGAGGTGAAAGAACTCTATATTGTTTTTTCAAAAAAAGCTGAGGACTATCAAAAAAAGCTAGCCCTGTTTAACGAAGGTCTTAAAATAATTAAAGACGATGGCACAATGGAAGAACTCATGTCAAAACATGGTTTTTAGGCAAATTTCCTCCGCTCAAACTATACAGAACCCCCATGTCATTTAAGTTTAAACAATCGTTTAATAAAAAAACCTTGCTTTCAGCTATAAACCTGCCCTATTTTTGACACTACACATAAACTCCAACCCTTAACTCTACATATAAATTTAATTCTCACTAATAAGTGACGTATTCAGGTAGAGCTTGGGTTCCAGATTATAAGGTGTCAATTCAATGACCAAACCCGGCCAATTTGCCAGTGATAACTATTCTGGTATATGCCCGGAAGCCCTAGAGTATATGCTTTTGGCGAATGAAGGGGATGCTGAAGCTTATGGCGAAGATGAATGGACGCGTAAGGCTTGTGATGAATTTCGCATATTATTTGAAACAGATTGCGATGTATTCTTTGCATTCAATGGTACTGCAGCGAATTCTTTAGCACTTGCCTCTCTCTGTCAGTCATACCATAGCGTCATTGCACACCACACTTCACACGTTGAAACAGATGAGTGTGGTGCACCTGAGTTCTTTTCTAACGGCTCCAAACTACTTTTAGGGGATGGTGCAGAGGGCAAGCTTAGTCCAGAGTCAATTGCAGAGCTTGCCAGTAAACGTACAGATATACACTACCCCAAACCTAAAGTTATAAGCATTACCCAAGCCACAGAGCAAGGTACGGTGTATACCATCGATGAATTACAAGCGATTAAAGATGCCGCTGATCATTATCGACTTAAGATTCATATGGATGGTGCTCGCTTTGCCAATGCCTGCATTTCTCTTGGCAAATCACCCGCCGAAATAAGCTGGAAACAAGGTGTTGATGTTTTATGCTTCTCAGGCACGAAAAATGGCATGGCAATTGGTGAAGCCATCATATTTTTTGACAAACAGCTGGCAGAAGATTTTTCTTACCGTATTAAACAAGCTGGGCAACTCGCTTCAAAGATGCGTTTTCTCTCAGCCCCCTGGCTTGGAATGCTCAAAACGGGCGCTTGGGAAAAAAATGCTCGACATGCCAATCTATGTGCCGCCTATCTTGCCGAGCAGTTATGTGAAATACCAGGGGTAAACCTACTACGTCCCTGTGAAGCAAATGCGGTTTTTGTGGCACTACCAGAGCAGGTTATCGTTAAATTACGTCAACAAGGATGGCGAATTTACACCTTCATTGGTGCAGGTGGTGCTCGCTTTGTATGTTCATGGAACAGCGACAAGACACGAATTGATCAATTGGTCAGCGATATAAAACAATTAATGGCCAAATAAATCATTAAAAAGAACCGCTGTAATTACTGAATCATAGCGGTTCTTTTAGCGTGCGAGAGACTTTTAATGGAAAAGGTAAACAGAATAAATTACTGTTTTTTAGCGCGAAAAAAACGATTTAAATCAATTGAATATGTTGTATAGTTTAGCTGACTTTTTATTTTATTATAAATATCATAGTACTCATGGCCCGTTAAATAGGCCTTATTCCAACCAGAGATGGTTAATCCCTCACCAAACAGCCCGTGACGACGAAGAATACTTTTAACCCTTTGCGCAAAATTATAAAATTCATCCCGTCTAAGCACTGCAGTCTCTTTCACAGTTCCCTCTTTTGAGTTGATGCTGACGTTAACAACCACAGCCTTATCAGGTTCTTCTGGATAGACTTCATAGTTAATGTCAACTTCTGCGGCTTGAGCCTGCTGCGAAGTGTTATAAACAAACTTTTTCTGGGTTAAACCATTCATAACTCTCTGCCAATATGAAAACAATTAACAACGTATTAAAGTAGTAATATAACTACAACACAGCATTATTTTTTTAATCCGTGTCAACACTCTTGTTAACATTTACAAAGCTATCGAGTTATCTCATATAGATTCTCAGGGAATGCTTCTAGTGCACAGCCAGTACAACTTAGCAATGAGACCCCACGCTTACTTTTGCATTAATTTCTCTTACTGCAGATCACCACAACGATAGTAGAGCCTTTAGGTTTAGTAACAACCTATTGATTTATCTTACGAATCACATCCGTTACCAACGTATGCAGAAAATTAATATCCTTTTGAGAGCAAACAGGTAATCGTTCGCGAACCCACTGATACTCTTTTGCTGAGCTGGGTATATTCAGTTGTTCAAGCAAGCATGTAACTTTTGCTTGTAGTGCTCGCCATTGGCCCTCAGCAACCACAGTAGAAATGACCTCTGACTGAAGCCATTGAGTCAATGGGCTAAGTTCATAAGCATACAGCATGACGGCTTGCCCCAAATTTAAAGAAGGATAACTTACAGCCAGTGGAATGGTGGATAATATATCACACAAGTTAAGCATCTCATTGGCTAGTCCATGGTCTTCACGGCCAAAGACAATGGCTACCCGCGCTAGTAGTTGACGCTTTTCAGACAACGACTCATATAATGCCTTAGGGGAATAGGCAAACCGTTTACCTGCTCTTTGTTTCGTTGAGGTACCAATCACCAGGTCAATATCATTGAGGGCATCTTCAAGAGATGAAAATGTCTGGACACTCTCTAAGATATCTGTTGCTCCATGTGCTACCCACTGTGCTTCCTCAGCGAGATGCTGTTGACTATTCACAATTCGTAACGTAGAAAACCCCATGGTTTTTAACGCGCGAGCACATGCGCCCACATTCGCGGCCCGCTGAGGCTCAACCAAAATGAAACAAATTTGCATGAAAGTCCTGTTAATTCTCTGACCCAATCGCTACCGCCATTCACTTACATTACTTTGGCACTCACTATCAATTTAATTCAATGTAGTGCACAAAAATAATATCGAAGGCGTCTACAAAATATTACAAGACGATTGCCGAATGAAGATAGGTTAAGGCATTATACTATTTTTTCCAGTGCTTTACGCTATGCCTTATTCATTTTACGTAATATGTATGCGTTAAGTGGTTTAGGGAAGGCTTTTGTTTTATCTGTCTGTATAGACAGCAATGAACGTATAACACAATTTAAAGCTTACTTTGAAAGACAAGTAAAACAGTTGCGTTATGAAACTCGTGGGGCAGTACCACTGTAACCTGAAGTCAAACAAGGCAACGCTTCATCCCTTACTGCCTTTCTTCAAGTAAGCCATATTATAGATTTAGTTTTACCTCATCAGTAGTAACAAGGAGCTCAGTATGAAATATTTAGTTGCAGCAGTAAGTATGCTTATGCTCGTTGCCTGTAATAGCAATCAGTCAACAACAGCAGGACAAACAGAAGAATTACCACCCCCTACAACGCAAGTAGATACCACGCCTGTAGCTACTGAAACCGTTGAGCCAGCACAAGATCCAATGCGTGAATTGTGGGAACGCTACTGTAATCATGAAGCATTAACTGTAGAAGAGCGCCAAATGATTGCTGAGTCTACAATGCCTGTTGATTTACAAGCTACCTGTATCCAAAAATAGTTGTCCACTGCCGTTCCAACTAGCTTTCATCATATGCTATGAGGAACGGCAGATTATAATAAACGCTGAGAGTAGTTCGTGCGTAGCTTATTTCATCAGATCAAGGATGCTTAACTAACGCTTTTACACGTACCTGCTCATTTGTAGAAAAGGATTGTTTCAAAAGTAATTCAATTGATTGCGTTTTATCTTCTACCGCCATTGTACTTTCAACTATATGGTGTAATGACTGCTTATAATTAGCTAAACGTTGTTGCCACTGGTTTCTCATTTGCTCCAACTGAGTCAGTCGTTCAACGGCTGCACTGCCAAATTCAGTTATTAGTGCTTGCTTTGCGCTATCATCTGACCCTGCCAACACATTAATTGCTTTCTTTTGAGATACGGGATCAGCTATCAGAAATAATTTTTTATCGTTATCGCTAAGACTGGCATTCAAGGCACTTATCGCCGCCATTTGTTGTTCTGCTGAAAACATCTCGTTTTGTAATATCGTGATTCTCTCTAGCATATACTGGTCATAACGATTATCCCTGCCAAAAAAAGCTTCTGCGGTACTCGCTGAAAAGTACTGCTGACGTAGCTGATTTAAAACCATTAAACGATTATTTAATACCGAAATATCATACGTCGACTGTGCTTTAATACCAAGATAGTCACCACTATCTATCACTGTATTTTCAAGGGTTACTAATGCTTTCTTGTATGCTAAATATCGCTCAAGAAGCGCTAATGCTTGTCCTTCAGCAGGAGGGCGTAAGTGTAAGCGAATATACTGCTGCAACCGATTGACACTCTGTTCTAACGATTCAAGCCCTTGAACTGAAAGAAAATAGTCAAATAAATCACGTAGTTCACGATGAATAACTAGCTGTCCCAAGCTATCAACAGTCAAGCTTCCATCAACCAAGGTATCTTGCAAATATTCGGGTAAATTAATTTTTGCCTGCTGTGTTGTATAAGCCTGTTGATCAAGCTCAAAGCGATCATTGAGAACCAACGACTTTGCTTGATGACTGTCTTCTTTTATTACATCAAGTGGTTGATTACGAATTTCTGCAGTCACTGGAAAATACATCACAACCACATAGGCAATGATGACAATGGTAAGTGATACCAGAGCACTCAATAAAAAGCTTCGTTGTCGGTTGACAGCCATTGACTTATCCCCATGTACGTATTTTTTAAGCACACCGCTTACAGAATGCAAAACACGTGCACACAACAAGCACGAAAGTTCAAGCTAGCAAAGGGGTAAGGAAGTCACAATGTATTTCTGTGACTATGCAAGACAGTCTAACAATGACTATAAAGCTATTGCTTGTCTAACGATCAGAAAAGCCGACAAGTGTCGGCCTAAACAGCATCGGGTTGGGACTCAGGAGAAGCTTGTTTAAATGCAGGAAGCTGAATGCAATCGTCGTAAATTTTGGTAATATTTGGAAACGCTTTAAGATCTACTTGAAACCGCTTTGCGTTGTAAACTTGTGGGATTAACGTTACATCCGCAAAGGTCAACTGATCTTGCCAGCAGTATTGTCCAGCATGTTGCTTTAACAACGTCTCTAGCGCAGTAAACCCATCAACAATCCAATGTTGATACCACGCTCGCTTGGCCTCCTCTTCAACATGAAGATTTTTACTTAAGTACTGCAGTACCCGTATATTATTCAGTGGATGGATCTCACAACCTATTAACTGCATCATTGCTCTAACCTGTGCCCGAGCCACAGGGTCAGAAGGAAGTAATGATGGCACTGAATGTGTTTCCTCAAGCCACTCCAAAATCGCCATAGATTGTATTAAGCTATTTTCCCCTGTATCTAGCACAGGCACACGTTGCTGAGGATTTAACTCAGTAAACCAAGGGGAAAACTGCTCTCCCCCCTCTTTTACCAGATGGACAGGAATAATGTCATAAGTGACTTGTTTAAGGTTGAGAGCAATTCTAAGCCGATAGGCAGTAGAAGAACGCCAATAACTGTATAGTTTCATGCTTTCTCCTACCTGTTTAATTCACATTATATTGAACAACCTGTTGGTCAATCGCACCAAAAATTGATTGGCCGTCATCTAAAAACATTTCAATTCGAACACGATCGCCAAACTTCATAAACGACGTTTTAGCAGTGTCTTGCTGAATTATTTCCAACATACGTTGTTCAGCAATACAGCTTGATCCAGCAGAACGATCATAGTTAGATACCGTACCTGAACCTATAATCGAACCTGCCGTTAGTGGTCTCGTTTTTGCGGCATGAGCGACCAGCGTAGGAAAATCAAATGTCATATCCTCACCCGCATTAGGCTGGCCAAATAAACTGTCATTTAAATAGGTATGCAATTTAAGGTGTATTTTTTGGCCATCCCAAGCATCACCAAGCTCATCAGGTGTCACGGCTACAGGGGAAAAGCTGCTTGAAGGTTTACTTTGAAAAAAACCAAAGCCTTTCGCTAACTCACCAGGAATTAAATTTCGCAGTGAGACATCATTGACTAACATGAGCAATTTAATATGCTGCTGAGCTTCTTCTGGCTTCACCCTCATTGCAACATCATCCGTTATAACCGCAATCTCTGCTTCAAAGTCAATGCCATATGCTTCATCTGCAATAGGAATATCAGCGGTTGGTGGTAAAAATGCATCAGATCCCCCCTGATACATCAAAGGATCATGCCAAAAACTTTCGGGCATTTCTGCGCCTCGAGCCTTTCTCACCAGTTCTACATGATTTACATAAGCACTACCGTCAGCCCATTGGTAAGCACGTGGTAACGGAGAAAGCACCTCCTTACTGTTAAAGCGTTGTTCATTATGCAGCTGGTGTGCATTCAACGATTGATAAACTTCAGCCAAAGCAGGAGCAACCTCTGCCCAATTATCTAAAGCAGCTTGTAAGGTTGGAGCTATTTCAGGCACCGCCACACAGTGCTGTAAATCACGACTAACGACAATAAGTTGGCCATCTCGCAGGCCATTATTGAGAGAAGCTAATTTCATATAATCCAACATCCTTTTTTATTTTTTAGGTAGCCAGCTATTCACATACCCTGAATTTTCAATATCCGACACAATTGAGCCAATATCTAATGCATCCCGAGTATCCAGCATCACCGCAACCTCATTGGTAAATTTTTTACTGTATTCTCGGCCTGCTTGATAAGCTTTCGGATGTGGGCCATGTGTGAACCCCGCAGGATGGAAAGTGACCATACCACTATCTATGTTATCGCGACTAAAAAATTCCCCAGCGTGGTAAAACAGCACCTCATCATAATCATCATTATTATGATAAAAAGGCACTTTTAACGCGCCTGGATCACTTTCAATAGGCCGAGGTACAAAGGTGCAAATTACAAATCGCTGTGCCACAAATGTTGTATGTGCTGAAGGCGGAAGATGATAACGATGGCTCATTAACGGACGTATATCACGCCAATTTAACTTCACAACAGATAAGTCTCCATGCCAACCCAAAGCATCCAGTGGGTTATAAGGGAAGCTCACTATCGAAACCTGATTATGGCGCTTGATATGGACCTGCCAAGGATCCTCTGTTTGTTGCTGTATAAAAACATCATCAATAACAGGTGTTTCTAGTACTGCAGGATCAAAGATAGCATGATTACCCAATAGCCCTTTTTCAGGAAGTGCATAAGCGTCATTAGTCGCTTCAATCATAAGTAAAAATAATGATTCTATAGGCTCTAAGCGCCACATTGTCCCCCTTGGGATTACGACATAATCCCCTTCTTGTACTTCAAGCCGTCCATAATCACAAAAGAGCTGTCCTTTACCTTCGTGTACAAATAATAATTCATCACCATCAGCGTTACGCACCAAATGCTCCATTAGGCGCTCACACTTCCAAATACGGTATTGGCAATGGGCATTATGCAACAAGACAGGTGTTTCCCACGGTGACACAGGTAACTGATCCAGTTTATTACAATCAAAGGCTCGTGGGCGTAACGGCCCCTCCCAATGACTCCAGCCAGTAGGAGCATGACGATGAT
The DNA here is from genome assembly GCF_050749885.1 of Zooshikella sp. RANM57. Lineage (NCBI taxonomy): Bacteria > Pseudomonadati > Pseudomonadota > Gammaproteobacteria > Oceanospirillales > Zooshikellaceae > Zooshikella > Zooshikella sp. RANM57. Next base: position 75,460 of record NZ_JBOIUB010000014.1, on the reverse strand, counting down.
GCATGTGAGACGCAGGCCCAAAAAAACCACTACGCCCCAACTCTCGCTCATAAATACCTTCATCAGGGAAATCAGCATGAGCCTGGCGAGAAACCAGGCCTTGCTGACGAGGGTAGCTAATCCATTTACGCATCAGCCAGTACTCCTCTACGAATTTGGTCTTCTTCTATAGACTCAAATAACGCTTTAAAATTACCTTCACCAAATCCTTCATTACCTTTACGCTGAATAATTTCAAAAAAAACAGGACCAATAACGGTGTTAGTAAATATTTGTAATAAAATACCATCTTTTTCAGGAGCACCATCAATTAAAATTCGAAGATCTCGTAAATCATCAATATTCTCTTCATGCCCTTTAATTCGATCATTTACTTTTTCATAATACGTATCAGGTGTAAACATAAATTCAACACTACGTTCACGTAGTTTTTTAACTGTCTTATAAATATCATGCGTATAAAGTGCGATATGTTGAATCCCTTCACCTTTATACTCACGGATAAACTCCTCAATTTGGGACTTTTCATCAGAAGACTCATTAATAGGAATTCTAATTTTTCCACAAGGCGCTGTCATCGCTTTACTAACCAGCCCTGTTAGTTTCCCTTCAATGTCAAAATAGCGAATTTCTTTAAAGTTCCCAATTCTTGCATAAAAGTCGGCCCATACTTTCATATTTCCGCGCTTAACGTTATGCGTCAAATGATCAATGTCTGTCAATCCCATATCACATTCTTTCAATTTATTTTTCCAATTATCGTAAAAAACAAAATCAATATCATAAATTGACTGATCACCATAACGATCAACAAAATAAAGTGTACTTTCACCAATGCCATAAATTGCCGGAATATTAAGTTCCATTGGCCCTACTCGACCAGCAAAAAGTTTAGCGCCATTGGCAATCGCATGTTTTATCGCATGAGCCGCATCTTTAACTCGAAATGCCATGCCACAAACACTAGGGCCATGACAATGACTAAACTGCTCTGCCTGAGAATTAGGCTCAGCATTAACAATAAAATTAATATCACCTTGACGATATAACCAAACCTGCTTGGATCTATGCTTAGCGATTTCAACAAAACCAAGTTGAATAAATAATTTTTTTAAGGCATTAATACCTACCAAGTCTGGTGCTGTATACTCAACAAACTCAAAGCCATCCGTACCCAGTGGATTCATCACTTTATCAGCTTCAGGCATATTCATTGCCCCCTCCTTAGTCACTTTCATTACTATTATTAATTTTACGTATTTAAAACACGTATTAACTTTTTTCTTTTTACCTCAAAAGAGGTATTTTCTGATGGTTACATTTTTTATTTATACTCTGCTATCTTCACCTTTAACCGCTACCCCCTTCGTTTGGGTATATATAACGCTATATCACTAAACCTATCCTTACTTATTACCAAATACTAGCTACACCAATGAAGGGCTTTCTCACTAAGATAAGAATTTTTTTCTGGAAGTTGCACCACTAGGAGGGAATTAACCACATAAGCTTTGTCTAACAAAGCTGTAAACATATTGATACAAGTCAATTTATTTAAGTTAAAGTAGAAAAGCTGCCTATTCTACTGGAAACTTATTACTACAAAACTGGAACAACTACGCTACACCTAATTATATGACTATATATTCACGGCCATTTTCAATACAGTGAGTGTAATTGACGTTATTGAATGTTTATAAATACAGTCCATGCTGGGGGGACCAGCACTAACTGTATTTAAAATAAAGCGCCTAGCATTCACAAAAAATATCTGACAATGCATCACCTAACACGACATCATATAGCTGTCGTCATAGACTTTATCATTATTCAAATATTTCTAAGCCTGCTGCATCACGTTTTTCTGACTGGTCAAGTGACTTTAACTCAGTAGCAAAACCATTGGAGGTTTTAACCAGATAATAACAACCACTGAGATTACTTGTCGTACCAGATACACCAACAATCACATTACCTGAATGATATCCGGTATATAAAACACCATTCTGATATCCGTGAATGACAATCTGATTCCTTTCTGACCAATTACCACTATTACTTTGGCCATCTGTGAAAGTGCCATTCGAATTATAGGTAATAGTTGTTTGAGCATAACTACCATCGCAACCCCAGTCATAAAAATACTGATACGTTCCGGGTGTTGCACCGTATGTACTCGTTACAGAAAAAACACTAACGAATACTGATATTTTCACAAGGTTCTTAATCATGACCAAGCCTCCTTGCAAAAAACTTTTTCCCCGAACAAATTTCTTTGCTCTCACCTTCAGAATAGTTTTTCTCTCACATAAAATATAGATTATTTTATACTTTATTTATCGTATATAGTTACGTACACCAAACAACTATCCCCTCTAGCTAACCCGTACTTTCTTTACTAACCACCGCCACTGATATCATTTAAAATCATATAAAAAAGCCCAAACTACTTAAATCAATAAGCAATTTGGGCTTATAAAGCTTACAACAGTTCAAATAAACCAAGCTGATTTATTTTTTTGTTACCCTTCCCCCTACCAAAAGCCAACAATCGTACATATTATGCTATGCGTTAGTCTCAGAATATAGCGCTATCTTTTTTCAAATACCCTTATATTACTAAACGTACTTTTACCTGTTGGATTACTCGTATCATTATCTCTTAACAAGGTTAAGTATTTATAGTTGCCTGACAAATAAAGCCCAATTGGTATTTCAAAGTGCTGTGTACCCGTTCCGTTATACTGGTCATAATCAGCGATTCCCCACCCCGCCTGAGTACCAAAAATCTTAAATGTTTTATCAGCACTCATGCGGTTATCATTTTCCAACCCAATAGCTTCTATTTCAGCCTCTTTGTCACTACTAAAATCAAATGCCAATACTGTATTAGGTGTGACGTTATATGAAAAATTAATTTTTTTCCAGCCATTACCACTTAACACAAGTGTCTTACCTTTATCCTGTATCTCAGCAACGCCACTCTTATCCTGAGCTTGATCATAACTTGTGATCGGCTTATTGTGAAAATTTACGAGGGTAACCTGATCACTGTCTGAGTCGGTAGAGTTAAGGTCATTTAACGTTATTTTAAAGTTATCCAAATAAAACACTGTTTCTTCAGAAAAACCACTATTTGCCCAACCCAATAAGTACCCATGATCAAGATAGTTTCCAGTAGGTGAATAGTTCGCTAACTGATCAATATTAAAAAGTACATTTCCATTTTTCCAGACCATAATCTGACCATTGGTCTTATTTTTGTCCGCAAGTTTAATATGAAACTTATAATTAACCCATTGCCCCCTATCCTCCAAACGAATAATACTTTCTGTTGAAGGAATCTTATGCCCCCAATCAGACAGTCCTGGTCCTAAATGGTGAGATAAAAGAGAAGCACCATCAATACCACCTTTTAAACCAGCAGGCCAATACTCAAAGGCAACTGAATTAAATGAATCATAAGTTCCATAAGGACCTGACCAAAAAACTAAAAATTTGTTATTCTCTGATGTCTTTTGCAATCTATGGTAAAAATTAATGGGTATAAATAAGTCATATTGCACCGTTAGGTCACTGGTTCCAACTGGAATTTTAAAGCGCTGCTCAGCCCAAGCATCTTTTCCATCGGGTGTTCCTTTAAAGACAAACTTAAAACTATAATTTCCATTTTTGGGGTTCTCATTGCTCACAGAAGGATTAGCGGGTGCACCAGACCACTTAAATATCTCTTTCCCTTGAACGACAACAGGAGCAGATGATCGACTTCCAGATTCGAACGTTTCTTCATACATAAAAGGTGACAGTTGCGTTAAAGATCCAGCATTTACTACATTGAAACAGCTATAAACGACCATTACAGGAAACCCACCCATAAATGACAGATATACCCTTCTAGCAAACTTCATGTTTAATACTCTTGTAAAGCCACATTAAGAGAACCAACGTCTTTTCGACTTTCATGGACAATTCAGTGCAACACAGTTTTCTTTGATCTAGATAATTTTAACCAAAGCTTAGGCGTCGACTATGACGGCTTTTACTGTTTCAGTCTATGATATGAATCGCTGCTTCACTATTTGTAACAGGCTGTTTTAAACATACAGCTATCAAAGTCAAGTGACATAAAAAAATACTTGTTACAAAATAGTGCTTCAACGCAATCTACAGCATCAAGGTAATACATCATGCGTAAAACGGTTTTCTTTCTTCCGGGTACCATGTGTGATCAACGGCTATGGTCAAAGGTCTGGCCTCTCCTTAAAGCCAATTACGAACCGATGCATATCCCTCTTCCTGATGCTCAGAATATTAATAGCATGTTAAAAACAATCATTGAAAAGCTCCCCCCTGAAAACATAAATCTTGTTGGATTCTCGTTAGGGGGCTACATCGCATCCGCTTTAGCCGTTAACTACCCCGAACGAATGAGACGACTCATGATCATAGCCAATTCACCTGGCGCTCTGCCAAAAAGTGAAATAGAAGTCAGAGAAAAAAGTCTTAACTGGTTAAAAGAGCACGATTATCAAGGAATTCCACACTCAAAAATAAAAGCATACTTACACACAGAAAACCAAGACAAGCAAAATATCATTAAAATAATAACAGCAATGGACTTAACGCTTGGTAAAAAAGTACTTATCAACCAACTTAGCAATACAACAATACGCGATGATTTGTCAAAACAACTAAGTTCGATTGATTTACCTATCCTGTTTTGCACTGGTGAACAAGATAGTCTGGTAAACCGCACGACATTAGAAACACTGACGTCTAACAACAAGAATCTTCAGTTTCAGGAAGTCGAAAAAGCAGGTCACATGCTCCCTCTTGAGCAACCAGAGAGATTAGCTGCACTCATTCATCATTGGATATAATATTTTCTAAACAATTATTCGATATACCCACTATTATAAATACCTGTTTCATAGTACTAAGTGCGTAAGGAGAAAGTGATGTCAACAACCGTGAGTTGTGATGGAAAGTGTTTATGTGGTGCTGTAAAAGTTCACGCCCAAAAAGTAAAACCTCATGTAGGTGCTTGTCATTGCGGCATGTGTAGAAAATGGTCTGGAGGCCCTCTATTAGCCGTAGAGTGTGGTTCACAACTCACTATAGAGGGAAAAGAGAATATTACAGCATTTAGTTCATCGGATTGGGCGGAAAGAGGGTTTTGTAAACATTGTGGAACTCACATTTTCTACCACTTAAAAGACACTGAAGACTATATTATTCCTGCTGGTTTTTTTGATCATCCCACCCATTTCAAACTCAACCACCAGATATTCATCGATAAAAAACCTGAATATTACTCATTTGCTAATGAAACAGAAAATATGACTGAAGCTGAAGTATACGCGAAATACATGCCTGCAGAATAACTTACCCTCGGTATTATCATCAGACAGGTATGTTCTACTGAGCTCGTCTTTTGTTTCCTTTGAACTATGTATATAAAATATGCCCTTTGTTAAGGGTATATTGTATAGAATTTAAAACGTATGATTAGCCAGTATTCGCAACTATGGAACAAAAGACGATAACACAACATACCGCTCTTGAATATAAAAGGCGTGTATGTCTTGCCATGAACTATATCAGCCAGAACTTGGACAGAGAACTTCCCTTAGAGGAAATTGCTCAACAGGCTTCTTTTTCGATGTTCCACTTTCACCGAATATTTAAAGCGGTTGTTGGTGAAACAATAGCTGAATTTACGCGCCGAATCAGACTGGAAGTAGCCGCCAACCATCTATTATCCAAACCCAATGACAGTATCACAACCATTGCATTACACTACGCCTTCTCCAGTTCACAAAATTTTTCAAAGGCGTTTCGTCAACACTTTAAGATGACACCTTCTGACTATCGCAAACAAAAACGCAAGTTTGGAAACACCCCTAGCAACCTGGAAAACGCCCTATCATTAAAAGCAACGTATGCTATGACACCTTCACTGAGTGATTTACCCAAAACAAATAGGAGCATCAAAGTGAAAGCGGAAATCAAGACGCTACCTGAATACCATGTTGCTTATATTAGAAAAATTGGACCTTATGGTCCTGACACTTGTGAAAAGGCCTTTAACGAATTATGTCAATGGGCTGGTCCCAAGGGGCTTCTTAATACAGGCATCGTTTTAGGTGTATACTGGGATAACCCTGAGGTCACTCCTCCAGAAAAGTGTCGTGTGGATGCATGTATAAGCCTTCCGTCTGAAGCTAAACTTGAAGACCCCATTGCCACTCAGACACTTCAGGGAGGACCATTTGCCGTTTGCCATTTTGAAGTAAAACCAGACCAGTTCCAACAAGCCTGGGACAACGCCTTCGCCTGGTTCGTTGACAACGGTTATGAATGTGGCGACCACCCCTGTTATGAAATCTATTATAACAATGCCTCAGAACACCCAGAAGGGAAATGGATAATTGATATATGCATTCCTTTACTCGTAAAACCTTAAAAATTTAACACAAAATTAATCACTCTTAATAATTCAGTCAGTTACAGCCAAGGAGGGTAGTAACTACTGATGAATAGCAAACAGTTCATTATCTACTTCCTTAAAAACGTTCAAGTTCTGTATAAACGCTTCACTTCAAGACATCTCAATAATCCTTCGCCAGTATTTGCATATTCATTTAGCCGCAACAAATGTTTATCAATAGCATGATGAACCACTGCTCTGGATTAGCATAAACTTAAGGGTACCTCTAAAAATGATTGGCGAAGGGCAAAATACCGTATTTATGAAGGGCTGCGCTAAAAAAATAAATAATAGGAAGTTGAGTCAAGCCCCCAACTAACATACGGTTTAAATAAGGAACAGATTTATGCAGATGTCCACTACCCGGTTATCTGCCTTAGTCCGCTGTACCTGTGCAGCACTCAATGCCCAATTCACTGACTTTCGACTGGGAGAAATGTTCAGCCATTTCCCACAGTATTTTGGTGCTTTTTTTAGCTGTGATTAAACTTCCCACGATACGTAAATATATGATAGAGCTGGCGACATGTTACTTACTGTAACTGGCGGAAAATCAACCGCTAAATACACTAAACCCCATCAATTAATAACTATACTTAACGAGATAAACCCTTTGTCTAAGAGAACAATGAGAGGCTCATATGGATATAGCGCAAATGACATTAATAACAAGCTTCTTTGGTTGGTGCTCCATTATTAATATCAGTATATTACTACTATCTACTATTTCAATTATTCTAATGAAAGAGCACATTACGACACTTCATAATAAGCTTTTTGGTGTAAAACAAACAAACCTACTCTCAACCTATTTTCAGTACTTAGCTTGTTATAAATTAGCCACTATTATCCTAAATATTGTTCCTTATATTGCTTTAAAAATAATCGTTTAAATACCCTTATACTGGAGGTAAATGACACGATATTAAAGAAAGCTGGGTTAATAGTCTATAAAAACGCAGTTAAATCAACCATTTTTACTACGTCCATATGTTAGGGGTGTTTATTTAATACACCTCATCCATCACCTTATGTCGTTCTGTATGATACCCTTCTTCATCATAGCCATAACGCCAATAAGGTACCGCATAAAGACTTTTTTTATTTAACCCATATTTTTCTTTTAAATAGTTACGAATAGCAATGACAGCGGCATTTTCACCTGCCACCCAAGCAGACAACGAGGAGACATGAACTGGTTTTTCGACCTGTTGAATGGCCTCTAACTGAAGTGAAGTAGTTCCTGCAGGCTGACTCTCACTGTACAGCCACTGAACCTTAACACCTTTGGCTTTGGTCATTAAGGTTTGTTTTTCTGCTTGATTTTTAACCTCAATAAAAACATATCCTTGAGCATGTACGGGGAGCACTTCAAGTATCGCTGAAATAGCAGGTAATGCAGTCATATCACCACTAATAATGTGCCAATCTGCAGGAGCTAATAAAGGGTCTGGCCCACCAGGACCTGCAATACCAATTTTATCTCCCTCTCTTGCATTTAATGCCCAGCCTGATGCGGGACTATTTTCACCATGCAGAACAAAGTCAATGGTTAGCTGATGCAGCTGAGGATCATAGTGTCGAACACTATAGGTTCGGGTAATGGGTTTTTCCTCTTTTGGAGGCCAAATCACCCCTGAAGGACCTAACGTGGGTAATACGGGTTGTTGCTGGTGGGGTAGAGGAAAAAACACTTTAATATGTGCTCCACCTCGCCCTTCGGGGAAGCCTTTTAGCAAATCCCCTGTGAACGTAATACGCTGCATATACGGCGATAGGCGTGTCGTCTTAATAACAGATAATAGCTGTGGCGAATTACGCTTTTTTTTCGCAGGCGCAACCTTTTCTACCGTTTTTTCACGAGGATTTAAACTTCCCAATGCAGACAACCTCATTCATGATGGTTTACACAAGTTTCTCTCTAGCTGACTATCAAAAGTGGCATAATCTACTTATTTTGTAGCATAAGTAGTGAGATAGATGTTGATATGACCATACTAAAACAAATGAGAATTATTCGCAACTAAGATGTTGTCGTCCACTTTGTATCAGCAAGCTTAAACCTACCCTCCAAAGCCGCTAATCAGCTTGCTGACAAGAGAACTGCTACTTAAACTGTTTACACTTTGCGTCTGGCATCGATGTGACGACTGATGTGAAATGATATACGTAATCATCACCGACGGCTTGTGTACCCTCACTGCCAGCATTCTCTCCCAAAATATACGTTTCTGCTTTTGGAATACCGGCTTCTTCATAAGCATCAATATCTGATTGTGCATTACCATAAGCACGCACAACTTTTATATTTCTCTCTTTTTGTAATTGTTTTAAATAATCGGCTTTAAACGCCTTATGCCCCTGCCCCGCTTCAATCAGTTCACCATTTTCATTGGTGTGTAAATGCCAGTCTGGTTGCTGCATGGTATTCTGTAACCAATCTCGGCTGTCTTTTGCTAACCAGTAAGGACGAGCGGATAAGAAAATAAGTTGATAGCCTTTTTCTCGGTAGGCTTGCAAGGTTTCTTTTGCATAATAAAACGGTGTAGCCGTTTTAATACCTATATAGTCTCCCACCTGCTCAGCATCTGAAATAGTGAGCGTACCATCCAGATCAAATACAATGGCTTCATGTTCAGGTTGACGAACACTGAGAAAGCCATCGACTGCCGTACCATCACCTTCCACAACCATCCGTACGACATAATCCCCTGCTTTTTGACCCGGAATCTTAACATTAATTGTGCCATCACTATTTGTTGTATACCGGCCTAAATACATCCATTGTTGCATGCCTGTACCAAATAGATAAGCATGGATATCCTCATCTTCCAGATCTTTATGCCATACCCGATCATAATCAAACTTAGCTGTCATGGTTGTGGATTTACCAGGATTTGCAACTCCATCATGAACCATATGAAAGGGTTTAAACCAGTGAGTTAAAATTTGGCTGTAGTGGTGGCGAAATGATTTTACGGGTGGATTTTTTAGTTTAGGTGCTAACGACGCGATATCATACGCTGAACAACCATCATAAATCACTGGAGGCACTTGATCACTTTGTTGGCTGGCCATTACATGGGTAGCATGTACCATCGAAATGCATATCGCTAACTTCACTGTAAATTTCATGGCATTTTTATCTCAGACAGCTTGACAGAGAAAACGCTAAAAGCCTTCACCCCAATCCCACTACTCAAATAAGATCAGGATGAAGTAAACAATTAATCGATGACAATAATACCGTCATTATTGTCGGGTGTATGTCGACTAATCGTTATACGCTGCCATGGTGTGTCCTTTGCTGCAGGATTTGCGATAGTAAAAAAATAGCGAACCACATCATTAGGTTTTAAATTATTAATGCGCAAAATCCATTGTCCCTGTTGATTTTTCTGCATACGCACATTTTGTTGTGGCTGCTGATTTATTTGATAATGGACATCCACCCATTTGGCTTTTTTGACAAAAAACTGTGCAACAGACTGACTAACCAACTGAATACCATAGGGTATATTGTTAGGCGGAATGGACGGATCATCGGGTGTATCACCACCAGGACCACATAACCCCATCATTGTTTGTTGCTGTATTTCACTATTTTGAAATACTGCCATATGCTGAGGTTTTACAGAAAATGTTATTCCATCATTAAAAGCAACCTGCTTTTCTTTACACGTCGAGTTATAAGCCACATAACTTCGATTACCTGCACGTTGAAACACAGCAGTTGCAGGCCAATTACCTATAACGTTTGTATCAACCTGTCCTAAGTCGTTCAACGCTGCCAGCCAATGATAGGTATGCGCTTTGGTTTCACCACTTTCCACTCGATACTGATCAGCTTTCGCATTAAATTTTGCTAAAAATGTGTTGGCATCACGGAAAGCCTGTGCCATCCAGATAATATCCTCCCAATCATCAGCACTACCACCATTACCTTCTTCTCCACCATTAAAGGTTAATAACGTTTGGTAATTTCGTGCCAATGCCTCAGGGTAATGCCCTAAATAAAGCGACCCACCATGAAATGGTAAAAAGTTTATTCCATGGATAGATTCTGGCTCTGCGGTCCACCACGTTGCATAAACACTGCCTGCCCCCCAAACAATAGCCGCAATATCAGGTTCATATTTACTGGGAAAATTTTCTTGGTCAACATCAAACCAATATTGATGAATCGCTTCTTGTTCTGTCGTATAAATATAAATACCTAAATCACGAATGGTTTTATTTTGAGTTGCTTCTCCCCATAATATAAGCCCTGTTGCAAAGTTCATATCTTCAGATGAAGACTCTTGGTTATTTCCATGCGCAAAATTACCATGGCCTGATGCCCAGCTATGCCCTGCATAAGGATCAAAATTACGCATAAAGGGAAAGTCAGGATCTTTTCTATCTGGGTTAGCCGCATCACGAATCAGCATTTTTATTAAACCACCCCATGCTTGATCTTTTGCCCAGTCCTGATCATAGCGCGCAATCGCAGCCGCAACTTGAATAAAATAGCCCCAGTGAAAATGGTGGTCATTCAGCTCTTTGTCTGAACCAAAACTGGCTGGATACCCTACCAGGGTGTGCCAGTCCTGATGGTAGTGGAATAATGGTGTTTTGTTATCATGCCCATCAAACCATTGTTCTAACTGTGCTTTAAGCATTGTGATCATTTCATTGCGTAAAGCTGTATTATTTAACTGCTCAGTAATAGGTAATAAATGGGCAAGCTTACCCATATCCTTACCGCCAAAATATGTATCTGGGCGAAAACCTGACTGTTTTATTTTAGTCACAGCCGTCTGCAAATAACCCGACAATCGTTGTTTATCAATATTTTTGGCTAACGGTAAACCAGGCAATACCCCATGAAAGGATGACGTTGTCGTAAATTCATTTCCTGTTAAGGTTTTCATGATTCCACGTGGAGATGTATAGGTACCTGATAAGAAATCATTTTCACTGAGCTTCCACTGATGAGGATATAACGCCATAATCGTGTGTTCATCTGCTCCACGATTTTCTATAGCTTCAGTTATAAAACGATAGGTCGCCTTTAGCTTTCCTTCTTGTTCATCATACTTCCAGCTAACTTGAGTATCTTTCACGACATTAAAAGCATAATGCGCATACTGATTCAGTGTACTCTCATCCGCTTTAGGCAAGACCGCAACAGAAAAATACCCATGAGTACCTGCCAGAGATACTATGGCTTCTTTACCTTGTAGCTGCCACTGACTATCTCCTGGTGCAAATAGCCCATAATGGTGACCATTAATGGTTAAACCAATTTTATCGCCTTGCTGATACCAAACGTTTAAATTGTTTTCATAATCATTCAACACAATACGTGCATCCCCTCCTTTTGCCTGTGCAAATATATAAGGGATACCATGTCCTGTTGTTGTTATGAGTTGCTTATTTCCTTGTTGCCATAATGCTGAGACTGTCCAATCCGAAAAATCATTGATTTTTGTTTCTTGTGCCTGCAACCCATTCACACTAATCAATAAATCACGCTTATCCCAACCTTCGCCTTTATAATATAAGTACTCATAATGTTTACCTTTATTGGCAACCGTTGCTTGCGTTGGATAACTTACACCTAAACCATCAGCTTCTGCAGCGATGGCCAATGGATGTGGATACATACGCTCTGAAAAAGGCTGTTTACCTTGAAAATCCCACATCAAAGAAGACCACCACCGATTAGTCGGCACTGGACGTGTTAAAGTATCTGCAATATAGCGCTGTCCTTTAGGCTTTGTTGCCCCTGCATAAGTGTTGGAAATTTGCCACTTCCCTTCTTTAGGCTCCAATATTGGCTTGGCAGATAACGTACCAACAGCCCCCAAATAGCCTACGACTAAACCAGCACTTATCAGCAAGTTTCTATATAACATAGTACTTCACCTTCTTATTTAATTACCCTTAATATAGGTATTTACTGCCTAGAAGTATCCAAGCTATTTGCAGTTCGCTTTCTGTTGGTATACCCTCACATAGTCCACATCCATGGTCACAGGCTGGCTAAAAATACTATCATCAATACCATTGGCGCCCCCCCAATTACCACCAAACGCAATATTTAAAATCAAATGAAAACGCTCATCGAAAGGCCAGTATCCAACGCCTTTACCATTATTTTCATAGGTACCGTATTTTTTATCATTAATAAAAAAATCAATTTTTTGTTGTGACCATTCAATTGCATAAATTTGTTCTTTTTCTTCAACCTGATCATGATGCGCATCAACAGTAAAATTATTTCCGCGCATATGATTTCTTAACTCAGTATGCACTGCTCCATGTACCACATTAGGTTGGTAACCTACATATTCCATAATATCTATCTCGCCACTATTCGGCCAACCACCATTTTTCCAGTCCGTAGGTAACATCCAAATGGCAGGCCAAGTACCACGACCAGCTGGTAGTTTAGCTTTTACTTCAACACGTCCATAGGTCCAATCACCTTTTCCTCGTGTCACTAATCGGGCGGATGTATAGTTATTACCTTGGTAGGGTTCTTTTTGTAATTGAATAACAAGGTGACTGCCATTGACATAGGCATTTTCTTTACGAGGAGTATAATGTTGTAATTCATTATTTCCCCAGCCACTACCTCCTGTATCATATCCCCATTTATTCACATCAGGCTTACCCTGATAATTAAACTCATCCTGCCAAACCAACTGACGACAATTATTAGGCGGGGTAGGCTGATCCCCATTATTAACTTTCTCGAATTTCCATAATTGATTGGCATGAGACGATGCAGTCCATTGTTGTATATTTGCGCCATTATGCATCCCCCAGTCGGTAACATCTAACACCTTACCGCTGGCTTTATTACGAATCAAAACGTTATCCGCGCCACCCTGTTGAATAAGAGAAAAAAGCTGTGCTGCATTTCCATTTTCATGCCACTGCTGGATATTCACCCCATCACCTTTCTCAGCATTGGCTACATCAAGCATTAAACCACTGTGTACAGATTTTATTTTATAATAACCACTACCTTGATGGAGAAATTGCCACTGCTGATTTTTACCTCCACCATATGTCCACTGCTGGATATTGGCAGCACCTTTTATTGACTGTTCTGCTACATCCAATACTTTACCACTATGCTTCGAAGTTATTTTATATACACCTTCCATTGGCACATTCACAGCACCTTTTGGAATGATTTCCCAGCGTTGATTATTTCCCCCATGCCAATCCCACTGAATCACATTTCCTCCATCACTGCGACTCCATTGGTCTACATCTATCACTTTCCCTGTTAATTTATTCTCAATTTTATATGTACCATCATCAAGTTCTTTTAAAATAAAATTTTGTGCGGGTGTATTATTATCCGTCCACTGCTGTACATTATTTCCATTGTCAGCCCCGGCATTAGTAATATCCAATACTTGTCGAGTCAAAGCATTGACCAATTTATATTGTTGCTCACCTACTGGTAGAATTTTCCAATATTGATTCATACCAGACGTAAATTTCCCCTGGCATACATTGGCACCTTGAAACTCACCATTATCAGCTACTTCAAGTACTTTACCTGAATGCTTATTGATAATTTGGTACAGTCCGTCAAAATGTGTTGTAGAAAAGCTCATCCCTGGAAAAAAACAAATCCCACTGAGTAAAATCGAGTAGTTAATTAATTTCATAGCAATATAGCTCAGAATTTGGGTTTAATATTCAATTCCTTGTGAACAGCGTCTTACAATAAAACCTATTCACAACATATTTAGCTCAATCCATTCAGCTTAATAAAGTTTCGAAAAAATTACTTATAAACACATAACAATGTGTCATCAAATGGGTATATTTATAACAAACTGTGAACCATACATATTCAGGGCAAATGTATACGAAATATTTTGAGCTGAATGTAGATTGTACCCATACTGTGTATGAGTTAATTTGCTCCTTTCTCCGTATAAGACTAGCCCTGGACTCTACTGCACGCCGTCCCCCCAGCATCTATTTCACAAAAAAAATTCAAATGCGACAAGCATTAGATATGACTGTCCTACCTTTCAGTGAAGGGTATATTTCGTGAAAAATAACTACACGACAGTTAAGATTACAGTGTATTAGGAAGACATGACGGTTATCTCTGCAACAGTATACTTAGCGGTTATGAACGAACCACCCAAAAAACCCCAACCAATATAAATGGTACAGCAATTAAGTGAATATAAGTTAACCCTTTACCTAATAATGCAAATGATAATAGTGCCGCCAATAATGGTGTACTTAAACGTACAACAGCTGCTGTAGATGGTCCCGCAAGCTGACATGCATATTTATAAGCCATGCCAGCAGAGATGGTTGAAAATAAGACTAAAGCAAATAACAAACCTGCTTGCTGAGGATTGGGTGCTTGCAGTACAGGAAAAGGCAAACTCAAAGTAAATAACAAACTAAAACCCAGTAAATAGGCCCAAAAGTTAACACTTGACGCATCAACCATTTTTGATGCACTCATTAATGAAAAAAAAGCCATTGTAATGGCTGCTCCTAGTGCACATAACAAACCCACCATTACATGACTATTGCCACTAAAAACCGACTGCTCTGTCGCGGCAGAACCAACAATCACCAACGTTGAGCCTATAAATGCGGCTATGGCTCCCAATAATTTCTTAAGTGAAGGCTTAATCCCCTTAAAACGTTCGAATCCCATTATAAAGACAGGAGTAGTACTTACAATCAATGCGACATCAACCATATCGGCTAACAAAAAGGCAGTCGTCGCCAAAGTATAATAACAACAAAGTGCAGCACCACATCCAATGGTTCGTTTTGTTAAGGTCAGTGTATGTGATGTTAAAAATAAAATAATGCCCGTAACAAGCAACGACAGTAGGAAGCGATAAAACAGGATAATGTCCAAAGTCAAGTTATTAAGGTAGTTAATCCATATACCTGTTGCTCCCCACATCAGACTTGAAAACAGGGAAAAAATAGCGCCTAGCGTTATTTCATTACGCATTAACTTGCCATTTTTTGTTGATGTCGATTATTAAGATTAATTATTTGAGATTCTTTATATAACTCGTCCCAATATTGAACATGCGCATCAATTTCATTCGTCATAAAACGCATAAGTGTCACATAACGCTTTTTACCTTCAAGTTCTTGCTCCAGTGGGGTAAACGTATCGTGGAAATGTTCCAACTCAAGGTGCTCATGAATATCCCACCATGGCGATTTTTCAATACCATAAAACGTCTTTAGTGCTTTCTTAACATAAGTATTTCTAATTGATGCAAATAATTCTCTGGCGGATAAAGCTGCCACCGATTCAACAAAATTAGTATCACTCGTACCAAAAATATTTAAGAAATGTGATTTATATTTTCGTGTGGCATGGCTTTCAGGGTCACGAGGATGGGTTGAATCACCTAATTGTTCAATAAACCGTTGATACATCAATGTATGGTTTTCTTTCATTTCAACCAATACATGATGGGCCAGCGCTTGAACAGTATGACAGACATAAGGGTGTGAAGCATCACCACTCTTAAGAATACATAAACCAAACCACTCATGAAATATATTACGCCAGTATTCATACTGCATAAAAATATAACGTAAATCAGCAATGGCTATCACTCCATCGGCTAAGTCTCTAAAAAATTGACTATCAGCTAAAGCCTTCTTAGAGTATGTAACAATTGCATCAGCCATATCATCTACTGTACATGTATTTTTCATAACTATCCCTGTTATTTGTATTAAATACTCTTTGCTATAGGTATAACCACAACTCTAAACAATAAGTCAGCAAGACCTATTGTTTAGTGAAAAGTAAAATGCCTGTCTATAGTGCACTCTACTTTTGCAGAAAATATTAGCATGAACCTAATCAAGGATATATGATACTTTAGTATATATATTTCGCGAATTACTTTAATCGTTGCTTACCATTGTCATTATTTTATCAATTAAAACAATATTATCTTCATCGCTATTCATGATTAACGATTACCGACTATGTTTTGTAATTCCATAGTCACGTAATTTTCTGGCAATAGCCGTGTGTGATACACCTAGCTTTTTTGCCAGCTGACGTGAGCTTGGGTATGCAGGATACAAATGCGTTAGTAATTGCTTTTCAAATTTTTTAACAGACTCTTCCAGTGTTCCTTCAAATGAAGTACTTAAGTAACCAACTCGGTCAGCATACGAAGGGAGTTGCATATGCTCTGGGCGAATTTCACCTTTTTCCAAAACGGTAATGGCACGTAAAATAGCATGTTCTAGCTGTCTTATATTACCTGGCCAAGGGTATTGTTGCATTAAATTAACAGATGCCTTTGAAAGTTTAGGTGGAACTTTACTTTGCTGACTGGCATAACGCCGGATAAACATCTCGGCAAGAGGAATAATATCTTTTTTTCGTTCTCTTAATGGTGGTAAATGCAGAATGAGTACATTTAACCGATAAAATAGATCTTCTCTAAATTTACCTTCCTGACACAATAAAGGTAGATTTTTTTGTGTACTACAAATGACCCGCACATTAACTTTAACTTCTTTATCATCCCCTACACGTCTAAATGTTCCATCCTGTAGAAATCGTAAAAACTTTACCTGCAAATGAGAAGACATTTCACCTATTTCATCAAGAAAAATAGTTCCGCCATCAGCTTGCTCCAAAATTCCATGTTTAATAATAGGTTGTTCTTGACTTACAATTCGCTCTCCGTAACCAAATAGTTCAGTTTCAGCCACATTATCGGGTAATGATGCACAGTTTAATACTAAAAAGGGTTTTTCAGCTCTCACACTAAAACTATGACATGCACGTGCAAGCAACTCCTTACCAGTGCCCGTTTCACCCAAAATCTGCAGTGGGGCATCCATTCCTGCAAATTTCTTAGCTTGTTTTATAACACGCTTCGTTTCTGTATCAACGGCTAATATCTCAGAAAACAGTGAGGACTCAACCTGTTGCAAAGCATGAATTTGCTTACCTAAACGATCTGCTGACTTCAAACAGATAACAGCACCCACCAGGGTTTGATCTTGCTGTTGATTAGGTACATGTACAGGCAAAATATCTGCTAAATACGCCTCTCCCTGCACTTTAACGGGAATACTCATCGGCCAGTGTTCAGCTTGTTGAACCCATCGATTTAAATTAAACCCTTGTAACCATTGATTGATTGGTATTTGACGAACGTCCTCTAAAGTACCTCCTAATACCCGTAATCCCGATTCATTAACAATAATAACCCCTCCTTTGGTATCAACAGAAAAGACCGGGTCAGGTAACGTTTGTAGCAATGTTGATAGTTCGTAATGTTCCCGTTCACTTGGCATAAATGATATAGTCCGCACATCTGTTACACCCTTAATATGCCGTATTTCAGGTAATAATTGTTGCAACTCAGCAAACGCCAGATCAGGCAGGTTTAAATAGATAATACCTACTAAATCAACTTCAATGCCACGTAAACTTATTTGATGTAGCGCCAAAATATTTAACACTTCTTGCGCAATACCCAAACGATCTTGGCACAATATTTCCAGACGCATTTCCCTTACCACTTTTATGTTATTATTGATTTTGTATTGTCAGTGCAATCATATTACACGCGCTCTGCAAAGACCATTTATAAAGCTGAGGACAAAGAAATGGTTAACGGTTATATAAGTAAAATACTATACACGTAGCATAAAGCGTGAGAGGGATCGAAAAATAGACAAGCAGAGAAGAAACGAGAGCCTTATGAAGGGAAGGATTTCAGCTGTGAATAATCCACCAACGTGGGCTATTCACAGAAAAAGCTTAAACGTTTAATAGAAGCAACACATTGAAGGTATTACATACTAAGACAGTATCTCATCTGTCTTTGCAGCCATAATAAAATCATTTTTATGTAAACCTTTAATCTTATGAGTCCACCAGGTAACGGTTACTTGCCCCCACTCCGTCAATATACTTGGATGATGGAATACCTCTTCAGCAATCTCACCTACACGGTTAGTAAATGCTAACGCTGCTTTGAAGTTTTTAAATGTGAAAACTCGCTCTAACTGCATAATGCCATCACGTACTTCTATATTCCAATCTGGAATTTCAGCTAACAACTTTGGTAACTCTTCCTCTGTTACCTTTGGCGCCCCTACTTGGCAAGCTTCACACTTTAAAGATGACAAATCACTCATAAAGTAATTATCCTTGTTATTTGATTAATACTTGATCACTAATAATTATGCGTCTTGGCGGTATCCCTTACGCCTACCACAAGTTATGTACAATTAATGACTTCTTGTGTTTATATCTACAATTCCACTACCCTGCGATCTAGCAAAGCCTTAACAGGCTTGCTGAGGAACTTTTGGCGGATACTTAGCAGGCAGCAGTCCCATAGATTTTGCTTTAGTAACATAAGACATGATATCTAAATGACAAATATCGTAAAGCTGTTCTACACATTCTAAATAAAAGTAAATTGGCTGCATAATATCAATGCGGTAAGGTGTTCTTAGCACTTCTAAGATATCAAATGGCTTACGTTCTGGTGCCTCATTATCTATAGCATACTGTGTTTCTCCTGGAGACGATAAGATCCCTCCACCATAAATACGCCACTCATTTTGCAAGTGTAATAAACCAAATTCAACCGTAAACCAATATAAGCGCGCTAGATAAACCCTATCTTGCTTACTGGCTTTATATCCTAGTTGACCGTAAATATGAGTAAATTGTGCAAAAGCCGGGTTTGTTAACAAAGGACAGTGCCCAAAAATTTCATGAAATATATCAGGTTCTTGTAAGTAATCTAACTCATCCCACGTCCTAATAAAGGTTGCTACCGGAAACTGCTTATTTGCAAGTAACTTAAAAAACCTATCGAATGAAATCAATGCTGGGACACGGGCAACACGCCATCCCGTTTCCTGTACTAACACATCATTAATTTCTGCTAATTGAGGAATACGATCCGTTGGCAGTTGCAACTTCATCAAGCCCGCTAAATATTCATCACAGGCTTTTCCTTGAATGCAACTCAACTGGCGGTTAATTAACTGAGACCAAATTGCATTTTCATCATCACTATAAACAATAAAACCATCTGGTCCTGGCGATTTTGCTATATAGTTGCTCGTTTTTGTCATTATAATGCCTCATCGATCTGGCTATACTGGCGCGTTAAAAAGCAATGCTATTGATTAACTTATACACAACCACGAGCATAGGTGAAATTAGTTGATCTGTTTCCTCCCTAAAGTTGATCGTAAACTATACGTTACAAACTTAGATTAATATGCTGTTTTTAAAGCCTTTTTAAATTAACCATACATTTCTTACCACTTTTATATATAAAAGCACCCATGCCTTTTACCCGCTGGCAGTTTGAAAACCTGACTCGATATGCTTTAGACTGCACTCCACCGTAAGGTATTAGACAATAGTGGTATGAAAAGGGTATTTTTCCTACTAAAATCTTATAACCTCAAAAATATTGAGCTTTAATTAGGTCATAAAGGTTCCGTGATGGAAAGTAAAAAAAGATCATAAAATAATACACTTACACGCAACAAGAGTGACATGCTTTTGAAATAATAAAATAAGGGTATACCCTATAAATAACGAAACTTAGTTGACTCAATAAAAACACTGAAATAAACCTATTTAGTAGGGCCTGTTAACAAAGTAAAACAACTTACAATAACAAAACCAATGAAAACCAGGGAACAATAATGATATACACGCCTCCAGGCCAAGATGGCGCCAAACTTTTTTTTAAATCTCGATATGCTAATTTCATTAATGGTGAGTGGGTAGCCCCCAAGAAAGGCAATTTTTTTGAAAATAAGACACCTGTAACAGGTGAAACCTATTGTGAAATCCCCCGTTCAACCAAAC
This sequence comes from Zooshikella sp. RANM57, assembly GCF_050749885.1. NCBI lineage: Bacteria > Pseudomonadati > Pseudomonadota > Gammaproteobacteria > Oceanospirillales > Zooshikellaceae > Zooshikella > Zooshikella sp. RANM57. Next base: position 55,073 of record NZ_JBOIUB010000014.1, on the reverse strand, counting down.
ACGATATCGATGCTGCACTTGATGCCGCTCATCAAGCAGCACCTGAATGGGGTTCAAAACCTGTTGCCTTTCGTGCACAAATTTTACTACAAATTGCGGATCGCATAGAACAGTTTGCTGAAAAACTGGCTATTGCTGAAACCTGGGACAATGGCAAACCTATTCGCGAAACAATTAATGCAGATATACCACTCGTGATTGATCATTTTCGCTATTTTGCAGGCTGTATTCGTGCCGAAGATAGTTCATTAGCTGAAATAGATGCAACGACAACATCTTATCACTTTCACGAGCCATTAGGGGTGGTTGGACAAATTATTCCTTGGAATTTTCCATTATTAATGGCAGCGTGGAAACTAGCACCTGCATTAGCGGCAGGCAACTGTGTAGTCCTTAAACCAGCCGAACAAACCCCTGTTTCAATTTTACTCTTAATGGAAATCCTGGAAGATATTATTCCCCCCGGTGTTGTCAATGTCGTTAATGGTTTTGGTCACGAAGCCGGTAAAGCCCTTGCATCCAGCCCCCGTATTGCAAAATTGGCCTTTACGGGTTCAACGGAAGTGGGATGCGAAGTATATCAGTCTGCGGCTAAGAATATTATTCCGTGCACTGTTGAGTTAGGTGGTAAATCTCCCAATATTTATTTTCCTGATATTATGCAACAAGAGTCTTCCTATTTGGATAAATGCGTTGAAGGACTTTTATTGGCATTTTTTAATCAAGGCGAAGTCTGTACTTGCCCTTCTCGCGCTTTAGTCCATGAATCTATTTACGACTCATTTATGGAACATGTACTAAACCGTGCAAAAACCATAAAACAAGGCAATCCCTTGGATACTGAAACCATGGTTGGTGCTCAAGTATCATTAGATCAATTTAATAAAATTATGGGTTATCTTGAAATAGGTCGTAAAGAAGGTGCTCATATTCTATTTGGTGGCCAACGTGCACAAGTACCTGACACTTTGAAAACAGGCTACTATGTTCAGCCAACTATCTTTCAGGGCGAAAATTCAATGCGCGTTTTTCAAGAAGAAATTTTTGGCCCTACCATTGGTGTCACTACATTTAAAACAGAAGAAGAAGCCACGCGTATTGCCAATGATGTCCCCTATGGTTTAGGCGCTGGTGTTTGGACACGTGATATTAATCGAGCACAACAAATGGCTCGAAAAATACAAGCTGGAAGAGTCTGGGTAAACTGCTATCACATGTACCCTGCACATGCCGCTTTTGGTGGTTATAAAAAATCAGGGGTTGGCAGGGAAACCCATAAAATGACACTGAAGAGTTACCAACAAGTAAAAAATATTTTAGTAAGTTACAGCACAGATCCGCTTCACCTTTTTTAATTCCATAAATTGATCAATAGTATATCGTATACAAAAAAAGGGCACGGTTGAACGTGCCCTTTTTATGTCTGAGTTAATGCAAAGTATTTTTACTGGATAGAGAAAAATACAGCAGAAACAGGTCCCCATCGTCCATCACTGTCCATTGCCCGGACAAAAGCAATATGTTTACCTGATGACAGGTCGCGGGTATCGATAATGCCTTTGATGGCTTGCTGCTCCAAATCAAAGTCACCAGAAACCGACTGCATAGGCTGCCGCTCTGCCCCTTCCTGCCACGGTGGTACATCAAGATAGTATTCTGCTGCAGTAACCGTCTGTACAGCTTCAACACCATTGCGATGACTAAAACGACTATCGTCAGCAATAGCAGATAATGTCAACCATGTACCAGCAGGCACGGGGTGTTCAGATGCCTGGTTGTTAATGCTTACGCTATACACTTCTGGACCTGCAGGCAGTTGATAAGGTGCACGTACAACTTTTGCTGCATAACGCAGTGCTTGCAAATTATCGGGTAAGATTTTTTGTTCAAAGTAATGGCATGACTCAAAAAATTCAGTACCTAACTCAAAGGTAAACGCCGCAACCCCAAGTTCACCATAACTGATACCGTCACTGGTACCATCCGTTTCATAAAGCCCTAACGACCTTTCTGGAGAATAACCATTAAAATAGGCAAACTTACGCCCTAGCGTTTGCAGTTGGGTATGATTAGGCGCAGGATCACCATTTGTTCCCCAAGGCCAAAGCACCAGACGTCCATGGCTATGAATATCAAGATGTATCCCACTTGTATCTAATGGGGCTGGATCATTACGCTCTGGTCCTCGACGATCAGGGTACAAGCTCCGTACATAATTTTGCAGTGCTTGAATCTCTGGCTCTGAACCCGGTGCTGAACCCCGGTACACTTGTGAGCACACATCACCACTGGAACCATCTGTTGTAGATCCCCAACCAAAGGTAAAGTTACGGTTTAAATCAATACCTTGTTTAAGCGGGTTATAACAACTATTAAAATCATTCACATTTTTACGCCATAAGACGCCTTTTTCAGCTTGTTTTCGTCCATCTGGATTGGTTTGAAGTAATAAATGCACTTCATGATGATCGAGTATCCAGGTAGCATCCGCATCATTGCCATAGCCTGTTAGTAAGTTTTTGGCAAACGTCAGTGCCAAAGGTGCTGTAGCATATTCCCGTGCGTGAATTGCACTATTAATAAATAATTTAGGCTTATCTTCTATATCATTATTACGAGTCAGCTTTAACACCATTAAGTCATAGCCACCCCGCTGCTGCGTTTTACGCCAGGAATCACCGATATCAATCCACTCAGCCAATCGTGGATATTCCTCTGCAAGGGCTTTTGCTTCTTTAAATGTTGCTTCTACTGTCGGGTAGCAGCTGTAACCCGGAATGTGATCAGAATTATCACGGCTCAATGTTGTTGGTGCTAGATTTAAACCACTGTTTTGCACCGATACTGCTTCCAACTTAAATCCTAAGCTAATTAACTGATTTAGCTGCTGGCTATCACCAGGCACTACTAAGTAACCTTCTTCATAATGAGAAGACAGTGTGTCCATGCTTTTGACAACTTGCCGCGCAACCTGCTCAGAAGGAAAGAATGCCTTATAAACTTGTGTTTTTTGTTTAAGAGGAGCTAAGGGATAGTGAGGAGAACTTGTATGAGCAAAGGCTTCTCCACCAGCCCAGACTGCTGTCGCAGATAACACCACAATAGCTACAGAATTTCTTAACGAAAAATGCGAAAGAAAGGAATGTCCTTTAACCATTTCCTTGTTACTCATCTTCACTCCATAAATTTTATTTACCTCAATAACAAAAGACTTATCCTTCGTTTTGGGTATTGTTTTATTTTATTTAACATCAAACAACATCCATAACCAAGTGCTTGTGTAAACTGAAAAACACAAGTCACTTGATCGTGAATTTATGGTAACAGGCTAACAATTACTCACCCGCATGCCACCAATCCAGGCATAAAACATTTAAGCCATCAGAACCAAAAAACAAAAAGTCAGTCTGACCTCGCCAAAAAAATACATCATACACAGTTACTTGATCATCCTGACAGTGGTTATTTAGCTCACTAAAAAACAAATGGCCTTTGGTCACTTCCCAGTTTGGCTCACCCAACAACTTTCTTATTTCAGGCACCGTCGAGTATTTCTGCTTCAACTTATAATGTAGCGCCAGCATAACTCGATGTTTTTCCCCCATCCACTCGTCCACCAGAGGATCCCACTCCCCCCCTTGAAAGTGCCCTGGAATCTGCTGTAACTCTCTATATCTTTTACCCAGTGAGTCTAAAGAACGTTGATTATACGTCTCTTGTATCTGTGCAAAGTCTTGTTTTTTGTTGGTGGGTTGCTGAGCACATCCGCTTGTTATCATGAAAGAAACCAGCAGTAGTACTGTAAGCACCACTTGTTGTCTAATAGTCTTTAATTGGCTCATCATCAATTATTCATCACCTATTCATATAATCGATGTAGATGTCATTGTTAGCATAACCAGTTAAATCAAAAAATTCATCAGCAATACTATTTTTTTTCAGCGAAAGTCCATTTCCCAATACTCCAACATACTTTAACAAAGGAGCCCAGGTAAATATTGCTTGGCAGCATCGATTACCGCCTTAACCCGATGAATTTTATCTGCTCCAAATCGATACACTACAAAAACACGCGTTATGTTACTTTGCCATTGAGGTAATATATGCCTCAATTGTCTTTTACTTATGTAATCTTTCACTAAAAAATCAGGAACATAGGCCACCCCTTGATTCGCTAAACATAAATCCACCAAGGTATTAAAGCTCTGTACAGCAATATCACCACTAACGTCTAATGAAACTTCAATTCCTTCATCATCGCAAGAAAGCAGTGACCATATGCGGTTATTATTATTACTTGAAAAAATCAAGCAATTTACTGTCTTCAAATCTTCAACATCATTAATAGGGTATTGTTGAACGTATTGTTCACTCGCAACCAGTATTCGTCTAAACTCGCCCAAATTCTGAGCTACCAAGTTTTCGTCATTAACTGTGCCAATTCTCACCCCTAAATCAAAGGTCGTATCCTGCATGTCTTCAAACTGATAATTGAATTTACAGCCCAGGCTGATTTTTGGATATTTCTGGGTAACATAAGGAAAAAATTTAGCGACCACAAGCTGCCCAAAATCAGGTGTAAGCGCCACCCTCACCTGCCCGCTGGGTTCACTGCTTTGTAATTCAGCTTGATGAAATAACAGCTCACCCTCAGCAATCAATGATTGAACTCTTGGTAAAAGTTGCTTACCTTCAATAGTCATCGCTATTCTGCGTGAACTCCTTTCTAAAAGCTTTACCCCAAGCCTGTCTTCCAACCGACTTAACTGACTACTCACTGCAGACTTAGCAATTCCCAATTTATGACTTGCAGCGGTAATACCACCACACCGAACAACCTCAACAAAAATCATTAACTCCATAAAGCTCATTGTTCTCAATTTAAGAATCATAAGTTCAAACATCCTAGATTGTTCTAATATCTAACCATATTAAACTACTGAATATAAATTAAACAGCAGCAACAAGTAGGAGAGGTAACCATGAGCACAAAGCAAAATATCTTAATCACAGGCGCTAATAGTGGGTTTGGTTTGTTAACTACGAAGTTACTCTTACAACAAGGACATCATGTCGTTGCCTCTATGCGTGATCCTAACCACAGAAATGCACAAACGGCTAATGAGATCAAACAGTTAGGAGGAATGATTGTTGATATAGATGTCACTAATGAAGAAAGTGTCAGCACTGGAGTCTCTGCAGCTATTAAGCAAGCAGGTCATATTGATGTGCTGGTGAACAATGCAGGGGTTGGCGTTAACGGTGTGCAAGAAGCTTTCACAACGGATGACATTAAAGCCATCTTTGAGATCAATGTGTTTGGCTTAAATAGAATGATACGTGCTGTATTACCTCACTTTCACCAGCGCCACTCAGGTTTGATTCTAAATGTTTCAAGTATTTTAGGCCGCATGACCATACCATTTTATGGCCCATACAATGCGTCAAAATGGGCGGTTGAGGCGTTATCAGAAAATTACCGTACAGAGCTGTCCAACTTTGGTATTGATGTTGCCCTTGTTGAGCCTGGTGGTTTCCCAACAGACTTTATTGATCGATTAGTCAAACCTTCAGATACTACACGTCTAGACAATTATGGTGACATGGCAAATGCACCACAGGTCGCGCTTGAAGGCTTTGAACAAGCATTAGCAACGAATCCGGCTCAAAACCCGCAATTAGTTGCAGATGCGATAACAAATGTAATCGCAAAAACTCCAGGCTCACGTCCATTCCGCACAGTGGTGGACAAAATGGGAATGGGTGAACCCATTGAAGCCTATAATCAGCAGCTGGCTACTATCACTCAAAATATTTACCAAGCATTTGGTACCGCTGAAATGTTAAAACTAAACCATAAGTAAACGATATACGACGAGTTAAACTGATTTGTCATATTTCAACATAATAAAATACAAATATAAGTAATTGGAAATAAATTATACCAAGGATGGACTTTTTTTAGTCAGATAATATGTAGTCAAAAAAATATGGCAGTATTACCAACATCTGTTAAAGCTAGAGATACCCACAAATAAGTATCCGCCCTATTCTAAGTCAAAATAAAACCAGAGCATCTATCTTAACACTATTTACTAAAGTCAATGACCGAAACTTCAGCAAAAAAATCGAGCTAATTCTGGAATATTTTTTAGCTGTGATCTAAGGTTTCGATTGAAGTTGTCATTATAAAATAGGGTAACCAGAAACTTTCTACTGTTCACATTTTTTAAGGGAATAAAAATGGCTCAACATAAAATAACAAAACTTTACATAACAACTATCACCTCTACAGTGCAAGATGCACAATCAGGTGCAAGGCCAAATGTATATATTCAGTATGCAAACCAACCTGGTGTTGACCAAACGCCCGCTACCCACACTTTTACAAATGCAATTGGCCCCTTCACTAATGGAGGTATTCAATCTGTAGCCTTAGACTTAACAAGCCTTAAAGATGATGTTTACACTATCCAAGAAGTTGTTTTTACCACTGATAGTAATGACTGGTGGCTCGAAAAGTCAGTGTTTATACATGCTCTTTATGACAATGGCTATGTTGCTACTATCACAGACATTACTAACTGGCCCGGCTTAGGCTTAAGCAATCAGAATAGTGATGGTGGCGTTTATTCACAACCCGTTTTCCCCTATGCAGCCGGTGAAGTACCTCAAAATTAATCTTTAATACTGTTTAGCAGGGCTGAAAGCCTTGCTAAACAGGAGAGTACTTAGTGATAGCGCCCTATTTATAGTCCACATTACTTCTGTCCAAAAACCTCTTTTGCTACATTGATGCCATTAAGGGCAGCAGGAAAACCTGCATAAACACTCATTTGAATAATAATTTCTACAATTTCTTCTTTAGTTAAACCCACATTTAAACCCGCCTGAATATGAACCTTCAACTGAGGTTCAGCATTTCCCATGGCAGTTAATGCCGCAATTGTCGCAATTTCTCTTGATCGAAGATCAAGACCTGGGCGATTATAAATATCACCAAATGGATACTCTATCGTATAACGAGCCAAATCTGGAGCGATTTGTTTAAGTCCATTAATTACTTTTTCACCCGCCTCACCATCAATTTTCTTTAAGTTTTCAAGGCCTCGTTCAAAGCGGCTTTGGTTATCATCTATTGCTGATTTCATGCATTTCTCCAAATATTCATAATTAATAAAAAATCACTTATTACTATCAGCACTTCCCATTTCTTTATTAATAAGCATATAGTAACCAGGCAATATTCTTTTTAATGTTGAACGGCCTTTTTTAGTAATTGCGATTTTTTTTGCACGTCGATCATCGATACAATCTTTGACGTCGACCAGTCCCTCTTTCTCAAGTGATTTTAGCGTATTGGTAATAACAACCTTGGACACATCCAGGCGTGAGACAAGATCCTTCATTGAGAAATGACCCAAGCTGGGTTCACGATCAAGCACAATTAATATCAAAAATCGAGTTTGTGAAAGGCCTTGCTCCGCGAAATAAGCTTCCAGCTTCCTGATGAGTAAGCTAGCCTGACGTAACATATTTAGTGCTGCTTCAGTCCTCTCTACATCCATCTCCGGAAACTGTTGAGCATACTGTTTCAACATTTCTTGCGTAGGTAATTCTTTCAAAAAAAACATTTAATTAGACCTACCTTGACTCATTATTAGGTGTAAAGAAAACCCAAAATATCTAACGGGAAAGCTATATTACAATGTGTTTAATAATTCAGAGGTCGTACACCCTTCACCAAAATGATGAAGAATATGTTTTTCAAAGTAATCCGCTTGTACCTGCTCAAATGCACCACAGGCATCCGTCACAACGATGCAGTTGTAACCACTATCATGGGCACATCGTAAGAAGATCAATTTAGTTAACATGCTAACTAAATTAGTCTTCTTACGATGTACTGTCAAGTGTTCGATGATTATTACTGTGCTGTTATCCCTACTCTTGTTGTCAGAATGCTAAATATTAAAAACCTGGCTTCGCTAGCAAAAAACCACAAAACCAGGTTGCCTAAACATAGCATATGCCATATTATAATATGGCATATGCTATGTTTAGTTGCTTTCTGGAGAAACACGTGCCTCGATTCAAGATAAAACGTAAAGTGTGTGGACAGGCTGCACACAGCTGCTTTAAGCCAAACAAGGTACCAATGACACAACTCCAACAAGTTGTCTTATTAGCTGATGAATTTGAAGCGCTTAGGTTGGTAGATTTTGTTGGTATGCAGCAACAGGAAGCCGCTAATCAAATGGGTGTCTCTCGCCAGACATTGGCGAACATCGTCAAAACAGCACGATTTAAAGTCGTAGATTGTTTGACACATGGGAAGGCACTGATCATACAACCAATCAATCAGGATAATGACAATGATTGCAGTACCACTTAATAATCAAAAAAATATTTCAGGCCATTTTTCTAAAGCGCCACAGTTTTTAATTTATGATCCGACGACAAAAGCAATCCAATATTTGCTTAATCATTCAAGTCAGGCAAGCTGCCAAAACAAACACAATTTAATTAAACAACTCCAGACAACAGGTGTCACAACCATTTGCGTTCATAATATTGGACAACACATGTTGGATCGTCTATTAAAGAACGGATTTCTAATCCACCGTATGGGTAAAGCAACAAAAAAAATTCATGCGGTATTGACTGAGCTACATCACTCGCCATGCTTTCTGACATCAGCGCAGCAAGGAAAACCTTCTAAAAACCATGAATTAAAGCATACTGAAAGGCAATGTCATTGCCATCAAACGCGATTTTGTTGTGATAAAAAATGTCAGTAAATCAGTATTATCATGTAATGAAAACACCAAAAAATAACTTAAATCAATACAGCAACGGTAGATGAATTATTATCAGAATAATCTTACGAAACTGCTTCACTATAGCTAAACCAATGGCGTGTTCTGTTAGCAAATGCCACTAAAGAGAGCATAACAGGCACCTCAACTAAAACACCAACTACCGTTGCCAAAGCTGCACCTGACTGCAAACCAAATAGAGAAATCGCTACAGCGACCGCTAACTCAAAAAAATTAGAGGTACCGATCATACAGGCTGGTGCAGCAATATTATGAGGAAGCTTTATTAGTTTTGCGGCCCCATAAGCAATCGCAAAAATACCATAGGTTTGTAATAACAAGGGTATCGAAATTAACACAATGGCAAGAGGTTTAGCGGTGATAGTTTCAGCCTGAAAGCCAAAAAGTAAGACTACCGTTGCCAGGAGACCTGCAATTGATACCGGTTTAAGCCCATGAACAAATTGGTTCAAACGGTGATGATCTCCCTTTGCATCCAGTACTTTACGCGTCAGTATGCCAGCAATAAGCGGCAACACTACATAGAGAATCACAGACAAGAAGAGTGTCGCCCAGGGAACAGTCACATCACTCACCCCCAGTAAAAACGCCGCAATAGGGGCAAATGCAAAGATCATAATAAGATCATTAACGGATACCTGTACTAGCGTATAATTAGCATCACCTTTGGTAAGTTGACTCCAAACAAAAACCATTGCAGTACAAGGTGCCACGCCCAACAAAATCATACCTGCAATATATTCCGTTGCCGTTTCGGGACTCACCCAATTAACAAAGAGTAAACGGAAAAAAAGCCATCCTAATGCAGCCATTGTAAAGGGTTTGATGAGCCAATTAATCACTAACGTTAGCAATAATCCCTTTGGCTTTTTACCAATATATTTGATAGAAGAAAAATCCACCTGAATCATCATGGGATAAATCATTACCCAAATAAACACCGCGACAGGTATATTAACATGTGCCACTTCCAGTGCAGCAAACCATTGAAACACGCCTGGCACTAAATTACCTAATAACACGCCAGCCAAAATACAAAGTCCCACCCAAAGCGTGAGAAAACGCTCGAAAAAGCTCATCACTTAATCCTCTTCTGCTATAGTGTGTAATGCTTCTCGTAACGCTGACGGTGAAAGTGATTCCAAATCTAGTGCCAACATTTTCTGCACTCGCTGCTCAATGGTATCCATTACTGTAAAAAAAGCCTCTCTTTGGGCGTGCTCATCGCCTTTTAGCTTGGATGGATCAGGTAAGCCCCAATGAACTTTAACTGTTTTATCAAACCAGATTGGGCATACTTCATTAGCCGCACTATCACACACAGTAATCACTACCTCAGGCTTTTTCGCCTCATAGACTTCCCAGGATTGACTCTGAAGCCCTTCAGTACTGATACCCCGAGCCTGTAAATATTTGAGGGTTAATGGATGAACATGTCCAGTGGGTTGGCTACCCGCGCTATAAGCCAACACTTGGCCTTGGGCAAAGTGATTGGTAATCGCCTCACATAAAATACTGCGACAGCGATTATGTGTACAAATAAAGAGTAGTTGCATGCCCAAAAACCTTTAACAGTGCATAGCTCAACAAACAGGTCTATTTTTCATCGTCTTAAGTTGTTGCTGGTACTTACCTAAAACATCTATTTGTGCATCACAAGCCTGCTCAAGTATGGAAGTGACCCAATCAGGCAAAGCAGGATGCATAGAATAAAATACCCACTGTCCACGACGCTCATCGATTAATATGTTGCAATTGCGGAGTTGAGCCAAATGCCTTGAAATCTTAGGCTGACTTCCTCCCATTGCAGCCACTAACTCACAGACACAAAGCTCACGTTGTTGATGCACTAACAGCGTGATGTTCATTCGGGTTTCATCTGCAAGACACTTAAAAAATTGAACCAAGCTGATCAACGTTATTAAACCTCACCACCCACAACATAAATATATACGCATATCCATATATACAAAATCAAAAACGTACTGTCAATACACATAGAACCAAACCAGACAACATCTAAGTGAGATAACTCTGGCTAAGTACGCTGTAGAAACGGTGGATGATACTGATGAAGGGTAGAAAGTGAACTTTCGATAAAAGCTCGATGTTTAATTTTGCTGAATTTTGTCAACAACTCATCTGCCGCCATGGGTGGTGAAAATAAATAGCCTTGACAATAATCACAACCCAAGGATTTGAGAAAAGCCAGTGCACGTTCATTCTCCACCCCTTCAGCGATGACATTTAATCCCAGGCTATGCGCTAACCCAACAATCGCTCGCGCAATACTGGCTGCATCCACATCATTGGGTAAATCTTCAATAAAAGAGCGATCAATTTTAACAGTATCAATAGGCAGCTTTTTGAGGTAACTTAATGATGAATAACCTGTTCCAAAGTCATCCATGCTGATAGAAACACCCAATTGTTTTAAGTGCCCTAACTCTTTAATAGCAAATTTAATATCTCCCATTAACATACTTTCCGTTATTTCTAAATCAAGCAGCTGAGGTGCCAAGCCTGTTGCATTAAGTACTTTTTTTACAGTGTTTACAATATTACCACTCAGTAACTGCCGTACAGATAAGTTAACCGAAATACTGGTATAGGGGGGTAAACTCCGTTGTTGATACCACTGTTGACGTTGAGCACAGGCACTATAAAGGGCCCATTCACCCACAGGCAAAATAAGTCCCGTTTCCTCAAGTAAAGGGATAAAAGTATTAGGACCTATAATCCCTTCATGGGGATGCTGCCAACGAATTAATGCTTCTAACCCGATGATATCCCCTGTTTGTACATCAACTTGTGGTTGGTAATGTAGCAGTAACTGATGCTCGTGTAGGGCACGATATAAACTTGTTTCGAGATGAATGCGATACTCAGCTAATGCACTCATATTTGAGTCATAAAACTGATAGTGATTTTTACCTTGGTCTTTAACACGATACATAGCAATATCGGCTTGCTTTATCATGGTTTCTGTATCGGCATGTACACTGTCCATCACAGTAATACCAATACTGGCAGACACGAATAACTGTCGGCCTTGTAACTCAAATGGTTGAGCTAAGCCCGATATAATTTTGTCAGCAACAAGTGCAGCATCATTTTGGTCATAAATATTTTCTAATATAACTGCAAACTCATCGCCTCCTAACCGCGCTACAGTATCCCCTCGTCGCACACAATATTGCAGCCTAGTTGCAACCTGTTGTAATAACTCATCACCAATACTGTGCCCTAACGTATCATTAATATTTTTAAAACGGTCTAAATCGATCAATAACAATGCAAGCTTACGTTGCCAATGTTGACCACGAACCACTGCCTTATGTAAACATTCTTGGAATGAAGAACGGTTGGCAAGCCGAGTTAAACAGTCGTATTGAGAAAGATCATGGAGTAACTCCGCAGACTGCTTCTGTTCCGTTAAATCCTTTAATATGACCAAAAAAAACGTCTGTTGTTGGGCAAACTGCAGTGAGATAGTCCGTTTATTACCCACTTTATCATTTATTGTTAACTCAAATTGCGATGGGGATTGATGAGCGTGATGCAATACAAATGTAGAAAAAGCTTCCTCTGTCTGCGGTAGCTTCTGCCAGTACTGCTGTATTAATCGACAGTTTTCACGCCAGCCTAAGATCTTTTTTGCACGATGGTTTATAAATAAAATTTCACCTTTAATATCAATAACCAGAATACCCTCATCAGTGGCTGTCAATAAATAAGGTAAAAAAGGCTTCACATAATTTAAATCACAGGATTGAGCTAACGAGGTATAAGTAGTATCCGTTGTAGAATAAAGGGATTTAGTCATACAACTTCCTGTCGAGCAGAAGCGCTTATCTGAAAAAGCAGATTAACCTTCATTTCTCCAAAGGTTATCACTCTTACTGAAGTATAGTGAAAGACTTCAGTTTGTATAATTTTTCATCGAAGTGACTCACTTACCTATACTGTCATCGCACTATTTTTGCTAAATTATGTCCTCTTGATTCACCGGTAGGGGCAAGTTTCTAGTGCTTTATGTCAAGAATTTTTTGAAATATTTACTGAGACATATTGATTTGGTCATCGCTTTACATCAGCGCTTTGGTTCAATGAGTTTCAATACACACGAATTTATGGATGTAGCGCGAAGTGTTGCTACGGATGATTGGGAATACCATGACAACCTGCAACCCTTATTGACAGATCTATTACAACGCGAGGTCTTATTACCCGTTCCCAGAGCTGAGCATTTGCTTGATCTCAACCCGTATATACTGGACATGATCGAGTTGCTCACAGATCAGGAGCAACTCGCGTTAGCAGCAACACTAAAAGCTGAAATTCATGAACTAAGCCGGCTCACCCGTAACCTGGGTCAGAGCTTCACCTTTCAAGATAACCAGCTGGTACAACGTTATATCAGTCAGTTAGACCGTCGCTTTCGTGGTGTTCACCGACAGTTACAGCGTAATGAGCAAGCCATTATGCGCATTATTGAAACGACAAAGAATACTTCAACGGAAGGTCAATCACTTAAAGGCCGCTATGCTCAAGCGCTGGACGCTTGGGAACACTATATTCAACCCAGCACTGAAATGTTGGATACCCAGGGTGACTATGAACAGGCTTTAAAACAAACAGAAACACTACTGTTACAATACATGGACGATGTTCAGCTAAAGATGGGTTGTCAACATTTACGCCAGTTACAAAAATTACATTATCGCTTACTGGATCTTCGTTCAGGATTGCGGTTCAGCATTGCCCGCTGCCAACGTCTGCTAGAACCTATTTATCGTCGCCAACGCCGTAATTCAATATTAGCGCGTGGCGCTTCAATGGCCATTGCTGAAATACGCCAGCATAAGTTTAAATATGCCTCAACCCCTAATCAGGTCGCGCTTATTGGTCGTAATCGTCCCTCTATAATGGAAAGCGATCACAGTATTTTTGCTTATCTGTCACAGTTGACCACATTTGAAGTCCCTGCTGTTGATATACCCGAAATACCCCATGACAGCAGTCCAACCCAAATACCGATTACCTTTAAACAAATACAAGAAAAAGCCATTACCGATGCCCCTATCGATGACTGTATGACCTGGCTGATGAATCATTTTCCTGAGTTAGATACGCGACTGGCGCTAGAATACCTTATACGTCTAACCAATGAATCTGAACAATTCAGTATAAATCTTGGCCAACAAAACCAATACGAAACCAAAACTCACCATATTCTTATGCAATGCCGCAGTTTGGAACACAGTTCTCATGAATGACTTTACTCCAGCCCCACTTGTGATTGATGATCAGCTCTGTAAACAACTACCCAATGCTAAGTTGATCTACACAAAATTAAGAGAAGGTGTACACATAGCTGTCGATGCACTTGAACATTATGCGTTATATAAAGAGTTAGAAAAACACGCAGCAAGTTATGAAGTCTTATTTAATTTATTAGGTTATGAATTAGTGTATAACACAGAAGGCTTCTTTTATTTTCGTTATCCAGACAGTGTCACCTCTAATAGTTTGTCAACATCCAGAAAAATCGCCTTAATGATTTTTACACTGGTCGACTATTTACAAGATAATAACTTCGATCCTTCATCCATGATTCAAGAGCAACAAATTGAATTGAGTTTATTTGAAAAGACCCAAGAATGCTTTAAAGACCTATATACCCAAGCTGATATGGCTGCACCACAAGACCTCACCAGCTTACTGGAATGGATGAGTAAACGAGGATTTTGCCAAATTTTTAATGATACTCACGTTAAATTCTGCAAACCCATCGAGCGTTTTCTTGCTGCCACCGAGGCGATTGCCACCCAGAAAATGATAGACAAACAGCCCGAACCTACAGTGGAATCAGCTGAACAACACCCTGATAGCAAAATGACCGCGAGCGAAGAGGACTAAGTTAATATGCAGTACGGTATGCAAAAGCTGGTCATGATTAATTCTGGAACCTATGCTTTCGGTGAAATTCCTCTTTATGAGAGTGTTTCATTTTTTGGCTCAAATAACCGTGGTAAATCGACAGCAATTAATGCGCTGCAATTTTTCTTTCTGCCGTCTATGGTAGGAAGTCGCTTTGAAAAATACAGTAAAGAAGCAACCCGAAAATTTTATTTTCCTCATGAAGCCAGTTTTATTCTCAGTGAAATATCAACCCTTCATGGTAGTTATGTATTAGGTATTGCCGGCAAAGGTCCAGCCAGTGGCTATCGTTATCAACATTTTATTTATCCTGGCCAACTAGATACCAGTGTCTTTTTTTCCGAGCAACGAGCACTGACTTTTAGTGATGTCAAAAAATGTCTTGGCCAGTCGGGTTTAAAAGTCACAACGCTTGACCCCCAAGAGGTTGAAAGCTTAATTAGTGGTGGACAAAGTAAATGTGGTTTTTCATTAGACTTAGTCCCTGTTGGAGGAAGTCGCCGCTACCAAGTATTTAAAAGCCTCTTTGTCAGTTTGATAACACAGTCAGAAATTAATGCAGCCATGATTAAGCAATCCATTTTGGATGTGTTTTCTCATAAATTATCCTCCACGGATATGAACCATACCTCTCTTAATTTTCAGCAAAAAAAAGAAGAAGTATTTGCTGAATATTATCGACTGAAAAAAGAGTACGATGCATTAAAAGCTTCTTCAGAACAAATTGAAGCACTCAGCAGTAAATGCTATCAACGTGATAAAGCTACTGCTGTTGTATTTGGACTTGAAGGCGCTATCAATAGTGAATACACTCTCTGGAAATCCGCGGTTGACGAAGATATAAGTCGTCTTGAATTACAGCTTGCTGATGCCCAAAAACAGTCAAACCACTTTAAAACGCAAGAGGATCAAGCACGTAAAACGCATGATAATCTTTTACGTCAAGAAGCCATTTTAGAAGAAAATATTCGACGACATCAACGTGAAGCTGAACAGTTTAAGAACCTGGAACTCTACAATCCTGAACAGCTATCAGCAGAGATTGATACACTAAAAACACTTCAAATTAAGCTTAATAACCAACTTGGTGTTGCCTCTTTAGGAGGAACAGAAGCCAGTTTACGTCGACAGATGCAAACTCAGGAAAAAATGGTCCGCAAACTGGAACAAACACTTGCAGCCAATGAAACCTTTTATAATTATATAACGTCTATACTTCCCCCCGAAAAAGCGTTGCACCTTGTTAAACTTATTAGTGACGACCTGCTTCGACTACCAATTAATGACGAAGACTCAGCGATTAAAATTACTTCAGATGAAGCTGTTCAAGCGTTATTAACTGACATAATTAGCGATATTAACGAGAAGGGGATCTTCCAAGCTAATGGTATTGAGATAGACTTCAATCAGTTAACCGCCCCTCACCAGCAGTTAACCATTGATAAACAAGCGCTTGAAGCTGAGTTACAAGAAGAGCTGA
Organism: Zooshikella sp. RANM57; assembly: GCF_050749885.1. Taxonomy (NCBI): domain Bacteria; kingdom Pseudomonadati; phylum Pseudomonadota; class Gammaproteobacteria; order Oceanospirillales; family Zooshikellaceae; genus Zooshikella; species Zooshikella sp. RANM57. The sequence goes on along the minus strand of NZ_JBOIUB010000014.1, from coordinate 38,810 downwards.
TAAAACTCGAAGAGCTCGACCAGCGTTTAAGTGCTTTACTTGATGAATCTGATATTCGCAGTGAATTAAAAGAAACTAATCGTCAAATACAACAAAAAGAACGCGAACTAGAGGCATTTAACCGTTATCAAGCCAGTTTACCAGAGTTTGACACCTGGCAATCCAGCCTTACTGAAATAAAAAGCGCCATAAAAAATACAGCAGAAGAAATCAATACATTTCGCTTGCAACAAGAAAACCTTGCCGCTAATCATCGCGAAACCATTGAAAGCTACAGCAAGTTACTTGCAGAGCGAAAACAAGTTGACGAATTATATGGGCAGTTACAACCCCCAGCTCTAGGTTGGCCAAATAATGGTCAAATTGATGTTGATTATTCATCAATGCCACTTCTGGATAAAATAAAAACATATCAACGTCACTGGCGCCAGACCCAAGAAACTACAACCCAAATGGAGCTGATCTATAGGGATATTCGTGATAAAGGCTATCGTGCAGCAGAGCAGTGCCCTGATTTAATGACATCCTGCCACTATATTTTAGAAGCTTGGGAAGCATTACCTGAAACAGAAACCATGTTAAGCCAGTACAAAAAAAGTGCTATTTTACAACTAAGTAGTGTGCTCAACGACTTTCTCAGTGACTATCTCCGTTTAGAGCGAGAAATTGCCCAGTTTAATAAATCAATTGCCCAGCGTACGGTATCCAATTTAAAGCAATTTAGGATTCTGCTTCAGCCTGTAGATGAAGTATTTAATGCAATTAAATATATTGTTGAAACGGGCCATCTAATTGAAGAAGGACAAAACCATCTACTTAATTTTGATCCCGTAGAAATTGATGAAGAACGAGCAATGAACTCAGCAGAAATCATTGCCACACGTATCCAAACCTCATTAAGTTTAGGTGATTTGTTTACAGTAGCGTTTGAAATAGAGGATCAACAAGGAGAGGTTAAACGCTATGACAAAATCGACGATGCAGGATCAACAGGGACGCGTAGTACTCTGAAGCTCTTAACATTGATGTACTTGATTCGCCACATGATGAGTGAAAGTCTCCAAGCCCAACAACAACGCTTATTATTTACCATTGATGAAATTGCAAGTGTTGATGCAGCCAATGCACGAGAGTTACTGGATAGCGCTCGCGCACTGGGATTTACCCCACTACTGACATCTGTCTATGTTGTTGATTTAGCCCACTTTGGTATTGATGTAGTAAAAGCGCACAGTGGTGTTAAACGCCAACAAGCATTAGTGGTTAGACCTGACAATTGGATTGAGTTAATACCAAAAAAACATGAAAATGATCTCATGCTCTCTTAAGTATGCTCTAAAAGAGCATACTTTAAGTTACTAGCCCCTGGTTTAATTACTTTCTCCTACCCTGGTTGCTGGCACGCTCAATCGTCGCTAGCAACATCCCTCAGCTTTTTATCAAATGAACCTATAAAACCAGCAAGTAATACCTGTATTCCCTAACATAAAACAAATGTTTGAATCAACTTTCTATTCACAGCTTGACAGAACGATATGAAGCCTGTGAATAAATCTGTTGAAAGTCATTATTTTTTGCGACAAAAAAATAATAAAGATTGACATTTTAAATAAATTTTTTTTAAAAGAAGCTGTTTAGGGAGCGCGTAAAATTTTTCTTCAATACACTATTTTTTAAGGCTTTTCCATGAAGTACTGAAGTTCGTAATCTGACAACCTTGATTGTTAAAATCACTGACAATTATTACTAACTGACCAACAGAAGGTTACCCACAAAAACTGTGGATAACTTTGTGAATAATACCTGATTAAACAGCTCGAATGCAGATAATTATAGCACCTACTACAAGTTGAGCATTTTTTAATCAAAATAATAATATGAACAACAAACCCTAACTAACTCAATAAGTTAGGACAACACTTGTAGTTTTTACACTTTAGAATAATTAATAAGAAGAACGGTGTAAGTAGTGTAGTTTTTAGAACCCACCACCGTCTTGAGAGAGGCTTTCTCACCCCCAAAAACAGGATTGTTAATGGGGACAAATGTCGTAAAAAAATACAACACATAAAAAAAGCCACCCAGTTTGGGTGGCTTTTTGATATGGCGCGTCCGGGAGGATTCGAACCTCCGACCGCCTGGTTCGTAGCCAGGTACTCTATCCAGCTGAGCTACGGACGCGTATTTGAGTGTTTAAACTATAATGATTTTAAACCTTTTAGTCAACTTAAAACTGTTTATTTTCAGTCAGTTAACTTACTTATTAACAGGTAACTAAAATAAGGCTCATAATCACTAAAAGCATTCATAAAAAAGCCTGCTCATCTTAGCAGGCTTTTTTAATATGGCGCGTCCGGGAGGATTCGAACCTCCGACCGCCTGGTTCGTAGCCAGGTACTCTATCCAGCTGAGCTACGGACGCCCGTCTGCTTTCGGGTTGCGTAATATAGTGATTTACATCGATTAGGTCAATCTATTTTTGCTTAAGCTTTAAAAGATAATGCTTAAACTACATTCACCTAATTGGCTGGTAATTAGCTGCCTTAATTTTTATTAAGCCAACTTCAAACACTATAATAATTACTTCAACCGAATCTGGCGGAGAGAGAGGGATTCGAACCCTCGATACGCGATTAACGTATACTCCCTTAGCAGGGGAGCGCCTTCAGCCACTCGGCCATCTCTCCGGAAGACGCGCGAAATAGTAACAGATCCGCGCGAAATTCCAAGTACTTTTTTAAAAAAAGTACTTAAGTATTTACGCTGTTTAATTTTTCTTCTTTTTCCTTTTGAATCCGTTGATAGATCTCTTCACGGTGAACCGCAACTTCTTTAGGTGCATTTACACCAATCCGCACCTGATTGCCTTTAACGCCCAGGACTGTCACTGTAACGTCATCACCAACCATTAAAGTTTCACCTACTCGGCGAGTTAAAATCAGCATTACTATCTCCTTAAATAGAGAGATCCAGCAACAAATCCATCAAGTCTAGATATGCTAAACGAGTATAAAACCAGCGCATATCTGATAGTGTTGTCCGTGATCCCTAAAAAACGCCTAACAACCCATTATCAAAAAGTTAAGCAAATTTGCAGTTAAACCGCTAACCACAACGCATAAAAAGCTTAAAAATAGTTACTTTTGATTATCGTAATAGTGTAACTACTGGGTAAGCTGATTCTATGCGTATTTTCACTAAACACTTACGGCCTTTATTCCTCATCACCAGGCACTTGATCCAGTTCAAAAGTTGAATGCAAAGCTCGTACCGCTAGCTCAAGGTACTTTTCAGCAATTACCACTGAGACCTTTATTTCAGAGGTTGAAATCACTTGAATATTAATGCCCTCTTTAGCCAAAGCTTCGAACATGGTGGAGGCAACCCCTGCATGAGAACGCATCCCAACGCCAACAATAGAAACTTTGGCAATTTTATTGTCACCTTCAACTTCTCGAGCATCTAACTCGGCAGCGGTTTTTTCCAAAATTTCCAATGCTTGTTGATAATCGTTGCGGTGAACAGTAAAGGTAAAATCTGTTGTCTTATCGTCAGAGACATTCTGAATAATCATATCTACTTCTATATTGGCAGCAGAAATAGGCCCCAGAATTTGATATGCAACACCTGGTGTATCAGAAACACCTTTTACTGTTAATTTCGCTTCATCTCGATTAAAAGCAATACCGGAAATTAATGGCTGCTCCATTGAGTCGTTTTCCTCGTAAGTGATTAGTGTGCCAGGACCTTCTTGAAAACTGTGTAGTACTCGGAGGGGAACATTATATTTCCCAGCAAACTCTACAGATCGAATCTGTAGCACCTTTGAGCCGAGGCTGGCCATTTCCAGCATTTCTTCAAAAGTGATTTTGGGGAGGCGCCGAGCATTATCCACAACACGGGGATCAGTAGTGTAAACACCATCAACATCAGTATAAATTTGACATTCATCCGCTTTCAGTGCTGCAGCCAAAGCAACGGCTGTTGTATCAGAACCACCTCGGCCTAGTGTGGTAATAGCCCCATGAGAATCAATACCCTGAAAACCTGCAACCACAACGACCCGTCCAGCATTCAGGTCTGTTTGAACTCTTTCAACATCAATATGTTCAATACGCGCTTTGTTATGGGCATTATCGGTCTTAATAGCCACTTGTCCACCCGTATAGGAACGTGCTGGACAACCTCGCTCATTTAGCGCCATGGCAAGTAAAGAGATGGTGACCATCTCCCCCGTAGAGAGCAATACATCCAGCTCCCTTGCGGTAGGTTTAACTTGCATTTGCTTGGCCATATCAATTAGCCGATTGGTTTCACCACTCATGGCTGAAACCACCACGACCACATCATCGCCCTTATCCCTGAACTTCTTTACTTTGTCAGCTACTGCTTGGATACGCTCCAAGGAGCCGACTGAAGTTCCACCAAACTTCTGTACTATTAGTGCCATATTCCACTTGCTGCCACTGATGCTATGATACAGCTACTCCACATTCACCATACGAATGATCCGTATGCAGTCGATATGTGATTCGTTAGATTCCAATATGAACTAACTAGGCTGCGTTACAAAAAAGAGCAATAATTAAACATTATTTGCTTGCGCTTGCAAACTGATGAGTCAGTATTTTTACTAACTCATCTAAGTAATCCCATAAAATGAAGGATTATGCGTTCTCTTCAAGCCAAGTTGCGACTGAAGCAACTGCAGAAGAAAGCTTTGCAGGTTCAGTTCCACCACCTTGTGCAAAGTCAGGTCGACCACCCGCTTTACCACCAACCAGGCCTGCTACGTAACGTAAAATATCACCCGCTTTTACTTGGCTGACAAGGTCCTTGGTCACACCTGCCGCTAAGGCCACTTTTTCATCATTGACCTTAGTGCCCAAGACCACAACGCCTGACCCCATTTTATTTTTCAACTGATCAATGGTGTCACGCATGGCTTTAGCATCAATTCCTGAGACTTCAGCAGCTAGTAATTTCAGCCCAGCCACTGTTTTGACCTGACTTAACAAATCACTGCCCGCGGCCGATGCCAATTTTTGTTGTAACTGTTCCACCTGTTTTTCCAGTGATCGGTTACGTTCTAACACTGAATGCAGCTTATCTAACAGTGTTTCACGAGAAGCTTTCAACAAGCCTGAGGCATGACCAATTATCTGTTCACTCTGTTCAATCCAATTAAGCGCCTGCAAACCAGTAATCGCTTCTATACGTCGAACACCAGCGGCAATACCTGTTTCTTGAACAATAATAAGCGCACCAATATCACCTGTTTGTTTTACGTGGGTACCACCACATAGTTCAACAGAAAACTGTGCTTGCCCCATTGATAACACACGAACCTGTTCGCCATATTTTTCACCAAACAACGCCATAGCACCCATTTGTTTGGCGCTATCGATATCAGTGACTGTGGTTTGAACTGGCGTGTTAACCCGAATCTGCTCATTAACCATACGCTGTATTTCGGCCAACTGCTCTACACTCACTGCTTCAGTATGAGCGAAGTCAAAACGTAAACGTTCATGATCCACCAAGGAGCCTTTTTGAGTGACATGTTCACCGAGTACTTTACGGAGTGCTGCATGTAATAAGTGAGTAGCAGAGTGATTTTGTGCTGTCGCAATGCGTTTATCTTGGTCGACCAAAGCATTTATTTTTTGGCCTACCGTAAATGAACCTTCCAAGACCTGACCTAAATGAATATGGTTTTCGCCTTGTTTTTTCGTGTCGTTAACCTGGAACTTGCCATTTTGCCACTGCAAAATCCCAGTATCTCCTACCTGACCACCAGACTCAGCATAGAACGGCGTTTCTTCCAACACAATAACGCCCTGCTCACCGATTTTTATTGCATCAACAGGTTCACCATTAACAAATAAACCCGTAATTTCAGCCTGATCAGTGATACGCTCATAGCCAGTAAATGCAGTAGCACCTTTAATATCCAGAACGTTATTATAGTCAACGGTAAACTTACCACTTTTCCTTGCTATTTCCCGTTGTTTTTCCATTTCCTGCTCGTAACCTGCAAGGTCCAATGTCAAATTCCGTTCACGGGCAATGTCATTGGTTAAGTCAACAGGGAAGCCGTAGGTATCGTAAAGGGTAAAAATTGTGTGGCCTGAAATTTCATTACCCGATAGATTAGCAATCGCTTCTTCTAGTACACGCATACCATTATCCAGTGTACGCGCGAACTGCTCTTCTTCTTTTAATAAAGTACGCTCAATCGCTGCTTGGCCTTTCACAAGTTCAGGGTAAGCTTCGCCCATCACTTCAGCGAGTGCAGCCACTAATTTATAAAAGAAAGGTTCTGTCGCCCCCAGTTTATTACCATGACGAATGGCGCGACGGATGATACGACGTAAGGTGTATCCACGCCCTTCTTTTGAAGGCGTAACACCATCTGCAATAATAAACGAACAAGATCGTATATGGTCAGCAATAACTCTTAGCGAGGTATTATTTAGTGCAACACCTCCTAAAATATCAGACGCCTTTTGCAGTATGTGCTGAAACAAATCAATATCATAATTATTGTGGACATTTTGTAAGACAGCAGCGATGCGCTCTAACCCCATCCCCGTATCCACAGAAGGTTTTGGCAGTGGTTCTAACTCACCATTGGCCTGGCGATTAAACTGCATGAATACCAGATTCCAAATTTCGATATAACGATCACCATCATCATTAGGTCCACCAGGAGGATCACCAGCAACCTCAGGTCCATGATCATAAAAAATCTCAGTACAAGGACCACAGGGACCTGTATCCCCCATTGACCAGAAATTATCTTTTTCTCCTAAGCGGGAAAAACGTGTCTGATCAATACCGACCTCATTAAACCAAATGTCTTCGGCTTCCTTATCATCCTTATAAACGGTTACCCACAATTTTTCTGCAGGGAGCTTAAGTTCTTCAGTAAGAAACGCCCAGGCAAATTTAATCGCATCTCGCTTAAAATAATCACCAAAACTAAAGTTGCCCAACATTTCAAAAAAAGTATGGTGGCGTGCGGTATAACCAACATTTTCCAGGTCATTGTGTTTACCTCCAGCACGCACACAACGCTGAGACGAGGTCGCTCGGGTATAGGTTCGTTTTTCTCTGCCCAGGAATACATCTTTAAACTGATTCATACCCGCATTAGTAAAAAGCAGTGTTGGATCATCTGCAGGTATTAATGAACTGCTAGGCACAATTTCATGGCCATGTCGTTGAAAGAAACTTAAAAAGGCGGTACGTATTTCTGAACTCTTCATAGATGCATTCCATCAGGGCTAATTTGCAACCTGTATTGGTCTTCTCGAGTCACTTCTTAGTTTAGTGACTTCGTTTAAGACAATGTGCTTTCTCTGTTAACAGCGCCGAAAGCCGTTCCGATCACCACGTCTTTAACTCGGCCTGCTAAACCTATGGTACAGAGCAACACAATTTGCGCACAAAAGCGCGAATTATATAACGATTCGGGCGAATGTTTCACCCAGGATTGCCGTTTAATTTTGTATTGATAAACATAATTAAACAATCGTTGTTAATCTTTCTTAACTGGGGATCTAGCTTCTAATAACGCCAGTAGACTTGACGTATCCCAACGATGTCCCCCTATTTGCTGAACAGCCGCATAAAATTGATCAACCAAGGCCGTAACAGGTAAATGTGCGCCATTTTTTCGAGCTTCATCAAGTACAATCGATAAATCCTTGCGCATCCAGTCAACCGCAAAACCATGATTATAGTCTCCTGCCAGCATGGTCTTATGTCGGTTATCCATTTGCCAAGACTGTGCAGCACCTTTACTAATCACATCAACGACAGCCTCAGGATCTAAGCCACTGGCTTTTGCAAAATGTAATCCTTCAGCCAAGCCTTGAACTAAACCTGCTATACAAATTTGATTAACCATTTTTGTTTTTTGGCCAGCGCCAACCGGCCCCATATAACGTACTGCTCGTGCATAACAACGGATAACCGATTCTATACGCGCAAAGACTGTTGCATCCCCTCCCACCATGACCGTCAATAAACCTTTTTCGGCACCTTGCTGACCTCCAGATACAGGTGCATCCATAAAACTAACATGTTGTTTAGCCGCTACTTCAGCAATTTCCTCAGACACTTGCGCGGAAACTGTTGTATGATCAACCAATACCGTATCTGATGACATTCCAGCTAAAACGCCTTCATGACCAAAAACCACACTTCGTAAATCATCATCATTGCCGACACACACAAACACCATTTCTGCATTACTGGCAGCCAGTTCAGGTGTATTTGCACGTTCCCCACCATATAATTCACACCATGATGCGGCTTTTTCTGGTGTCCTATTATAAACACATACTTGATGCCCTGCTTTTTGCAAATGACCAGCCATAGGGTATCCCATTACCCCCAGTCCAATAAAAGCAATACGCATAAATAATGCTCCCTATTTATTTTGTAATTCCAGTACGCTTCAATATGAATATTTAGGCATTCAACTGTATCGACTCAACCAGAATACGACAAGTGAAAGACAAAAGGCGTTGTATAATACTTCTACCTTGTTTCAAATTACTCCATCATTTGTGTATAAGGCATGTTTCAGCAAGTGCAAACGGCTTTCCAGAATAACCATTATATAAGTGAGCACCCTAACGCTATAAGCTAAAAAAAGTATGCTAAGGCTGCCCCTCTTTAATACCTAAAGCCCATTTTTCAACGATGATTTACTTAATAAGTAGCAGACAGGAAAATCACATTTCCTGGAAGGGAGAGGTTTCGATCATGGCTATAAAGTATTTAATAGAATGACCAAGGGTTAGGTAAGCTTATTACACTTAGTGCCCAAACAACGCTTTTCGCTTACGCTCCACACTATGCTTACCAGAATGGCTAATCCCCCGAAAAGCTCGCATCCACATCATTAGATCAGACTCTTCAGAAGGCAACAATCGAAATCCCGCTAGACAATATTCTGTATCTTCTTCATCAGGCTTAACCCACATAACTTGAGCCACTAACAAATACCGATGCATATGATCAACAACCGAAATGCACACATCAACAATTGCCCCCTCCTGAATTTGAGCAGGCAACAGTGCTTTAAAGCCTGTAACAGAAACATCTCTAATTTGAGCAGAGACCGTTACACCTGACTCCCCACGTCTTGTACAGCCAGAAGATAACTGAATCAGTGCTCGTTCAATACGCTCAACACGAGGGCTATGCCGCTTATTTTCACGCATATGACCAATCCATGACAGTTTGTCTACTCTAAGCATAGCCAATGTATTGACAGCTGCTAGGTAACCTGTCCGGATTGTCATCAAGCTGGTCAGTCAGTATAGGCCTGCCCATCAAAGGAAAGCAGGCCGCTATTAGGCTTATTTCATACTTAATGCTGTCGATTAGGACGACGTCTTAACCTCGACAAAAAAAGCAAAGCCAATGCAACCACAGAAAATGTTCCAGGCTCAGCCACTGGTGTAGGATCTGGCTCAGGGTCAGGCTCAGGAAAAACCTCATCAGCAGTACCTTCAACGCCTACAGTAAAACCATTCCAATACTCATTACTGAGGCTCCGCCAGCTTACTGTATCAAATGCCCCAGTGAATCTGATGGTGCCATGGGGTTCTCCAGTACCAAGCAGCTGATATTCAAAAACATCCCCACCTAAATCAACAATATTTTTATAGGAAGTACCACATCCCCAATACCCACACGCATTACCATCAGAAGCATTGCCAAAGCTTAAAATTTCAAAATCCTGATCAAACGCATAACCATTACCATTTAAACTGACATAAGAGAAAACAGGGTTAGCTATCGCTTCTGAAAAGGAAAGTGTCTGCATACCTGCATATCTTAGTGCAACAATATCAGTATCAGTGGGAATATTATCCACAATGTCACTGGTATAAGGTGAAACTGTAGGATCCCTTGGTGTCCAGTAATCTGGGCCACCGCTTGACTGAAAAAAAGCAATCCCTTGAGGATTCATATATGTTACATCAATAGTAGCGGTATCAGTCGTAATAACCCCCATCCCAATAAAGCCATCAACAGTGGTTTCTCCCGATGTCCAATCCGTCCACTGAATGGGGACCGCTAATGCCTGCCAACTCACTAAAGAAAATGATATACCTACCAATGCTTTTTTAATTTGGCTATTTGCCATTTTTACTCCCCTCATAGCTTGAATAAAATCAACGCTATAAAGGCAAAAAATATGCGCACTTATTTTATTGCTAATAATTCATATAGTTAGTTTTTTAATGAACACTTAATCTTTTTTCTTGTGTAATAAATGCTGACCCACTTTCTATTTAACAACCATTTAATTACCATACTCAATATGAAGGATTTTTAGCGGGAATAATCTGGCCTGTAATTACATCAACTAAGTGGTAGAGCTCAACAATATGTAGTAAAAACATATGAATATTCTTTAAATTAATACAGACTAATACTGTTGTATAACAGACATTATTGCTTGTTGCAGGCTTAATTTATCGTGATAATAAGGATGATTGGCATCACCTAGATGTGCAACGTGAAGTTTAGAATAAGAACGTGGTACGGGAACTCTCTCTGCAGGCCAGATCACTCTATCAACATAAATTCCTGTTAACTGAGTTAACCAATCTAATTGATCAGTTAAACTCAATTTTCCACAACTGCTTTTTTCAGGTTGCATATTAGCCACAAAAATAATGGGTACAGCTCTGTGCAAAATCGCATCAACAATATCAGAGATCAACAATGGCGGCAAAATACTGGTCATAAAACTGCCTGGCCCTAAAATAATATAATTAGCACTGTTAATCGCCAATACAGCTTCATGAGTTGCCTGAACCTTTGGCTCTAAACATAGTGATGATGGTCTTATTTCTGCCGCATCAATTTGCGTCTCCCCGCGAATAGCATATCCTTCAATTTCTGCCACAAGATGTGTTGACTGTTCAGACATCGGGACCAATTTCGCCTCTACATTTAAAAATGCTCTTATCAGATGCACCGCATCCATAGGACGTACGCTTAATTGATCTAATGCCAATAAAATAAGATTGCCAAGATTATGCCCCTGTAATGTGCCATCACATTCAAAACGATATTCAAAGAGTGATCGTGCTAAATTAGGTTGATCTGCAGCCAACTGATTAAGGCAATTACGTAAATCTCCCCAAGCTATACAACCACTTTCTTCCCGTAATCGTCCCGTCGATCCTCCATCATCTGTTGTAGTCACTATCCCCGTTAAGCTTGCACCTAAAAAGGCTAACGCAGACATTAATTTACCTAAGCCATGACCACCACCAATGGCCACTAATTTGACTTCGTTGGCTAAAAATCCCATAGGCATATCTTTATAAATAATCAGCAATGAAAAATTAACAGTGATGAAGTATCAGGTTGTTCTATGTTGATATAGATAAAAGGATGGTTCCTATTAGCTTTTAATGCTTGATTGAGGCAAGCTTATGTTTATTGAAGGCGATTACCCTTCTTCACTTTGTATTACATACAAGTTTAATGAGCAAGACGTGATTGCTTTCAAGTCTGATCTTGATATCAAGACAGTACAAGCCGTTCACCCAATAATTGAACGCATTATTGAGGTAGCCAACAGTAATGTGCTGGTTGATATGAGCGCAGTTAACTTTATAGACTCGTCTGGAATCACTGCACTCTTGTACTTATATAAAAGGCTATCAAAAGCGAATCGAACCCTGTCATTGATTGGTGTAAAAGAACAACCACTCCATCTCCTGCATCTTTTTGGTGTTAACCAGGTACTTACATTTTATGACTCCCTAGATACCTGCATGCAAGCACTATCAGCACGCCACAACCAAGTCTAACTTATTATAACTCTCTGAGATCAACATCAGGCCCAGCTATAACACTATAGTTAAATGCATAAGTTAAATGCATAAGTTATATGCATACACACTATGTCACTGACGACAAAGTACTCTATGTATAAACTAACGTTTAACCAAGCCAAGCAGAATCCGCCGGCTCGGCTTATACTAAATAAAGTACACTAGCTAATATTCAAAGGACTTTCTCTATGGTTAAGCAATGGAAAATGCTACCACCTGTAGTGAGAATAAATGACCTGACGGTTGAATTAATATACTTTTGCTATAAAAAAGTACAGCATTTAACTGCTTACCTTCCTTATACCCCTGTTAATACCTTGACTTCAGCAAAAGGTGTGCTATGAGTGTTTGTCTTTTAGAGGAAAGTGCAGAAGCTAATTTAGATAATATTCGAAAACTTCGGCATACACTCGCAAAAACTCTGCCATTAACCAAACTTCCAGCTGAAACACAAAATAATATCTTGCTGGTATGTAGCGAAATTAATACCAATATAGTCAAACATGCCGACCCACCAGCAACCACAATTAGCATTGAGTTACTTAAAACAGAAAACCATTGGTACTTTTCAGTTTATGACAACGGTGGTGTTTTTCTAGACTTTGCCACCATCATGTCAAATAAAAAAGACTCTATTTTTATTTCAAATGAAAGCAATCTAAATGAATCAGGTATGGGCCTTGCCCTTATTAGCAAACTATTTCCTGAACACCATTATGAATGCAGGGAACAACGAAAAGATAACCGCAATTGCTTTCAGATTCGTTGTGAGCTTGTTGAAGTTAACTTACCCAAAGTCGCAGCAATTGATGATGATCGAACTACGGTATCTATTTTACAGCGCTACTTGCAAGACGAGTTCCAGGTTCAAACCTATACTGACCCCATTGAAGCCGTTAAAGAAATTAGCCGACACCCTGTTGACGTCGTTATTTCTGACATGATGATGCCTGGTTTAAATGGACTTGAAGTGAGAAAGCGTTTTGCGGCTAACCCTAATACCAGCAATATGCCGTTTATTTTTTTAACCGGTAACGAACAAACAGAAGCCGATGCGGTCGACTTAGGCATTGATGACTTTCTTGTTAAACCCGTAAAAAAAGACAAAATCCTCGCCGTTATTCACCGTGTTTTAAATCGAGCCAAACAAATTCAATCAACCCTGGGTGACCGGTTAGACAATGCGATAACCAAAGCACTTCGTGTTCAACTTCCGAGTCAACTATGGCGTTTTAATACAGCCACCTACATTCAGTCAGCTTCTTCTGGCGGTGGTGACTTTATCTATAACAGCCCAGACAATAAGCTGCTGTTACTTGGCGATATTATGGGTCATGGAGAACAGGCCAAATTCTTTTCACATGCTTATGCTGGCTTTATTCATGGTTTTATCCATGCCACACATAATGTATCGCCCTCACCCGATGAGCTACTGAATGCAATATCAGAGGCAGCAGAAACAAACGATGTATTACAAACCACACTCGTAACCTGTATTTGCCTGGCATTTAATGAATATGAAGATACACTATTATGCGCCAGTGCAGCCCACCCTCCTCCTTTCGTTGTGAGTCAAGAAAGTGGTTGCAAGCCTATTAAAGTCGAAGGCCCCTTACCGGGTTTAATCCCTGGCCAACATTACGAACCAGTCAATATTCAGCTTTACCCTGGTGAACGACTAGTGATTTATACAGACGGCTTACTAGAATCAGCCAGCACCCCTCATGGTCGCAAACAACTGGAAAAACACGTTAAGAATGCGCTCAAGCATACTTTAGATTTACCCATTCAAAAGGCACTAGACAAAGTCATTGAAACCTTTTACTCCTATGCAGCATCCCCATTACCTGATGACGTAACTGTCATCATGCTGGAGCTGAACAAAAATAATAACCACCATGAGTAGTCCTTTTTAGTTGTTTCGTCATTACTTACTTAGCTAATTATACCTAATGGATTGTGCTCACCCATTTCACTCTCTAAGATATAGTGCAAATGACATTTTCATAAAGCCGTTTTAATCTCATATGTCGGAAATTACACAGCTCATCAAGTCTCTTAAACAACAGTTAAGAGCCCATGGCATCACTTATGCCCAGGTTGCAACACGATTAGATATTTCTGAGGCTTCTGTTAAACGATTGTTTGCCACTGAACAGTTTTCACTGCAACGATTACACACTATCTGCAGTATGATGAACATATCAATTGCCAAACTGGTACAACAGAGCCAACAAGAAAAATTTCCATCAGCTTTGACCATCCATCAAGAAAAAGCACTCATCGCTGATGATAAGTTACTTCTCATTGCTATTTTGGTGTTAAATCATTGGCAGTTCCCTGAAATTCTCGCTTATTACGAACTAGCAGAGACAGAACTCATTCAGTTGCTTGCCCAATTGGACCGCTTGAAAATCATTGATCTACTCCCCAATAACCGTATCAAACTACGTGTTGATAGTAATTTTCATTGGCTTGAAGATGGTCCTATTCAACAGTTTTTTCAGCAACATGTACCAAACTCGTTTTTTCGTAGTCGCTTTCGAGGCAAAGATGAGCTTTTACTCTGTGTAAATGGCATGCTCAGCTCTGAATCCATTGGTATACTCCAAAAGCAACTGAGAGAATTAGGGCGAAAATTCAATGAACTGCATTACGATGACACACGACTATCCTTAGAGGAAAGACATGGTACATGCATGGTATTAGCAATACGCCCCTGGTCACTACCCATGTTTGAGGCGTTAAAGCGAAATAATTCTTAAGATGACGTCTAACTTGAACACTCATAGTATGTGTACGCTAATAACGATATAGTGAGCACAACATCTGCGAGGGAACGCAAAATGATTATTGGAGTTTTCGGTTCGGCCGCAGGGGCTTCTCCAGGCCTAGAGCAACAAGCAATGCTTCTGGGTCAATTCATCGCTCAAGCAGGTGCAACGCTTATTACCGGCGCCTGCCAAGGACTACCTTATGCGGCAGTAAAAGGTGCAAAAAAACATCATGGTGACACCATTGGGTGTACTGCTGTTACCCATGAGCAACTTCACGAATCAATGATGGGTACTGCTGCAAATGACTTTGACCAGCTCATTTTTATTCCGAGTGATTTCCCCCATAAACAACTACACCAAGTTTGCTTAAAGTATCGCAATGTTGTTGCCGTAAGCCACTGTGATGCAGCGGTTTTCATTAGTGGCCGGTGGGGGTCTCTCAATGAATTTACCATTGCATATGATATCGGTAAACCGATTGGTGTACTCACAGGCAGTGGTGGTATGACTGAATTTTTACCGGATTTGCTTGAAGCCTTTCAAAAACCCAGTAAAAGCCGTCTATTTTTTAATGAACAACCCAACGTGCTTATTCAACAACTTATTGAAAACCATCAAACTAAGGAATAAGCACTAAAGCAACACCACTAAGTATATTGCCCTCCGTTCACGGGTAAAATAGCACCTGTCATGTAGTCAGGTGCTTCAAGTGCAGCATAACCCACTACTTTCGCTATTTCTTCAACCTGTCCTGCCCGCTTGATATGCGTAGACTGAATAGCATACTGCTGACGGTCTGTGGATACATTTCGAGCCATTAGTGAGTCAAAAATACCTGGGTTTACCCCTAATACCGTGATCCCTCTGGGAGCAAATGACTTTGACAAACTAATCACCAGGCCATTTAATCCTGATTTGGCAACGCCATAACCAATATCCCTGCTACCGACCCAGGAAGCAGAAGACCCAACAATCACAATACGACATTTACTGCCATAATACAGACATTGATTAATAAGTTCGCAGCAGAAGGATGTCACATACATTAAGTTAATATTAATTTGTGCCAACACGTCTTTTGTTGAAAGTGATGATTGACCCTGGAGTTGATTTCCCTGCTCACCAAACCTACCAATACAGCTGATAAAAATAACGTCATTAGCGAAATTCAGTGGCAGATCTTGCCAAATCTGCTGAATCGATGTACGTGAAAAGTCCAACTTCATATAATCTGATAACTGCGAATAACTTGCCTTATCCTGCCGATCAATACCAAATACATTAATAGAGTTAGCGTTTTCCTGTTGTTTTAAAAATGCACCCGCTAAAGTGCTATTCGCACCAAGTATCAACAATGTTTGATTTGTCATAACATGGTCTCTGCTAATTGTTCCCTGTACTCGGTTAAACGTTTTGAAATTACTTTATTAAATTCATTACGTGATATATCCCTATTCATTAACGTTATCGAACGAGACAAAGGAAAAAGTGTTCGAGAGGAAACTTTGCCGAAAAAAGCTTGCTTTATTTTACACTGCCCCCCTTGAGCGCCCATTCCTGGCACTAAAAAAACACTTTCTGGGAGAGAATGCCTTATTCTTTCAGACTCACTTGGTAACGTTGCACCTACTACGAAACCAATAATCTGACTTAATTTTGACTCACCAGCAAAAAATTCCAGTAAGTGATTAACAATATACTCACTGAGTTTTATGTTATTTCCCATAAAGTTTTGAACAGTATCACTACCTGGGTTTGATGACCTTAGCACTAAAAAAAGCCCCTTTCCATATTCCTCTGCGAGCGTGATAAAAGGTAGCAAAGCATCAATTCCCAACCAAGGCGAAACAGTGATTGCATCAACTAAAAAACTATCTGTTTTATTACTATTATCAAGATACGCTTTAGCATAACACTGATTTGTTTCAGCGATATCCCCCCTTTTAGCATCTAAAATAATTATGTAGTTCAATTGACGTGCATACGACAAGCTATTACTTAACGCCACCATTCCCAAAAGCCCATATTGTTCGAAGCATGCACTTTGAAACTTAACAGCTGCCACTTTTCCAACTGCAGCATCAAGTAACTCCCGACAATATACTTCCAGTGTCGCCTCAATTCGATGAGACTGATTAAAGCAACCAGGAATAGTATTTAAGCTAGGATCAATACCTAAAACAATATTGCCATTTTTATCAATGCTATCCACAATTTTTGTTAGGAATGATGGTGCTGCCTGTAGTGTAGGTGACCTTGGCGAATAACTTTGGACCAAAGACATGCTTGATGCTCCTTGCGTTGACTGACCATCGGTATAACCTCTATGACATCAATCCCATGAGCCTTTAAGTATGAACATTTTTGTGGGTTATTCGTAATAAGATTAACACGATGTATATTTAAGTCATGTAGGATTAACACAGCATAGTAAAAATTACGATCATCTTCAGGCAATCCCAGTAGTTCATGTGCATGAAAAGTATCGATATTTTTTTTCTTCATAAGTTTATACGCTTCTATTTTACTGACAAAACCGACCCCTCGTCCTTCATGGTTAAAATGATATGTCATAAGACCAGGCGTTTCTAAAAGTAAATCCATGGTTTGTTGCAACTGATAATTACAATCACAACGATTGTCTCCAAATATATCGGCACTAAAACAAGCTGAATTTATTCTAAAAAGTGGAATAGTGTTTGTCTCAAAGATGAGGGGATTATATACTACGGCATGAAACGTTAATTGACCATCCTGATTCGCGATATCATATCCACCAAGTGATAATCCTTGATAATTTCCAACAAGGTCTAACCCCAAGGCTCTACGTATTACTTTCATAAGGCCTCCTTGCTTAAGATTAGTAATACTCGAATAAAGTATAACCAGACACGTTCTTAAACACATATCAAAAACTTGGGATAATATGTGCCTTCAACTCAATACGACAACAAATTAACACAGCAAAAAACAATTAAAAAATGATTTATTTATTAACACAATTATTAAATACAAAACCATTTACAATTACAATTTAGCCAAACAAACCAGTCATTTATTCATACTCTATTGGTATGAATCACCTAAAATATAAGCAGCTATACCATTGCATAGCCGCCAGATAACTAGATGACTTCCTTCACAAATCAGTGTTATGCACACTATCCAAAGCACTTAACCTCACTGTTCAGCGAAACCACTCTCATTATTAAGTAAACAATCATTCATAAAAATGACCATTACAATTTTATTGATCCGCCCTACACTTATACCAAACTCACAAAATAAACCAAAAATTATTGTATGAGTAGTAGTACAAAGATATCAATATTAATCGCGGTAATAGTCATCATTTTTTGTGTAAAAGATATCCTATTTATGATGACAGAAAAAAACCGTTTTTTTGTTCAGCACATCAATGAAAACAAAGTCGTATTAGAAACGGCAGAAGGCATTCTTAACTACTATCACAGTCAACAAGACAACATGGGAATTGAAAAAGCGCAAGAATCCGCCCTAATAGTATTAAGGCAAATGCGCTATGAAGGTGGCAACTACATTTGGGTTAATACACTTGAGTATCGGTTTCTGTTGCACCCGCTACTAGAGACGGTAGAAGGTCAAGATATGTCGCAACTAACAGATCCTGACGGTATCAAGCCAATCATTGTGGCAACAAATACTGCATTGGCTGGTGGAGGGTCATTTAAATACTCTTGGCCAAAACCAGGCCATCCTGCTGATGAGTTTTTTCCTAAAATATCATACGTTTTTCTTTTTAAACCCTGGAAATGGGTCGTTGGTACAGGTTCCTATGTTGATCATATAGAATCATCCTTTATAAACTTCATTATTTATCGCATTTTTTTATCTTTAAGCTGCATTATTATCGTGATTTTGATAAGTATCCTCTCAATAAGAAAAATCACAATGAAATAGCCGTAAGAGTTTAGCTCAACACTAAGTATAATCTTCGCGCTCCCAACGATTTGTTCTATCCTTAGTTATAACCAAGTTTTATGCTTGCTCCACTTAAGGGCACCTCTAAACATAGTAATTTACAAACCTCCTCAGGTATTATTCAATAATGGTAGTTCGGTTTTGCTTCAAGTTACTTTTACTTTCTATAGCATATTATACCCATGCTGGTGAAAATGATATTGTTATTATCGAAAGTTACCACTCTACTTATCAGTGGAGCATTGCCTACCGCCAGGGTATTTTGAATGTTTTGCCTGAGTATAACTTTATTACTTTTCAAATGGACACTAAGCGTTTACCAGAAAAAAACTTTTCAAAACGGGCTCAGTTAGCATGGAATATCATACAAACCACTAACCCTAAACTTATTATTTTAGGTGATGATAACGCCTTAAAATATCTTGCGGGCTACATAGGCAAAAGTAAATTTAATGCTGTATACCTGGGTATTAATTCCAACCCGAGAAAAACAGGCATTTACACGTATAAAAATATAACCGGTGTACTAGAACGTCCCCTATACCGTCGGTCCATTGCTGAAATAAAAAAACTATTTCCCAATATGAAACGCGTACTTATCATGTTTGATGATAGTATCACTGCAGACTTTGCTATTGAAGGATTTTTCCAAAACCAAAAATCACTCACCATTGATGGAGTACACGTTCAACTATTTCAATCAAATATTTTAGAAGAATGGCAACAAACAGTGCTAGAAGCTAAAAGCATGAAGTACGACGCCCTATGGCTTGGTTTATATCACACTGTTTTTAACAACGAACAACATATTTCTGAAGCAAAAATACTTGAGTGGGTTTCCCAAAAAAGTAAAGTACCTGTCTTAGCATTTTGGGATTTTTCTATTGGTAAAGGTAAAGCCATTGGTGGTTTTGTCATGACAGGAGAATCTCAAGGGCAGGCTGCAGGCTATATTGCCAAACAGATACTCAGTGGTACTTCTCCCTCAGCAATACTACCTATGATTCCTAAACATGGAAAGCTTATATTTAGCCAAGCAGAACTTAAACGTTGGAATTTAAGTTTGCCTGCTGAAATGGGGTTTGATGCAACGCTTGTTAAATAATACTATCAGGAAATTTAAATGAAGGTCTTTCACTTTTTACTGGTCAGTTTATTCATTTCCTCAATCTCTCAACACGTATTCTGTGGGGACAACGATATTCTCATTATTGAAAGCTACCATAGTGAATATCCATGGGATAAAAGTTACATTAGCGGCATT
Source organism: Zooshikella sp. RANM57 (assembly GCF_050749885.1). NCBI lineage: Bacteria > Pseudomonadati > Pseudomonadota > Gammaproteobacteria > Oceanospirillales > Zooshikellaceae > Zooshikella > Zooshikella sp. RANM57. The sequence goes on along the minus strand of NZ_JBOIUB010000014.1, from coordinate 18,930 downwards.
CAAAGCATCATTAGCACAGAAGAATATACTTTTCACCGTTTTCAAATGGATACTAAGCGAGTACCTAAGACCGAGTTTAAACAAAAAGCTGATGAAGCCTGGGCTTACTATCAAAAAATTTCTCCCAGGCTGGTTTTTTTAGGCGATGATAATGCACTTATGCTACTTATTAATCGCTTAGGTAAAGAAAATACGCCTGTCGTTTATTTAGGTACCAACACCAATCCCAATGAAACCGGCATCAATAAATATGACAACATAACAGGCGTTCTCGAGCGCCCATTAATTAAAAAATCCATTGTTCAACTAAAAGAAGTCATTCCATCGATTAAAAAAACTCTAATCTTATTTGATGATGGAACAACATCAAGTGCAGCTATAAAGGAAGAATTTAAAGGTAAAACGACTACCACTTTAGGTGGGATAGCGGTATCCGTTCAACAAATTGGCGCGCTCAAAGAGTGGGAAAAAACAGTGCTCGAATCCAAAGAGCAAGGCTTCGACGCGATTATTATTGGACTTTATCATACATTAAAAAATGACAATAACAAAAGTGTGGATGCGGAACAGCTGTTACTATGGACATCTGGACACTCTCCAATTCCTCTGTTTGCATTTTGGGACTTTGCAGTAGGTGCTAATAAAACGATTGGGGGATTAGTGCTTTATGGCTACCCCCAAGGAGAAGTAGCCGCTAAGATGGCATTAAAAATATTAAAAGGTAAGTCTCCCAAAACAATAAGACCTAGAGTGGGTGAAAAAGGGCGTTATTTATATAGCAAGCAACAACTCAAAAAGTGGGACATTAATTTGCCAAGTAGTCTAAGCTCAAGAGCAGACTTTGTGGAATAACGTGATACACACGTTTACTCCCGAGTTAACTATACTGATGTTATACCTCATGCAAACGGTAAAATTAGTAACTAAGAGGTCATTCGATGACAACCCAGTTGCCATTGCCTGATGAAAAAAAAATAGTTATTTTAATTCGTGTTGAACCAGGCTGTTTAGGCCCTGAAGGGAAAAACCATGTTGAGCCTTTCTGTATTTATATGCAAAGACACGTAGCCTCAGTTCATAGTGATTTTGCTATATGGAAAATCAGGCCTCGACATGACAAGCAGCTCCCTGAACTTGAATACTTCCTTCTCAATAAGAAGTTAACAGCAGCACGCGTTGAAAAGTATCTTCATGTTTTTAATTTAGATCTGCCTCACTTTGAAGATGAAATACATGAATTGCTCGATCAACAAATCGAGCAATTCCATACATCTTCAACCAATATTTAACCTACTTTATCAAACGTACATGATGGATCCATAGACCTCCATCTTTCCTTGGTGCAACCCACATTTCATGGTTACCCGATTTATGTACTCTAAATCCCATAGGTGCTCGACTACCTATATTACCTTTATTACAGCCTTTGCCTGGAGGTGCGTTACAAACGCCACCATCAGTTAAATCATTATTGCTACCTAAATAACTATTATAGGTGTCTTGATGATTATATAGGTTGTGCAGCTCTTCATAGTCATGTGCATTTGGCCATTGACTCTCGAGGTCAGACGAGTAGTCCATACAGGTTTTTTGGCTGCTTCCATCTTCAGAGGTATGTCCTAAACCGAGCAAGTGACCTACCTCTTGACACATAACATGGTTCATTTCACCAGGAATAGTCCAGTAAGATGCATAGCTATCATTCATTTTTGCAGTGCCACGATCAATATGACCATTAGCATCTATTCCAATGGTTGCTAACCCTAACCAACCATTAAACCCGTAAGCAGCATTACAGACACGAACTTGCCCTGCTTCCATTTTACAACGTTTGCGAACACGATTACTGTCTTCTTTTTTTACAGAATTCAAGGGAATCGCTACTGACCATTCAGCCAATGTCTGATTGAATGAGCTGCCCCATTCAGTCGTCGTACTGTCAATAACCTGTAAATTAAATACAGCGTTATCTACTCTTGCCCAATGATAATTATTCCAATTATGCTCTGCCACTGCAATTGCGGGCAGAAAAGCACCCATTACAATATAATGGCAAATTTTTTTAAGTATATTCTGCTTGATAAAGATTTTCTTTAACACACGCTTTTCCTTTAAATAGTTACCCAATACCTAAGGAAAAGCTCTTCAAAATTTATGCCTTTACACTAATCATCAAAAATACAATTCTACTCACGTCTAAATCTGTAAAATATCGCTACAATCAAGCATCATAATAACAATTTTATCTCTATATCGAGATGCTGGATTTTGCAGTCAATAACCTCTCCATTTCAGGTATTTGATCCTTAGGTGCATGATTATTTCTTCCGGAAATATAACAATAATTAAACACCTGAAAATAATCAGCTAATAACTGTGCACTTTGAATTTCACCCATTGCGGCCAATAAATGAATAACCACCTCAGCGGTGGCTAAATTACCCTGGTTTTGTGATCGGCGAAGCTGATACCCAGATAATTGCTGAGAGTTAACACTGACAACAGGGAGTTGATGAAGATAGTCACTTTTACGATACATTTTTCTGGCTTGTTGCCATGTTCCATCCAGTAATACAAATGCAGGGTTAGTAATATCTGGTAACCTTGTCACAGGCATAACTGGATTACCCATCAGCATATCATCAGGAAAAACCAAAATCGGCGTATACAGCTTTGAATGTATTAAACCTAACAAGTCTTCATTTGGCGTAGTCCGATACCAGTCATACATAGCTACATCGGGCAAAGTATCAACCAGCAATTGTCCAGTATTGGTGGGTTTATGCCGCTCATAGGGATGCATCAACAACCAAAAAGCAGCTTTAGAGTCAATTGTTGGTGTAAAGGCACAAATGCAGGCTACGGTTGGTACCCGACACTGAGGACAACGTTGTATATAAGCGCCACGAGCACGAAAAGGACGAGAATGAATCGCTGAATTAGTCACACAATTTACTATCTTATTAACGATTTAAATGGTTTGTTTATTTGCCAGGTTGTACTCCCACTGTTGGCAGTATACCTGTATAGCCAGTCGTCACAACGAATAAGTCTACCATTTTAATTGATCCTGGCTAATTAGTCACCACACGATTGTCATGCTTATTAAGTATAAAGCCACTAGGTATATTGACTGAACGCAAACCTATGTAATGCTTAACTCATTCACCATTGAAGTTTTCTGCTTATCATCAAATAATGATTCATAATGTTGTTTAACACCACAATCAGTTTTAATGAAATAAGGATCGAGAATGGCAACAAAACATGTCAATGTCACCGCCACAATGGGTGAGTCATTTTTAATCAAGACAACAGTAGGTAAGCACGAACTCATTCTTGATCAACCTGAGCAAGCAGGTGGTACAGATCAAGGCCCTAATCCGCTTGAGTACTTTTTCGTTTCGCTGGCAGGCTGTGTTGCATCCATCGCCCGGATTAAAGCAAAGCAGGATAAAGTCAACCTCCGTAGTATGACAGTAAACGTCAGTGGTGACCTTAACCCAGCAGGTTTACTCGGCAAACCTACGGATGATCGCACAGGGTTTGATACAATTAACATTGCAGTCACAATGGATGCAGATTTATCTCAGGAAGAAAAACAACAGTTTATTGATGATGTATGCGAACGTTGTCCTGTTCATGAAAATATTAAACACCTAACAACTGTTTCTCATACAACTGAATAATCCAGCTTGTTGAGAGTAAGTAGTGTTACTTACTCTCTATTCATACAATAACCCTATTGACGCATACTCACGGCAACTCTATTAAAACCATTCATCAATGCAATCGCAAATGTTAAGTCAGATATTTCCTTATCTGAAAAGTGGTTTTTAAGCGGCAAATATACCTCATCTTCTGCATGGGAATTTGCAATATCTGTGACAGACTCTGCCCATGCCAACGCAGCCTTTTCCCGCTCGGAAAATAAGTGGCTTACTCGCCACCCCGCAAGCGCATCAATGCGTTCATTTTTTTCTCCTTGCTCACGCAATAGCTTCGCATGCATATTTAAGCAAAAAGAACATCCGTTTATTTGAGATATTCGTAAGTTGATAAGCTCAATCAGCGTGCATCCTAGAGAACTCTCTTCAAGATATTGCTTAACTTGCATAAACCCTTCTAGGGCCTGCCCAGAAAGCTCATAATAAGGTAATCGAGGTTTAGTCATAGATACAGACTCCTTTCACAATGAATACACAACATTAACTGTATAATTTTTAACTAACAATAAGGATAAAAGAAATATTTTTATCACATAATAATCACTATAGAGAAATACACTGCTTAATTCTACCCTTTACAGGAGTCTGTAATGCATCACTTACGTAAACAGCCTTTGTTGCTTATTAGTCTTCTTACCATATACCACTTATTATTTAATACTTTCTGTTATGCAACCACATCGCCACCCTATTCCACATTTATCGTTAATAATATAAATATTATCAATCCGGAAATAGGTATAGTTAACAAAAAACAATCTGTAATTATTCAAAATGGCATTATCAAGCGTATTACCAGTGTGAAAAATATTACAGATAGAAGTAGCAAAATAATTGATGGCTCAGGAAAATATCTAATTCCAGGGTTAATTGACAGTCATGTGCATATCAGTAGCACTGTTGGCATGCATCTAGGTCATGAAAAAAAACACCCGGAACTGGTTAAATTATTTAAAGCCCAATTACCTCACGCCTATCTTTACTATGGCTTTACTTCACTGGTTGATCTAGGCGCATACCCCGGTAGAATCGACGAATTTAAAGCACATCCCATTCGCCCCGAACTATACAGTTGCGGTAGTAGTTTAGTGTTAGAAAATGGCTATCCGGTATTATTCCAGCCAAAGGAAAGTCGTTTAGCTCTTTTCCCTAACCTTTTATTTAACCCTCAAAGTAAAACGCATTTACCTAGATTATCCGCTGAAAACAACAACGTACGTACAAGCATCCAACGCGTGATAAATGAAGGGGGAATTTGTGTTAAAAGCTACCATGAGGATGGTTTCGCAAAATCCATATGGCCAGTCCCATCTGTTGATTTTCAACGAACGATTAATCAGGAGGCCGCTAAGTATAATTTACCGTCCATTGTTCACGCCAACTCCATTAATGCTTATAAACTAATTGCCAACACAGGGGTTAATATCATTGCGCATGGAATGTGGAATTGGGATGAGTTTAAAGGCAAACCTAATGTTCCCCAAGAAATAAAAACTGTTTTGGACAAGATTATAAAAAACAATGTTGCCATCATGCCAACGTTTCGGGTCATCTCATCCAATATGGATTTATTTGACCCGTCTTTTCTAAATAGTTCAACACTGTTTAATGTCTTACCAAGCCAACACATTGCCTGGCTAAAAACGCCAGAAGCAAATTGGTTTAAAACTAAGCTGCTCACAAAAGTACCAAAAGAAACACCTATTCCTGAAGTATTAAATATTATGAGACGGATATATAGCGAAGGGGAACGTGCATTTCAATATTTTTACCAACACAAAGGCAAAATTTTATTTGGATCTGACACCCCCTCCTCACCAACCTATGGTAGCATTCCGGGTCTCAATGGATTTCTTGAACTGAGAGCCATGGCCATCGCAGGCATTACCCTCAAAGATATTTTGGCCGCAGCCACCATTAACAATGCTCGCGCCTTAGGCCTTGACCAAAGCATTGGTTCAATCTCTGAAGGTAAAACCGCTAATTTACTGATATTAGATAAAAATCCTCTTGAAACAATTAGTGCTTACAATGCTATTAATACCGTTATCATCTACGGACATCCTTACAAACGAAGCTTTTTTTCTGCGCAGTCAACACAATAAATAACGCTACAAAGGAATGATAATTATGCGTCTATTCATACTGATTTTATTTTCACTATTTTCTTTAACCTCACTCGCATCCTGTCCAGATTATCTAAACATAACACTACGGAAATTACATTCACAAGATAGCATCAACCTATGTAAAGTGACGGCAGGAAAACCTGTACTTATTGTTAATACCGCAAGTCATTGTGGCTTTACACCTCAATTTAAAGCGTTAGAAGCACTTCATAAGCAATATAAAGATAAAGGACTTGTCATATTGGGCTTCCCATCAAATGATTTCAACCAAGAAGCCAATGATGAAGCTAAAACCGCCAAAGTGTGTTACGTTAATTATGGTGTCACCTTCACAATGTTCTCACCAACCCCCGTCACAGGTAATCAAGCTAACACCGTATTTAAATATCTAGCGTCTAAATCTCAAGCACCCAAGTGGAATTTTTATAAATACCTGGTGAGTGCCGATGGTACTAAAGTAAAATCCTTTGCCAGCGCCATAGAACCTAATAGTGATACATTGCTGCAAGCCATAGATGAACTGCTATGAGTCATTTCAATAAACGTTGCGCGCCAGAAGGTTTCAAGTAGATTACTATTCGTTACAGTTGAACTTTTTGAAAAGCAAGGTATCCTAATCTAGGTCCACTAACGCATTATAATTTGTAATCAAGAATCTGACTTGGCATGAACTTCAACCTGTTTTCACTCATGATGCTTTTGCTACTGACATTCATAGGTCAGAGTAATGCATTTGCTGTGGAATCGAATACAACAACGTTCATGCCAATTAAAGTGACTTATCAAAGTAAGCACCATACTGATGCGGTCTCATCAGCTCATAAGAATGTAGCGTCTCACTCTTGCTGTAAAGCGTCTTCTTACTTTAAGCATCAGAGCAAATGCCAACAAAGTGGATCATGCTCCAGTGGTCACTGCTTATCATCTGTTGTCTTGCCAACGAGTACTTCTCCTACGCCTTTACCAATAAAAGCGTTAAATACGAGTCAATATATCGCCTTCATCCCCTCACATCCCTCAAGTACTCCCTACCGACCTCCCATTATTGTCTAACCTGTCAATGTATCAGTCGCTTATCCTAGCGGGTGTCTATTCTCACCACTTTGGACTTAGCGAATAAAACGACTTCAGGTTCACAGTATTTATTAGCTTATTAAGCTGGATGCGTTTTAAAGCAATTACAGTAAGTGTTAACGAATATCTGCTTTATAACGAGTAAATATGGGGATGGCAGTTTAATTCAATACTGCTACCTAGATACTGTGAACAATGGAAGAACAATTACAGTTATTTAACTGTTTATTACACAGGTTTGACCATTATGTTCGCCCTCAACTTAATGCGCTATTTTGCTTATTCTATATTTCTCTTTCCTTTTATTTCTGGTTTTGCCATTGCTGGGACTGAATCAACTCATCAACAAAACACCAGTGTAAAAGTAATTCAAAAGCAGACCTCAGACACCGAGCGCCTCCAACTCACTGTCTACAAAAATCCAAGTTGTGGTTGTTGTAAAAAGTGGATGAAACATCTGAATGAGCAAGGTATCAAGACACAAGCGGAACACCAGGATGATCTAACTGCAATCAAAGCTCAGTATCATATTCCTTCAACTCACCAATCCTGCCATACCGCCGTATTAACCTCACCTAAAAATAACAAAACCTATGCATTTGAGGGGCATATTCCCGCTAAATACATCAAACAGTTTTTGCAAAATCCACCCGCTCATGCCGTTGGCTTAACAGTCCCTGCCATGCCTGTCGGCAGTCCAGGCATGGAATATGGTAATGAGTTTATGTCTTATGAAATTTTCTTGATTAAGAACGATGGCTCAACTTCAACTTTTGCTCAGGTGAACGTGCTGGAGGATCAATATTAATGATCGCTCGAATTTCATTAACCATGACTGCTGGCATTATTGCCAGCCTGGTTACCAGTATTAGCTATGGGGCATCGCTTTCCCTGCAACAGGCCATTCACCAAGCACAACAGAACGACCCTTGGTTAACCAAAAGCCAACATATCCAAGCAGCCACTAATGCCAGACAAATTGCGGCTGGTACATTACCTGATCCCAAGATGTCAGTAGGTTTGGCCAATCTACCCACAGACACCTTTGATTTTGACCAGGAACCCATGACGCAATTCAAAGTGGGTGTTTCCCAGATGTTTCCACGTGGTGACAGCCTGGAACTCAAACAACAACAACTCAGGCAGCAAAGTCTGCAACATCCTTTCATGCGACAAGACCGTAAAGCCAAAGTAGCCGTTAATGTTAGTCAATTATGGCTAGATGCTTACCTGGCCCAGGAAAGTATTGCGCTGATTAATCGTAACCGCGGTTTATTTGAACAATTAGCAGGTGTGGCTCAGGCCAGTTATGCATCCGCTATGGGTAAATCTCGTCAGCAAGATATTATTCGCGCTCAGTTAGAGTTAACCCGGTTAGATGATCGCTTAACCAATCTAAAACAACAGCAAGAAATGCGGTTACAGGCATTATCCGAGTGGACAAGTAACGTATTTCTCAGAGAAGTAAAACCAAGCTCCCTAAAAGAAAACTCAGTGTTCCCCCAAAAGCTTTCACATTATTCAACGAATGAGCTAGCGCTCACACGAAAACTCCCCAATCTACATATCCTTAAACAGCAATTGGTTTATGCCAAAGTCACCACACCGCAAACCTTAGCAAAACACTTTATGCAACACCCTGCGGTTAAAGCACTTGAGCAACAAATACAAGCCAGTCAAACGGAAATAAAACTGGCTGAGCAAAAATACAAGCCGGAATGGGGTGTTAATGCCAGCTACAGTTATCGGGATGATGACCCTAACGGCAATGATCGTGCTGACTTTTTTTCAGTCGGAGTTACCTTTGACTTACCATTGTTTACTACAAACAGACAAGACAAAGAAGTACAAGCTGCAGCGTCTCAAGCAGAAGCCATAAAAACCGAAAAATGGTTACTGTTAAGAAATATGATGGCGCGATTTGAAACGGCAAAAGCACAACTAAAACGATTAGAGCAACGCCTGTCGTTATATCAGTCTCAACTTCTGCCTCAAATGCATCAACAAGCGGAAGCTGCGTTAACCGCTTACACCAATGATGAAGGTGACTTTGCGGAAGTCGTTCGCGCGCGAATTGCTGAGCTTAATGCTGAAATTGATGCTTTGGCTATTAATGTTGCAAAACAAAAAACCATTGCTCAGCTGAATTATTTTTTTACCACAAATTGAATTTTTAACGACTAACAAAAGCAGTACCAGCCAATACCGAATTTTGAGTAGGAGAAGCATCAATGACAACGTTTCTGCGTAGTAAAGGTGCGCTGATAACGGGAATTATTCTGGGTATATTACTCAGCCTGTCAGGTTATAAAATAATTGGGTTAAAAACTTCAGCATCAACAAAACAAGAAAAAAATGTTCAAAATGATGAAAAAAAACCACTCTACTGGGTTGCCCCTATGGACCCCAATTACCGCAGGGATAAACCGGGTAAATCGCCCATGGGCATGGATTTAATTCCCGTTTATGAAAAAGACAACTCAAATCAGGATGAAGGTCCAGGGACCATCAAAATCGCCCCCAATGTTGTCAATAATTTAGGTGTTAGAACCGCAAAAGTTACCAAACAGTCTTTAACAACAACCATCAATACGGTTGGTTATATTCAGTATGACCAAGACCGATTAATTCATATTCACCCACGCGTAGAAGGCTGGATAGAAACCCTTTATGTAAAAGCGCAAGGCAACACAGTACACAAAGGTGAGCCACTATATGCCATTTACTCCCCTGCGCTCGTTAATGCACAAGAAGAATTTTTATTAGCCCTGCAACGTAATAATCAACAACTGATTAATGCCGCGATTGATCGCCTTAAGGCACTGCAAATCCCAACACCCACCATTGAAACATTACGTAAAACCCGACAAGTGCAACAAACGGTCATATTTTTTGCCCCTCAAAGTGGTGTCGTGGATAACCTGAATATTCGCGAAGGTTTCTTTGTAAAACCCGGCATGACCTTGATGGCAATTGGCTCATTAGCAGAAGTCTGGGTGGAAGCAGAAGTGTTTGAGCGTCAAGCGGCATTGGTGAAACAAGGCATGCCTGTTTCGATGACCCTGGATTATCTGCCGGGTAAAACCTGGCAAGGTAAAGTGGATTATATCTACCCGACACTTGATACCAAAACCCGTACCGTTAAAGTACGCCTGCGTTTTGCTAACCCCAATAAAGCACTTAAACCTAATATGTTTGCCCAAGTAGTCATTGATGCTGACAGCGCAGCGCAACAACTGCTTGTCCCCCGTGAAGCGGTCATTCGTACTGGACGGCAAGACCGAATAGTGCTCGCGTTAGGTGATGGCCAATTTAAATCCATTGCAATCACTATGGGTAAAGTAAATGAGCACTATGCTGAGGTCATTAACGGCTTAACAGAAGGTGACACCATTGTCACATCCGCTCAGTTTTTACTTGATTCAGAATCCAGTAAAAACTCTGATTTTCAACGCATGACATCCCCCACTCAAGCGCAACAAAACACGGCTAAAAGTGATTCATCATCAACCCCTTCAGCACAAGCACATGACAGCCATGCTCAACATAACATGAATAAAAAAGTAGAAAAAAAACCATCCAGTGCCTGGGTTGAAGCAGAAGTGCACAAAATAATGCCTGACGACCGAAAAGTGAATGTCACCCACCAGGCTATTCCTGAGTGGCAATGGCCTGCCATGACAATGGATTTTATGCTGGCAGACAGCATTAATATTGCTCAACTATCGCCAGGTATGAAAGTGCATATCGAAGTGCAAAAAGCCGCTAATAACCGCTACCAAATCACTCAAGTGCATATCCCTGATAACTCAAAAAATATATCTGAAAAAAACAGTGAACATAAACCTAAGACACACAGTGAAACGCATAACCATGGACAGTCAGGAGAAACACCATGATAAATGCCATTATTCACTGGTCAGTCCATAATCGCTTTTTTGTCTTGCTGGCGACGTTTATTTTAATCGGTATTGGTTTTTACTCGCTCAAAAACACACCCGTTGATGCCATACCTGATTTGTCGGATGTACAGGTGATTATCAAAACCAATTACCCTGGACAAGCTCCCCAAGTGGTAGAAGATCAGGTCACCTATCCGCTCACTACAGCCATGTTATCTGTTCCTGGTGCAGTCACCGTACGTGGCTACTCTTTTTTTGGTGACTCCTATGTGTATGTCATTTTTGATGAAGATACTGACTTATACTGGGCCCGTAGCCGTGTTTTAGAGTACCTCAGTCAAGTGGCACCCTCATTGCCCGCAACGGCACGCCCCCAATTAGGACCCGATGCTACTGGGGTTGGCTGGGTTTATCTTTATGCCTTGGTCGATAAAACAGGCCAACATGATATTAGCCAATTACGCAGTATTCAGGATTGGTTTTTAAAATATGAATTACAAACTATCCCAGGCGTATCTGAAGTCTCCACCATTGGCGGCATGGTTAAGCAGTATCAGGTGAAAGTAAACCCTGACAAACTCCGTGCGTTTGGCATCCCCCTGGCGCATATTCAGCAAGCCATTAAACAAAGTAATCAGGAAGTCGGTGCTTCTGTGGTTGAAATGGCCGAAGCTGAATATATGGTTCGTGCCTCAGGTTATATTCAAAACCAACAAGATTTAAGCAATATTCCACTGGGTGTTAATCAAAATGGTATTCCCCTTCTACTAAAAGATGTTGCAGATATCACCTTAGGACCACAAATGCGTCGTGGAATTGCAGAGCTGGATGGTGAAGGTGAAACAGTAGGCGGTGTCGTTGTTATGCGCTTTGGCGAAAATGCACAACAAGTGATTGATGGCGTCAGAGCAAAATTACAACAACTCAAACAAGGATTACCAAAGGGCGTAGAATTAATAACCGTCTATGACCGCTCAGGGTTAATTGATCGTGCCGTGACCAATCTCTGGCATAAACTGTTGGAAGAGTTCATCGTGGTCGCCCTGGTGTGTATTGTCTTTTTATTTCATGTACGTTCCTCCTTAGTGGCTATTATCAGCTTACCCGTCGGTATTCTTACCGCATTTATTGTCATGAATGCCCAAGGTATTAATGCCAACATTATGTCGCTGGGTGGGATCGCCATCGCTATCGGTGCAATGATTGATGGTGCTATCGTCATGATTGAAAACATGCACAAGCACATGGAACGAACACCTCTCACCCATCAAAATCGCTGGCAAATTGTCGCTCAATCAGCCAGTGAAGTAGGACCAGCCCTCTTTTTTAGCTTATTAATTATTACTGTGAGTTTTGTGCCTGTCTTCACTTTGGAAGCACAGGAAGGTCGCATGTTCTCACCACTGGCATTTACCAAAACCTACGCGATGGCGGCAGCAGCAGCGTTGGCAATCACCTTAGTGCCAGTATTAATGGGTTATTTTATTCGAGGTAAAGTCATTGCTGAACATAAAAACCCTGTTAATCGTTTATTAACCGCACTGTATTTACCTTGTCTGAAAACAGTTTTACGTTTTCCAAAAATAACACTGTTATTCGCCTTAATAACATTAGGACTGGCTGTTTGGCCACTGGATAAAATTGGCAGTGAATTTATTCCACCGTTAGATGAAGGGGATTTAATGTATATGCCAACCACGTATCCGGGCATATCCATTGGTAAAGCACGCGAATTATTGCAGCAAACCGATAAATTAATTCGCACACTTCCCGAGGTTAAAACCGTATTTGGTAAAGTGGGACGCGCTGAAACCGCTACAGACCCCGCACCTTTGACCATGATTGAAACCTTTATCCAGCTAAAACCACAGGATCAATGGCGCCCAGGTATGACTACCGATAAGTTGAAAAAGGAGCTGGATAGCATTGTCAAACTACCTGGTGTTACTAATGCCTGGGTTATGCCAATCAAAACCCGTATTGATATGTTAGCAACGGGTATAAAAACGCCTGTCGGTATTAAAATTGCCGGTCCCGACCTGAAAAAAATTCAATCCATTGGCCAACAGTTAGAGTCTATTTTAAAGGATGTCCCTGGTACAGCCTCCGTTTACTCAGAGCGTGTCGCGGGTGGTCGCTATATTAAAGTCGATATTCAGCGGGAAAAAGCAGCGCGTTATGGATTAAATATTGCCGATGTACAACAAGTGATTGCGACAGCCATTGGTGGTATGAATGTCGCGCAAACGGTTGAGCGATTAGAACGTTATCCTATTAATATCCGTTATCCTCAGGATTATCGTAACTCACCAGAGCAACTTGCCTTATTACCCATAGTGACACCGATGGGACAACGTATTTCATTAGGCGATGTGGCAAACATCGCTATTGAAGACGGCCCTCCAGGCATTAAAAGTGAAAATGCACGATTAAACGGTTGGACATTTATTGATATCGATAATATGGATGTCGGTACCTATGTTCAACAAGCCCAACAAACCGTTAATGAAAAACTGACACTACCCACTGGCTATTCCATTACCTGGTCAGGCCAGTATGAATATATGCTGCGGGCAAAGGCTAAATTAATGTATGTAGTGCCCCTCACGCTTGCCATTATTGTTGTGTTGTTATTTATCAACTTTCGCAATTTGGCTGAAGTGTTAATTATTATGGGCACACTGCCTTTTGCCATGGTTGGCAGTATCTGGCTGATGTATTGGCAAGGCTATAACTTTTCTGTTGCGGTTGGGGTCGGTTTTATCGCATTAGCCGGCGTTGCGGTTGAAATTGGCGTCATTATGCTGGTCTACCTCAACCAAGCATTCAAGGCCGTACAAAAAGATTGTCTGCAGCAAGGCACTTCACCCTCAACGGAAGCGTTGAAAAACGCCATCATACAAGGAGCAGGCATGCGCGTGCGCCCAGTAATGATGACCGCAGCAGCAGTTATTGTTGGACTTATTCCTATTTTATTGGGTACTGGCACAGGTTCAGAAGTCATGAGTCGTATTGCAGCCCCCATGGTAGGAGGCATGTTAAGTGCTGTATTACTCACGCTACTTGTTTTACCTGTCGTCTATTTTTTATGGCAGCGTTACGTGTTGCACTTAGCAAGTCAGAAAAAGCATAGCAATACCTTTACTGAAAGCATTGGTAATCCCAAATCAATCACAACAACCTCCCCCAAAACGGAGTCATAATTATGGATAATGTACAAATCCCCAAAGCAGCTATTATATTATTCAGCATGACGCTTTTAACTTCACCACTGGCTTCAGCTAGTGGTACAGGGCATCATCATCACAAAGAAGAAACAACAAGTGCTGTAGGACAACCAGCAGAAAAGTCGCAAGCCACAAAAACCATTCATGTCGTCATGAACGATAAGATGCAGTTTTCTTTTCAGGAAAAGCCTAGTATAAAACCAGGTGAAACTGTTCTTTTTATTGTCAAAAACGACGGGAAAATCCCTCATGAATTCTCAATAGGCAATCAGCATGAACACAAAGAGCACCAAAAGATGATGCGCGAAATGCCCAATATGCGTCATGAAGATGGCAATACCATTACTGTTGACCCAGGAAAAACCAAAGAAATTGTTTGGCAATTTAGCGGTGAAAAAGAGGTGATTTTCGCTTGTAATATTCCAGGACATTATGAAGCAGGTATGCATCATGCACTACATTTACAGGGGAAATAAACAATATGTTCTCCAGTGTAACATAAATAGATTTCCACTGGGGTACTCATATATGACTCATTCTAAACGTACATCCTCAATATGGTTGTTTTATTCTTTATGTGGTGCCTTCTTTGGCACCTTTAATAGCTTAATTGTGCATGAACCATTGATTCATGGTCTAGCCAATGGTTTTCTGGTTGGGGTACTCATTGCTATTGTTGACACTTACCTACATAGCTATTTTCGGCAAAAAGCTGTCATCGTGCAAATACTGACGATGTCAATTATATGGTCTGTGCTCATTATGACCGCTCTAGTCATAAGCCATACATTTATCTGGAAAAAATTAAACATAAGCTGGCTACTGAGCAAAGCGGCCTTAACTCACTTTATGCTTTGTTTTATCATGGCCATGATCATGAGTATGTTAATTCGTATCAGTCAGTTTTTAGGCGCTACAACATTAAAAGCCCTAATATTGGGCCATTATATCACGCCTAAACATGAACAGCGTATATTCCTGTTTTTAGATATTGCAGATTCAACAGCAATTACCCAACGGATAGGCCCTATTAAAGCTCAGCAACTTATGGGTATGTTCCTTCATGATGTATCTCATCTTATTCGGCTTAATTCAGGAGAAGTTCAACGTTATGTGGGAGATAATATGATGGCAACATGGCCTTTAAGTAAAGGAGTATGCTCTGTTGCCTTTTTCCTGGAAGCTGTAGATAAATACTTAAAAACTCATACCGCTCAGTATTTACAGCAATTTGGTATAATCCCAAAGTATCGTATAGGGATTGATGCAGGCGAAGTTGTAGCAAAAGAGATCGGTGAACATAAACGATCTGTAGAGTTTTTTGGCAATGCCGTCAACATTGCCGCCCGCTTAGAGAAAATGGCAAAAAATTTAAATGTAACAAACCTGCTTACTCAAAAATTAGCAAAAAACCTTATATTACCAAACTCTTTGGCTATACTAGCCCAAGGAAAGCATGCCATCGCAGGCTTTGAAGAACCTCATGAATTAGTGTCATTAAGTCATAGAAATAATAATCTACAGGGATAAGTAAAAGCCTCCAATTAACCATAGGATAGTATATGCCTAAACATAATTATTCATTCTGGTTAACACCAAAAGGATTGGCTGCCATTAGCTTAACTGTGGCTGTAAGCTACTTCTTGCTCATCGAACATCGAGAACACTTATTCGCATTACTACCTTATTTAATCATATTGTCTTGTCCACTCATGCATCTTTTTATGCATAAAGGCCATTCTCATAATCACTCAAATACCCAAGCACCTTTTAAGAAAGATTCAAATGAAAATAGTGCCTATCAAAAAGGGTATAATGATGGATTAAAAGCAGGTAAAGGAACAGAAAACAATAAGGACGATAATGATGCAACATGATCAGGCTTATGGGCTGTGGGGTTTGGTCTTTTTAAACTCCTTTATTTTTATATTTTTTGCTTTTAGCTTTGTAAAACCTAAAACAAAGACTGACTGGCGGAGTTTAAGTGCCTTTTCTGCTTTTATTATTGCATTATTTACAGAAATGTATGGTTTCCCATTAACGATTTATTTTTTATCTGGTTGGCTAAGTAACAAATACCCCGATGTTGATTTTATGACACACGATAATGGCCACTTACTACATACCTTATTAGGATTCAAAGGTAATCCACATTGGGACTCATTACATATAACCAGTAATGTAGTCATTATTTTGGGAATTTTCCTACTTGCCTCAGCTTGGAAAGTATTACATAAAGCTCAGCAAAGCCAATCTCTAGCCACAACAGGCTGGTATAACCGTTGCCGGCACCCACAATATACTGCGTTCATTATAATCATGTTTGGTTTTCTCTTACAGTGGCCAACACTTCCAACGCTGATTATGTTCCCTATTCTAGTTGTCGTCTATGTTCGATTAGCAAAACGAGAAGAACAAATAGCACTGAGTGCGTTTGGCGATGCATATCGTCAGTATATGTCATCAACTCCAGCCTGGATACCCCATTTCAACGTATCGACTAAAGTAAGAAAACACTAAAAAACAATTCATAATAAATTCTCACATCAAAGCTCATACAATTATTTTTTTCTAGTTTTATCGTTTGTTTTACCTTGCCTCGGGTAATTTTCATCTTAACCTTCTAATTACTACCATAAAAATAACTCACAAAAACTATATGCGTTAACTTAACTGTCATTTGAATTGTGTATTTTACGGATAAAAAGTTAAATAATAAGCTAAAAACTCAAATCAACCTAAGGACAAAATAATGAAACTTCTTTTTCAAACAACTGTTATTTTAACCTTATTTTTATCCCCATTGCTTACAGCAGATGAACATAATAGCATGATGAAAGATAGTATGATGGGAATGATGTCTCATGAACATATGATGAAGATGCATCAGCATATGCAAAAAATGCAAACATTAATGGATGAAATAAAGCAAGAACAAGACCCCAAAAAACGTCAAAAATTAATGCAGCAACATATGCATAGTATGCAAGAAGGTATGCATATGATGAATCCCCCCAAAGATAAAATGATGAAAGAAAATCGAGATAAAAAACAACAGACCAAAAAAGAGCATATGGAGAAAAAAGAATACATGATGGAACAACGCATGGGTATGATGGAACAACGTATGGATATGATGCAAATGATGATGGAGCAAATGATGGAACATAATATGCAAGGAGAGCAAGAACATCATCCTTAGTAACAATATGTGATTTTACCATTGAGTATTATGCTATAGCTGACTTATTTCAATCATTTACAGTTTCAATAAATGGTTGAACTCAAATCCGTTAATTTAAAGCACATTAACGGATTTCAAAAATCAGGCGCTCAAGAAGAACAACAATAGTGTATATTAGGCACGATCCGACCTCCGACCTGACAGATACCTAAAATAATGGGTAGTGCCTAATCTGATATGAATGAGTACAAATAAATGCCTAGTAAAATGCCAGATTCACTACTCATAGCCTCTATTTCAAATAGAGAATATATAAGTCTCATTCACAAAGTATACCCCCCTATTCACGTTTTTTTAACGGCCAACTTTATCCGGTTTAAAATACCACCAGCACTACCACCGAATGTTTTTTTATTATTGTTATTTGTCAACGATGCGTCCATTACTGACTTAACTGGAAATGGATAGCGCGCTTTAATTTCTGCCACTTTATTTCGCCAAATTAATTCTTTTTCTTTGCCATTATCATATTGCCATTCTAGATATAAAGGGTCAGACTCTTTTTTATAGGCCTGACGCCTACCCTCAACAGCCTCTTCTACTGAATAAAACAATAAAATTTGATTGTCAGGTATATCTATACCGCATACTTTTAAATAATTCTGCACTTGATTAATATCGAGCACGCCTCCCAATACAGCAATAGTTTCACTACTATCTTTTTGTTTTACTTCCATATTTTTCCTTAAAAAATTTATAGATTAAACATGAGCAAACCCCGGAAACATTCCCCAAGCGAGATCTTCATAAGGGAAAAATCCGCTCACAGAACCAAATAGACATATTAACATTTCACCTGATTCTCCGACCCTGTTTGACAAGGCAAGTTTTGAATGCGCTGAGTGAAAAGCATGATAAACGCTATCAATACGTTGCCGCATGCCGTAGAATTTCCAACCATTGTCAAAGTTTATAATGGGCTTCATAACGCTTTGTGAATCAATATCACCACTGATTAATTTGATATAACACCCAGTCGTTATAGCTCCTTGCTGATATCCATTGGACCAATTATCATCAATTCGTGCTGGATGTTCGCCAGAAACTCGTGTCCACTTTAGTCGAATTATATTAAAACTAGCATTGATATAGGTATCGTAAACACTCTTTCTAAATTCTGTGGCTAAGCCGTTTCCCGTATGATCGATATCATCAGTTGAATAAGAATGTAATGTAACGCGATGCTCGACTTTTTATCCTATTAATTGAGCCAACTGAAGTGGAGCGTTGCCTTCGTTTCTATTGAGTAACACACATAAACTGTGTGATAACAATTTACGACTTATTCGATTCGTCAGACTCCATAAGGTCCTACCTTTTGTTCGTTGGATATTAAACCTTTTTACAAGCTGACCAATCGTTGTCTCAACCCGTCGTCGGACCCGGTTTAACTGTCCCCTCCATTTCTCTGGGAGTTGATCCACCATGTTTTCTCTGACCGGTGTTTCTAATTGTACTGCTTTTAGCTCAAGTAATTCAGCCTTAAAATCTGCACCTAATGCACCTAAATAACCTTTATCACCTAGCAAAATACCACTCTTCATCAATTTCGTTAACTCCCAGACGGCTTCTCGCTCACTGTCATTAGCGGGTGTTAACGTAAACCCTGCAATTGCACCATGAAAA
>NZ_JBOIUB010000013.1:0-139061 GCF_050749885.1 Zooshikella sp. RANM57 | reverse complement strand
CTCGGCCAGTGCCCAGTCACTGTCTTCTTGAATAAGGGCCACACCCCGAGCATCGACAATGGCACTGACCCGGCCCAATGCATCATACCGGTATTGGGTCTCTGCGGCCGCCTCAGTACCCAGCGCGGTGATTTCCGCGACTTTTTGGTTACGCTCATCATAGCGATAGGCGGTGCGGCGCTCCGCCTGCATGCCCGCTGCTTCGGTTTTTAAGGTGAGGTTGCCAAAAGCATCGTACTGATAACGGGTCTCATGGCCATTACCGTCAGCACTGGGCACGGTTTCCGCCACCAGACGATTCAAGGCATCGTAACGGAAACGAACAATGCGGTCGGCATAGACCAAGGAACGCGACTGATTGGCACCCAGGGCCATGGGGAGCAAACCACTGTAGCGGTTCTCGAAGATTTTATTGCCGAAGGCATCGTAGTCGAACACGGTCAGGTAACCGTGCTCAGCATCCACCTGCTTCAACTCACGGGTCAATTGACCTTTGCTGTCGTAATAGAACAGCGTGCGGAAATCACCGTCCACTGTAGCTTGGCGCAACACCGTTCGTTGGCCCAGGGCATCATACTCATAAAACTCGGCCCGCAGCTGACCCGAGGCTAACCCCGCCTGCAACTGATCTTCGGTCAGCCCTAATGTGACCTCACTGGCCGCACCCGTAATCAACGCGGTTTTATGACCGGCGGCATCATAGCGATACACCGTCGCTTGGTCCTGGGCATGCTGCAGCCCCGACAAACGCGCGGAGATCTCAGCGGTCGAACCACCACGCAGCCCTTCATCCAACGCCTGAGCGTAACGCACGGTACGGCGCAACTGACCTAAAGCATCGTACTCATGGGCGGTGACATGGCCGAGGGCATCGATTTCCAGCTGGGTGCGGCCTGCGCTATCGTAGCCCGTATGCGTAGTTACCGCATCTAGCCTCCGCACTGCACGTCTTACACTGGAATAACTTGGTGTTGCACTGTATTCAACAGGCATGGTGTAACGTTTGGTGCCTGTCACCTGGCCCAATGCATCATAGACTTTCTCAGTAACGTAACCTTGCCCATCAATGGTATAAACTTCACGCCCAACCTTGTCATAAACATGCTGTTGGAAAACTGCCGTTTCATTATGCTCAGCAATATAATCAGTAATTTGCTGCGCGGAAGGTGTTGTTGAATCCAGGCTGATATTAATGGGCGTTTTATACTGTAAGCTCTCAATCAGTCGATCATTCACATCATATTTAAAGGCACTGATATAGCCTGCCGCATCAATTTGATACTGTTTACGACCCAGCTCATCATAAATAACCTGAGTGCGCTGACCCGCTATGGCATTGTCTTTATCAGTATCTGCTTTTGCTTTTTCAATCAACTGCAGGACATCACTTGATGACAGTTCACGTGCTTGTTGAGGGTCGATATTCAGGTGATCATCATAGTGCAGAGAATACTTCAAGGTAGAAGTCAGTCGGCCAACGTCATCATACTGATTAACCGCAACATAACCGGCTGCATCAATGACAACTTCTGGCTGGTTTAGCGCATTGTAAAACTGGTAGGTAGTGACTGCAGGGTTATCCTTAAGCCCTGTGGTGACAATCGATAGATCATGATTTTCCAGCAGTGAATAAACCTGTTCATCAACCAGTGGTTTGCTGAAACGGCTTTCCTGAATCACATTGCCATTAGCATCATAATGAAATGCAGTAACTTGCCCCAAACCATTAACTTTGTGGGTCACCTGGCCATCGGCATTGAAAAAGCTAAAGCTGAGGCGATCATGCTCCGTCAGCTGAGGCAAGCTGCGTGCAGCCAGGCGAGCTTCTACTTCACCACGGCTCTCAGTACTGGCCAGTAGCTGCTCTGCAAAGCCTTCGACATTAATGGCTTTAGCATAGTGTCGGGTAAAGATTTTCTGGCCTGCCGCATCATATTTATACGCAGTAACGCCACCTTGTCCATCCACGGTATAACGCAAACGATTGTTGACGTCATAACCAAAGAAGGTCTGGCTACCATTCGCATCGGTTTTAACCAATACATTACCACGGGCATCATATTGATAACGGGTAGTCAGCGCTAAA
This sequence comes from Zooshikella sp. RANM57, assembly GCF_050749885.1. Classification (NCBI taxonomy): domain Bacteria; kingdom Pseudomonadati; phylum Pseudomonadota; class Gammaproteobacteria; order Oceanospirillales; family Zooshikellaceae; genus Zooshikella; species Zooshikella sp. RANM57. The sequence goes on along the minus strand of NZ_JBOIUB010000013.1, from coordinate 136,975 downwards.
CCATCAGGATCAACAGTTTCAGCGACTTTACGACCAAGATTGTCATAGTGATAGCGGGTCTGCGCCAACATTCCTTCTCGTTGACTACCTTGTTCAACCGAAACCTGATTGCCTAACTCATCGTAGGTGTAGCGGGTAATCAGTCCAGCACCGGCAAAGCCACTGTCACGCACCACTTCCAGCACGCGCCCTGCGGCATCATATTTCATGGTGGTGGCAACCCGGTCAGGTCCTCGTTGATACGTTACCTGACCAAAAGCATCCAACCGATAACTGGTCGTGAGCTTCGCACCCTCTGGGTCCACGGTTTCCGCTAACTTACGACCCACCGCATCATAGCTGAACTGACGTTTAATGCCTTGGGTGTCCGTGGACTCAACCAACCACCCCCGCTGGTTATAAGCTTTGCTCTCCTGCTGTAACAGATTACCCTGAGCATCCAGACGCTGAGTATTTACCAAGCGCCCAGCCTCATCATAGGTAAACCGTTGGCGATTACCTTTGGCATCGGTAATTTCCAACGTTTCGCCATGCTGGTTTTGCTGGGTTTTGACCGCATGCCCTGCAGGGGAAACCAGAGTTATGGTGCGAGTCTGATCGTCAAATTGATACTGAGTCACTTGTCCGAGCGGATCAGTCACACTGACTTTACGACCTAGCGCATCATAACGATAAGCCGTGGTTTCACCACTGTGGTTGATCTCAGCCACCACCCGGTTCAGCCGGTCATAGGCTGTTTGTTGGCGATGGTTATCAGCAAATGTTTTTACAGTGAGTCGGCCAAAGGCATCATATTCGTGGTGGGTCTCGAGTGTTTTCGTGCCTACAGCGAGAGTGGTTAAAGTTTCATCACTACCAGAAAGCTGACTGATACGGCTGACCAGTCCTCGCTGGTCATAAGCGGTTTCAGTCACTGCATACTGTCCATTAGCAGCCCGAATGCTTTTTGCCAGTCGGGTCACTTCACCAAAGCTGTTATAGGCTACCCGGGTTTCAGCACCATCTGCAGCAATAGTGTGTAGTTTTCGCCCCGCCTGATCAAAGCTTTGTTGGGTAATACGATCTTGCTTGTTAGTCGTGATGACTTTTAATTGGCGACTGTTATCCCAGCCCCCTGTCAGCTCTTTTGAATCAATTAACGTAAAGTAATCAACACGTGTGGTTTGTTCACCAAAGGTGTTATACCGATACTCCGTAACAGAGGCTTTACCCTGGGTATCTACTTGTTGGATCGTATAACGTAGGCGCTGCTGATGATCATAATAAAAGAAGGTAACGGGCTGACCACCTTCTGCCGTTTTGGGTGCTTGCTGGCGTATTTTCAGCCCTGCTTCGTTATAGACAAACGTTGAGGCATAATCGTGCCAAACAGCTTCACGCGCCGCATCTGTTTTTGCCTCTGTCAGGCGCACAGCACCTTCCGCAGTCAGCTCAGCAGTCACTCGACCCTTTTGATCAAAACGACGCTGAGTGGTGTGCGCCTTGCTAAGTTGTTTATTTGCACCTGTTACTGTTTGACTTAGCTGACCGTCCGCATTGTAGGTATAGCGTGTGACTACACCAAAACGATCTGTGCTGGTTTGTTTGCGACCCGCAGCATCATAGGTGATAGATTCAACACTGTTCGGCTGACTGGCATGCGTCGCCAGCGCCCGTAGTTCAGTTAAGCTTTGCCCCGCATAGTTAACGGACTGATGATAACGAATGGTTTGAGTAAGCTGACCAAGCTGGTCATAGACATTTTCAGAGAGGTAACCTTCAGCATCAACTGTCGCTGTCAGTTGACCAAAGCCATCATAAATAAAGTGAGTTTGTTGGTCCGCAACATCAGCCGTTGGACGAATATCCGCTAATTCACGATCAAACTGCTGACCCACATAGTCCACCGCCTTTTTGGCATAGTGAATTTCACGGATTTTTTGCCCTGCAGGGTTATACACATATTCTGTCAAATAACCTGCTGCATCGAGACTACCTACAAGTTGCTGGTTGTCGTTGTAAAGCTGATGGCTAAAACGACCTTTGATATGGTCACCATTAGGGTCAGCAAACTTCAGTAAAGGTGTCTGATAGGAGTAGCCATCAACCACGACTAATGCGTGACCTTCTAGCTCGATAGGGGGGTAGCCATCTTTAACGATCTTGATATAGAGATCATTACGCGATGCGACCAGGTCACTGAGTGTTAGCTCTATTGATTTACCATCTGCAGAGCGCTGTGAGGCCAGGTCAATAAACTGATACTCAGCATTATCTTGTTGAGCCAGCCGATAGGCGATGGTGGTACCTGGCTGAGTCACATCAAGCGGTAGTTTATCCAGCGGAATCGTTAACTTACTGTTAACGACGATGTCTTGCTGATCACCCACGGTATACATGAATGATTCAGATTTTTTGGTGCCATCCAAATAGTGCTTATGAACCGAAATACGGTAACTACCACTGTCTAAAGGACGATCCAATGAGAGGTTGATATCACCCTGATAGAAACGATAACCTCTTGGATAAGTTATTGCCTCAGAGACTTGCTTATTGGTTTGTGTATCATCCACATAGACCTGGATGTAATCGATATTCCGCGCATCTTCTTCAGAAATTACGCCTGTAAGCGAAGCCCCAGCGGTCGGTTTATTGACAATAGTGTCTTGTTGCCAGGACACATTCAGCGGTTGATGGCTGGTCTGTGGTACCCATTGAAAACGCGCTGTTTTGTGATAACGACTAACATCACCTGTACGCTGACCACCCGCTTGCTGATCAATAACGATTTCATAAGAGGTATTGGGGATTAAATCGGTCAGTTCAACCTGATAAAACCCATCGACAATAGCAATACTTTTTTCGGTAAATGGCGTACCTGACTCAAGATCAGGTCCCACTCTGTCCACAATGCGGTATTTCAGCGTATGCTCGGCACCACTGAGTTCAGCCATATCATCAACCGGCCAACGTAGCGTTTGCGATAAGACCTGCTGACGACCTTTCTCCAGAACGAAAGTAGGCTTAACAATGCTTGTACCATCATTAAGCTCAACAATCACTGTGGCACGAAAGCGGCCATTACCCGAAATAGCAGGCAACACTAGTTGCCCCTGATAATCGTCAAACTTGTCTGGAAATGTTCTGCTTAACGTTGAGTGTCGTGTTTGCAGATTATAAAGATCTGCCCGAATATACTTAACCTGTGCCTGCTCTTCTGGCGTTAAGTAATTCAACAGAATTGTGCCGTTAATATCCGGATGATTTTGCTGCTTAATTTCAGTGACATAATCAGGCCAAGGCTTAGCGTTGCGCGTAGAGGCCTGACTGCTTGCTTCAATATTCGCACCGGAAGTCACTGTTTTTGTGGTTTGGGTGAGTGCACCTAAATGATATTGAGCATCACTATGCTCACTGGCTGGCCAACGAGTGGTAGTGCTGTTATCCACAGCAATTGGGGTGTAATCCCCCAGTTTGGCAAGGATATTTGCTTCAGTCAGTGGCTCAGCCAGAACCTCTGAACTTAGCGATGTTTCATAATGTTTCTCACTGACTACCTTACCATAAGCATTGTAAGCCCATTCAGTGACAGCACCTGCGCCATCCACCTGAAAGCGCTTTTGCCCTTGGCTGTTATACACCCAATACTGATGACGATCAGCTGTTGGATTGGCTTTAGGACGCAGCTTATCAAGGTTAAATAAGCTTTCTTTTAGCTGACCAAAAGAGAGTAAACGACGCGTGTCAACGAGTGTCTCATACTGAATACTTTCAATCAGTTGTTCATTGGCATCATAACGAAATTCCGTTAGCGCCCCGACACTATCAACGCTGGCCACTTTGCGGTTTCGAGCATCAAATAAGGTATAACTGCGACCACCTGTTTTATCTTCACTCGCTACTTGCCGGCCCGCTTTATCATAAAAAAAGCGAACACGGTTAGTCGCAGTCGTATCAGAAGCTTGTTCAGTACGGCTTAATAAACGACCTGCGGCATCAAATAATTCTGTTTTGACCAAGCCATTACTGAAGGTGGTTGCGACAGTATGTTGCTGATCATCATAACGAAAAACGGTGGTTTGGCCGGCTTTATTGGTTTTACTAAGAATCCTACCCAAACCATCATAACTAATCGTTTCTGCAACACCTGCAGTATCTATTTTTCGAAGTAGTCTACCAAAAGCATCGTATTGAAAAGCAGTTTCTTGAGTATTGCCTTGACCATCGTGTTGAATAACTTTACCAATCAAACCACGGCTGTCGTATAAGGAAGTAGTACGCATCACTTGCTGTGCTTGCTCACTACTTACCAATGTATTTAATTCTGCTAATGTCGGCTGAGCAGCATTTTCACCCTGATTTAAAACAAGCTTATTTTTGGGATAGCGAACCCCGTTAACCTGATAGGTTTCTACTAGCTGGCCATAGGTATCATAATTAAATCCAGAGATATTACCTTCTGGAGAAATAACAAAGCGCTTAAACCCCTGCTCATCATAAACATAGCGTTTTGCTACCACATTTTCTGGAATAGCCTTACGCTCGTTATCATTTAAAGGGGCACGCTCCAACTGCCAGCTAGCTTCTGCAACAAGCTGTTGCTGATCGTTATACTGAAAGTGTTTTATATGGTGATTGGCATCAAACTCATAAACCAGATTACCCATGGCATCAAATTCACGAGTAACCTTATTGCCCAACCCATCAATAACTTCAACAATATTATCTTGAGCATCGTAACTGTATTGCAGGGTAGTGCGCTGTCCCTCAATGGCAGGTGTTAATACCTTAACAATACGCCCCAAATCATCAAACTGATAATCCGTTTGCTGTCCTAGTGCATCCGTAACCTGAGTAGTGTGATTTTCTGGATCATAGTGATAGTCTGCGCCTATACCCGTCGCATCACGGTATTGGCTAATGACATACTTATCACCCACCTGCTGATATGCAAATGTCAGCTGTGTACCATCACTATTGGTTATCTGCTTAATACGCTGACTATCACCCTCATAGCTATAGGTAGTTTGGTAAATAACACCATCTTCGACGCTATTATCATCAGGTGTTAAATCGGTAATGACGGTTGCCAAACGACCTGAGGCATCATAGCTATATCGTGCTAACGAACGCTTAATTTGCTGATCATTATCGCCTGTATATTCAATTTGAATGGCAGTTAGCTTTTGCCCTTCATAACTTAACTGGGTAATTTGTCCAGATGCATCTTCAAGTTTAACCAGTAGATTATTTTGATAGGTTAACTGAGTGCGATTACCCGCTTTGTCTTCAAGGGCTGTCAACTGACCTGTTGCATTATAAAACTCTTTTACCCGACTACTGCCTTCCTCCCAAGTCCAGCTTTTAGTGGTGGCATCATAACGAAACAAATCATGAGCACCATCGCCATCGGCCGTGATATACACCTTATGTTGTTCGCTATAGCGGTAAATACTTTCACTACCATCACCATTGCGCTTAACAAGCAATGATCCTGCTTCATTGGGTACTTCAGGTAGCTCACTAATATAGCGATTTAACCCTAACAGCCAAGGCTGATTACGTGGGTCATTACTTTGTCCCTGGCTATTATAGGTCTGTAATAATGAGGTATTCAGCCCCTTACTTGCCAGATCATCCGTGTAATGTTGGATAATTAAATTACCGGTATTATGGTTAATAAATACGCGGTTATTCCCCTGCCCTAATGCACTGCTCTGACCATTTAAACCTGTAAGTGAATTGTTGTATAAGCCTAACCCTTGACCTGCAACAACTGCTACCATGATGTATTTACCTTATTTTATAACTGCCTAGTAAGGGTTCGTTGATAGCCATACGCGTTGTTATGCGTATATTTACTTCAAAATAGGTTGATTAGCTCGTCTTGATCTACGAATAGAATCGTACATCTTTAGTAATAAATGCTATCAACTGAACCGCTGACATCTATGTTAAAATCATTCAATAAAAAAATCAGACCATGACGATGTATCAACAACATTCATCATGGCATTACCCATCACAAGGGGTATATTTATATATATCCAGTGATTGGCCAAAAATGTTAAATAAAAAATGAAAAAAATTTAGATTTTTTTTAAAATGGTCAAATAAGCAGCAAAAAATGAGTTTTTTGTGTACTATTCATACAACCACTGCGTTATATATCCACAGCGAAGAGTGAAAAGTTAAGAGTATAGTGGTACGAAAGAGTAGTTTTGGATGAACTGGAAAATGGCTAATCGAATATAACAAGGCTACTTGACCCATCCGCAAACACGTCGTGAATCCTTCCCTGGAGACTTGATTGCCGCATCCTTGCGGCAAACAGTTTGCTACGGATCAAATAGCCTTTTACCTCATCTACATGAGGCAAATATCCTGGCTATTTTGCCGTTCGAGAGAAGCAATATTAGTTTTTAATACAACTTCGGTTTGCAGAGTCCCATGGTCGTTTACTGTACTGTCCACCAGTAACAACTGAAGTCCATCCTTCTTCACACACACAGCTATTATTTTTTAAATATGCCGGCTTGATTGCCTGAGCAAGACTGCTATCCCCCATAGTAGGCTGTGAGCAATACCCTGCCATACTACCAGCTGGTAATTGTGAATAATGAGTAGCTACAGGGCCTTCTGGCCCCTGAGGCCCAGCAGGACCTTGATCTCCCTTATCACCTTTAGGACCTTGTGTACCTCTTGCTCCAATAGGGCCTTGTTTTCCTTCATCGCCTTTAGCCCCCTTAGGTCCTTGAGGGCCAACTGGACCTTGGGGACCTGTATCACCTTTCTGTCCTTGCTCACCCTGTGGGCCTCGGTCACCTTTTTCTCCTTTGTTGCCTTTATTACCAGGAATACCGGGTGCACCTTGATTACCTCTGGGTCCTTGTGGACCTTGATAGAACTCGGGAACACAGTTAAAACCGACATCCGCTAAACAGCTTGCTTCCACAGAACTTATCGCGCGGTTATACACATGGATTTCATCAAGCTCGCCTTGCAGCGGATAGGCAAGTTGCTCAGCAACAGAATTACCAAAAACCAAAGGACCATCTGTTGCCAAATTATCAGGCATACCTAATTTGACGCCTTTTAAACGCTTGCCATTCAGTGCCAAATGTAAGCCATTGGGCTTACCATTATAAGCTAACACTAAATGCTGCCATTTATTTTGATAACGTGGTAAAGGATCAAGAGATTCAATACCGCCAATAACACCAGATGCATTTTTAAACATCACCTTCAGTCGGTTATCACTGTCTAAAAATACAACGAATAACGCTTCACCTGTTGAGTCGGCCTTTTCTATCAGCACCTGCTTTTCACTAACTTGTTTAGTTTTAAACCATAAGGCAACTGAAAACGGTTGGTTAATATCAAAGGCTTCACCGTTGTAATTAACCTGCGCAACAAATGGATTATTTTCTTCTACTTTAAGTGAAGAACCCTCAACCCCCTCGTTGCTATAAACTCCGCCACTTAAATCACCCGCACCGTTTTCTAAAAAATAGCCATGATTACCTTGTCCAGAATAATCCACACCACCTTGCTGGTGTAACCCTGCATCAAAAGACCAAAAACCTATTTCTGCCGAAGCTGGCTCAGCATGAGCATTTACAGATACTTGTGAAAACAACGCAGCAGAAATTGCTATTGCCAAAGTTTTTTTCATTATTTACGACCTTATTTCACTTCCCGGATATTTTTTAACCCCACCCTGCCCTACTTATTTAAGGGGAGAGAAACAAGACAAAGCATTCTCTACCCCTTATTTATAAAGTGGTAACTTAGAAGAATTAATAATTAATCAAAACGCTTAAAATTATGCACCATCAACTCCTCCCCACTTTTCAAGGGAGAGGTTGGGAGGGGGTTAAATATACTAATCAATAATTGTTAAACGGCAGTTGGCTTTAAAGCCATAAGTACTCCATGATACTAGCGAAAAGTTAAGATCATCATCATTTTGATCCTTCCAGTTTTTATATCTGCTATCATTAAACCAGCAGGGTTCATTTATAAAAATATTTTTTCCAGATATTCCGTCACCATTTGTTCCAAACCTTCCACTACCAGAGTGCCCATACCATTTTTTTGTATTTTTGTTATAAAAAAACATTGAATGTTCAAATTGATTTATAGTGGAGTTACTTTTTTCTTCCACATCAACTCCAAGCCGCAACTGACATCCATCCTCATCACCACATAACTCGATAATGTCAGCCTCAGGTATAACTAAAGATGTACCTCTTTGTTCCCTTGGTACAAAATAGTGCTTTCTATCCACTGACGAACCCGGTTTACCTTGAGGGCCTACCTCACCTTTTGCTCCCTGAGGTCCAATTTTCCCTTGTGGACCCGTATCTCCTTTCGGCCCTTGGTCACCCTTATCGCCTTTTTCACCTTTTAAACCTTGTGGTCCACGTGAACCTGTTGGTCCTTGATCGCCCTTTTCACCCTTTTCTCCTTGAGGTCCTCGTTCACCTTTATTCCCTTGAGGACCACTTAACCCTGTAGCACCCTGTTCTCCCACTTCTCCACGAGGTCCTTGATAAAATGCAGGTACACATTTAAAGCCTAATTCCGCTAAGCATTTTGCTTCTGTTGAACTGATTGCACGATTATAAAGATGCACTTCATCAAGCTCACCAAGTAAAGGCGTTTGTTCAAAGCCATTGCCTAAAATAATTAAGCCATCTAACTTAGATAACGTTGGCAAACCTTTATTGGTACTTTTTAGATATTTTCCATTTAACGCCATATTCATATCATATTGGCTACCATCAAATGAAAACACCACATGTTGCCATTTACCTTGGATATCATTCAACGGAACAGAGACTAAACCACCTTTACTGCCACTATTATCGACAAACTCAACTACTAGCTGATTTTGGCTATTTAGATAAAGTCCATAACGTGCATCACCCTGCGTATTTTTTTGCTCAAATAATGTTTGAGCAGTATTGAGCTGATCTACCTTAAACCACAGTGCTACAGAAAATGGTTTACTGATATCAAATTGCTTAATATCAATAACAAGTGGGTCAGTTTCATCAACAATTAATGCATTTCCTTTGGCACCATCTTTAGTATATTGACCACCTTTTAATACCGTAGCACCAGCCAGCACCTCTTCAGCAAAACTATAAAAATAACCATGGTTATTTTGCCCTGAAAAATCTCTAGTGCCTTCTCGATCAAAACCTGCATCAAAAGACCAAAAACCTAATTCAGAGTTGGTCAATACTGGTTCGGCTATTAATGATGTGGACACTGAAACACTAATAATACTTGAAATAACTACGGCTAATGGTTTCTTCATTAAATACAACCTTTTTTACTTTCCGGAAAGTTTTTTTAACTCCACCCTAGCCCTTCCCTTATTTAAAGAGAGGGCAAGACAGAGTTTACTCCACCCACTTAGTTTGAAAGGGCAACCTAGCGGAATTAATAATTAATCAATTCATTTCAAATTAAGCACAATGCACTCCTCCCCACTTTTCAAGGGGGAGGTTGGGAGGGGGTTAATTACACTAATCAATAATTGTTAAACGGCAGTTGGCGTTATAGCCATGATTATTCCATGAAAGCAAACCAAAGCTAGTATCAGTATCAGATAAATCCTTCCAGTTTTGATACTTTCCATCAGTAAAAGCACACGACCAAATTTTCATTATATGCTGAGTAACATTGTTACTATTATTACCATTATCATCATTGATTGAAGCCCGCCATTGCTTCGTTTCTGCATCGTAATAAAACAAAGAAGACCGAGAAGCTACACGCTTACTATGTTCACCAGTTGAGCCAAGAAATCCCTCCATCCCCAACCGCAACTGACATCCATCCTCATCACCACATAACTCGATAATATCTGCTTCAGGAATAGTTAAAGACGTACCTCTTTGCTCCCTTGGTACAAAATAGTGCTTTCTATCCACTGATGAACCCGGTTTACCTTGAGGGCCTGCTTCTCCTTTTGCTCCCTTAGGTCCAATTTTCCCTTGTGGACCCGTATCACCTTTTGGTCCTTGATCACCCTTATCGCCTTTTTCACCTTTTAAACCTTGTGGTCCACGTGGACCTGTTGGTCCTTTATCGCCCTTTTCACCCTTTTCTCCTTGAGGACCTCGGTCTCCTTTTTCACCTGCATTACCTTTTGTACCTGGAATTCCTGGTGCACCTTGATTACCTCTGGGTCCTTGTGGACCTTGATAAAACTCAGGAACACAATTAAAACCTACATCAGCTAAACAGCTTGCTTCTACAGAACTTATCGCACGGTTATACACATGTATTTCATCAAGTTCGCCTTGCAGCGGATAGGTAAGTTGCTCAGCAACAGAATTACCAAATACCAAAGGTCCATCTGTTGCCAAATTATCGGGCATACCTAATTTGACGCCTTTTAAACGCTTGCCATTCAGTGCCAAATGCAAACCATTAGGTTTACCGTTATAGGCTAATACTAAATGCTGCCATTCATTCTGATAACGTGGTAAAGGATCAAGGGATTCAATACCACCAATAACGCCTGCAGCATTTTTAAATATGACCTTCAGCCGGTTATCACTGTCTAAAAATACAACGAATAATGCTTCGCCTGTTGAGTCTGCCTTTTCCAGCAGAACCTGTTTTTCGTTAATTTTTTTAGCTTTAAACCATAAGGCAACTGAAAACGGTTGGTTAATATCAAACGCTTCACCATTGTAATTAACCTGCGCAACAAAGGGATTATTTTCTTCTACTTTAAGTGAAGCCCCCTCAACCCCCTCATTGCTATAAACTCCGCCACTTAAATCACCTGCACCATTTTCTAAAAAATAGCCATGATTACCTTGTCCTGAATAATCCACACCACCTTGCTGGTGTAACCCTGCATCAAAAGACCAAAAACCTATTTCTGCCGAAGTCGGTTCAGCATAAGCATTTACAGATACTTGTGAAAACAATGCAGCAGAAATTGCTATTGTTAAAGTTTTTTTCATTATTTACGACCTTATTTCACTTCCCGGATAATTTTGTAACCCCACCCTAACCCTCCCCTTAATTAAAGGGAGGGAAAGAAGACGAGTTTTCCCCAACTGCTTATTTAAAATGGGCATCTTAGCGGAATTAATAATTAATCAAAACGCTTAAAATTATGCACCATCAACTCCTCCCCACTTTTCAAGGGAGAGGTTGGGAGGGGGTTAAATACACTAATCAATAATCGTTAAACGGCAGTTAGCGTTGTAGCCTTGTCCACTATTATCCTGAGACCAAGAGATTAAATCAAAACTTAAGGTTGTATCACCTTTATTAGTATAATTTTCGTGGTATCCATCTGTAAAATAACAGGACCAAGCTATAAATATATGCTGCATTACTCCATCATTATTTTTCCCTCGCACGGTCCCTTCCAATGAATCCCATTGTTTATTTTGAGTATTATAAGAGAAAAATGTGGATCTCCACGTTACTCGATTACTATACTCATCTTCAGGGCCATTCCATCCCTCCATTCCTAGCCTTAACTGACATCCATCCTCATCACCACATAACTCGATAATGTCCGCCTCAGGAATAGTTAAAGATGTACCTCTTTGTTCCCTTGATACAAAATAATGCTTTCTATCCACTGATGAACCCGACTTACCTTGAGGACCTATCTCACCTTTTGCTCCCTGAGGTCCAACGTTCCCTTGTGGACCAGCATCTCCTTTCGGCCCTTGGTCACCCTTATCGCCTTTTTCACCTTTTAAACCTTGTGGTCCACGTGGACCTGCTAGTCCTTTATCGCCCTTTTCACCCTTTTCTCCTTGAGGACCTCGATCGCCTTTTTCACCTTTATTCCCTTGAGGACCACTTAACCCTGTAGCACCCTGCTCTCCCACTTCTCCACGAGGTCCTTGATAAAATGCAGGTACACATTTAAAGCCTAATTCCGCTAAGCATTTTGCTTCTGTTGAACTGATTGCACGATTATAAAGATGCACTTCATCAAGCTCACCAAGTAAAGGCGTTTGTTCAAAGCCATTGCCTAAAATAATTAAGCCATCTAACTTAGATAACGTTGGCAAACCTTTATTGGTACTTTTTAGATATTTTCCATTTAACGCCATATTCATATCATATTGGCTACCATCAAATGAAAACACCACATGTTGCCATTTACCTTGGATATCATTCAACGGAACAGAGACTAAACCACCTTTACTGCCACTGTTATCTACAAATTCAACTACAACCTGATTTTGGCTATTTAGATAAAGTCCATAACGTGCATCACCCTGCGTATTTTTTTGCTCAAATAATGTTTGAGCAGTATTGAGCTGATCTACTTTAAACCACAGTGCGATAGAGAAAGGTTTTCTGGTATCAAATTGCTTGATGTCGATAACAAGAGGATCTGTTTCATCAACAATCAACGCATTTCCTTTGGCACCATCTTTAGTATATTGACCACCTTTTAATACCGTAGCGCCAGCCAGCACCTCTTCAGCAAAACTATAAAAATAACCATGATTATTTTGTCCTGAAAAATCTCTAGTGCCTTCTCGATCAAAACCCGCATCAAAAGACCAAAAACCTAATTCAGAGTTGGTCAATACTGGTCCGGCTATTAATGATGTGGACACTGAAACACTAATAATACTTGAAATAACTACGGCTAATGGTTTTTTCATTAAATATAACCTTTTTACTTTCTGGAAAGTTTTTTAACCCCACCCTAACCCTCCCCTTATTTAAAGGGAGGGAAAGAAGACAGCGCTTACTCCCACCATTTATTTAAAAGGGGCAACTTAGCGGAATTAATAATTAATCAATTCATTCCAAATTAAGCACAATTCACTCCTCCCCACTTTTCAAGGGGGAGGTTGGGTGGGGGTTAAAAACGCTAATCTATGATTGTTAAACGACAGTTAGCTTCATACTCCTTCCAACTCACTAGTGAGAAATTTAAGTCTTTATCTCCAGCAAGTTGCCAGTCTTTATAATCTCCATCCGAAAAATAACATGCATAAGCGTGAGCAATATTTCTCTGAAAGACATTGTCACCATTAATCCCGTATGCTTCACTACCTTTGTTGCCATACCAGGCTTTAGTATCTTTATTATAGAAAAACATAAAGCTCCCAAACTCAACATTACCTGGAAGACCTGTACTCCAATCATCAAGTCCTAACCGTATCTGACATCCATCTTCATCACTACATAAATCAATGATATCTTGTTCAGGAATAACAATTGACGTGCCACGCTCTGCTTTTGTCGTATAATAGTGTTTTCTATCCACTGACGAACCAGGCTTACCTTGAGGACCTTGTTCACCTTTTGCTCCTTGAGGGCCAACTTCCCCTTGTGGACCGGTATCACCTTTCGGTCCTTGATCACCCTTATCGCCTTTTTCACCTTTTAAACCTTGTGGTCCACGTGGACCTACTGGCCCTCTATCTCCATTTATACCTTTTTCTCCTTGAGGACCTCGGTCACCTTTTTCGCCTTTGTTACCTTCTTTACCAGGAATTCCAGGAGGTCCTTGTCTTCCTCGATCACCTTTTGGTCCCATATAAAAAGCTGGAACACAATTAAAGCCTAACTCAGTAAGACAGTTTGCTTCTATTGAACTAATTGCACGATTATAAACATGGATTTCATCCATAAATCCCTGCAAAGGATAATTCCGTTGATCGATAACAGAGTTACCAAATACCAAGGGGCCATCAGCTTCAACACTGGCAGGAATACCCAGATTATAAGCATCAATACGTTTACCATTTACAGCAAGATGAATGCCGCTAGGTTTACCGTTGTATGAAAAAACTAAATGTTGCCATTTTTGGTTAGCATCCGTTAAAGCTGTATCAGCTTCCAAACCACCTAGCTCACCGACAGCATTTTGAAACAACACTTTCGGTCTATTTTCTTCGTCAAGAAAAATGCTAAAGCGTGCATTTGTTGTTTGGCTGCCTTTTTCAACTAATACTTGGCGATCACCAACTTTCTCAGCCTTAAACCATAGAGAAATTGAAAAAGGCTCATTGATATTTAATTTAGTAATGTTGGCTATAAAAGGATTATCTGCTTCAATTTTTAAAGCCGCACGATAAGCACCTTGTTCAGAGTATTGACCACCATTAAAAGATCCTTCCCCCTCATCTAAGAAATAACCATGATTGTTATTACCTGAGTAGTCCACACCTCCCTGTTGATGTAGACCTCCATCAAATGACCAGAAACCTAGTTCCGAGTTAGTTAATATTAACTCTTCTGCCAATGCAGTTGATATTGAAGCACTAATAATGCTTGAAATTAATACGGCTAGTGGCTTTTTCATTAAATAAAACCTTTTTTACTTTCTGGATAATTTTTAAACCCCACCCTAACCCTCCCCTTATTTAAGGAGAGGGAATTAAAGCCTCTTCTGCTAATTCATTAACGCTATTTTGATATAAAACGTTGAGGGCTAAATTAAGCACAATCAACTCCTCCCCTCTTTTCAAGGGGGAGGTTGGGAGGGGGATATAGCTATCTATTATTTAATACGCTTCCAAATATAAACAGTTACAAAAGGCTGAATATTATTATGGGGTTTATCGCCACCTTCTGGCATCATTTGTCTACTTTCAATACCATCATTAATTGGCCATGGCCCCGAGTTTCCAACAGTAATCCAACCAGAGGTATTACCAAACTTCCAGTTTCCACGATAACCTTGACGATGCGTATGTGCTGGCATTTCAGGTATTGTTAATTGATGCTGAAACTCTCCCCCAACACTGCCTGCAGTAAAGTTTCGATTTTCACCACGAGTGTCTTTTGTAGAACCTGCACCTAAAATAACCCGCCCTTGTCCAAAGGGTTGCCACTCACCAATACCAAGCAACTGACTTGGATTTGCACCATTAGTCGCATTGAAATACAAACTTCCTACAGGATAGATATCCGCAGGATCACCCTTTGGACCTTGAGGTCCTCGATCACCTTTTACTCCCTGGTCGCCCTTTTCTCCCTTTTCACCTTTAACACCTTGAGGACCACGTGGGCCTTCTGGTCCTATTAGACCGCTATCACCTTTTTCACCTTGCAGGCCTCGATCACCTTTATCGCCTTTTTTACCCTGTCTTCCTGGAATACCAGGTGCACCTTGAGGCCCTCTTGATCCTGGAGGTCCTTGGTAAAAAGTCGGTACACAGTGGAAACCTAAATCCGCTAGGCAATTTGCCTCTAATGAGCTAATTGCTCGACTATATAAATGAATTTCATCCAATTCTCCCATTAATGGGTTATTTAATTGCTCAGCGACACTATTGCCAAATACCCAGGGATTATCTGTACTTAAATCTTCAGGCAGACCCAACTTGACGTCTTTTAAGCGGCGACCATTTAACGCAAGATTTAACCCACTTTGGTGTCCACTGAAAGAAAATACAACATGTTGCCAGTTATTTTTTAAATTAGGCAACGGGTCAAGGGACTCAACACCACCTATTACACCAGCAGCATTTCTAAAGACCACTTTTAAACGGTTATCTGTATCTACAAAAATTGAAAATATAGCATCTGAAGTTGAATCGCTTTTTTCTACCAGTACTTGTTTAACATTGGTCTTTGCTGGTTTAAACCAAAAAGAAAGCGCAAAGGGTCCATTGATATCAAATTTTTCCCCATTTGCTTTAACATTGACAACCAATGGATTCATTTGCTCCAGTTTAAGTGATGTACCTGAAATACCTTGTTCGTTGTACTTTCCACCACTTATAGAACCTTCACCTTCTTCAAGAAAATAACCATCATTTCCTTCTGACGAATAATCCACCCCACCTTGTTGGTAAAGCCCACCATCAAATGACCAATACCCTATTTCTGAATTAGTGATAGCTGGATAGGCTGTATCAGAAGCCATTGAAGATGCTGATATCAGCGTTGAAATAATAAGTACTAATGGTTTTTTTAATTGCATTTTATGTTACCTATTTTACTTCCCGGATAATTCGTGAACCCCACCCTAACCCTCCCCTTATTTAAGGGGAGGGAATCAAGACTGAGTTTTCTCTATCATCTTCGTTAAGAAGGATGATTAAGTGAAAAAATATAACCAGTCATCTTACTAATAGTTTGCATGATATATTCCTCCCCCTTAGATAAGGGGGAGGTTAGGAGGGGGTTAGCTTTTAAAATTTATTGCGTACTACCAAGTTGATACAACTCTGCTATTTCTTGCTGTGAAAGGCATTTATTAAATACAGCCACTCGTTGGAACTGTAAATCTGAAATACCGCCACTTCCTGGCACGCCTTCAGAAGGTACAATAGAGTATCCTAAGTAAAAAAAGTTTTTGTTATTTAAACTTGGCACGCCTTTAAATACTTTAGATACATTTCCATTCAAAAATAGTGTGAATTGACTATTATAATAAGATAGCCCAATAAAGTAGTATTGATCAGCTTTTAAGTCAGTCTGATGCAACACTATAGGTGTTCTAATCATGTTTGTTTTTTTATAAAAATCTAAAATAATTCCATCATTTACACTATTTACCGCATAAAACATGCGTTGGTAATACTGTAAACTATCAAGTCTAAACCACCCAACCCAAGTAAACCCATTTTCCATATCTTCAGTACTTAACCCACCCATGGAAAGATAGGCATCACCATCAAAATCAAATGACTTTGTTGCTACACCGGGTACTTCACTCTCTTTTACTTTATCCAGTATTTTTCCTGAACGAGAGGTAAATTGGCCATCAACCGTGCCACTGCGGTCTCGGAGTTTTTCTCCATTAATATCATCCGCTACATAATGACGGATTGGCTTTAACTGCTGTATTTTTTTATTTAAGGCAACAGTACTAGCATCAGCAATGACAGGATTTGTGCCATTGATGTATTCCTGAGCATTGGTAATACCATCATTATCTGCATCTTGTTGGGCATCATCAGCATCGGGGTCTAACCCATAATAACGTTCCCAACTGTCTTGCATGGAATCTTCATCTTGTGTCGTTTCCATACAAATAGCATAGCCACTTCCTGTCGGATTTCTGAAGTTACCATTTGCTATTGCCTCACAATACCAACCATTATTATGTGGATAGTTTTTTTTCAGATAATAATAGCGCTCTCCTGGGTCTAGCTCTTTTCCAACTTTACAACCGCCACCGATGACAGTTTCATTAGATTCACAACTTACCTGACAAATACCAAGATACTCATTGGGGTTTGAAAAGCGACAGGTTCTGATTACGGGTGGTTTTATTACCCCATCCTTCCCATCTTTGCCCGCAGTCCCTACTGGACCTTGCTTGCCTTGGTTACCCTGCTCGCCTTTTTCGCCTTTAGGCCCTTGAGGACCAACAGAACCTTGTGGTCCAGCAACACCTTGTTTACCTTGTGGACCTTCAACACCTCTTTCTCCTGGTTTGCCCTGCTTACCCTGTGGCCCTTGCAAGCCTACTGCTCCCTGCTCACCTTTTGGTCCTGTTGGCCCCTGGTATAAATCGGGAACACACTTAAAGCCCAATTCTGTTAAACACTTTGCCTCTAGCGAACTAATTGCACGGCTATAGAGCTGAATTTCATCCAGTGCACCGTAAAAAGGTATTTGATTTACCCCATTTCCAATAATGATTGGGCCATCTAATTTTGAAAACGAAGGTAATGCAGTTTTAGTAGCAGGAAGGTACTGACCATTTAGCGCAAGGTGCATATCATATTGATTACCATCAAATGAAAAAACCAGATGCTGCCACTTCCCTTTTATCTGAGTAAGCTGATTAGAAATCAAGCCACCCTTAATTCCATTTTCATTAACAAACTCAATAGCAACTTGGTTTTGCTCATTTAAGTAAATACCAAACCTTCCTTCCCCAAACTCAGGACTTCGATTTTGCTCAAACAACGTTTGTTGCATTCCTACTTCATCAGCCTTAAACCATAACGCTAATGAAAACGGCTTACTTACATCAAAGTCAGAAAGATTAATCAGCAACGGGTCTTCCATATCCACTAAGAGTGCTGTTCCCTTTGCTGCATGTTGAGAGTAACGTCCCCCTGCCAGCATTATCTTTCCTAGCGATACTTCATACTCATTACTTAAAAAGTAACCATGATGTTCATTACCTGAAAAGTCTCTGGCACCTTCATTATTTAAGCCTGCGTCAAATGACCAGTAACCCAATTGTGTTGATGTCGGCGTTATATCATCGGAAGTACACACAGGGGAGAAAAAAATGGTGGAGAGGCATAAAGAATATAATAATTTTGTATAATTAATCATCAGTTTCACTTTACCTACATTTAAAAGCTGCAGGTCATATTCTAATACTAATGACGTATAATTTGTAGTGTAACTTATTGATTTACAATAGTTTTATTTTAATTGAATTATCCCTCATCCAGTATACTTAAAAAAACACTGCTGCTTATTTTTAAAACAAATTATATTACATTAAGCTCTAAAAAGTTGGAGTATCTATAGGGCACTACCAAAAATGCACTTTTTTTTAGAGGCTCCCTATAATAGATATCCTGAAATTCATACTTTTTGTTCAATCCGAACTGCACAATACCCGTATTCAATCAGGCCTTATTTTTTCTTTTATAATCAGATAGTTATACAAATTTCTTAGTATATCTTTTGCCAATAACCCAGATAAACGGTATAATTTATCAGACCATCCGTATAGAAGGCACTCACTGACTATATGTTAGTTCGTTTATAAATTACTGATCTTCGTGTTGCTTAATGACCTGTAACCACTTATCAAACGCTATATTTTTACCGCAAAGTACTACAACAACATCTTTACCCTTATATTGGTCAGCCTGTTGCATTAGTGCCGCCATGGCAACGCCAGCAGAACCTTCTACTATTTCCCGTTCATACTTCCCTAGTGCATACATCGCCTGACCTATTTCTAGCTCAGAAACTGTATAGCATTTATCAACCACTTTTTGTGCAATAGGAAAGGTTATACTTCCTGGCTCCACACCACCTGCCGTAGATTCTGAAAGTGTCGGTTGCTCTTCAACTTCAATTACTTCACCATGTTCCAGACACTTTAATAAAGCTTGAGCATTCTCTGGCCAGCACCCGACTATTTTTGTAACTTTCTCTGTTACTTGCTCTGTTTCTAGTTGGCTCTCATTGTAATAAGAACCAATACCACTTATCAGTCCACCACCACCTACACTGACAAATACTGCATCAGCATTGGGCAACTGTTGGTGTATTTCCATTCCTAACGTTGCCTGACCTGCAATAACATAAGGATCATTGTAGGGTGAAACATAATAACAACCTTTTTCTTTAGCCTGCTTAGCAGCTTGTTGTTCTGCAAGTAAACAGTCACCATCAACCACAATGACATTGGCATTTAAATACTGTAATGCTTTTAATTTTACTATTGAGGTGTTTTCTGGCAAATATACGGTCACATTAGTACCCGTTATTTTGCCTGCCATTGCCACACCTAAACCATGATTTCCAGAGGATGCAGTGATAACGCCTGCATCTTTTTGTGCTTGATTTAGCTGACTAATGCAACTTAAAGCACCTCTTAGCTTAAATGAACCAGTAAATTGCTGATATTCTTTTTTTAACCAAACATTAACACCCGTTTTTTCACTTAATTCGATACTATAATCCAAAGCAGTTGTTCTTAACCACGGACTTATTTGATTATATGTGTTTTCAATGAGTTCTTTGGTAATGTGCATAAAAGCTATCCCTTATTCATATATTTTCTTAAACGAATTATTTAAAGAAGATTTTCAATTGTTAACGTAATTCTTTTAAGTAGTTGAATACTGTTGCCCGACTTAAACCAATTACATTTGCTATATAGTCAGCAGCATTTTTTTTCTGAAATGCACCCTGCTCAAATAACGTCGCAACAAGTTCTTTTTTTTCTTCTCGTGATAGTGTATTCAATGTTAATTGGTGTGATCGCAACCAGCCATGGACAAATACATTAATTTTTTCTTGCCAGTCATCCTGAAATAATTCATCAGGCTGTGGAACCAACGATTCAGGCTTTAGAAAAAGCTGAAGTGCTTGTTGCAAACTATTCATTGCAGATACATCCAAGTTGATGCATAGCAGTCCAATATTCTTCTGATCAGGAGTTTTAAGTAATACACTGATACTTTTTAATTTACGTCCATCCCAGTTCAGCTTTTCATAAGGACCTATGACTGTTTGCCCCGGACTAAACTGCGTCTCATCTAAATTTGATTTCTCGTTTAGCTCCCGCTTTGAGAAGTTATTTGCTACATACACTACTGTATCAGTTGCTAAATTGTGTATCACCACCTCTGCATAAGGATGAAATAATGCCGCTATACCGTCAGCAACAGCAAAGTAAGGCGCTAATAACATTGATTGATCATTAATCGTCTGTTGTTTTTTCATTAGCTTTACCAAAACATACTTACTATTGATAATCTATACTATAAAGTCTATATTAGATTGTAAAGTATAAATTATACTTCTCAGTCGTTTGTGATTAAAAAGGGATAAGTATGGATGTCATAACACTTAGCCAAATACAGGCTGTATTTTCTCCAGAAGCCGCACTTCAAAGCATTAAAGAGGGTTTTATTGCTTATTCAAAGCAAAAGGTTGATGTACCTCCCGTAGGCTATCTTGGATTTAAGGAGCCACCAGGTGATTGTCATATTAAGTATGGTTATATCAATGAATCGCCTTACTTTGTCATTAAAGTGGCTACAGGTTTCTTTAAAAACCATCTTGTTAATCTACCCACCAGTGACGGTTTAATGTTGGTCATGTCATCCCAAACAGGACAACCATTAGCGCTTTTACAAGATGAAGGCTGGCTCACTGATACTCGAACCGCTATTGCAGGTGCGCTGGCAGTAATACAACTAGCACCTAAAAATATAGAACAAATTGGCTTTATCGGCTGTGGCATTCAGGCAAGACATCAACTACGGTGGCTTAGTTATGCGACTTCCTGTAAAAAAGTCAGCGTTTGGAGTCCATCCTTGCATAACAGCGAAAAATTTGCAGAGGAAATGGCCGAGTTTGGCTTTCAAGTTATACCTTCAACAGAGCCTGAGCAGACCGTCAGTGAAAGCCAGTTAATTGTGACGACAACCCCCAGTAGGCAACCCATTATTAATTCAGCATGGGTACAACCAGGAACCCATATTACAGCAGTAGGTGCAGATGCAGAAGGTAAACAAGAGCTAGAAACATCGCTCGTTGTGGCAGCAGATATACTGGTTGTGGACAGTAAAGATCAGTGCTGTGATCATGGCGAAACAGCACATGCCTTCCAAGCAGGACAAATTGAAAGTGAGAAAATTGTTGAGTTAGGCGTAATTCTAGATAATCCCAGCGCTATAAAACGCTCATCTACAGCAATTTCTATTTGTGATTTAACAGGGGTTGCCGTACAAGATATTGCCATTGCGACAACCGTGTATGAATCAATTAAAAAAAGGTAATTTATGACACAAAAAATAGCCTCACTATTTTTTAACGAGGCTATTTTAGCTTAACCAATCATCACTAACGATTGGCAGAGTAAGGATCATCAGCCACCAAATAGGCAATTAAATCACTTCGCTTTGGATGCTGACTCAACCAGTCACGAGTCTGTTTTATTTTTTGATAATCATCCTCACCAAACTGTTCTTTATATAGCTGTTCAAAGACCTCTTTAGCATTGGCTTCTCTTATTTTTCGTTGCCAAGGATCTGTAAAAATAGCATTAAGGTTTCCAGCCAGTCCTGCTTTTTTGAGTAATTCCCACTCACCTTTATCTAACCAAATGCCGTGCACATCAGGACTTAAATCCAAACGATGGTCGGTATCTTTAGAAATACGATACTTAACCATCAGTTTTCCTGTTTGAGGACAGGTCATCGCTCGTTTAGAATCTTCGGCTTCTACATCTATATTTGCCTGTTCAAACTGGTAATCTGGATTTGCCTCTTTCCAGCGTAAATAGTCTTTCAATAAGACCCAGTTGCCACCACAATGATCACATATATGGCAAGGAAACAGCATATCCAAATAACCTGGCGTCAACGAACCTTGACGACAGCTGGTACATTTCAACATAACGCACTCCTAATGCCGTCCAGTAGATGAGTTTATTAATAGCAAAAACGCATCCATTACGCAATTATTTCGATAACCGTCTCTTTGCCTTGTTTTGCAAGAAAAATAATCTATCAACACAGATAATCAACGTTTTCTACAAACCTGCTTGCTGTAAACGATTAGCATGTTGTCGATAGATACTAATGGGATTGGTATTAAAAAATCCATACATACCCATTACCTGATTAATTTCATCTAAATGATTAAGTTTATAATCATCTCGAATTACTTTTCCTAAATGCATATTACAACTGCTAACCAGACCATCATGTTTAGGCGTATTTGCATCGCCGTGCTTACCAAACATTAATGCTGTACCTAACATAATATAATCAGAAGGATCAACGGGATTAGTATACGATTTATTCCCTCCCCAAGAGTAATAATGTACGCCATTAACTACGGCTTCACCTTCTCCACAGGGAGTTAAAGGTAATGCGGCACTGTATTTTTCATTAAATGATTGCATTTTTTCAGTACTAAGCGCAGTCAACACATTAGCAATATTTTGACTCTTTCCTGAAGGGTTATCTGCAACAGCATTATCCACCAAGGTGATTGCACCATTCGTAATAAGCTGACCTACAAATTTTGTCACTTTACCTAATAATGGCTGTTTTTCATCCAGTTTTTTAAATACGCCTAACACCTTATCCGCAAAAATACTACCATTAACAGGTGTTCCAATGGCGGTTACTGACTTAACCAAATCTGGACGTACCGCAGCAACATAACGAATCGTATTACCACCTTGTGCATGGCCAATTAGATTAAAACCTGTCGCACCATTAATTGCCTGCCATTTTTCCAGCTGTTCAATTAACTGTTCACCACGTGCTTCATCAGACTCAAGTGCACTCAAATTTGCAGTAAATACTGTTGCACCACTTCTACGCAGTGATTGCGCGATACCATAGAAGTAATCAACGCCTTTAATGGATTTAAAACCCATTGTTCCATGTACAAGCACAATAGGATGAGCTGTTTTCGTATAATTTTCTTGCACTGTAGGCTCAGTCAATTGATTGATAAACTTAACCCAGTTTAACCAACCAGCATGTGCAGTACTTGTCGTTGCCAAAGCAACGCTAACAGCTACTGCTGATAGTGTTTTTTTCATTGATAATCTCCTCTTTTAAAACAACAAACATCTACATCAAAAAACTTCGCTATAGTTATGTATTTCTTGCGAAGCGAGTACAGAAAATTTATACCCACAGTGAAGGGTATATTTAGATAATTAATAGGGAGTACTTATATTTTCAATAGCAGCAACACGTTTACGTTCGTCAGAACTAAACTGCTGATTGAGTAATTGGTTAATTGCCAATTGTTGGTCACTAGTGGATAGTCCAGCATGTTCGATTTCTGCCTTCATTGTTCTAAAGGTTGAAAGTCGGGACTTCCATTGTTTTCTTTTTTTATCAAGTACTGCAAGTCTTTGTGCAGCCTCATTGCCTAATAACTCACTTCTCGCTTGGTAACGTTCAGTTTCAGATACATACTGCTGATCAATATTACTAAGCTGATTCATAACTTGTTCAGGCGCGACAATAAACCTGACTTGAGTAGGTATTTCATCCAATATACGAGTATATTCAGCCTGTTTTTCTGTAGAGGAAAGCGACTCATTCTGGGCTATTTTAATTTTTTGTAGTTGATACTGATCATACTCTTCCTCCAACCCGAAAAAAGCGTCTGCAGCTTCCATTCCAAGCTTATCTCGCCGTAATTGATATAAGTGTTCGAAATGA
The DNA here is from genome assembly GCF_050749885.1 of Zooshikella sp. RANM57. NCBI lineage: Bacteria > Pseudomonadati > Pseudomonadota > Gammaproteobacteria > Oceanospirillales > Zooshikellaceae > Zooshikella > Zooshikella sp. RANM57. The sequence continues at coordinate 113,114 of NZ_JBOIUB010000013.1, read as the reverse complement.
GCTTGAAGTTGTCCTACATTATTTTGAAAATTAACCTGTGTTGGTTCTACATTTCCATTTAAATGTATATTTGCATACTGTTCTTGATAGTTAGACAATTCGACGCGATAACTAATATAATCGCTCAGCAAGCTTAACCCTTCCTCTCTTGCTGGAGAGGGTAGGTTTTCAGTTAAATAATGCTGAAGCTTTATAATAAGCTCTTCAGTGGGAACCTCCCCTGTTGCAGACAAAAAATAATCAAATAAATCTTTTGTTTCTTGTTCTACAACAAGATGGCCTGCTTCATCTATTTGTAGTCGCCCGTCAATGCGTGTTCCTTCCCAAGATGAAGGTAAAAGCGCTTTTATTTTTGAAGTTTGGTTGGTGTTATTCTCATTGACAGCAATACGTTCACTGGATTGTTCATTTTTATTTAACGTTATCTGTTGACGTTGCTGAGTTATCATACCTTGTTGAACTACAGGCTCTGATTTAGATTGCTGCAATGAATGCTGTCCCTTTTGTAAGGTCGCAATACTGGCATATGCAACAATCACAGCTGGTGGCAGAATATAGTACCAAGCACGTTTCATAGTGACATTCCATGTAGTTACAGAAAATATCCCCATCCTGGCAAACAGTTAGGGTGCATTAGGACCACTATGGAGGGTGGAAATACAGCTTATCAATAACTAATACAAAACTTTTGCAGTGTTTTTCTTACTGCTATGAGTCTCAAATACACTTTATCATAAGGGCACCTCTAAAAATGTACTTTTTGAGAGTATGCCTATAAGCAAGTTATAAGCTATAAGCCGTATGGTTCCTTAAATTTTATTAAATAGAATTTTTATTTGGAACAGAATATACATAAATATGTGTGACAAGCATCATGTTTTTAACATTTATACTGACTACTGTATTATGTATAAAAATAACAGCAACCTTATAAAATATAAGAAATTCCTAAAAAACCCCTTTTCAGACAAAGTAGCGCTTCAACTAATCAATGAACATTATAACTGCAACACAACATATTATTGAACGCTAAAAGCTAAACCCAATACTAAGGGTATATTGGCTATAAGGGCATCTATAAGCCAGTAATACAGCAAGTCAATTGTTAAACAGATTAGGCAACTCAGACGCTCAATATGACTGTAATCAACAGCCATTCACCTGCCTTGTATTAAAATCACCAGAATCGTAAATTTTGCTGTCAATACAGCTAAGTATACAATATACCCATAACGAAGGGTTTTTAGGGGCGGCCGTCAAGTGATGAAGCCTCAGAAGCTTATATTAATAAGTGACTGAGGTGAAGAACGCTGACAACAAACCTTAAAAATGATTCGTGAAGGGTATAGCTATAAGTAAATCATGCCAAGAGTTAAGGTAACTCCATGAAAGACTCCATATCTTGTACAAAGCTAGAAGTGTGTGTTGACTCTGTCGACGGTGCACTCATTGCGGCATCCGCAGGTGCTGATCGCTTAGAGTTATGCGGAGAGTTAAGCTGTGGTGGGCTGACGCCATCAATTGGGCTGATTTACAATATTAGAGACAAAATTAATCTACCCATTAATATCATGCTACGTCCCCGTGCAGGAGACTTTTGCTACTCTGATGAAGAGTTTGCGGTTATGAAAGCAGATCTGTTAGCCATCAAACATGCTTTTCCAACGCTAAATGGTTTCGTAACAGGCATCTTAACCACAGAGGGAGAGTTGGATTATGACCGTTTACATAGTCTAATAGCACTGGCTCATCCCTTATCCATCACGCTGCATCGAGCCTTTGACATGACTAAAGACCCTATTCAATCATTAGAGGTCTGTTTAAAACTTGGCGTTGAACGAATTTTAACCGCAGGATTTCAGCATCATGCTGTTGATGGTATCAGTGTCTTACAAGAACTTATCAAGCAGGCACAAGACCAGTTGATCATCATGCCTGGCAGTGGACTAAAAGCCAGCAATCTTCAATCCTTTCTTGAAGCTGTACCTGCTCAAGAAGTCCATATGTCTGCAAGAAAACGTATTGCCTCAACAATGCAACACCAGAATCCCAATATACATATGGGTCCTAACGCTGCAGGTGATGAGTTTGGTTTCTATTTACCAGATATAGAAGAAATTAAAGCAGCCAAAGCGATCTTAAATCAAAAGTAATTTTATTTACCACCACTGACTATTAGCCTCATTATCCTCAATTAAAGGCTTATGAAAACTACCCTCTCTCCGGGTAGTTTTCAGCAATACGCTATTCACTTCTAGTCTAGCCCCCCAGTTTATTTAAAACGCTTTTCAATACATTATCGACAAGATTAGTAACAAAATAATTTTGCTACATTTATATAAAAACCTAATGACGCTTTCATCAAGCTAAAACGCTATAATTATAACGTTTACTTTACGCACAGTATCTTGTTTTGTACCAAAGGGGCTAACAATGACAAGCCATTGGCTGCGCAAAAAAATCAGTTTGCTTATCACTATAATAGCCGGCGTTTTGATTGCCTTTTTAATTACACAAAAAGATCAAACACTCAAAAGAGATGAAAATCGTAAGTCCCAAAAGTTAGCTGAGTATATCGTTGCTAAAACAATTCCTGTAAAAGGCAGAGCCATTGGTTATGGAGAGGTTAGCCCAGAAAAAACGTTAGATGGAAATGCTCAAGTTGAAGGAAGTATTATCTACATTAGCCCTGAGTTAAAAAAAGGCGCCAGTGTTAATCAAGGTGCTGTTCTGATTAAAATAGATCCCTCCGATTATCAATTATCTCTCGCCAAAGCCGAAGCCAGCCTGGCGATTTATCAAACAGAACGCGATAAACTAATAACCGATAAAAAAAATACTCAATCACTTTTTACCATTGCAGAGCAAAACTATACGTTGGGTTTAAAAGCACTTGAACGAAAACGCAAACTACTTAAACAAAAAAGTATTTCACAATCATTAGTTGAAGAAGAAGAACAAGCACTCCTCAAACTACAAGAAAGTAAACAAACACTAGAAAATGCGCTAAAAACGTTACCCGCTCAAATTAAAGTGACTGAAGCTCAGATTATTCAAGCGCAACAGGATATTGAGCAGCAACAGAATAATTTGGCGCGTACAGTCATTACCAGTCCTTTTAATGCACGTATTAGTCAGGTTTATGTAGAACAAGACCAATTTATTAGCCGAGGAGGAAAACTATTCACGGCTACCAATATAGGACGGGTTGAAATAACGGCAGAACTTCCTGTCTCTCACGCTAGAGTTTTATTAACCGGAATTGAAGAAATAAAATTTTCAAATACTATTCCATCAACCCAAGAAGTACTCAAAAAATTGGGACTAAAGGCAAAAGTAAAACTAGTGGGTGCATTTAAAGATACGCTCTGGCAAGGAAAAGCCATTCGTTTAGGTGAATCGATTAATCAAACCAGCAGAACTGTCTCAATCATTGTTGGGGTCGATGATTCATACCAAAAAGTCATTCCAGGTAAACGTCCACCACTACTCAAAGGAATGTATACTGAAGTAGAGTTTACAGCACCAGCAAGAGAGCGCCTAGTGATCCCTCGAACGGTTATTCATCAAAATAAAGTCTATACCGTAGGAAAAAATAACCAACTAGTCATTAAAGACGTTATTGTCGCTTACAATATCGGCGAACTTGCCGTCGTTGAACAAGGAATTAGTGATGGGGATAAAGTCATTACGACAGACTTGATACCCGCTGTAGAGGGAATGGTCTTACAGCCGAAGCTAAATACGACACAAGAGAAAATAATCCTGGCACTTGCTAATGCTGAGTCAGCATTTAAATAGATGATATGACCTAATACCTTATAAAAGTCCGTTCAAAAATATATTGGTTTTATTGTTAAAGAGGCATACATGATCAGGTATTTTGCAGAGCACCCAACTGCCAGCAATATATTGATGATACTTTTTTTGGTCTCTGGACTACTGACCATATCCAAAATGGAAAAAGAAACCTTTCCTAGCATCGAAAAGTATGAAGTGCAGGTGAGTGTCACCTACCCAGGAGCTGATGCCAAGGAAATAGAAGAAAGTATCTGTCTGCCTCTTGAAGATGCTACTGATACCATTAGTTTTGTAGAAGAAACACGCTGTGAGGCTGCAGATAATATGGGCAGTTTCGTGTTAAAAATGACAGAAAATGGTAATTTTGACGATTTTATTCAAGATATTCGTGATGCTGTAGATGCCGTGAATACCCTACCACAACAATCTGAATCCCCTGTAATTGAAGAGCTTAACCAAACCAGTGATGTGGTCAGTATTGCAATCAGTGCCAATATTGACAAAACCCAACTCAAACAGCTTGCAGAAATAATGAAGACAAAGCTTGCTGAAAACCCCATCATACCAAAGGTTTCTATCAGCGGTTTCTCCCAACGTATTCTTAAAGTAGCTATTGCAGAAGAAAATTTAAGAAAGTATGGAATGAGTATTCAGGATATCGCCAATGCCATTAGTAACCAGTCTCTCGATTTACCTGCAGGCGAATTAAACACAGATAATCGTTATTACCAAATCAAATTTTATGACCAACGAAAAACCCCTGATGAGCTAAGTAAGCTTATCATTTCAAGTAGTACTTCTGGCGCAGAAGTTACACTAGGAGAAATCGCAACTATTACTGATACTTTTGAAACAAAAGAAGATACCATAGCATTTAACGGACGTCCTGCCGCCATACTTAAGATTTCTAAAAATAAACGTGATGACAGCTTAAGTATTTATGAAGCTGTGAAAAACTTTGTCGAAAATGAAAATCAGACTCTACCCGATGGCATTGAGCTGATTATTACCAATGACTTTGCTTCAATTATTAAAGACCGTATTCAGCTGGTGCTCACAAACAGTTGGCAAGGTATCATTCTTGTCATCTTATCATTGTTCTTATTTTTTAACTTTAGGTATACCTTTTGGGTGGCTATGGGTTTACCTGTCGCATTTTTGGGAAGCTTCATGTTTATCCATGCCATGGATGTATCAATTAATATGATCTCAATGGTCGGCTTATTAATTGCCATTGGTATTTTAATGGACGATGCTATTGTTATTTCTGAAAGTATTGCCGCAGAATATAAGCGTGGTTTATCTCCTCTTGATGCAGCCATTGAGGGTACCAAAAAAGTTGCAAGAGGGATTCTTTCATCTTTTATTACAACCATTCTAATTTTTGGAGGATTGTTATTTCTTAAAGGAGATATTGGCCAAGTACTTAAAGTATTACCCATTGTACTCATCACCGTTATCACCGTCAGTCTAGTAGAAGCATTTATTATATTGCCCAACCATCTCATTCATGCCATTCAAAAAGACCATGATAATCCAACGAAAATACTTCACTGGAAAGAAAAATTTCACCATCTTTTTGAGCGTTTAAAAGAAAATGTTGAGTCCCTTGCTAAATGCTCAATTAAATATCGTTACCTGACGATTGGACTTACTTTTGCGTGCTTAATCATCACACTCTCTCTAGTACCGGCGGGACTTCTAAAATTTAAAGCATTTCCAGAAATTGATGGCAATAATATCGACGCCAAAATTCTGCTACCACAGGGAACACCGTTAGCACGTACAGAAGAAATTGTATCTCACGTCATCGCGGGTCTAAAGAAACTAGACAACGAAATGAGTCAAAACGAGATTGCACCTTTAGTGCAAAATTACAGCATTAAATATAACGAAAACAGTGTTGCGGACGAATCAGGGAGTCACGTGGCAACGATTAGTGTGGATTTACTTTCTGTAGAACAGCGAAAAGCCACTATCAATCAAATTACCGCGGAGTGGCAAAAAAACGTTGGTACCTTTGCTGATGCTATATCCATCATGTTCAAAAATCCTATGTCAGGGCCTGGTGGTCAGGCAATACAAATTCGTTTACAAGGAAATGATTTAAATGAACTATCCTCAGCATCTTATGCCCTACAAGAATGGCTTTTAGCTTATGAAGGGGTCAGCGGAATTCGTGATGACTTAAGGCCAGGTATGCCACAAATTCATATAAAAATGCAGGAAGGCACGCTGGCAAAAGGCATCAATGCCAACATGATAGCTCAGCAGCTACGAGGCGCTTACCAAGGAAATAATGTAGCAAGCATCCAATATGGCGATGAAGACTATGAAGTTCATGTCATGCTTGACGATAACTCAAAAAACACGCTTACCGACTTTGACTATATGTCTATCATTCATCCTGCAACAAATGAAGCGGTTCCCCTTAGTTCAATCGCTCACATAGATTATGCCCGTGAGTACGCCAAAATAAACCGAATTAATAAGAAAAGAACGGTTACCGTATATGGTGAAGTAGACGATAAACGGGCTAATACAGCCCAAGTATTGATTGATACACAAAAAAACTTTTTTCCAACATTAAAAGCAAATTACCCAGATATAGAGATTGGTCTGGAAGGACAAATGAAAAATAGCAAAACTACAGGAAGTTCATTTGGTACTATTTTTACGATGGGTATTCTAGGCATTTTTTGTTTATTAAGTTTTCAATTTAAAAACTACCTTGAACCTATCATCGTTTTATTAGCTATTCCTCTTTCTCTCATTGGTGTTATCTGGGGACATATTCTGCTTGGAATTGATTTATCCATGCCCAGCGTGATGGGGTTCGTTTCATTAGCCGGTATCGTTGTTAATAACTCAATACTGCTGGTAGAATTCGTCAAATTACATGCTAAAAATGGCATCGCTGTTCATGAAGCTGCCAGTAATGCCACTCGCGACCGATTCAGGGCCATTTTTCTTACCACATTAACCACAACCATGGGCATGATTCCATTACTGTTTGAAACCAGTATGCAAGCCCAAATTCTCATTCCACTCGTCACCAGTATTGTTTTTGGATTATTAACCTCAACCGTACTTGTATTAGTAGTTCTTCCTGCATTTTATATGATTCTGGAAGATTTTGGGGTAACATCCATTGAGCCTGAAACAACCATAGAGTAAAACATCACTAACGGGCACCTCTAAAGAAAATTTTGTCTTATTTGGCTAGCGACCAGTTGAGCAATATTATTCAGATCAGGAAGGCCACTGCTATTAAATAGATCATCACAGGTAAAAACATACCTTACGGCTTTATCATCAGTAGATTCATCATTCAAAAACAGCCTGCAAGAATCACTTTCTGACATAAATCTTCGGAAAGTAACAGAAATGCCACGACAACCATCTTGCCGCATAAGTAAAAAAATACAATCTAAACGCCCACTCAAATTATTTGGCATTTTAAATTTATAGGCAATTTGCATTCCACCACGAGGATTATTGTCATTAACAGGAATATAAGCACTATTTAACAACTCCATCTGCAGGTAAAATTCACAAGCACGTAATATATAGTGAATAGGTTCTACCGCCATAACCGGTAAATGTAAAACCATTACAGGATCAAGTGCTAAAGGAATATCAGCCTGAAAGTACAAACTCCATCCTTCATTTTGTCCACTTAAACGACAGTTTTCTGGTAGTCGAAAAGAAAAATCAAATGCGGTTTCGTCATGAGGTCTTATTTCAAACTGGCTCGCAACGATCATTTCATCACGACGCTTACGTAAAGCACGACGTTGAAATACACCATTCTCAGGTTTCAGATCAACCCAGTATTCTTGCAAGGTAAGATTAAGCTGTTGTGCTTTTTGGAGATGAGTCCCTCCTTTAACCATTACTTTGCCATTAATTGTTTCACCCTGGCAATAAACCTGCTTGTCAGTTTTTAGTAAAATCTGCACACCAGCAATCATACTTAAGCATGATTGCCCATCAAGTAAAATTGCCATGCGTGAAATACCTGAGTAATTTTCTACCTTGTTAAATAGTCATGGTAACAATTAGTTTATTACAAACTGCTCAAAAATATTTCAAATGAAAATTATTAAACTATAAACTACCGCTATTTTGTTCAAAAACAATTAACACTGAATCCTGAATCACCAAAGTAACAGCGCGCACAAAATAGATACGATAATAATCGTTACATTGTTAAGAGTAGATGAGCACTTTCTAGTGCTCAAATGGAAGTGTCATGTTTTAGCAATATCTTTTAATACTGGCATCAATGCCGCTTGCCACGAAAAATGTTTATCGCCTAAAACCAAAAAAGGAGGATTCAATAAAGATTCTTGAGTATTGTAAGTTAATGGCTGAAAATTAAAATCAACAAGACAGCCACCAGCCGTTTCTACAATTGCTTGTGCCGCAGCAGTATCCCACTCACTGGTTGGCGTAAGACGAGGATAAAAGTCAGCTTTACCTTCCGCAATTAAACAAAATTTTAATGCACTACCCAAATGTGAAATATTTATAGCAGGGAGAATTTCTGCAAGATGTGTCAAAAATGGGCTTAGACGTTCACCCATATGACTGCGACTGGCAATTATATTCACAGCATCAACTTGGTGTAGTGAGTTAACTTGAATAGGTTTCACTTCACCTTCAGCCGATTCCCAAAATGCTCCAACGTCATCAGAAGCATAATAAACTTCGTTCGTTACAGGGACAAAAATAATGCCCAAAACAGGACGGTGGTTTTCAATCAACGCAATATTAATAGTGAACTCACCATTGCGCTTAATAAACTCTTTTGTACCATCAAGCGGGTCAACTAACCAAAACGTTGACCATGTCTTGCGCGTGCTAAAGGGAATCTCTGAAGACTCTTCTGATAATACAGGAATGTCTGGCGTGAGTTGCTGTAACCCTTCAACAATAATTTGGTGAGATGTCATGTCCGCTTCAGTGACAGGAGAATGATCGAGCTTTTCCTTAACACCAAAATCATCATGTTGGTATATTTCAATGATTGCAGCACCGGCTTGCTGACATATTTTTTTCAGCTCACCAATTAACTTAGTCTTATTCACTACAGCTCCTGTTGTAAAATATCGCGCACCAAATATAACGCAGCAATTGCTCTTGCTTCAGTAAAATCATCACGCTGCATAAGTTGGTATAGATTGCGAAGATCAATAATTTCCTTTTCCATCGGCTCTGGCTCATCTCCAGGCAAAGATTCTGGATATAGCTCCTGAGCCAATACAACACTCATCGAGTGACTCATGTAATTAGGTGACAAGGTAAATTCACTGATAGTACGAAGCTGCCGAGCACCATAGCCCGCTTCTTCTTTTAGCTCTCTATTAGCACCCTCAAGTACTGTTTCTCCTACTTCAACCAAGCCTTTGGGTAAGGTCAGTTGATAGTTTTCCGTACCTGCTGCGTACTCTTTGATCATCACCACCTGGTTTTGATCAATCATCGGTACAATCATGACCGCCTTGCGCCCCGTTCCTCGATTGCCGAGGCGCTCATAGGTTCGTTGTTCACCATTAGCAAATGTTAGCTGCAACTGCTCTACTCTAAATAAGGCTGTTTCTGCAACAACTTCTTTACGATTAATTTTAGGCATGGACATATGCTTATTAATCCCTGCAGGACATGAGTTTATGACTACGTTAAGATATACGTTTCACATTCCCAAGCATTGATGACCAATGCTTGAGAGCATCCCTATAATTTTAGGGTGAACACTCAAGTACAGCGTTTTACTTCATACTACATCTGTAAGGTAACGAATGATCAATTGGCACGACATCGATACTGTCTTGTTAGATATGGATGGTACTCTTCTCGATCTGCATTTCGACAACCACTTCTGGCTTGAGTATATGCCCGCAAAGTATGCTGAAAAACAAGGCATTAGTCTCGATGCAGCCAAGCAACATCTTGAACCTATCTTTATGCAAACCAGCGGTCAACTTCAATGGTACTGCCTCGACTACTGGCGGCAAACCCTCGATTTAGATATGGTAGCCATTAAACAAGAAATTGCTCATCTCATTAGTTTAAGACCTTCTGCAGAAGTATTTCTAACTGCGCTTCATCAGTCGAAAAAACAAGTGGTTCTAATAACCAATGCCCACCAAGACAGTTTATCTCTGAAACTTGAGCGTATTGCCTTATCGCATTACTTTGACCATATGATCACCTCACATCAGTATGGATACCCTAAAGAGCAACCACCTTTTTGGGAACACCTGGCTAAGGAAATTCACTTCGATCCTAGTCGTGCGCTATTTATTGATGACAGTTTACCTATTTTGCGCTCAGCACGTGACTATGGCATTAAACACCTGTTAGCAATATCACGACCTGACAGTAAGCAGCCCCCCAAAGCAACAGAAGAGTTTCTTGGCGTGGACAGTTATCTATCTTTATTACCGATTAACGACTAACTAAACCTAAAAGACAATTTGTTAAAAAAAGAAGCAGGTAGTTAAACGTTGAGTAAACAAACAAACCAAACCTCAGAAAAATTACGACTTGATAAATGGCTTTGGGCCGCACGTTTTTTTAAAACCCGAGCACTTGCTAAAGCGGCAATAGAAGGAGGTAAAGTGCACTATAATGGAAGCCGCACTAAACCCAGTAAAGAACCCGTGGTTGGAGATTCATTGACCATTCGTCAAGGTTGGGATGATAAAACAGTGGTTATAACCGCTTTGTCACAACAACGTCGAGGGGCAACCGAAGCACAACAGCTTTATTATGAAACTGAAGAAAGTATCCAACGACGGGAAAAACGCGCTTTTGAGCGAAAATCCAATAATGCCAGTCAAATTGCCCCAGATTCACGTCCTACCAAAAAGCAGCGCCGTGATATTCGAAAACTAAAAGATCATGGCGCTTAACCACAGTAAGCGTTGTATAACGAAGTTTAAATCTACTAAATATAAGAGGCTTCGTCATATGACTCATTAAAGAAAGCGCTTCGACTTAAAGGGAGTCATCCTGTTTAGGGACTCGCTGCCAAATAGGCAGAAGTTCATCTGCGGTCTGATGTGCTGCCTCAATCATAGGTGCATGGCCAACATGAGGCAGAATAATCATACTGACGTCTTCAAGATAACGATGAAAATGTGGTGCAATTGCTTCTGAGAGTACACGATCATCTTTACCCCATAAGACCAGTGTTGGCATTTTTAATTGATTAAGGTATTCCGCCGCTTTTTGCTGTTGGTAAAACACTTCTGCTGAAGACCTTAAGTCTTTGAATATTTTCCTGTTACGCTCTGCATGTTCTATCTGCTCCAATTCCATCGCATGAACAATAATACGGGGGATTTCTGGAGGGTTGGACATGACAAACGCTAAAAATGCTGACATATCACCTGGTTTTTCAACAAGAAGTGGATTATTACCTTGCTTTAATAGCTTCTCATACTCACTGGGCATATCCAGCACGACAATACCTGCTGAGTTAAGCAGCCCTAATGTTAAAACCTGCTCAGAATGTTCTGCAGTATAAATAAAGCTAATCCACCCCCCCATCGAATTACCCACCAAGTGAAACGTTTCAAGCTTCAGTGCATCAACAATATGCTTAAAAGCAGCAACTTGGTTTTCAATAGAGTAACTCTCCAGGTCCCAATCCGTATTACCATGCCCTGGTAAGTCAATGGCAAAAAAGTGGTAGCGGTCGGGTAATAGCCTGATTAATTCCAGCCACACATCTTTATTAGCTGCAAAACCATGCACAAAAACCACTTTTTGCCCTTCAGGATCACCACCTTCCAGATAACTAACACGATGTCCTTTTACCATTACCTTTTTTACAACCACACCCGCACCATCGCGAGTATAAGTTAAGGCATTGTGATAAATCAGAATTGCTAAGCTATCGCGAAATAAAAGGCAAAAAGCGACAACAACAGTCAACGTAATAAATGCTGCTGTCACTCGTTTGACGGGGAATGCTGTTCTTTCGCTCAAATTACTCTTTGCTCTCAGCGGTCAACAACTTAAATAACACAGGAACAACAACAATGGTTAACATCGTCGATGACAGTAAACCACCCATAATTGTCCACCCCAGAGGTGCCCACAAACTACTACCTGATAATGTTAACGGTAGCAGGCCACCCACTGTTGTAAACGTTGTCAGTACAATTGGCACTAAACGTGTTTTGCCTGCTTCTAATGCAGCATTAACAACAGATAGGCCATCCGCTCTCAGTTGGTTTGCATAATCAATAAGAATAATAGAGTTATTAACAACAATCCCAACCAGTGAACTAAAACCAATAAAGGCCATAAAAGAAAAACTGTTTCCTGAAGCAAACAAACACACTAAAACGCCCACTACGGATAAAGGAATAGCGGCAAAAACAATGACAGGTTGTACAAATGACTTAAACTGCAGCACGAGTACGGCAAAAATACCCAGTAAAGCGATTAATAATGCCTTAGTAATACCTGCAAATGACTCTGCTCGGCTCTCTTCTTCTCCTCCCACCCGATAAGAAAAATCTGTAGGCCACGTTAAAGACTGTAGCTGTTTTTCGATGGCAGAAGTCACATTAACAACCTGGAACCCTCTGGCCACATCGGCAGTAACCAATGCTGTTCGTTCTAAGTCATAGTGATGAAAACTGGCTTGGCCTGGGGTGAAGTGTAATTGGGCTACCTGACGTAGAGGAATAGACTGGCCAGTGACAGAAGCTACGGTGATTCGCTCAAAATCATCCAGAGTGGGCTTATTATTATCAGCCAAACGAACAACAATTGAATACTCATCTCCCAGCTCATCGCGGAATGTACCAACTGATGAGCCCGACAGGGCCGTCCTGACGGTTTTATCTATTTTTACAATAGGGATACCCAGTAAACCGGCTTTATCTCGATTAATTGCAACATTAAGATCCGTTTTATATTCACCGGTGGGGTTACGTACATTAATGACTCCTGGAGTACTTCGCATAATATCCGCAACGGCATTCGCCATTTTTTTCAGCGTTGGAATATGATCACCTACTACCCAAATGGCGACTGGCGCATCTAATGGAGGACCTTGCTCAAACTCTTTTACCGCAATTTCTGCCCCTGGTATTTCAGCGACCTGTGTACGCAACGTATTTACAAATTCCGGTAGTTCCTCTTGCATATCCGGTGAGAGCTGAACAAACAGCTGAGCATGATTAGGTTGTTCCCGCTTGGGCTCCACATTGTAATAGACCTTAGGATTACCACGACCCACATTGGTTATAACACTCTGTACACCTGCATACTGTGCTAATCGTTGCTCAACTTGACGCGCTATGCTGCCAGTGGTATCAAAGCTGGTGTCCTCAGGCGTATCAATATTAATCATTAACTGGGGTTTTTCAGCTTTTGGAAATAGACTGACCCCTACTTTGGGAAATAGCCATACGCTACTGGAAAGTATCAATACCACGCACAACAATAGCCATACTGGGTGCTTAAGACTCCAATTGAGTAGAGGCACATAACAACGGTTGGTAAAGACAGACAACCATAAAGCAACTCGTGTTTCTTCTAATTCACTGGTTTTTTGATCAGCGTTGCCAGGCGTTCCCGTGTTATCTGTTTTTTTCAACATTTTACTGGATAACCAGGGCGTAAAAGAAAGTGCAATAATCAGCGAGGCCAGTAGGGTTAAAATAACCGTAACAGGGAGAGAGCGGATAAAGCGCCCTGTTCCACCTTCCAGCATCAATAAGGGAACAAAGGCTAATACGGTGGTTATTGTGCCACTGGCAACAGCCCACCCCATCTGTCCAGCCCCTTCAATGGCCGCTTGCAGGGGTGTTCTTCCCTGACGATATAATCGGGTAATGTTCTCAGTGATGACGATGGCATTATCAACTAATAACCCCAAGGCAATGACTAATCCTGCAATGGTAATCTGCTGTAACCCAAACCCTACAAGGTCCACCCAACCTATTGCCACCAGCATTGAACAAGGAATTGCCAATACAATCACTATGCTTTGTTTTAGCCCAATCACCGCCAAAACAATCAAACCCACTAACAATAACCCTTGTAACAAGTTGTTTTGCAATAATGACAGCATTTGATCAACACTGGCTGTCTGATCAAAAACAACATCTGCTTTTATGGTTTTAGGTAATGTTTTTTTAAATGTGGAGAGCGTTTCTGTTAAGCCCTGCTGAACATGAAAAATATTAGTCTTTTCTCGCTGTTTAACTGAGACAATAACGGATCGTTTACCATTATGGGTAATTGAGTGTGTGGGATCATCATCAGCAAAATGCACATCAGCCACATCGCTGACAAAAACTACATGCTTGTCCGTTCCGCGAACAATGGTTTTACGAATAGCATCCAGCGACTTGAAATCACCACTGGTTCGCACCGTAAAACGAGCCTGCCCTGCATCAACATGACCCGCAGGGATATTAACACTGGCCGCTTCCAATGCCTTTAACAGGGTATCCAGTGAAATATTCCACTGACGCATTTTTTCCAAATCAGCGCGCACTTGAATTTGCTGGCTTGGTATTCCCCATACATCTGCCTGTTTTACACCAGATACTTTTTCAAACTTTAACTCCAGGCGCTCTGCCAGTCTTCTTAACTCACGAAATGAAGCCTGTTCTGAAGTGAGCGCTGTAAGGAAAATATTGACATTCGTAGGTGATGCTTTCAAAACCTCTAAGCGCAATAAATCATCTGGAAGCTCTTCTCTGGCCTGATACATCGCCTGCACAACATCATCATAGTAATCATCAGGATCTTCTATATCGTGAAATTCAATCTGGGTTGTCACGACTCCATCTTTAATTGTTGTTTTGAGCTTTTTTACATCATCCAGGGCATAAAGTGCATCTTCAATGGGGTCAACAACCAACTGCTCCATATCGAGCGGAGCTGTTCCAGGATAAACCGCGATGATGGTGGATATCGGTAAGGTGATTTGTGGATCTTCTGAGCGCGGCATCGTCATCAGTGATACCACACCCAATATCACCAGCAGCAATAAAACCATTAACGTAAACTGGTAATTAACAACGGCAAACTGCGGTAACTTCATGCCTCCATTTAGTTTCATACCACTACCTACTCCCCAGCGAGACGCACATGCATCCCGTTTTCTAAATACTTAGCGCCCAGAGTGACAACCTGTTGTACGCCGTCCAACCCCTTTCGTACTGCCAACTCACTACCTAACATGGCAGAGATGTCCACCCAATGTTGCTGAACTTGATGTGTTTGTTCATCAAAGGCGTAAACCATCGCTTTATTTTTTTTGGCTGTGACCATTGCCGAAACAGGGATAAAGGCAAGTGGCTTGGTGGTATGGGGAAAAATATCCATCCGGCCAATAAGTCCAGACTTAAGCGCCACAGGAGGTTTATCTAACTCAACCTTGACATTAAACGTCCCAGACTTAGGGTCAGCCATTGCGGCAATTTGGTTAACACGCCCCTGGAATACTTTTTCTGGATAAGCATCAAAATGAACGGCTGCTTTATCACCAATAGTCACCCGAACGACATCTCGATCAGCCAGACCCACTTCCATAACCCACTGATCTTTACCCAAAGCGACAAAAAAGGCGGGTGTACCTGCACTTATTAATTCATGAGGCTCTAATAATCGCTGTAAAACCCGTCCTGGTTGGGTAGCCTTGATAACAGAATGGCGTTGATTAAACTGGGCAATACGAAGATCTGCCTCAGCCAATCGTACGGCTGTTTGTGCATCCTGCAGTTGTTGTAACGAGATCGCTTTTTTTTGATAGAGACGGTTTAAACGTTGTAAATCCCTTTTAGCCTTAATTACATTAGACTCAGCTGAACTGACTTGAGCATTGACTTCTTCCTTATCTAACGTCGCTAGCAAGTCCCCTGTATTAAAGTTATCGCCTTCATCAACATACACAGCCTTAACAAGACCGCTGGTTTTAAACGCCAGTCGAGTTTCTGCGGAGTAGCTTAGACGCCCTGCAGTACGAATAGGTAACTGACGGAGTTCACGCTTCACATCAGCGGTTGCGACAACTCGAACAGGCTGTTGGTTATTATTTACGCTAACCTCTTGCAAGTTGCTATCCGCATGAGCCTGACTCCAGGCACAGCCTAACAGCCCAATCCATAACACACGGCCCAACCTAGTAGTATGTTGTGACAGCCGTATTCTTGAACGTTTCATATCGAAGCCTGTTGAGTTGTCGAGACTAAAAACAAATGTTGCAGTAGGCAGTACTCAAAGTCGTACTGAATAAAACAATGTTGACACTGCTAACATATAACTCAAGAATGTTTTCACTGTCAACATTGATCTTTTTATATGTTGACCTGTACTGACAGTCATCCACAGACTTTCTAAACTTAACGTTACTAGGCTTTTAAACATCACATAAAAAACGATACTTAATTCTTCCTTTAACTTTTCCCACTCACCCCATGACTTCAAGTATCAGGATGCCTATAATTCGCCCCCTCACTAAACGAGTTGAGCAATAGTGTTATGAGTGAACATGATCAAATTCAGCGCTTTCTTTTTGAGCAGACAGACATTCGTGGCGAGATAGTTTCTCTTGAAAAGAGTTATCAACAAGCCCTGGCAGCCCATGACTATCCTGAGCCCATCAGACAACTGCTCGGAGAGCTAATCTCGGCAGCCATTTTATTGAGTACGACATTAAAATTCGCTGGAGTTATGACCTTGCAAGCTAAAAGCAGTGGTCCTATCCACTTATTGATGGTCGACTGTAATGAGAAGCATGAATTTAGAGCATTAGCTCGCTGGGAAGGTGATATTCGGCAAATGGATCTACGCAGCTTGTTACCTGCTGGTCACTTGGTCATTACCATCGATCCAGAACAAGGCAAGCGTTACCAAGGTATCGTACCTCTTAATGGGGACACATTAGGGGAATGTTTCAGTAGCTACTTTGCCCAGTCAGAACAGTTACCCACCCAGATGTGGCTGTTTGCTGACCATGAACGTACAACTGGTTTATTACTGCAGGCTCTTCCAGCAACCCAGGAAACTGATCCCCAACAAAGAGAACTTAAGTGGGAGCACATAACAACCCTGGCTAAAACAGTAAAACCAGAAGAACTGTTAACACTGGAACCACTTGTTGTGCTTCACCGGTTATATCATGAAGAGACAGTCCGTGTTTTTCCCGCAGAATCTGTTGCATTTCATTGTCACTGCTCTCGAGAAAAGACATCAGTAGCCCTGCGCTCTATTGGTCGTGAAGAAGCAGAAAGTGTATTGGAAGAGCAAGGGGAACTGGTTCTTCACTGTCAATTTTGTAACCATGCTTACCACTACACAGCAATAGATATATCCCAACTTTTTGATGGTGATGAAAATACGTCATCATCCACTTCGCTTCACTAGTAAGCCGTACGATGCAGGCTATAGTCTGCATCGTCGATACCCCCTCTAAATATATAAAGTCCCCTGTAATAGTTGCATTTAGTCATTAATCTGTATATATTTTCGCCACTTTCGGTTTGCTCACATGATGAGCAATGATTTGTATTAATTTACAGTTCATTTGACCAGTAAAATATCGCGTTAACTCCAACGTTATAAATCTACTTATCTGCAAAAGAAGGAGGCCCACAATGATAAATACTCATGTGTTCATTGACACAACGGGGTTCCTTGCCAAATACGTTTTCAGTTAATAAGCCGCTTTCCATCGCTGGCTTATATCATTACAAGCCCTATTAACACCTTACTCATTACCAGCTCGCCTGGGGATTGTGTTTTAGCTGCTTGGCACTGAGCCCACTCTAATGTTTTGTTATCTCCTGTTACCCCCATAGTGATAACAGAAGAAAACAATCAAGTTTTGTATTTCAAGAATGCAATTTAGGAGTGCACATTATGCTTTGTTTTATAAGCCAGCCTCATTTAGGAGCCACTTGTCGTATGCATATTTTTACATTGATCGTAATGACACTAGATTATGAAACCAAAAGATATAAAAGAGATTATTACCTGCTTAGGTGAAGAACGACGTTTGTTTTATTATCACAAGGATCGATATTGTTTTGATCTGCTACGCTATGCAATGGATAAAAATAAACGCCAAACCTGCAAGCTAAGTCAGCTTAAACAGAGCCAGTTTGGTCATTTTTTTGCTAAAAAAACGGTCAAAGAAGCATTATCAGTTTATGGACAAGGTGAAATCAGTCAGGAGCAGCTTACGAGTTGCTGGCTGGAAAAACCATTCATTTTTGCATTGACCTTAGCCTGTTGGGGAGATGGTGATAGAGGCTGGGACCAAACATCCCGAAACCAATCTAATTTAGTCTTGCAAATCAACTTTACTGGCGAGCATTTAGAAAAATACTATTCGCTGATAAAACCAACCTGCCGAGATGAAGGTCCCTTTGCGTCCGATATACACCCAATTAATACTAAAGGTCGACACACAATGGCCTGGGTCCGATTAGATTTTGACCTGGATACCAATGAAGCATTAATAGAAGAAGTTCAGAACGACTGGCTACGAGATGCATATAGTGCTTATCAACGCTTGAAAGCAAAGCGTAAAAATAATCCCAGCCTTCAACCAAGTGATGTATGGTATGACATTGGAGGAGATTATGAGGAACTCTCCTGCTACGTCGAAACCTGTTTACAGCCCTACCAACACATTTGGGCTGAGGCATCACTGGCTGCGGCAATACAGTTTATTAAAGAGGAATTAGG
Organism: Zooshikella sp. RANM57; assembly: GCF_050749885.1. Lineage (NCBI taxonomy): Bacteria > Pseudomonadati > Pseudomonadota > Gammaproteobacteria > Oceanospirillales > Zooshikellaceae > Zooshikella > Zooshikella sp. RANM57. The sequence goes on along the minus strand of NZ_JBOIUB010000013.1, from coordinate 94,580 downwards.
GATTACTCAAATTTACTTCCACACCGATGAAACTGGAAAAAAAATAAAAGACATTGCGCATAATCCACCTCGATCCATTTATACAAAACTACCTAAACAGTTTGGATTTAAACAGACCTCTGAGGTGCCAGCGTTTTTATATCAAGATAAAGTCGCTCGACGTTATATCAAAGCCATTCCACAACCTCGCTGGCTTGTCATGCGGCTTTAATAGAGCCGATATACCCTGCAACTGACATGTAACCTCAGTTATACCCAGAGCACAAATAGGTCATTTTGGTCTATTTGTGTAATAAACATAAAAAACTTTATTATGAGTAAGCGCTCTTTAACTCAACGTTAATGGATAAAATAATCAATAAACAACACACTGAAGGCATCTCAAAAACGAGAGTCATTCCTCCATATTAAGGAAATACAAATATCATACAGCCATTAACGTAGTAAAAACCCTTTTTTTTGATATAAAGCTTCTTAATCTATTGCTAATTGCCTTAACGCAAACTATGTTTTTTTGGCATAATGCTACCGCTTACAGTATGCCCTGAGTGAACGTTTTTTGAGGTGATATCATGGAACTTGGTTTAACACATACAAAAACTGAGTTTTGTTGCTTATCAGCGTATGTATATACTCAATAGCTAATCACAAAGTGTATAACCACATGGTGTAATAGAAGGCATAATAAGGTAAAGCTAAATTGATTTTTTCCTACTCAACACTCACCCTGCAACATCTCATTTATAATGGAATTAGTTTCACCTATAAAACTATGCTACTTAATACCAAGCAGAAATATGCTCAACGCAATGGTAGGAAGTTATCTGGTTAATAGGAAAACAAGTCCACTAATATGATTTGTGTAAAGGGTAACACTAAACCTTTGTCGACTTAGCCTGAAACCACTATGCTGAAAACAACATGTCGTCATGTAAGCCACAGGACTTAAGAATTAACTAAAACGGTATTAAAAGCCGGCGAGGTAATTGATAATGACTGATAGCAAAGAGGGTCCTCAGGTTTTTGAAGATCTCCATGCGGCTCAGCTGGTGGAGCAGGCAGTAATACGCAATGAAGGCCGTTTAGCATCAAATGGTGCATTAGTCGTTGAAACCGGAGCAAGAACGGGGCGCTCTCCCAAAGACCGCTATATTGTCGATGAACCGAGCACGTCAGATGCCATTGACTGGGGCTCTATTAATCGACCATTCCCTGCTGATAAGTTTGACATTCTCTGGGATGAGGTTGAGCAAAGCCTAGCAGGACAAAATCGCTTTATTCAGCATTTACATGTGGGGGCAGACCCAGAGCACTACCTGCCTGTTCAAATGACGACGGAAACGGCATGGCATAATTTATTTGGCCGAAACTTATTCGTTCGTCCATCAACATACAACCCACAAGGTAAAGAAGCATGGCAAATTCTTAATGCCCCTCACTTCACTTGTGACCCCGCTAAACATGGAACCAACTCTGACGGCGTCGTTATCATTAACTTTGCCAAGCGCAAAGTACTCTTAGCAGGTATGCGTTATGCCGGAGAAATGAAAAAAGCCATGTTCTCTGTGCAAAATTTCCTGTTACCCGAAAAAGATGTCCTCCCTATGCACTGTTCTGCTAATGTCGGGGAAAACGGTGAAACAACACTTTTCTTTGGCTTATCGGGTACAGGCAAAACAACCCTCTCTGCAGATGAACAATGCTACTTAATTGGTGATGATGAACATGGCTGGGCTAAAGGCAGCGTCTTCAACTTTGAAGGAGGCTGTTATGCTAAATGTATTAACCTTAGCCATGAAACAGAGCCAGTCATTTGGAATGCTATTCGCTTTGGCTCTATTGTGGAAAATGTGGTTATTCATCATCATACCAATGAGCCGGATTATGCCGATATTTCGATGACTGAAAACAGTCGTTGTGCATATCCCCTTGAGCATATATCCAAGCGTGTTCACGAAAACCGTGCAGATGAGCCAACCGCAATTATCTTTCTTACCTGTGACATGACAGGCGTACTGCCTCCCGTATCCATACTATCGAAAGAAGCTGCTGCTTATCATTTCCTAAGTGGTTACACCGCGTTGGTAGGTTCTACTGAGATGGGCAGTGAAGCAGGGTTAAAATCCACTTTTTCAACGTGTTTTGGTGCTCCCTTTTTCCCCAGACCAGCACGCGTGTATGCTGAACTTCTTATTAAGCGTATTGAAGAGTTTGGCAGTAAAGTCTTTCTTGTGAATACTGGTTGGACAGGTGGTGCTTATGGCAAAGGCGGTAAACGCTTCAGTATTCCAACGACTCGTGCAGTCATTCACGCCATTCAAAATGGTGAGCTTGCTGAAGTACCCACTAAACACTTATCCATTATTAATGTTGATGTGCCAACACAAGTGTCTGGTGTCGATGCTAATTTATTGAGTCCTCGTGATACCTGGCAAGATAAGCAAGCTTATGACGATGCAGCCAAAGACTTAGCACAGCAGTTTATTAACAACTTTAAAAAGTTTGAGGTATCTGAAGATATCATTCAGGCAGGTCCTCATATTGATAGCTAATAACTGTTTTATATAACCGTTTTTTAGACTTCGTTACCCAACCCAGAGCGTATTCCAACTACCCAATAGTTGGAATACATCTCAACCCGGAAAAATCATACTGTTTTATTATCCCGCACACTGGATGGTTGAATCAGTGTACTGATGCTTCTCTCCATTCACTAAAATAGACAAACCCTATCTACAGCACTTGTCCTATTAATAATTCTTTTGAGTATTTACCTGATGAACATCGTCCAACCAGGCTTAATACTATACCTTTCATTAAGGGTATCGATGTCTTAACAATAATGGACTTTCAGCTTTAGGCGGTTTAGTAAACCTAAATACCTTAGCTTATCGTATCGCTGAGATTTATATGATAAGCAGTTTGTATAGTGAGTGCGGAGTAAGACACTTTCCGTTTGAGTGTGTCATAATCTGAATTGTTTTTATTAATTGAGAGAAAGGTAATTCATGGAAACTATCTTTCAGCGTATTGCGGAAGAACTCGATGTTCGTCAAGTGCAAGTTGCTGCAGCGGTAGAGTTACTTGATGGTGGCGCTACTGTTCCTTTTATAGCCCGTTACCGGAAAGAAGTAACAGGTGGTCTTTCAGATACCGACTTACGTAACCTGGAAGAGCGGCTGCGCTACCTCAGGGAGCTGGAAGAACGACGTGACACAATACTTAATAGCATTAAAGAACAAGACAAACTCACCCCCGAACTAGAACAAGCCATTCATCAGGCCGATACCAAAACACGACTTGAAGATTTGTACCTGCCTTATAAACCCAAGCGTCGTACCAAAGCACAAATTGCTAAAGAAGCAGGATTAGAGCCACTTGCCGACTTACTCTTCAACGAACCAGAAACCTCACCTGAACAAGCCGCCGAGTCATTTATTAATGCCGATCAAGGTGTAGCGGATACCAAAGCAGCACTTGATGGCGCTAAATTTATTCTCATGGAGCGCTTCAGCGAAAATGCTGAGCTGCTAGGTAAACTTAGAGAGTTTTTATGGGAAGAAGGTGACCTGTCTTCAACCGTGGTTACCGGAAAAGAAGCTGAAGGCGCCAAGTTCCAAGACTACTTTGCACATCGTGAAGCCATCAAAAAAGTACCTTCTCACCGAGCACTGGCTATTTTTAGAGGACGCAACGAAGGTATCTTACAAGCAGTTATTGCTGTGGGAGAGGAACAGGAACGTGGAACTTCTCACCCCTGTGAGCACATGATTGCAGATTTCTGGAAAATCACTGACGAGCAACGTCCTGCAGACAAGTGGTTACAAGAAGTCGTACGTTGGACCTGGCGTGTTAAACTCCTAAGTCAGTTAGAGGGTGAACTCCTCACTCGTTTACGTGAAGCCTCAGAAGAAGATGCCATTGCCGTTTTTGCGCACAATCTAAAAGACCTACTGCTAGCGGCTCCTGCTGGACAACGATCTACCATTGGCCTTGACCCAGGCTTACGGACAGGAGTCAAAGTGGCAGTGGTTGATAACACAGGGAAACTCGTTGAGCACACGACCATTTTTCCCCACGCCCCTCAAAATGACTGGGATAAATCAGTTGCAATAGTTGCCGCTCTCTGTCAAAAGCACAATGTTGAGTTAATCAGCATTGGCAATGGTACAGCCTCCAGAGAAACAGACAAATTAGCGGGTGAAGTGATTAAAAAATACCCCTCGCTTAAAGTAACCAAAATTATGGTCAGTGAAGCAGGTGCTTCTGTTTATTCTGCTTCTGAGCTCGCCGCAAAAGAGTTTCCTGATCTCGATGTTTCGTTCCGTGGTGCTGTTTCAATTGCCAGAAGACTGCAAGATCCACTGGCAGAATTGGTAAAAATAGAGCCTAAATCCATCGGAGTGGGCCAATATCAGCACGATGTGAGTCAAACGCGTTTAGCGCGATCATTGGATGCTGTGGTTGAAGACTGTGTAAACGCAGTAGGCGTTGATGTGAATATGGCATCGTCTCAGTTATTGCAACGTATCTCCGGACTCAATCAAACGATTGCCAACAATATTGTCACTTTTAGAAATGAGTTTGGTGCATTCAAAAATAGAAAAGACCTGAAAAAAGTGCCTCGCCTGGGTGAAAAAACATTTGAGCAAGCCGCCGGGTTCTTGCGTATTATGAATGGCAATAACCCATTAGATGCTTCCAGTGTGCACCCTGAAGCTTACCCTGTCGTCACATCCATTGCTGAACTGAATCAGCGTGACATACGCAACATCATTGGTGATAGCTCCTTTTTGAAAACATTGGATCCGGCCAAGTTTACGGATGAGCATTTTGGTATACCAACCGTCACCGATATCATCAAAGAACTTGAAAAGCCTGGACGTGACCCTCGTCCAGAGTTTAAAACCGCAACCTTTAAAGAAGGTGTTGAAAAACTCGCTGATCTTAAACCCAACATGACACTGGAAGGTGTTGTTACTAATGTCACAAATTTTGGTGCATTTGTTGATATTGGTGTTCACCAGGATGGGCTAGTCCATATCTCGGCCTTGTCTGACACCTTTGTTAAAGACCCTCGCGATGTGGTGAAAGCTGGCGATATCGTTAAAGTCAAAGTACTGGAAGTTGATATTCCACGTAAGCGCATTGGTCTAACAATGCGTATGTCAGATACCGCAGAAGACTTTAAAGCCCAAAAAGATCAACCGCGCGCAGAGCGAAAATCTGCAGGCAGTGATAAAAAAAGGCGGACAGCCAATACTCCCAACAAACCGACTGGCGGGACCTTCGCCGACCTTTTTGCTAATGCAAAAAGCCTTAAAAAGAAATAATCACTCTTTTGGTCTCTGGAAATTTCCAGAGGCCATACTGATGCCCTTCGCTATTAATTCCTTCTTCAGCTACAACATGATTATAATTCCCTCCACTGCGGCAATATCTCATGGTTATACTTTTCAAAGAGTATCCATGTTACTTATATGGATTTAACCTTGATAAACAAGGTAAAAATGCTGATAACGTTCGCATATAACACTATATAGGGGTATACCTTAGTATAAGGCGACTTGTAGTGATGAAAACTCATCCCCATATAGTGTTCTCCACTCACCTGATTAGCTTAAGGAAGCGTTGTTTTGGCTAATTTAGCAGACCGGCTTAAGTTGTTAAGCCAGCCGGTGAACCGCCAACTGCTCAAAGCAACACGGCGCGGCATAGAAAAAGAAAGTTTACGAATCACCTCTGATGGTTTCTTAGCTCAGACCCCTCATCCACAGCAGCTGGGTTCTAAGCTAACTCACCCCTATATCACAACAGACTATTCAGAAGCGCTACTGGAATTTATTACACCCGCCTTTACGGATATTGATACTACCCTTGGGTTTCAACATGATTTGCATCGCTTTACCTTGCAACATTTAGAAAATGAGTTGCTCTGGGTAAACAGTATGCCGTGTATTTTAACGGGAGATGAAAATATACCCATTGCCTATTATGGTGAATCCAACATAGGTAAAATGAAGTATATCTATCGTGAAGGCTTAGCCCACCGCTATGGTAAAGCAATGCAAACCATCGCAGGCATTCATTATAACTTTTCTCTGGCGCCTGAAATCTGGTCGCTGTTAAGTGACTATGAGCAAACAAGCTCAAACATAGCCCATCAAAACGATTTACAGTCTAACTGCTATTTAAATCTCATTCGTAACTTCCGTCGCTTAAGCTGGTTATTAATGTATTTATTTGGCGCATCACCCGCTGTATGCCGCTCCTTTTTCAGCCATACCAATCATCAACTACAAGACTTTGATGATTACACCGTTTATTTACCTTATGCGACTTCTCTACGCATGAGTGACTTGGGTTATCAAAATAATGCCCAGTCAGGCTTGAATATTTGTTACAACACACTGCCAACATATATTGAGTCCCTTGAACACGCCATTCAAACCCCCTTTCCAGCCTATGAGAAAATTGGACTCACTAAAGATGGTCACTATTTGCAGCTCAATACCAATATCCTGCAAATTGAAAATGAATACTACAATGCGATTCGTCCCAAGCGTACGACCCAATCAGGCGAACGCCCTGCCAGAGCATTACAGGCAAGAGGTATTGAATATATTGAAGTGCGCTGCCTGGATTTAAACCCATTTGATCCTATTGGGATAAGTGCTTCTCAAGCTGCATTTATGGATGTGTTTTTAACCTATTGCGCTTTAGCTGAAAGCCCCGCTATCACGGCCCCTGAATGTGAGGCAATCAATCATAACTTCACACGTGTCGTATTAGAGGGAAGAAAGCCAGGACTTCAGCTACAGAAGCTAGGAAAATCAACCACATTAACTGACTGGGCCAAAGAAATTATTGCTTTATTGATGCCCATTGCTGTGCTACTGGATGATGCGCATGACTCAAATAATCATCAAGAAAGCTTGAAGCTAGAACTGCAAAAAATTGAAAATCCAGAACTAACGCCCTCTGGACAATTGCTTAGCTCGCTATCAGAGCATCAATGCAGTTTCAGTGAGTACACCTTGATTCAATCCAAACAGCACGCTGAAACTTTCAAACATGCCCCATTAACACCAGGTAATCAGAAAGAATTACAAATGCTTGTCAATAAATCACTTCAACAGCAAGCAGAAATTGAAGCGGCTCCTCAGGAACCATTTGAAACTTTCTTAGCTAAATATTACACATAAGTAATTCCATACGTTGCAGGTATATATCCTCCTAAAGATGTATACTTGCAACCCAAACATCTATGGTCTAGCGCTGAACCACTATATTTTTAAATAGCAAATCTTCAACTAAAGGCTCACCAACTTCCTCTTTGAAAAAAGCCTGTACATGTTGTAAAGCAACTTTACGTAGTTTTTCTTTTCCGGCAACCGTATCAACATCATCTATTTTTTGTTCACTGAGCAACAGTACTAACAAATCACGTACTGCATCAATATGTTTATTGACTTTAGCCTTAGCCACTTCTCCAGTAATTTTGAAAGCAATATCTGCTTTTAGATACTGCATGCGTTTTGTTTTACTTGAGAGATTAACGATGATGGGAGGACTGACATCAAGGTAACTCACTTGAGGTACTTCTTCTTCTGCATACAAAAGTGTATTGAAACATTGACCCATAATAAAAGTGATAAAAGCCAAATACCTAAACCGATAAGCAATTCCTTGTCTCATATGCATTCCTCTTCATCGATCATCTGACCTCCCTGCACTATCCATTACGATATTGCGAAGTAAGTGATAAAATGCCTTTAAACAGGCCAATTTATACCCAAAATACAAATTGACAAGAATAAACATTACCAATAACACAGGCATTTTTGAGAATAACTTCTGATTGTCTGTTTGAAAAAATGCTAGGAAGCTACAGGTTGCAATATATGTATAAGCCTTTTGGAATGAAGAATAAAGTTCCACCATTGAACAATTTTAGCAGCTAATAGACTAAAAAAAGAATGTTCACACAAATGTGTCCTTGGTGTTATTTTTCATGCATAAATCCATTATGACCTTAGTCAATCGTTTGTAGTATATCGATCGTTACAGGTATATTTGTTGGAACAACTGACTTACTGTATTCAATATTATGTAAATGATTATTGACTAACTTTCTCGGCAGGAGACTATTCATGGGCTTACCACAATCTCGCCCTTTATTCTTTTTAGCGTTTCTGACCTGTGCAGGCCTTATTGGGGGAGCCTTGTTTTTTCAGCATGGCTTGGGGCTTGAGCCTTGTCCTCTATGTATCGTTCAACGTATTATTTTCATCACCCTTGGCGTGGTCTGTTTATTAGCCAGCATTCATAACCCTGGTAATACAGGCTACCGAATTTATGCTGGACTCTCTGCTTTAATTGCAGGTACCGGAATTGGTATCGCTAGCCGACAAGTATGGCTACAAAGCTTACCTCCTGATCAAGTACCAGAATGTGCCCCACCACTCGATGTGTTAATCGATATGTTGCCATGGCAAGAGCTGTTAACTGTTATGTTTACAGGGACTGGGGACTGTGCAGAAGTTCAGTGGACATTTCTTGGCTTGAGTATTCCTGGCTGGTCACTGGTTGCATTTATTGGTTTCTTTTGCTTCGCTATGATTGAACTATTCCGTCAACGTCCTAAACGTATGTTTACCTAAGTACACTTAAGGTACTGTGTGTTCATCAATATATAGCGATTAATGACCATTTCCAAACTTAAGGGCATCACTAAACAATCGTCATTTATTAAAACATGAAAGGCTATTCATGACGGTACATCACAGCAAAATGAAAAAAGAAAAACAATGTTATCTACTAATATAACTGCTGTGAAAAAGAATATTTTTAGATGTTCCCTTAAGTACCAAACTACTCACTATCCTTCACAGGAGGGGAAAGTTAGCGCGTTACAACCAACAAAAAACGTATTTTTTCTTGAATAATCATAGCCCTTAGCCAGACATAATCTGCTTAATCGCACTCCAAAACCTATTACTCCTGCCTATAGTGCATTTCATTTTTTTCTGTGTAAGCCAAGCCTTATCACTGTTTTTTTGCCATCGCATCAATCATTATCACTTACAATACTGTCTTATTATTAGTAATACTCAATCATAAAGCGACAAAATGTAATAAGTAGATAGAACCTTATCCTCTTCTGATACAAGCAAGCGCATGACTATTGCTTTAAATAATTATTGCACTTGCTGCTTTCCCGCCTCTGGCCTAATCTACCGATAAAAAACAAACTTCATCACATATGTAAATAAGTATGTAGTAACATAGCATCATCGCACACGCTAAATAGCATTCGCGAAGGGTGTAAAACTTAAAAAAAAGTGAATGGTATGTATAAGGGGAAAATGAATGCTTGAAGGTTGTCATAACGCTAAAGAGCGCTGGGGTGGAGTGTCTGAAATCATTGACCGATGGTTAAATGAACGACAGGAACTCATCGTTTTATATTGTGATATCAATGGTCTTAATGGTAACAAGGATAAGAAGAAGCACGTTAAGTACGATGAACTCCAATCACTTTGCCAACTAATGATGGACTATGTCTCTGCTGGACACTTTGAAGTCTATGAGCAGCTGCTAAGAGAAGGAAAAGAGTTTGATGATGGTGGTATTGAAGTCGCCAAACAACTCTATCCACTTATTCAAAAAACAACAGAGGTATGCCTGCACTTTAATGATAAGTACGACAGTCAGGCTAGCTGTGAATCCATGCAAGACAAAGTACGTGAAGACCTTTCTCAGCTTGGTCAAGCTATGGAAGAACGATTTACTTATGAGGATCAGTTAATCGAGGTTCTTCATAATGCACATAAAGAGCTACTCTCTGAATAACCTTTATCGCTTGTCATGCTTATGCTTCGGATAGCGGGGTTTTAATTTTTAAAGCTCCGTATTCCCTTTCCCCAAGGGCCATGCGAGCCCTTCTACTTATACTCATGCTGAAATTTTCTTAGTCTTGACTCTGAAGCATACTTCAGGCTCTATGCTTAGGGCGTGGAGGCAATTTATGGAAACAAGTCTTAGTATTGGCACACTTGCTAAAGAATGCGGGCTGACTGTAGAGGCTATCCGGTATTACGAAAAACAGGGGTTAATGCCAAAGCCTCAGCGAACGGATTCAGGCTACCGCTTTTACAAAACCACAGATATTGACCGTTTAAGCTTTATTTTACGATTAAAGCGTTTGGGTTTTTCTCTCAAAGAAATTAGGGAACTCCTTTTACTTAAATCTGCACCTGAAAAAAATCACCAACAAATTCACCAGTTAGCAGAAGAAAAATTGGTAGATATCGAACACCGAATCAAAGATATGCTCCGTGTCCGCCATGACTTATTAACACTACTAAAGAGCTGCTCAAAAACACACCAGGAGTCAGCATGTCCCATACTCAACGCACCTAACTCACTACCCAAGGATTTACAGTCATGACAGCATTTATAGAAAATATTATTACGCTCACCAATGCTGCATCCCCCTGGCTACTCCTTGGCCTGGTACTTGCCGGACTAATGAAAACCTGGCTACCTCAGCAACATTTACAACGCTGGCTTGGTAAGCCTGGTCTAACCGCTATTATACGTGCCGCTATTATTGGCGCGCCCTTACCTTTGTGCTCTTGCGGTGTTGTACCCGTTGCGATGGAACTACGCCGAAAAGGAGCCTCCAAAGGCGCAACTTTATCATTTTTAGTTTCTACTCCTGAAAATGGCGTAGATTCTATTACCTTAAGTTATGGGATGTTAGGCCCTTTTATGGCCATCATTCGTCCAATCTACGGTATTTTTTTAGCGCTATTGACAGGTCTCTTAGGTGAAAAACTCACTGAAAAAGAGACTCAGCCAGTGACTCATTCGCCCTCTGGTGGATGTTGTAAAGGACATAGTAAACCCCAAACAAAAACAACCACATGGGAGGGTATACGCTATGCCATTACTCAACTGTACGATGATATGCTAGGTTGGCTGCTTATAGGCCTAATTGTTGCGGGCTTAGTGATGACATTCTTACCATCCTCCGCACTCAGTGACTGGGGACATGGGGTGTTTGCCATGTTCTTTATGTTGATTGCAGGTATACCTATGTATATTTGCGCTACCGCTTCAACGCCTCTTGCTGCAGCATTACTGCTTGCTGGAATTTCCCCTGGAACTGTACTGGTATTTTTATTAGCAGGGCCAGCGACCAATCTAGGCACCCTTGGAATTATTCGTAAAGAATTAGGTCATCGTGCTTTTTTAGGCTACATTATCGCAATTAGCCTAGGGTGTATTAGTTTTGGATTAATGACCGATTTAATTGTTGGTCAGCTCCAAATTGACATTACCGCACAAATACAGCCAGAACATGCTTTATTTCCTATTTGGTTCAATACCATGTGCAGTATTCTTTTAGTGTTACTGGCCATCAAACCTTTAAGACGACAACTGCTACCTGTCTAGTCTCTGTAAAGAAAAACTCATTACCAACCTTTATCCTGCGACTGAAGCTATATCATGCCACAAACAAGATAGCTTCAGTCATCTCCAATCTCCAAGATAAAAGCTGCTAACCTGTATTTATATCCTTAGTGAGAGAGTAACTTTCTCTATAACGCACAAATTCTTACGGCTTAGCTAACGTCTGTTTAATCATTATGTACACCTTTCCCAAACTACTCATTATGACTTTTTTTATCTTCTTAGTGGCCGGCTGTAGCCAAAAAGAAGAAAAATTTTGGGAGTTAGCCGTAGTGGGTAATTACACCAGCGCACTGTCACATAATGGTAAACTCGCCATGATTGGCTCCATCAACCACGGTGGTAGCCTTTGGCAATTCCCAGCCTATGAGCGCCGATTTAACTGGAATCATCAAGAAGGTGTTTTCAGCTTTATCGTTGCTGCCGCCTTTTCCGGAAATAATGAATTAGCCGTTACTGCAGATAACTTACAATCTCTTGTGCTCTGGTCAACTGTAACAGGTGAGCCTCAAGCATTCTGGCGTGCACCAGGAGATATCTCCAGTGTTGCATTATCAAATGCAGGAAATATTGCGCTATTAGGTTTGCTAGATAATCGCGCTATTTTATTTAATATTAAAAGCGGAGGGGTTGAACGCACTTACCTTCACGCAGATAGCGTTAATGCAGTTGCAATATCAGATGACAACATGATGGTGTTATCAGGATCAGACGACTACACCGCTAAATTATGGGACACCACAACAGGAAAGCTTATTCATAATTGGGATATGGGAAATAAAGTTGTTTCAGTGTCTTTATCAGCAAACCATCGTTTTGCATTTATGGCAGCGGCAAATAGTATTGCCCAAGTACGCGATACTAAAACGGGGGAGCTAGTGTACGATGTTAATCCCCATGCTGAGTGGATGGGGCGCGGCCCTACTCTCGCCAGTGCAATATTTTCTGATAACGAACAACTTTTATTAACAGGCACCACCAACCGTGAAATAAAACTGCATGATTTAAAACAAAAAAAAGTGATTAAACAGTGGCAAGTGAGTAGAAGACAAGCGTGGAAACCTACAGGCGTTGCTATTCAAGCGTTAGCATTTGGTCAAGATCAGTTTTACGCGCTTGGCTCTAACGGCCTGATGTATGCCTTACGCTAATCGCAAAGAAATCCACTTTATATGGTGATCCTAAGCGTTTAGTAGTGGCGATGACGACATTCTCTCACCGCCAACTACTAGTATGAACCTAATATCAAAAGGAAGTATCACGCTCAATTGCACGTGATTTATCACCCATTAACCTTTTTTAGGTTCTTCTTTCTTTTCAGCTTTCTTTTCAGCTTTCTTTTCGACTTTCTCAGGCTTTTTGATTTCTTTCAGCTCAACTTTAAAGATAAGCGTGGAGTTTGGGCTAATCTTATTAGGGATACCGCCTGGTCCATAAGCTAACTCAGAAGGAATATAAAGCTCCCAAACAGAACCTTGAGGCATTAACTGTAGTGCTTCAGTCCAACCAGGAATAACTTGATTCACACCAAATGTCGCTGGCTCACCTCGCTTATATGAGCTATCAAAAATATTTCCATCTAAGGTACGGCCTTCATAGTGAACAACAACCGTACTATCAGCCTTTGGCTTTTCACCTTCACCTTTAGTGATTACCTTATACTGTAATCCTGAGTCAGTTTTGACAACTCCATCAGCCTTAGCATTTTTGTCTAAAAATGCTTTTTCTTTCGCTAAGTTTTCTTTTGCTTCTTTTTCCATACGCTTTTGAGCACGTTCATAGCTTTCACGTTGAGCTTTTTGAATGATTTTGATCATTTCTTGCTCATCCAGCGCAGTTTTTTCATCTTTCAACACATTTGCCATTGCAGCAGACATGACATTTAAGTCCAGGTCATCATATTTAAAGTCTGCTTTCAGCCGTTGTGAAAACATAACGCCCAGACTATAGCTGAGTTTCTGCTTGTCGTTGGTTAATTTAACAGGTTCTGCAAATACCTGTGAAGCTGTTGCCAACACCAAACCGGCTGTTAATACTTTTAATTTCATGATCTTCTCATATAAGTTGGTTGAATTATGTCCTTAGCACTACGCACCCAAAAGGATACTGCAGTTTTGAGCCCCCTAGCCTTAGAAAGTTCGCCTATGGCCATTTGGGCCGATAAGTGCCAACCTTCCACTCCTATTGGCAGGCAACCAATTTAAGGGTTGACCGCATCATACCCCATCAGCCAGAAAGAAGGTATAGAGCGTTAATGAGTTGTCCACTTAATGCACAGTTATTGGATCATGCTGGTTAATACACGTTAAAATAGTAAAGTAATTCCTTAGTATTTTAGTTCCATAAATATCGACAATTATAAACCTGCATAAAGCCCGCAAAACTCAATAGTCACTTTGTGTTTAGGTTCAAAATGTATTAGCGGTATTGCTTGCTCATGCGACTCTCTGATTTTTATTGAAGAGGAAATATAAGGCGATAATATTGGCATATCTTCATCTAATAACTGATTAACCATTTCCTGAGGTAATTTTGCTCGAGGTTGAAACTGATTAACCACAATACCTTCAATACTTAGTGCAGAATTATGATCAACACGCGTTTCATTGATATTCGCAATTAAGTCATAGAGCGCTCGACGAGAAAAATCATCACAATCAAAGGGTACCAGGCAATTATCTGCCGCTATCAATGCCGATAAACTATAAAAATTAAACGCGGGTGGCGTATCTATATAGACTTCATCAAATAAGTGTTCAACACGATCAAGTGCTTCGCGTAACTTATATATCTTATGGCGGGTTTCCAGTTTATGCTGCAACTCATTCAATTGAGGAGACGAGGGTAATAATGAAAGATCTGCATATTGGGTTGTCGCAATATAAGAACGAAGATTGGCTCCGGTTAAACGAAATGTCAGACTTTCCTGAAAGAAATCAGCTATAGTAGGAAGAGATGTACTATAGTTTTTCCCAAGCAGATAAAGAGAGGAGTTACGCTGCCCATCAAGATCGATAAGTAGCGTTCGCTTACCCTGGCTGGCAGCGATAGCAGCGAGATTACACGCTATTGTGGACTTTCCAACACCTCCTTTCTGATTAAAAACTACTCGACGTTTCATAATTTAGCCTCTTTGCATGAATGGATAATATTACGTCAATTTGCCATTAATATTTTTCCTCTTGATGAATACTTCAATCAGTTACAGCACAGTGGAAAAATTACACTGATTCACATTTTGTCTTATTAAGAGTTTTCCTGGAAATATTGCAACTATTACTTAAAGTATAATGCTATTAGTATCAATATTACGCACAAAATATTTGCAAGTGTTTCCTATTTTTGCCACCATAAGGTAAATATTTTTAATTTTTCATCCTTAAGATATGGATAATTATTTTTCTCTTCGTATAATTCTTTTAAATTGATCTCTACGCTACTGTTAGATGAGGAATTAAAATGGCAGCCAAGAAAAAAGCAACGGCTCGACGAGCTGTAGCTGTTTCTGTTTCAGATATAAAACAGCAAATTCAAAAACTCGAGCAGCAATTAGCTCAAGCTCAAGAGAAAGAGCTAACTCAACTCGAGAAGCAAATAACTTCACTTCAAACCAAAGTGGAAAAAGCAAAACTAAAACAGGAGAAAGCAAAGCTTCGACAAACAACACTTTCAGCAAAACTTAAAGTCAAAAAAACTGCCGCTACAGTGCGCCAGTTAGAGAAAGCAAATGTTGACTTAGCTGTCGCTAGAGAAGAAGTTACGGTTCTCAGAGACGAACTAAGCACTGCTAAAGAAGAGCTTAAAGAGCTTAAAGAAGATATCAAGTACGCCACTAAGCGTGATAAAGTACTTGCAAAATTCGAAGCAGAAATTGCCAAAACGCAAGCCGTCAAAGAACTAAAAGCAGCTAAAACTGCAACCAAAAAACCAGGCAAACGCGGTCGTCCAGCAAAAGCTAAAACTGCGACAACAACTGCGAAAAAGCGTGGTCCAGGTCGTCCTCCTAAAGCGACAACGGCTAAAGCAGCTGCACCTAAGAAACGTGGCCCAGGTCGTCCGCCGAAAAAAGCGACAGCTGCCGCAGCAACGACAGCCGCAGCGCCTAAACGTCGTGGTCGCCCGCCTAAGAAAGCGACGACAGCAACCACTGCTCCTGCAGCAGCAACAGCCGCACCTAAGAAAAAACGTGGTCGTCCACCTAAAAAAGCAACGACTGCTGCAGCAACAACAGCCGCACCTAAAGCAACAGCACCTAAAAAGCGTGGTCGTCCACCTAAAAAGGCAACTGCAGCAACTGAAACGGCGGCAGCAACAAAAGCTAAAGCAACCAAAGGTCGTCGTGGCCGTCCACCTAAAAAAGCCACAAAAGCTACAACAGCGCCTGTAGAAGCGCCTACACAAGACTTACTGACAGATACCTCAACAACTGAAACAGTTGTTGAGTCTACAAGTCAGCAAGAACTGTTACCTGTAGAAACAACGACTCCAGATACTGTATCTGAAGCGCCAGTGACTACACCTGAAGTGTCTGATGATAAAGATTCTGATGCACCAAGAAGCATCTTTGATCCTGCCACAGACATGTAATAACGGTTTACTAAAGAAGGGCCTAAGTCCTTCTTTAATTTAAACTTTCATTGCATTCTTATACTCAATGGAGTTAATGCGCTAACCTAAGCCATTGCTCCAATTCTTTTTTTAACTTCCGATTAATTGTGGTTAACTCAGTATAATAGTTGATGTAACAATTGGTATTAATTCTAACTAACTGCTTGCTATCAGTACTGTTTAGGTAAAAATCTGCACTACAATATAGCCAATACATATAGCGATTTTCTGCCCATAGTTCTAAATGCTTTATCTGCTGTCTAAATTTATAACCCTGAGTAATTGCGCATTTTTCTACGGGTTCTTTCAAGCGCTGTCTTAAGTATCTTATTGGTTCTATTACTTGCTTACTCCAATCCTTTATGCATTGATAGACAGGATTACTTTCAGGAAGTGGGAGTACTTTATTTTTTTGAGATAACCAAACACAAAACAGCAACCAACAACAATCCAGCCCATGATCATCTTGCAACCCCAATAAAATTTTCTCTTTTTCTGGGGTATAGTAGGCCACTGCAAACGACCAAAATGAATGGTTAATTAGTGCATCAGGCATATAAACGTACACCGCTCGTATAAATACTCACAAAATAAGCTATTACCGATATAATTCTCTTAGTCATCAATGTAATGCCTTTGGCTGCCATTAACTGCCTATAATTCTTTTTGATGACAGGTATACTGGGCAACATACTCAATCATCACATAGCTAAGTTTTTATGATTCGATTACATGACATCAGTTTACAGCGTGGAAGTAAAATACTACTAACGAATACAAGTACAACCATTCATGATGGCCAAAAGGTCGCTATTACAGGTGCCAATGGTTGTGGAAAATCGTCATTATTCGCTGTTTTTAATCAGCAACTGATGATAGATAGTGGTGAATTTACCATCACCCCCAATCTGCGTATCGCGCACATGGAACAAGAAGTAACAGCTCTTGATAAAGCAGCCATAGAGTATGTGATTGATGGAGACCAACACCTACGCTCAATCCAACATCAACTGGCCGTAGCAGAACAGCAACACAATAATAATCTTATTGCTCACTTACACAGCGAACTTGAAAAAATTGATGGTTACACAGCACATCATCGTGCAGCGCAGTTACTTCATGGCTTAGGCTTTAATACTCAGCAAGAACAGCTACCTGTTACTCATTTCTCAGGGGGCTGGCGAATACGCCTCAATCTGGCACAAGCCCTTATGAAACCTTCTGATCTATTATTATTAGATGAGCCCACCAACCACCTTGATCTTGATGCTATTCTTTGGCTCGAACAGTGGCTAAAAAGCTACCGGGGTACACTGATTATAATTTCCCATGACCGAGATTTTCTGGATAATGTGGTTAATCAGCTTATTCATATTGAACATCAAAAACTCAACACCTACCGAGGTAACTATAGCCAATTTGAAGTATTACGTAGTGAGCAGCTTGCCCACCAACAATCAATGTTTGAAAAACAACAAACACAGCGTGCCCATATTGAAAGCTTTATTGCACGTTTTCGAGCGAAGGCCACAAAAGCCAAACAAGTACAAAGCCGGATTAAAGCCTTAGAGCGTCTTGAAAATATTGCACCCGCGCATGTTGATTCACCTTTTACGTTCACCTTCCCCTCTTCTGAAAAAATGTCAGACCCTCTGCTGCAGCTTCAAGACTGCACCTTAGGGTACGCAGACCACACTATTCTGCAAAATGTAAAACTTAATATTCACCCAGGTGACGCTATTGGACTATTAGGGCCAAATGGTGCAGGAAAATCAACATTACTTAAAAGTCTGGCAGGAATCCTAAGCACACCTAAAGGTGAAAGAATTTGTGGCGAACATTTAAAAATAGGTTATTTTGCGCAACATCAATTAGAGTTTTTAGATAATAATGCGAGCCCCACACTACACCTACAACGGTTGTCGCCCAATGCATCAGAGCAAAGCATACGAAATTTTTTAGGTTCCTTTGACTTTCGTGGTGATTTAGCCTTTGACCCCATTACCCACTTTTCTGGAGGAGAGAAAGCCCGCTTGGCTTTAGCGATTATTGCCTGGCAAAAACCCAATTTATTACTACTTGATGAGCCTACTAACCATCTTGACCTGGAAATGCGCCAAGCACTAACTGTGGCATTACAAGCATTTACTGGCGCATTAGTTGTGGTTTCTCATGACCGACACTTATTACGCAACTGTGTTGATCAACTGTTGCTCGTTGCCAATAATCAAGTGAAAGAGTACGAAGGTGATCTGGACGATTATGCGCAATGGTTAAACCAAGAAAAGCAACCCTCTGCGCAACAGTCTGATAGTTCCGCAATAAATCAAACCGCACAAGCCTCTCAATCCAAAAAAGATCAACGACGCAAAAAAGCCGAAATTCGCCAACAGCTTCGTCCTCTGACGTCAAAAATCAAACAACAAGAGCAAGCACTAGAGCAGCTGTTAACTAAACTGGATACCATCGCCAACCAATTAAATGACAATGAAATCTACAGTGATGGTAAAAAAGAGCAGTTAAAACAACTACTGACTGAACAGCGCACAATAAAAAAACAGCAAGAAGAAACCGAAGAACAATTACTGATAAACATGGCAGAGCTTGAAACACTTGAAGAGGCGCTCAACGATGCAGGCTAATTGAAATAAACACGAAAACCTAGGAGGGAATGATAGCAGCGTTAGAGTGATGTTTTGCCAATGGTTTTAAGGGGAAAACCATCCCTGGTCAGTGATGTATATGATTAATACCTCATTAACAACTCAAATTGACATTATTCCTGGACTATCATTATGGATAGTGGGTTTAGCGGCGGATTGTGTTAACACCGATAGCATATGATCCGCCATTTTTTGCAACTGCCATTCAGGTTGGCGGGTACTCCCCATAATGCGTAGTCCCCATGACCCTGTCATCAAGAATTTCGCTAATTCATCTGCTGGTTGATGCTCAGCTACCTCACCACATGTTTGAGATTGCTTAATTTTATCCGCAAAGCGGCCTTCCATATCATTAAAATAATCCATCACACGTTGGTGTATTTCATTATCGTGTGGTGCTACCTCTAACATCGTATTAATCAGAAAACACCCTTTACTCTCTTCATCTTCAACAATTTTAAGTATTAACTGCGAAAAATAATACCGAATTGTATTTAATGGTGACTGGTCAGCAGAAAGACAGCGTTGTAACTCTGAAATACAGCGGTCTGCATACCGATCTAGCGTTGCGATAAATAATCCTCGCTTACTTTTAAAGGCTGCATATAAACTACCGGGTTTAAGCTTCGTTGCTTCTACTAAGTTAGCAACAGACGTGGCACTATACCCTGTATTCCAGAATAACTGCAAAGCCTGCTCTAACACTTCATTGCGGTCAAATTCGATGGGTCTGCCCATTTCTCCCCCTTCTCTTCATCAAAGGATCACATTAAACAAAATGTATTAGCGAATTCTCGCTATAAAGGACCAACGTGTGCTCCAAACAAGCAGCTACGTCCTTGATAGCAATGGAGGGATACATGTTGATTTGCCACATCACACAACAACTGACGACTCACTGAGGAATGTTAACAACGTTGAATCATTTTACTGATTCACGATTAATCCTCATCAACCACACAGCTATTGATGAAATCACTTTTACTAGACAAAACTTTTTTCTTACAAAAAATTATTTCTGCACCCGCAGGGTAATTATGTCGAAATTTATCAGCAGTCATGCAGTCAGCTCACTAAGCGGCGTACTTAATTCCGACATAATCATCCTTCGCCCATACCACCTGTCCAGTAATTGTTTTCCATTTTTGGTTGAGATGAATTAACTGCCCCATACGTAATGGTTGCTTGCAGCTAACACCTGCACCACCGGTGCTTTGATTGACAATGAGGCACTGCGTTTTTTCTTGCCCCACATCCAGCTCAGCAGGCTCATAGCAAGCAATACGGGGCGACTGGCGACGTTCATGAGATAAATACTCTAAGTCCCCTACATCAAGTGCTTTTAGCAAATTTTCTGGACGATAGCTTTCATTTATTCGCATCACCTCTGCAACACTTGGGTGCACAGATTCGTTAACGGCTGGCAATAAATCATTGGCTACCCGCTGGCGTTCACCAATAGCACGCCTTCCTCGACGATGGCTCAAGGCGTCAATCATTTTATAAGGAAATGAATAGTTATTTGGAATAATAATCTGCTCAAAATTACTTTCTTGTTCTATTTGATGTGTATTCGCAAGAATTTGAGCAACATATTCAGCATTAAATTGTAAACCACAATCACCTGCTTCCCCCATCATCCATAATAAAGTTTGGTCTGATAGATAGTTTTGCTCATAACCACCACCGATATTAGAGTGCACCCCAGAAAACCACACTTGCTGGATATCTTGATACTGCGCAAGTTCTGCACTGGTGTTTACCCATAAATCCGGTGTAAATGCGCCTCGACATTCATCAATGGCCAAGGCTTGTCGGGCTGTTTGAATATAATGACCTAACTTTACATCAAAAAAACCTACCCAACGTTGAGATAGTTTTTGTAAGAGTGGGGTGGGTGCCCCCATCGCGCCCACGCTATCCCATACGCCTAGAAAACGAATACAAAAGTTATCTGTACTTTTTTCTCTTAACGATAAATAAAACTCATGCTCAGGGGATAAATAACGTTGTTCAGGTGACATTCGGTAATAACGGTAAGCACGAGGTAATAAGTCAAGGTCTTTAGGTGAAATAAGGCCAATAAGTCCCATAAAGCCACATAATGCTCTAATCGTATAGGCACCCCGGCTAAATCCAAAGCAATATATCTCATCCCCTAGCTGATAGTTATTGGCTAAAAAACGATAGGCCTGCAAAATATTGGCTGAAATACCATAGCCTGTCGCCCCGCCCAAATATTTTTCCAATATACCTTCTGTGCCAATACCAGGATCATAATAGGAAATTTGTGGCGTTTGGAGACAAAAGTCTGGCCCTGAAAAAGCAATGGGCTGAACAGCTCGCATTAACTTAACAACGTTCGTGGTACAAATTCGTTTAGTTCTCTCATCAACTTGATCAGGACTGTTCCATGTACCATCGCAAAAAATTATCAAACGCTTTTTCATGAATTTGCCCTTAACAGGAAATGATGAAGACCCTGTTCATCCGGTAAGATCATCAATCCTGATTACAATGAAAGCAAAATAAACAACTATTCCAAGATACAGCCATCACTGCATTAATCTGTCTTATTTATTACATATAGTTTAAGGATTATTCTTTTGCTGCTTTTTAATAAAAATTTACACTTCGTTCAATTTAAACCTGGCAAGCTACTAAGATGCAAAACAAACGCCAAAAAGTAGAACGATAAATTATTGAATGAGCATTTTTAATTGCTTTATTCATATAGTTTCCCATTTATCAAAACATTATTTGACTTTGTCAGAATTGCCCATAGCAAAATCTAAATGGTCTAACTTTAAAATAAATAATAAATAAAGGGCAAAGGTCCATGCAAAATAAGGGATTTACGATAATAGAAGTCATGGTTGGATTAGCTATTGCCGCTATTTTAACAACCATTGCCTACCCAAGCTTTATATCATTGATTGTTGAAAACCAACTTGCTGCAGGCTCAAATAGCTTTGTGGGCAGTATTGCTGTTGCACGCAGTGAAGCCATAAAGCGGGGCCAGGCTGTCCGACTGGAAGCTTTAGATGCATCGGATAATAGTAATGAATGGGGACCTGGCTGGCGAATTATTGTAGTAGCCGATAGTGAGCTAATTCGAGAATACGAAGCCTTAGATAACAACGCTACGCTCAACAGCGTAGGGAATAATGGCAGTTATACATTTAATTCCAGAGGTTTTATAACTACCACCAGCGACACCCTTAATTTATGCCATAGCTCGGGCAATGGTAGTCGCCAAATTCAATTATTACGTTCAGGGAGTACAAGTTTAATCAAAGGAGCTGGATGCACACCATGAATATATTCATTAAGTCAGCCGCACAACGTGGCGTAGGGATGATTGAGTTATTAGTTGCTGTCTTTATTTTATCCATTGGTTTGCTGGGAATGGCAGGATTACAGGCCGTCAGCTTAAAAAATAATAATGATTCATTAAATCGTAGTTACGCAACATTTTTAAGCTCCAGCATCATTGATCGCATAAGAGCTAACCCTACAGGTAGCTATGCTACAGACTTTAGTGATGCACCACCTGTAAAAGCAGATAGTTGCGAAGGCAGTTCAAGTAATTGCAACAATGCTCAACTTGCTCAATATGATTTAGCGACGTGGAAATGTTCCTTAGGTGGACATAACGATGACAGTAACTGTACTGGAGAACCTGCAGGCTTATTAAATAGTGGTCAAGGTAATATCACTGTTACTGGCACCGAATATACCATCACTATCCGTTGGACTGAACGTCTTGACGCAGAAGGTTCTCCTGTGATTACCAGCTTTGTAACGAGGACACAATTATGAAAAAACAGCAAGGCTTCACTGTCATTGAACTCATGATTGCCATGCTGTTAGGGTTATTTTTAATGGGTGGCATTATCAGTATTTTTAACAGTAATCAACAAACATTTCGTATGCTAAATGGACTTTCCACCCTTCAAGATAATGCACGTTTTGCTTTTGATACCATCTCTGAAGATGTTCGTATGGCAGGCTATATGGGCTGTCTTTCCAGTATCAATGATGTCAATTATTTAAATACTCTTAACCCTTCAACATCTGATTATATCTTTGACTTAAGTACTGGGCTGACAGGCTATGAAGCATCAGGGTCAACCTGGAAACCAACTCCAGAAAGCTATGTAACCGATTTAAACCCACAGAAAGGATCCGATATTCTTGTTATTCGACGTGTTGAGGATAATGGTGCCAGCCTCACTCAAGCGATGCCCTTTCCTTCTGCTGACTTAAAGTCAGAAGCCACAACACCTATTGCAGATGGTGAAGTTATTTTAGTGAGTGACTGCAGTAAAGCGACTATTTTTCAAGTTACCAATATTACCACGATTGTAGATGATACCGAATATAACGTTGTGCATAATTCAGGAACATCTGAATCACCAGGCAATGCACAAAAAGAATTAACTAATGATGGATCAACCTACGACGAAGATGCATCTGTCTATAAATTCAGAACAGCCGTGTATTATATTGCCCCCTCTGCATTTCCTAATAGTAGGGGTAATACCGTGCTCTCCCTCTGGCGAAGAGAAAGCCTGGATGTACCTGAAGAATTAATTCGCGGTGTAGAAAATCTATCTATCTTATATGGAGAAGATCTAGATAGCTCTGGTGTACCCAACCGTTATGTTGCAGCCAGCAGCGTGGGGGATATGAATCGTGTTGTTGCTGTAAATATCAGTTTAAGTGTTAATACTGTTGATGAGGTCAGTCAAGACAACAACCTTATTACCCGGACATTTAATACCACCATTAAAATTAGAAATCGTGGAGTCTAATACGCCATGGACACACATAAAAAGGCTTTTCATACTCCCTCAAAAAAACGTCATCAAACTATAACCCAGCAACAATATAACCTAAATAAAAAAAACCTTTCGCACATGCGCAAAGCTTATAACAAACAACAAGGTATTGTTTTAGTCATCAGTCTGGTCATTTTATTACTACTTTCCATTGTTGGCATTAATGCCATGATGACCACTTCATTAGATGAAAAAATGAGTGCTAATTTAAAAGACCATAATACAGCATTTCAAGCGGCTGAAGCGGCTTTAAGAGAAGGCGAGGAAACAGTTGATGCATTGGTAACGCTCAGTGTCTTTAATAATGACGGTGATGAAGGTATGTATTCTTTAGCAGCGGCTAAAGACTCACCCTGGAAAACCATTGATTGGAGTACATCCAGCAAACTTCGCACACTTTCCACCACAATGGCCGGGTTAGCGGATCAACCTAAATACATTATTGAACACTTTACCTCTGTGACTTCTGAAGAAGAAGAACTCAATTTAATGAATGTTGGTGAATCTACGGGTTCAGGTGCAACTGAAGTATTCCGAATCACTGCACGTGGTGTTGGTACCTCAGCAGGATCACAAGTCATTCTGCAAACCACTTTTGCTAAACGGATCTAAATACGCTCTTGGTAATAGGCAGGGTCGCAATGAGTAGCAGACACAACTTTCAGACAAAATGGTTAAGCCTATGTATAGCTTCCATCGTATCAAGCCATGCGACAGCAGGTGTCCTTGATATTGCAGAGCATGCACTGGAAATCTCGATTGGGGCTGAACCCAATATTGTCATTTTATTAGATGACTCCGGTAGCATGGACTGGGAGGTAATGACCACCGACCAAACCAATGGAGGCCTCTTCACGGGTCAACAGCGTGATGGTACCAATACGGGCGTTGGCCCTGTAAAGCACCGTGATTCCAATGATGATGGTACCGCAGATTGTAACTTTAGTAGTGGTACATTTTTTGGCTATACCTACAGTGTTGAGTTTGGTTCAAATACCTATAGCGACGACGGCAATGACTGTAATACTGCGGATGATCAATCCTGGCGTTTTAGAAATAGTAATTTTAACGCCCTTTACTTTGACCCTACCCGAGAGTACAAACCCTGGCCAGGTGTAGATAGTAATGGAGACCCACTGACAAACATTGATATTACTAATGCCCCCGATAACCCTTACAACCCTGCAGAATATATCGATTTAACACAGCATAACTCAAACTGGGATGGCGGTACCGATCGAGATACTTCAGACCGCAATGGCGATGGTCAACCTGATGGCTTCCGCTATTACACTTGGACTGACAGTAATAGTAATGGTTTGTTTGATAACGGTGAGCAAACAGAGTTCTATATAAAAAATGCTGATGCTGCAACCAAGCAAAATTTTGCTAACTGGTTTAGTTATTACCGCTCCAGAGACTTAGTTGCTAAAGGCGCATTAGGCTTTGTCATTGATGAGCTGAGCAATGCCCGAGTGGGTTTTGCCACCATTAATGACAGCAATAATAGTATTGAAGTTGCCTCTATGAATGCATCTTCAAGCTCAGGTAATAAAAAAGCTTTATTAGATAAAATTTATGGTTCCCCTGTGCCCGCACTCGGTACACCTATACGCCAAAACCTGGAACTGGTAGGAAAATACTTTGAGTGTTTAAGTGGAAATATTTTTGATGCCGATGGTTCTTATACATGCCCACTGTTAGCAGCCCCGATAGGTACTTGCCAACAAAACTATGCCTTATTAATGACCGATGGATTTTATAACGGTAGTGATCCATCTGTAGGCAACGCAGATGCAAATACGACGAATGCATTTGATGGTGGTGCGTTTGCTGATTCAGCATCCAATACGCTGGCCGATGTTGCCATGCATTACTATAAGCGGGATCTTTCAACAACATTAGATAACAATGTACCCGCCACAACAAATGACGCTGACCGCTCTACCTTATCTGAAGGTGATAGCATGCATCAGCGTATGAACTTGTACACTGTTAGCTTTGGGGTCACAGGTTCAATATCAAGTATGCCAACAGACTTTACAACACCTTTTACCTGGCCTGCTACAGACACCAATGAAGGTATCGTCGATGATTTATTGCATGCTGCATACAATGGTCGCGGAGAGTACTTTAGTGCTGGTGATCCAGAAAAACTAGCATCAGGATTAAGTGAAGTTTTCAAAAAGATTCAAGCAGAATCCGGTGCAGCCAGTGCTGTCGCTTTTAACACGCAAAATATTGAGTCAAACACACTACTGTTTCGTGCTTTCTATAATCCACGTTACGATAATGGTGATGTCGTTGCACAAAAAATTAATACGGATGGATCAATCAGCGACCTAATTACTTGGTCTGCTGCATCAAAACTGGATGAAAAAATAGCAGCTGATGGGCGTGTCATCATTACTTATGATAAAGCTAATGCGACAGGTGTCGCCTTTAATTATGACAGCGGCCTAACCACCGCTCAAAAAACTGCATTAGAGTCCCCTGCCCCAACCTCACTACCCAGTGGCTATGGTGATGGAGATAGTGTCATTGGTGATGAAAGAGTGAGTTACTTACGTGGCAGTCAAACATTAGAGGGTGAAAATTTTGATACGGGCCAGTTCCGTGAGCGTTTCTCTGATTCAGGCCGACTCGGAGATATTATCCACTCAACGCCAACCTTTGTTGGTCCTCCCAGTTTTATTCGTCGAGACTCTGAACCTTATCCAACAGCAACGGGAAGCTTATATTCTGAATTTGCAGAAGGTAAAGTCACACGAACAGAGATGGTTTATGTAGGCGCCAATGACGGTATGCTCCATGGACTAAATGCAAATACCGGCGAAGAAGTTTTTGCCTACATTCCAGATATTCTATTTGATAAATTGGGTGAATTAACTAACCCTAATTATGTTCATCAAATGTACGTTGATGAAAAAGTCAGCGTCAACGATGCTTTTACGGCGGTCACCGACGGAGGGGCACCCGCTTGGGCATCTGTATTGGTTGGTGCGCTAGGAGCAGGTGGAGAGGGTTACTTTGCCTTAAATATTACCGAGCCAAGTAACTTCAGCACAGAAACATCAGCTTCAAATCAAGTGATGTGGGAATTTACCAATGCTGATGACAGTGACCTCGGCTTATCATTTAGTCGCCCCATTATCGCAATGACCAATACAGAGTATGCCAGTGGAGAAAAACGTTGGGCGGCTATTTTTGGTAACGGCTACAACAGCACGAGTACTGATGGAGACGCTGCGCTCTATGTTGTCTTTCTCGATGGAGGATTAGATGGTGTGTGGACTGCAGGCACTGACTATATCAAGATATCCACAGGCAAAGGTAAAGTAGAAAGCAGCGATGGTACTACACCCAATGGTTTAGGTATTCCTCGTGCTATTGATCTCGATTCTAATGGCACAGTTGATTACATCTATGTCGGCGATCTTCAGGGCAATCTTTACCGCTTTGATTTAACATCAACAGCAACAACAGATTGGAGTGATAGTGCGAGTCAACAGATTCTTTTTACGGCTACCTATAGTGATAGCAGCATCCAGCCCTTAATTGGTCAACCCATCGCTGTTCGTAACCCTAATGGTACAGGTTTAATTGTGATTGCAGGGACAGGTAGCTGGTTTCTAAATTCTGATGTTTCTTCAACAGCAATACAAAGCCTCTACGGTATTTGGGATACTCTTAAACCTAGTACCACCTACCCAGTCCCTCGTAGTGACTTAGTCGAACAATCGTTTACTAATATCGCGGGTACTGTAGAAGGGACAGTGGTCCGCACTCTCACAGATAATCTCGTGACTTATAAAGAAACAGGAACAAAGGTCATGGGTTGGTACATTGACTTTGATGTATTAACCGCAGGTAGTACTACAGATATTGAGTTTCCTGGAGAGCGTCCAGTTCGACAATTACTCATCAGAGATGGCATCTTATTTACCAACACAGTCATTCCAAGCACTAATTTATACTGCACCTCAGGACCTGGTGGCTTTCAGATAGCTATAAGTCCAGTCAGTGGTGGCGTCGGACGCCTCACCCCTATTTTTGATATTAATAGTGATGGTTCATTTGACGCAGAAGATAATGTGCCCGTGACTGATACAGTGGTGTCAGGTACACGGTTTGAAGGTGCGACGCCATCAGACTCATCCTTCATTGGTGATTTCTTGGTAACTCAATTAAGCGATAAGTCCATAGAAATCATTAAAACAGATACCAGCGACTCTGCCACTGGTCGTTTATCGTGGCGACAAATCTTTCTAGAGTAAGGTGATTAATATGCCAAGGATTCTAACATACCGAAACTATTTGTTTTCAAGCCTACTTTTCTTAATAAGCTACATAGTTTTATTTAGCCCATCCGTATGGAGTGAAGAACCTTCATCAGCCCAGCCTGCTTATGATTTACCGAACTATTATCCTGCTGAATTTCAGTACAAAGCAGTGGTTGATCAGTATCTTCCTAGAAAAGGAAAACTTGTCCTAAATGCTCAACATTTTCCCATTTGGCAAAATGCTAAACTACATTTACTCGCTCAAGAATATGCGACTCTTCATGCATTAAAACCCGGTATGACCATAGGCTACAGTATGAAAAGTATTAATAGCCAAATGATGATTAATGAGATATGGGAACTCCCCAAGGAAATGGCTCCTCCTCCTCACTAGCTTCTTGACTGATTGGACTACGTAATTTAATAGAAGGAAAGCATGAATGAATAAAAAAAATGGTTTCTCGCTGATAGAGCTTATGATTGTTGTAGCGATTATAGCTATTATCGCTGCTATTGCTTACCCTTCCTATCAGAATCATGTTTTAAGAACTCGTCGTGCAGATGCCCAAGCAGCATTAATGCAAATGTCACAAGCGATGGAACGCGCTTATACAGAAGCATCACCTAATACCTATCCAACCGCATTAGGAACTGGAACAGGTAAGTTAAACTTTCCATCTGAAGCTCCCTTAGATGGTGATAATAAGTTTTATGATTTAAAAATTGCTGCAGCAGATGGGACTAGTTATTCTTTAACAGCAAAACCAAAAGCGGGTCAAACTGGAGATGGGCTTTTAAGATATGAATCAACTGGTCGTAAATGTCGTTTCAATACGGATGGTGCAGCAGGTACATGTGCCGCCGGTGTTACTGCAGGCACTGCAGTCTCATGGGATGCTCGCTAGATAATCAATAAATCAAATTTAAGTGCTAAGTTGTTACATCAATTGCTTTATACATTGCTTCACCTGATGTAAATAATGCCCACCAAATAAATTATAATGATTCAATAGATGATAAAGATTATAAATGGGACGTCGCAATACATAATCTTCTGACAGAGGGAAAACCTGATTATAACCAGTATAAAAATCTTGTGGGAAACCACCAAATAACTCTGTCATGGCAATGTCTATTTCTCTATCGCCGTAATAACAAGCAGGATCGTAGAAAAAAGGCTCACCGTTTGCTGTGAAGCCTGTATTACCACTCCAAAGATCACCATGTAATAATACTGCTTCTGGTTGATGGTCCACTAACAACTGTTTAATAGCGTCAATTATTTCTTCGCAGAGAGCCGCTCCCTGTTGATTAGCCATTTCCAATTGAACACCAATTCGTTGCTCAGCAAAAAAATCTGACCAATTTGTTTGCCAATGATTTACCTGCAAAGAGCGTCCAATAAAGTTATTTTGTGACCAACCAAAATGCACTCGTGTTGTCGTTTTATGCAACTGCGCAAGCTGACGACCAAATTCACTCCAATTACCCATGCCAGGAGCAACATACTCTAATAATAAATAGTTACAACCATCTTCATGATCTGTGGCTATAACCGCAGGTACTTTCAAACAGTCAGCTTCTTTTAATACTTGTAAATTCAGTGCTTCTGCTAAAAAATTAGTATTTTCATCATCGTGATTTATTTTTACAAAAAAGCTTACATCTCCTTGTCGTAAAGCGAATGCTTGATTAATATCACCACCTACTAATGTCTCAATATATTCTATATCAAAAGCACAGCCTAAATAATTAGAGATATGCTCATTCAATATACTTTGCAACTTTGGAGATATGATCATGATGTACTTAAACTATTGGTAAAAGTTTAAACAAAATTACTTTATTACTGTTTTATTTACAAAGCCTATACTAAAAATGAAAAAACATCATTAATATTAAGTGATGTTAATCCATATCCTCTATTCAATAATATGCAAAGCATTTGCATTTATAAATAAGTAATCATAAGCCTGAACTATCAAACTAAAAGAAAAGTGAAACACATTAATGCAGTCGTTATAAATTTTAAAAAAGTACAATAACCACCACTCAATCCCATGCAACTTATCCCTGTAAAACAAACACATTCTGTAAACTGGCTTATAACGCCTGATGGTCAGCCTCGAGGTTATATAGCCCCTCACACCCTACAAGAACTTTGGTTTCATACAGGCACAGCTTGTAATCTCCGTTGCCCCTTTTGTTTAGAAGGATCTAAACCTGGTGATAATCGCTTAGAACTCATGAAACTTGAAGACATCCAGCCTTGGATACATGAAGCATTGTGCTTAGGTGTTCAACAATTTTCATTTACTGGTGGGGAGCCTTTTGTCGCAAAGGATATGGTAAAAATTTTGCGATTCGCCAGCCAGTATCGTCCTTGCTTGGTATTAACGAATGGTACAGCGCCTCTTCTACAACGTTTACCACAGCTTAAATCGTTAATTTCATCTCCTTATACAATTCGATTTCGCATTAGTATCGACTATCCAGACGCTGTACAACATGATAAAGACCGAGGAACAGGCTCTTTTTCACTGGCACTTAAGGCGCTCCGTGAACTCCATCAAATAGGGTTTCCAGTCTCAATTGCTCGCCAACAATTAAGGGAGGAAAATTCAGAATATGTGACAAATCAGTATCGGAAGCTACTGGATAACATCGGCCTGCCACAGTCAATTTCTATCATTCCCTTTCCTGACTTTGCGCCTCCATTTACTCACAGAAAAACGCCTCACATTACTGAACACTGCATGCGAACCTATCATTCCCCTACTAGCCGACAACACTTTATGTGTGCATTCAGCAAAATGGTGGTTAAGATACGAGGGAATCTACGGGTATATGCCTGCACCTTAGTTGATGATGATCCTGAGTATGACTTAGGGGCAAATTTGCATGAAAGCATGAGTCAGCAAATTCGTCTTGGGCATCATCGCTGCTACAGCTGCTTTGCTTTTGGCGCCTCCTGTAGTGAAGGCACATAAAGCTGGCTTTTACCTCTTAATTAATGAAGGAGGTTATAAGCCCCAAAATTATGTCAACCACACAAGTAAGTGCCCGTTCCAACAGCACAAAGCTCATGTTGATCGTTATAAAACTCTGAACGCGTTACAGCGACTTTATTACCTGAACGCAACAATGTAGCAACCACATAAAAGGCATTACCTCGACCTGGACGCAAGTAGTCTACACGTAAATCTATGGTGCTAATTTTTGATAGACGCTTAATACGCTCTTCTAAGCTCAAATGCTCTAATTTACGGAAAGCACCCACCAAAGCCATAGCGCCTCCAGTAACGTCCAGCATTGCCGAAATAACGCCACCATGCAATATCCCCATAAAGTAATTACCTATAAGCTCTTCTTTCATTGGTAAATGCATTTCAACACAATTAGCTTCAACACGAGTAATCTTCATCCCTAAAAATTTATTGAATGGAACCTTGTCAAAAAATGACATCACTGCAGCTTTTATTTCAGGTAAAAACTCTTCAACATCTTTTGTACTATGCTTCACTGCTTCCCACCCTTGAAAGCGTTAAAAGTAGTAGACCTGGATATCCGCTGAGATCAAGGGCATATCAGTATCTTGAAATACGACATACCCTAACTTATCCCCATATCCTTGGTTATAGGATAATACCCTCTAACATAACGCCAGAACAGCATGTACCAACTTTTCTATCCCTGCTGAGGCTTCATTTATTCGCTGCGCAAGCATATAAGCTGGTGTTGTGACTAGTTTATGTTGTTCATCAATGACAACATCGTCTACATTACAAGGCACATGCTGTGCGCCCATGGCATTGATCGCTTCGGCTGTTGCTGTATCGTGACCAATCGTACACTTTACTTTATCGCCATAAATTTTGGCTGCTAATACCGGGGCAATGCAGATCAAGCCAACAGGTTTTGTCGCTTTAGCAAACCGTTGACAGACTTCAAGTACTTCAGGCTGTACTTGCATAGCCTGTCCCTCAGTTGCAAATGAACATAAGTTCTTTGCAGCACCAAATCCGCCAGGAAAAATTAATGCATCAAAATCTCCTTCTCTAAGCGCAGACAAACTTTTTATATCCCCTCGAGCAATTCGGGCAGCTTCAACCAGCACCTGCCTTGTTTCGCCCTCAACCACTTCTCCAGATAAATGGTTAATCACATGTTGTTGAGGGATATCAGGCGCAAAACACTGGTAATGTACATTAGCTTTATCAAGGTGCAACAAAGTTAATACCGACTCATAAATTTCAGCTCCATCAAAAACACCACATCCAGACAAAATAACTGCAACACGTTTCATTTTCTCTCCTTGTTTTGCTGTTGGAAGTACTTTAAGTCGAAGTATCAGTTAAACAACAACCATACAACCGCTAGCTTTTAGTCAAGATAGCTTTTGCATTCATAAAATTAGAAAGTCCTAATAAAATACGTTTTACGAATTATGTTAACCAGATCAAATTTATCAGGGTACACTCACCTGAAATATACAATCATCCAAATCCAAAGCATGTAAATTTTTTTTTATTACAATATTATGCCTAGTTTACCTGTACAAGTACCTTACTCATTAGATGCTTCATGGACCTTAACGATATCTGCACCAAAGTGCTCAACCCATTGTGCTATGTAAGTTTAC
Source organism: Zooshikella sp. RANM57 (assembly GCF_050749885.1). NCBI lineage: Bacteria > Pseudomonadati > Pseudomonadota > Gammaproteobacteria > Oceanospirillales > Zooshikellaceae > Zooshikella > Zooshikella sp. RANM57. The sequence continues at coordinate 62,059 of NZ_JBOIUB010000013.1, read as the reverse complement.
CAAAAAATATATAATTTCAATAAAAAAATAACGCAAAATTAATTAATATTACTTCCATAAAAAACACAACCATTCTCATTTAAATAAATCGATAACGTCGTATAAAAACTGCTTTTTCCGACTTTATTTAAAGTAAATTTCATCACTCACAGACTTTCCCGACATGAATTTTTGACTTCACGCAAATAAAATAAAATAAAATGAATTAGTTGTTTTATTGTCATCTTTTTTTCATGTTAGAATCTATCCCGCAGAAGAGAGGTTAACTACTTATTACTCATTACTTGTTTGGTTTTTACCAAACAACGTATTCCCTCAGTGAGAATATATAACCATAGTGAAGGGTAAAAATTCATCACAAAGGGTTTACGTAGTAAGACCCTATAACAGGTTTTAAAATGAACTCAATTAAAAAGGATAATGGTTGAGTACAAATAAAGCATGTTATAGGCAACGTGGAACGTTAGAAATAAGCAGTAAATGATACCCAAAGTAACGTAAACAAAGCAGTACCTCCTGTTACTTTGTCATTAACAATGGCAAAGTAACAGACTTTAAATGCTATTGATAAAAAAAATAGTTGCTCTGGGTTCAAGTATTAGGTGCAAACATTATAAAAAAACCTACATGTTAAGAAAGCATACATCCCCTGTGCGACAGTCAGCCAAGGGATAAGCCAATGGCATATGCGTTCTTGCAGTCACACATGCCAAGAGTAGTAGTTATGCAAAAAATTATACTTCCTACAACGTTAGTGATGGCTTCACTCATTACACTTTCTGCTCATGCAGAAATGACTTATAGCTTTGGCAATGTCAGTGTCAACTACCTTGAGTGGGATGCGGATACTGAAGTCAAAACAGGCAGAACAAAAGAAGACTTCTCCTACCTTGAAATAGAAGGCGGTGCCGGCTTCAACTGGGGTGAGGTTTATGGCTTTTATGACTTCGAGGAGTGGGATAAAGACTCAGATAAATACCGCTTCTTTGGTAAAGGCAATGTGCGTTACTTCCTCGGTGATCAGGGCTGGCATTTATTTGGTCAGGTTTCTGATTTCAGAACAAAAGGCTTCGATGAAACCAATACATTTTTAGGTATTGGCAAAAGCTTTAATTTTTCCAATGGCTTATGGCTAAAAGCCCATGCAGCTATCCATCATACTTTCCAAGGTGATGAGTTTGGCTCATTTAATGGTCATAATGGTTATCAGCTAGGTGTTGTTTGGGGTAAAGACTTCTCTGCACTAGGTCAAAACTTTACCGTAGCACAATGGCACGAGTACGACTTTATGCGGGAAGATGACTATATGGGTAGTCATGATGGTTCACCCAATACCTCCGGTTATAATGGCGCAATTTCTGGTTGGTGGCATGTCAATAATCACTTTGATGTCGGTGTTCAATACCGCTATGCTGATGATTATTTAGGTTCTCCTACATATCAAAATGGTACAATACTATCACTGAAGTATAATTTCTAAAAACTAAATCTCCCTCGTCTAGTTAGTGACAAGTAAGGACGCTGACTACTAACCCATTATAATAATAATGATGCGTTTCTCCTTATTAAAAGCCAATTTCATATTGGCTTTTTTGTTTATATTTTTTCCAAAAATTATCCATATTATCAATATCCCCAAACGAAGGGTATAACTAAGGTGATTCCAATGCTTTCACCACAATGGATGACAACTCTTCACTGACAAACTTGGTTAAAGCCGCATCAGCCCCACTAGCATCAGCCGCAGCAGAAGTAATATTACTGGATAATGATGTATGTAATAAAATATACGTTGAAGATAAATCCTGATCTTTGCGTATCTCTCGCGTTAACGTATACCCATCCATTTCAGGCATTTCAATGTCTGAAATAATCATATCCACATGTTTACCCTGTTGATGTAAATCGCGTAATAAATCCAGCGCTTCTTTACCATCATTTGAAACAACATACTTAACCGGAAGGTTATCCAACGTTTGACACACTTGCTTTCTGGCCATACTTGAATCATCTACAACCATTATTAATTTGTCTTGTAACACCGCAACCTGCTCTGGCAATAGTTGTAAATTCAGTGTCGAATTTCCTAAATGCTCTGGCACAACCTCATTAAGTACTTTTTCGACATCGATAATTTCAACCATATCCTTATCAAGTGAGGCAACCCCCGTGACATAGCTGCCTTTCCCAGTAGCTTTGGGGGGTGGCAAAATATCTTGCCAGCCTAAACTAACAATGCGCTCTACCTCTCCCACTAAAAAACCCTGCATGGTTCGATTAAATTCTGCAATAATTATATTTATTTTGCCTTTAGCATCACGCAGTGGTGCCAGTCCAATAGCTTGGGCCAAGTCAATTACACTGAGAGGAGAGCCTCTTAGTTTTGCGATACCAACAATTGCAGGATGTGCATGAGGAAGCTGGGTTAGTTTTTGTGTAGGTATAATTTCTTTTATTTTTAAGACATTGATTCCATACCGCTGTTTACCACATAATCGGAATAGCAATAAATCCTGTCCTAAGTGGCGTTGATTACTGTTATTCGTTTGACTTATTCCTGTCATATTTACTCTCTAATGGATAATCCATACGTTCAATCTGTCACTAATCCTTAGCGGCAAACAAAATAATATCAGTCAAAATTAAGTTTAGTTTAACCTCAACAGAAATCGACTCTAGTGTACATCCATTATTTCTTCGTTAACTTATACCCATAATCAAAGGTTTATCGTAAGACAGAGCATAGTTAACGCGACTTAAGAACGCAGACAAAAGCCAGATAATGCGTATTGAACTGTTTGCCACAAGGATGCAGCAAACAAGCTTACAAAGCAGGATTCACGGTGTGTTTGAAGGTCATTATGCTGGTTTTGGACAAAGGTGCTCCCGCAAAAACTTAAAGTATCGTTGCCGAATGGTTTCACTTTCATTGACTAAGTGATGCTTTGCCGATGGGAGTATGAGTTTTTTCGGTTGCGTAAAAATTTTATCCAGTACTTTTAAGTTATGTTGCCAATCTACCGTTGAATCTTGTTCCCCCTGAATAATAACAGGAGAAAGTGAACTTTTATCACTGCCTTCGATTTCCTTAATCCAGTGATGGAGTGCACCGACCCAATCAACAGACAAGTTTATAGGCTGTAAAGGATCTTCATGGCGAATAAATTCTACAAATGACAGATCTGTTGAGTTAGCCGTGAAACGTCTTTTAAGCTGTCGAATAAAAGGCTTAAGTAAGAAATAAGCACACAACGACTGCCGCCAAGCTCTTGGCCTAACAAGCGGTGCTAATAAAACAATATATTGAAAAGGACTGGTCACTACATCAAATTGATTACGCTGCAGGTAATCAATAATCACTGCACCACCAGTACTTTGCCCAATGATATGCCATGGTTTAGGTAGTTTATTTTCAGCGAACTGCAAACATGTTGAAAGCGCACTTTCATACTCTGAAAACATTTGAATCGATGCTCTTGACCCTGTAGACAAGCCATGTCCAGGTAAATCAAACGCAAAAACATTAAAACCGAGCTGAAGCAAAAACTTAATCACATGCCTATATAAACCTATATGGTCATAATAACCATGCAGTAAATAAAAAGTGCCTTTTGAGTTTGACTGTTTATAGATATGACAAGCAATCATGTAAGGCGTTGATTCCAACCAACCAAAAAAATGTTCTACATCGGATAATTCCTGAGCGAAATCAATTCCATAATAGCTAAAGTAAGCCTGTTCGTTTGCTGTTGGTTGGGTAGGAGCATCCAGCAATAAAGGCCTAATGCCCTGCTGTAACTGTTCTAAAGAAAATGGAAGCGTTTTCATTAATAGCCTATTTTTTGCACTTTTCCACAAATGAGAGCATATACATTAACTGCTTATATCATTTTCACTAAACGGAGCAAATGCCAAAGACTGAGTTTTTGTGCAGCATAGTGAAATAAATCATCCATGAACCAAACAACGCCTTGTCTATAATTAACTGCTAAACTCAATATTGTCTGACAATTTTATGATATGACACTGAATTCAGGCTTATACCTCTAAAGATTCAGTTATTGAAAAAGGAATTATTAATAAAAATAAATAACTTTGTTCATAACACCATATAATAAGGACAGTTTAAATGTTATCCCCCTACTGCTTTCTTTTAGCCTATCTAGTTTCAACAATTCCTTTAATTGGTTGGTTTCTTGGTGGCACATGGAATTTATTGTTTTTACTTTTCTATCTATTGTTTCCTGCTGTTGATTTTGCTCTTGGCTGTAGCAAACAAAATCCTACTCCTCAACAAGAACAACAGCTGCTAAATGATTATCGCTATAAGTTTATTATTTGCGGATATAGCTGTATTCAACTGTGCTACTTAGCTTTAGGATTTTACAGTGCAAAATTCGAAGTTTGGACTTCAACATTAGCATTGTCATTTAGTACAGGATTTCTGGTCTTTGCTGGCGCTATCAATATTTCTCATGAACTTGTACACCGTAATACCAAGCATGAACGATTACTGGGTGGATTTATGCTAATGCTAATTGGTTATGCAACGTTTAAAGTAGAACATGTTAGAGGCCATCATGTTAATGTTGCAACCCCCAAAGACGCCTCTACTGCAAAACTTGGTCAGTCGATCTATTTATTCCTACCTCAAGCCATAATCAGAAATATTATTCAAGGGTTTAAATTAGAAGCTATTCGTTTAAACAAGAAGAAACTGCCATTTTGGCATTGGCAAAATGAATTACTTTGGTGGAGTGCAGGGACTATGATACTGTGGATAAGCTTTGCTTTGTGGGCAGGATGGCAAGGTTTGATGTTTATCTGGATCAGCTCAATTTGTGCCATCCTTTCGCTAGAAATAGTGAATTATGTTGAACATTATGGCTTAGTCCGCAAGCAGTTGTCTGATGGTCGTTACGAACGCGTCAGCCCAATACACTCTTGGAATGCCAGTGAAATATTCTCAAATGCAGGACTTTTCAATTTACAACGTCACTCAGATCATCATGCCCACCCAGCCAGGCGTTACCAAATATTACGGCATTTTGATGAAAGCCCACAGTTGCCTTCAAGTTATGGCGCAATGATGTTACTTGCATTAATACCCCCACTCTGGCGCATGGTAATGGACCCTAGAGTCATTCAATATCGACAACACGCTTTAGGGGATATCTAATAACCATAACGTTTACATCTAGTTAAGGGTACCTCTAAAAAAAGTGCATTTTTAGAAGTACCCTTAAGTAATATAGATATTGCTTATTTTAAACTATTATAAAATGCAGCCAAATCAGCAATATCTTGGTCACTTAAATTTGCCGCTTGAGCGTGCATAACAACAGCTTGCCCTCCTTGTCGCTGTTTTGTACGGTACGCCTTTAACGCACTTTCCAAATATGCAGCATTTTGACCCGCTAAATGTGGATAGATAGGAATTTTAGCGTGGCCATCCTCACCATGGCAGGCCGTACATATTTTTGCCTTATTTTTACCTGCCTCAATATTTCCTGCGGCACTGGCATACATTGAGCACAAACTGAAAAGTGATAAAAAAAACACCCAGAAAAACTTCCTCAGTAATACAGACATAAAATTCCTCATATGCTAATACACAATGTAATAATAATTAATTTGCATACAGATCATAACCCATTTTCACCCTGCTACACTAGGCACACAAAAAGTGACACTTTTATTTAATTTTAAAGACAACTCAAATAAACTGGCGCTCTATAGTAGCCCATTTAAAACCTTTACCATTTTGACGGAAAATATACGATTATTGAGTTATATTTAGGCAAAATATCAGAGATAAAAAATGAAGTTTTGATCAAACACACCGGTTATACCGAATGATTTATTGACACATTTTCCGTACCTAATTCATGCGTATTTTTTATGCAACTCACCGAGTAAATTGTCTAACGAAAACCTGCCACTGTGGTCCATAGTAAAATAGGTATATACTAGGCCGCTCGTTTTATACACCGTGAAAGGGAGAGCTTGCATATGTCCAAGCAGTTTGTTGTTCGCCAGTTTCCTGTGACACGCATGCGCAGAATGCGCTACGATTCTTTTTCCCGCCGTTTAATGCGTGAGCATAGCTTATCCACAAATGATTTGGTGTATCCTATTTTTGTTACCGAAGGTTCGCAACAACGTGAGCCTATCCCCTCTATGCCAGACATCGAACGTCTAAGCATTGATCAACTCGTCATCGAATGCAAAACACTTGTTGAATTGGGAATTCCTGCTATTGCCCTATTTCCTGCACCTGATGCTGCGGTAAAATCAGCCGATGCAAAAGCAGCCTATGATCCTGATGGGTTGATGCAACGAGCAATAAATACTGTCAAAAATGCATTCCCTGAGTTAGGCATCATAACTGATGTAGCTCTTGATCCTTATACAACACATGGGCAAGACGGTATTATTGATGAGTCTGGTTATGTATTAAATGACATTACTGTAGACGTATTGGTAAAACAAGCACTAGCACAAGCTAGAGCAGGTGCGGATATGGTTGCACCTTCTGATATGATGGATGGACGTATTGGAATTATACGACAAGCCCTGGAAGCTGAAGGTTTTATTAATACACGCATAATGGCTTACTCTGCAAAATATGCATCAGCCTACTATGGTCCTTTTCGGGATGCGGTTGGCTCCAATACAACATTAGGTAAAGGTAATAAATTCACCTATCAAATGGACCCTGCAAATAGCGATGAAGCCCTTCAAGAGGTCGCACTTGACTTACAAGAAGGTGCAGATGTTGTGATGGTCAAGCCTGGTATGCCTTATTTGGATATTGTTCATCGGGTTAAAAAGGAACTTCAAGTACCCGTTTTTGTCTATCAGGTGAGCGGGGAGTACGCCATGCATAAAGCTGCTGTGGCTAATGGCTGGTTGGATAATAATGGTGTCATGCTAGAAAGTCTGATTGCAATGAAACGAGCAGGTGCAGATGCTATTTTCACCTACTTTGCCAAAGAAGCCGCCGAACTCATTCATTCAGCCTAAGCAAACCCCATTTATCTTTTTTATTTAGCTATACCCTAAGCCAACCTTTATGAAGCACTATTATAAGGGCACCTCTAAAAATAGTAATTTTTTTGTGAGAGCAAGGAAGCACTGCACGGAGGACCGCAGTGTATAAGAAATACATGAGGATCCGAGTACAGCGCTAACACAGCTTTCACTGAAAAAGTGCATTTTTAGAGGTGCCCATAAGTACAACGGATAAACAGCATATACTTAATAACCTGCTATCAAGTCCTTCGCGCTAAGGGTATAGTAAGCATCATCAAACACTTACATGACAACCACCAATAAATAATGTTTTACGTAGGGATGCTTTGACATTGGGGTTGTTGTATCACGTAACGACACAAGTTTACAGACGCTATAATGAATATTAATCAGGCCATTCACTATCTGGTCCGTACTGCTTAGCAAGGAGTATTATGAACTTGTCTGCCAGTCAAGAAATTCAAGAGGCTGCCAACGAAACAGTTGAAGAGCCGAGCAAAATCACGGACTTATCAAACCCCGACTATTATATTAACAGAGAGCTTAGCCATCTCGAATTTAATGCTCGGGTGCTAGAGCAGTCCTTAAATGAATCTTACCCTCTACTTGAGCGATTAAGATTTCTGCTGATTTTTGGCAGTAATATGGACGAATTTTTCGAAATTCGTGTTGCCGGCTTAAAACAGCAAATCAATTTCGCTCGAGAAAAATCAGGGCTAGATGGAAAACAACCCCAACAAGTATTAACTGAAATTGCCCAAAAAACCCATGAGTTAGTTAATAAACAATACCAAATTTTAAATGATGTATTACTGCCTAAGTTAGAAGAACAAAACATCTGTTTTTTGAGAAGAACTCAATTCACGCCTAAGCAAGCGGAATGGATAAAAGATTACTTCTACCAACAAATTTTACCTGTTATAAGTCCCATCGGACTGGACCCCGCACACCCATTCCCTCGGTTAGCGAACAAAATACTGAACTTTATCGTTTCTTTAGAAGGTAAAGATGCCTTTGGTCGTGAAACAGGCATGGCAATTATTCCTGCCCCGCGATCACTGCCAAGGCTCATCAAATTGCCTGAAGATCTGAGTAATGGCAAAGAATGTTATGTCTTTCTATCTTCAATGATTCATAGTCATGTTGAAGACCTTTTCCCTGGCATGACGGTAAAAGGCTGCTATCAATTCCGTTTAACACGTAATAGTGACCTCACACTTGACTCTGAAGAAGTCGAAGACCTCGCAAGAGCACTGCAAGGGGAACTATGGTCCAGACGCTATGGTGATGCGGTCCGGTTAGAGGTTGTCGCTAATTGTCCACAACCTTTAATCAATTTTCTATTGAAACAATTTAACCTGACAGAACAGGAGCTTTACCAGGTTGATGGACCCGTCAACTTAGGACGTCTAATGAGTGTTTGTAATAGTGAAGATCACTCAAGCTTACAGTATGAACCTTTTAGTCCAGGCTTTCCAAAAGCCCTGGTTAAAAATGAAGACTTACTGGGTGCTATCAAAAAAAATGACATATTACTATTACACCCCTTTGAGTCCTTCACCCCCGTTGTCGATGTTTTACGCCAAGCGGCAAAAGACCCTAGTGTATTAGCGATAAAACAAACGTTATATCGTACAGGAGCCAACTCAGAAATTGTCAGTGCCATGGTTGATGCTGCCAGAAATGGTAAAGAAGTGGTTGCGGTCATAGAAATTCGTGCGCGGTTTGATGAAGAAGATAACCTCCAGTTAGCCAGTCGGCTTCAAGAAGCAGGTGCAGTCATTGTCTATGGTGTAGTTGGCTATAAAACCCATGCCAAAATGGCATTGATTATTCGCCGTGAAGGTAAAACAATGCAGCGTTATGTGCATTTGGGGACAGGTAACTATCATGCTGTCAATGCGCGAATTTATACAGACTACAGTTTTCTGACCTGTAACAAAGTACTAACTGAAGATGTACATCAACTATTCCAGCAGCTCACAGGTATGGGTAAAGCAGTGCAAGTTAAAAAACTACTGCATGCGCCTTTTACCCTTAAAAAAACCATACTCGAATTGATTTATAATGAAGCTCATAATGCAAAAGAGGGTAAGCCCGCCAAAATTATCATTAAAGTCAATTCCATGACGGAAGCAAAAGTTATTAAAGCACTTTATCGTGCAGCCCAGGCAGGCGTGGAAATAGATTTAATTGTGCGTGGTACCTGCTGCTTGCGTCCAGGCATTAAAGGGCTATCTGAAAATATTCGTGTTCGTTCTATTGTGGGCCGTTTTCTTGAACACACCCGCGTCTATTACTTTTGTAATGACAACAACCCTCGGGTATTTTGTTCCAGTGCTGACTGCATGGAACGTAATTTAGATCGCAGGGTAGAAACAGCCTTCCCAGTTGAGAATCCCAAACTAGCCTTACGTATTAAAAAAGAACTGGACATCTACTTAAGTGATAATTGTATGAGCTGGGAACTTCAAACGGATGGCGGCTATATCCAAAATCATCCACCTGAAGGTGAAACTGAAAGAAATGCTCAGCTAATATTATTAGAGAAGTTAGCACGTTAGCGCTCAATCATCTTGAGCCGCTAATACCTTAAACCCTCTACCTAAAGTGCACGTCAAATGAACTATTTTTCAGACGTGCACGTTGAACTAAACATTATTAGAAAAAAATCTAAAGTGATAAGACTTCTGTTTTCGAAGACAGCGCCACTCTTTTTAAAATCTTTTTGAAAGTTGCAATTAATCTGTCTATGCAACAGAAAAGCTAAAACCCGCTTTTGCAAGATACAGCTGTTCTTGCTCAAAATCCGCCTGCGTTAAAGGATGCTCAGACAACCACCCTGCTCCCAAAGTTAAGCTTAATCCCGTGCCAGAAGTTGTGGTTTCCAAATGATACTCTGGCAATAGCTCATCATCCCGAACATGGTTGAGTAAAATGGCAATCCTTAACAAAATAACAAGCTTAAACATACGAGCTGCTACACCCGGTACAAAATCAACAAACGCGTCTTCAGGCAGTGCTCGCCGATGACAGCGAACTAACATTGCTAAACGTAGCTGGTCATCTCGCGAAAAACCCAACAGGTCAGCATGCTTTAGTATATAAGCACCATGCTTATGAAATTGCGCATGGGAAATATCCAGGCCAATTTCATGTAACTGGGCGGCCCAGCCAAGCAGTTGTCTATCTTCCTGTTCTAAGAGCCACACGTTATCTACTTGGTCAAAGCATTTAATCGCATGCTTACTCACACGCTTGGCATGCTTGGTATCCACATGATAACGCCGCATTAACGCCTGGACTGTGCGATTACGTACATCCACATGATGAAAGCGTCCCAACATGTCATACAAAAGCCCTTCTCTTAAGGCACCATCGGAGTATGCCATCCTGGGGATTTGAAATGCTTCAAACACAGCCATCAAGATGGCCAGTCCTGCCGGGAAAATCCCAACACGATCAGGCTTAAGTCCTGGTAAGTTGAGTTTATCTACACAGCCTACAGCGATTACCTGTCGCCGAAGATGTTCTAGCCCTTCTAATGTAATACCTGAGCCAGTCATGCCTAACCCTTGCAAAACAAAGGCAATCGACTTTACCGTTCCTGATGAGCCGATTGCTACGGACCAGTCTGTTTGCTGACAGTCTTCTATTATATTAAGTAGCTCCAATCGAGCCGCATAATATGCAGCCTGGAAATTTTGGGCGCTAATGACACCTTGAGGAAAAAAACGTTTAGTGTATACCACACATCCCATGTGAAGACTTTCTAAGAGTGTCGTATTAAATCCTTGCCCTATAGCAAACTCTGTACTTCCTCCACCAATGTCGACCACTAAGCGTGCTTCATCTTGGCCCGCCACAGTATGAGCAACGCCTTGAAAAATTAACCGTGCTTCTTCCCGGCCCGCAATAACATCAACAGCATGGCCCAACACTTTCTCCGCAGCCGAGAGAAATTCTTCAGCATTCGTCGCCATGCGGAGTGCATTGGTACCAACTACTCGTATTCTGTGCGCAGGTAATCCTCTGACATATTGTGCAAACCGGCTTAAACATGCTAAGCCTCGATCTATAGCATCTGAACTAAGTACGCCATGATCATCCAACCCTGCTGCTAACTGAACTTTTTCACCCAAACGCTCAATGGGCCTTATTTCATCACCTTCCTGCCTCGCAACAATCATGTGAAAACTGTTTGAACCTAGATCAATTGCTGCGATCAGGGACTGGTCATTATGTTCGGAGCGGGATATGCTATCGGTCATCAGCAGTCCAAATTGGCTAATTTTTGTTATTATCTGGGTGAGTGTCTAAAATTCACCAAGTCAATAACAAGTACGACAAATTAATAACAAATAACAACAAGTCAGTATCATATTACTGCAATTTAATGGGTCATCTTAGCGAATTGTTTGCTTAAGGAACAGAGTGCTATCATAGGCCCCATTTTCTTTTTGGAATATATCTTGGAGAAACTGCGACATGAGCGAACATATCAAGCATGTAACTGACGACTCATTTGACCAGGATGTCCTCAACGCTGAAGGACCTGTACTGGTTGACTATTGGGCTGAGTGGTGCGGTCCCTGTAAAATGATTGCTCCTGTATTAGATGCTATTGCGGAAGAGTATGCAGGTAAGCTGACTATTTGTAAGATGGATATTGACAAGAACGAAAAAACACCACCTAAGTACGGCGTACGCGGTATACCTACGTTGATGCTTTTCAAAAATGGTAATGTTGAAGCAACAAAAGTAGGGGCTTTATCTAAATCTCAGCTAACTGCTTTTCTTGATAGCAACATCTAATGGTGTGATGTTTCTTGTCAAATCAGTGCAGCATAGCCTGCACTGTATCCCAAAAAGCCCCATACAAACAGCTATTAATAGTGACTCATACAACGTTTATTGCATATTCCTATTTTTTTCTGGACTTAGTAGTAGACTGAATCTATTATCAGTGATAGATTATGCAAACTAGCCTAATTGAGTGCAGGAAGCTATTCTTATTACAGTAATTCAGCTGTTGGTTCCTTGTAGGACTACCCTTTAAGGTATTGATAAGTCAGCTGTATCGAAGTAAACAGTCTCTAAACAAGAAATACCAACCTCATGTGTTACTTGTAATTGAGATTTTCTCGTAATACGCTATCTATTGTTATACTGTAATCTGTAATTAAGTTGTGCTGTAATTTAGTTACGTTAGTTAACTGCAGAAGCTGATATTTTGTTGTAAAACAAAGAAATACTGAAAAGATAGAACTTCAAAAACATAAATTACTTTACAAAAACTAATTTACAAGCAATAGTGCGATCGAAAAACGAACTGTACAAAATAATTGTACAAACGAAATATAGAATACTCGATTCAAACAATACTTACCGAATTAGTAATTACCAAACACATACCTTGGTTTCTGCTATCACTACAGCAACTTAGTATACCTTTCATTGTTATTTCATATAACCCGCTATGAATCTTACCGAATTAAAGCAAAAACCCGTCCCAGAATTGCTGGAAATTGCAAGCCAAATGGGACTAGACAACTTAGCCAGATCCCGGAAACAGGATGTAATTTTTTCAATACTGAAGCGTCATGCCCGCAGTGGTGAAGATATTTATGGCGATGGTGTACTTGAAATATTACAGGATGGCTTTGGCTTTCTGCGCTCTGCGGACAGTTCTTACTTGGCAGGCCCTGATGATATTTATGTATCTCCTAGCCAAATTCGCCGCTTCAATCTACGTACAGGCGATACGATTGCAGGCAAGATACGCCCCCCTAAAGATGGTGAACGCTATTTTGCACTGCTAAAAGTTAATGAAATTAACTTTGGCAAGCCTGAAAATGCAAAAAATAAAATATTATTTGAAAATTTAACGCCTTTATTTCCCCAAGAACGCCTGTTAATGGAAGCTGGTAATGGCTCCACTGAAGATTTAACAGCGCGTATTATTGACTTAGTCGCCCCTTTCGGGAAAGGGCAACGTGGCTTAATTGTTTCTCCGCCAAAAGCGGGTAAAACATTAATGCTACAAAATATTGCGTCCAACATTTCACGTAATAACCCAGAATGCCACCTTATTGTACTTCTCATTGACGAACGTCCAGAGGAAGTCACAGAAATGGCTCGTTCTGTACGAGGCGAAGTGGTAGCAAGCACCTTCGATGAACCTCCTTCTCGTCACGTTCAAGTGGCAGAAATGGTTATCGAAAAAGCAAAACGACTCGTGGAACATAAAAAGGATGTTGTCATTCTTTTAGACTCCATCACTCGTTTGGCTCGAGCTTACAACACTGTGATTCCCTCATCAGGAAAAGTACTCACCGGTGGTGTTGATGCTCATGCACTAGAAAGACCAAAGCGGTTCTTTGGTGCAGCACGGAATATTGAAGAAGGCGGCAGTTTAACTATTATCGCTACAGCCTTGGTAGATACTGGTTCTAAAATGGACGAAGTTATTTACGAGGAATTTAAAGGTACGGGTAATATGGAACTGCATCTTGACCGACGTATTGCAGAAAAACGTGTGTTCCCTGCGATTAACATTACTCGCTCAGGTACTCGTCGAGAAGACTTACTCACCACGGAAGAAGAGTTACAGCGTATGTGGATTCTACGGAAAATACTTCACCCAATGGATGAAATTGCTGCCATTGAATTCCTCGCTGACCGAATGAAAGACACAAGAACAAACGAAGAGTTCTTCCAATCCATGAAGAGGAAATAAATACTCTTCAGTATGTGTATTGAACCTCCAATCAATCATAACCATCTGCTGCTTCAGTAGGTGGTTATGGGCTAAAAATATAAAATCACTGGTGCTTTATTGTTTGGCTAGTGGTCATTATTAACCCAATAAGTTGCGCTCAATTTAGCGTATTGGGTACACATAAATAATTCCCTTACAAACCGTCCCTTTTGTCATAATTCATGGCTAGCTATAATGCTGGTCTGAATGAGGCATTTTGGACTCCGATGAAATACAAAGATTTACGCGACTTTATCAAACAGTTGGAAAAAAAGGGTGAACTCAAGCGTATTAAGACCCCTATTGATCCCTATTTAGAAATCACCGAAATTGCTGATCGGACTTTACGACGACAGGGCCCTGCCCTTTTGTTTGAATCACCAAAGGGGTCTTCAATCCCTTTATTAGCGAATCTGTTTGGCACACCTGAACGGGTTGCTTATGGAATGGGAGCAGAGTCTGTTTCCCATTTACGAGAAATAGGTCAACTGTTGGCTTACTTGAAGGAGCCTGAACCTCCCAAGGGAATGAAAGATGCTTGGGAAAAATTACCCATCTTCAAGCAAGTCATGAATATGAGTCCAAAGCAGGTTCGAAATGCACCTTGCCAACAGGAAATTTTTAAAGCATCTGATGTTGATCTCACCTCATTACCTATTCAAACATGCTGGCCAGGCGATGTTGCCCCTTTAGTAACCTGGCCCCTGGTGATTACCCAAGGTCCACATAAGCCTCGCTATAATTTAGGCATTTATCGAATGCAGCTGCTAGGGCGTAATAAACTCATTATGCGCTGGTTATCACATCGAGGCGGTGCTATTGATTACCAAGAGTGGCAAAGTGTTAACCCAGGAAAACCTTTTCCAGTTGCAATTGCCCTTGGTGCTGACCCAGCAACCATTTTAGGGGCAGTCACTCCAGTTCCTGATACTTTGAGTGAATATGCATTTGCTGGCTTACTTCGAGGCAGTAAAACTGAGCTTGTAAAATGCCATACCTCTGACTTACAAGTTCCCGCTAGCGCAGAAATTGTGCTAGAAGGTTTTATTTACCCAGATGAGTTTGCCCCTGAAGGCCCCTATGGTGACCATACAGGCTACTATAATGAAGTTGATAACTTTCCTGTTTTTACCGTAGAGTGTATAACCCACCGTACAAATCCCATTTACCATAGCACCTATACCGGCAGGCCCCCAGATGAGCCCGCAATTTTAGGCGTTGCACTTAACGAAGTTTTTGTACCTATATTACAAAAACAGTTTCCAGAAATTGTTGACTTTTATTTACCGCCTGAAGGCTGTTCATATCGTCTAGCAGTTGTGACCATCAAAAAACAATATCCAGGTCATGCCAAAAGAATTATGTTAGGTGTCTGGTCATTCCTACGACAATTTATGTATACCAAATTTGTCATTGTTACTGATGATGATATTGATGCTCGAAACTGGCAAGATGTTATATGGGCAATGACAACCCGGATGGACCCTCAGCGAGATATGACATTTGTTGATCATACCCCCATCGATTACCTTGACTTTGCATCGCCAATTTCTGGTTTAGGTTCTAAAGTAGGGATGGATGCCACCAACAAATGGCCTGGTGAAACAAACCGAGAATGGGGAAAACCCATTGTGATGACTGAATCAGTTAAACAACGTATTGATGAACTATGGGATCAGCTAAACATAATGTAATAAAAAACTGTCAATAAGACCCGTAGCGCAGAATTTTTAGGGTCAGCAATCAAACGATAATGCCTCAGAAGCTAAAATGAATAAACGACTAGGAACAAATTGCTGACAACAAACCATAAAAATTAGTTGCGAAAGGGATAACCGCTTGTGAAATTATAATTGTGGAGCGCCAGCAGTGACTACAAAAACCTTAGAAGTGAACATCTACAGTATCGATCGCCTCCCTAACACTATTTTTCGCGTTCGTCTTCAACAAACAACTGAGCCATTACCTACCTTTTATGCTGGTCAGTATTTAATAGTTCAATTACCTAATCAGCAACAATGTCCTTTATCTATTGCCAGTGCACCAGAACAATACCAAAACAGTGATTATCAGCTTGAGCTTCATATTCAATATTTACCTGAAAGTGAGCTTTCAAAACAGGTAATTGACTATATTCAACAACAAAAAACGCTAACCATTACTTTACCTTTGGGCAACTGCCACTTAGCAACAATACCTAAAAAACCTTTGGTCTTTATTGCAGCAGGCACAGGTTTTGCGCAAATGAAAAGCATGTTAGAACACTGTTTTGTCCAACAACATGCCTATCCATTGCACTTATACTGGGGAGCAAGATTATCAGAACAGTTTTATTTACAAGCACTCCCTCAACAATGGGCCAAAGAAAATAAAATAATTTTCCATCCAGTTGTGAGCGACTCAGCCATTGAAGATGAAGTGTACCGATCAGGTTTATTAATTGAAGCAGTTCATGAAGACTTAGTAAATATAAAAGATGCTTTCTTTTATATTAGCGGCTCACCCACCATGGTTTATGCTACATTTGATGGGCTTATAAGTGAAGGTATAGCTGCTGATCATATCGCAGCAGATGTGTTTGATTATGCACCCAGACAAAAATAACTCGATTGTATATTCAGGATTTCACCACTAGGCTGAAATCCTTTCCTTTTATACCCCTTTCAAAATATTTTTTAAACCACGCTATCATTAACGATTTAAAGAAATGATTCAGCAATTTAATTTTTTATCCACCTTTCTCTAGCGCTAAAAACCCTATAAACAAATCGCAAAATACAAAAGTATTTCACGAAAAACAATCCAAAAATATCTAAAAAAAACAACGTCCCTTACCTATTTTCTCATAAAAATATTAACACTCATCTATTTTTTTAATCATATTTCATTATCATTTTCACTGTGAAGCATATTTTATTATTAACTATTTCCTTCAGTCTGTGAACCAATCTGCTCGCCTGATTAGGTTTCACGCAACGTTCTTATACCTTAGGTATTTTAGGATAACCTTCATTACAAACTCAAAACCTATGTATCCCTTATATGGGGGCTAAATATACCTATAGCGAAAGGTATATATAAAAAATTTATTAAGTGAAGTTACCAGACTCGCTTCCTTTGGCAACAACAGGTAAATGTATGAATGACATCAAAAAAAACAAGTTTCCTAGCCACACCCTACTGAGTGTAGTCGTTGCCTCCACCGTCAGCTTGATGCCTCTCACAGTATTTTCCAGTGAAATAGCCCAATCAGATGTAACACACTATGCACCAAGTGATGTAGGTCCAGATGATGCCGTTATTATTGTTGATGATTGGGAGCCACCTGTAGACCCCAAGCCAGACCAAGTTAAACATCCTTATCCACAACAGCACAATTTTCAAAAGTTAACCAAGCCCAGTCAGCACCAACAAGATGTACTTAACCAACAGGTTAAAAGCTACTTTGAACAGTGGCAAAAAAGCTATATTAAAGCATCAAATGGCAATACACCTGGTGGTGGTTATTACGTAGCTATGAAGGGCACAGGAGGTGATGGTAATGAAATAACCACTTCTGAAGCACACGGTTATGGCATGTTAATTTTAGTCTTGATGGCTGATGCTACAAACTCAACTCAAGATAAATTTGATGGCATGTATAACATGTACGATAAGCATCGTAGTAAAGGTAATTCACATCTTATGTCTTGGGTTATTGATGAGTCAGAATCACCCAATAAAGACTCCAACTCAGCAACTGATGGTGATCTTGATATCGCTTATGCGTTGCTACTGGCTGATAAACAGTGGGGATCTACCGGAAAAGTTAACTACCTGAAAGAAGCAAAGCGCATCATTCAACAAGGCATCCTGAAAAGTAACCTCAACTCACAATCCAAACGACTTATGCTCGGGGACTGGGATACCAATCAGTGGTCTACCCGCTCATCAGACTGGATGATTGGCCATTTAAGAGCTTTTTATCAAGCAACAAAAGATGATGCCTGGAATCAAGCCGTCGATACTATTTTTAAAGTTTCAACACAAATACAACAGAACCACTCTCAATCAACGGGACTCATGCCCGACTTTATAGTGGGCGAGTCAGCAAAACCAGCACCACCTGATTTTCTGGAAGGTGAAACGGATGATGACTTTTCATGGAATGCTTGCCGCTTTCCATTACGTATTGCGGTTGATGCAGTACATCATAACCAAGATGCATCCCGAGCGTTATTGAAACCAATTATCCAGTGGATAACCAATGCGACAGACTCAAATCCATCCAGTATTATGGCTGGTTACACCCTGGATGGTACGCCCTTGGTAGGTTACAGTTCCATGGCTTTTACAGCGCCAATGATTGCAGCAGCGGCAGCAATGGGAGATACTCAATATCAGTCTTTTGTTAACAAAGGCTGGGACATAATGCGTAAAACAAAGGACAGTTACTACAGCGATACAATCAATTTACTGGCGATGTTATTTATTTCTGGTAACTGGTGGACACCAACAGAAGCAAACCAACAACAACCAGAGCAACCTGTATTTACTGAAGATTTTGAAAACGTCTCATCGAAACCACTCAATCTTAAACTATCTGAAGAAGTCAATATTAAAAGCGACTGTGGCAATAACCATGGAAAATGTTTACGTATCAGCTATCACCCCAATGAACAAGGATCACCTCGGATTACTAGTCGCTATAGTCTCCCACCTGCTAAAGCATACACACTAAATTACGACGTTCTGTTTGAACCTGGCTTCGAATTTGTTAAAGGTGGAAAGCTTCCTGGTTTAGGTCCCGTACAACATGTCACAGGCTGTAAGACAGGTCATACTGAAGGCTGGAGTGCACGTTTGATGTGGGCAAGAGAAGGGCAATTAAGAAGCTACTATTACCCGCAAGATCGTCAACAACGCTGTGGTGAATCAACCATGGCTGAATCATTTCAATTTACCCCAGGTAAATGGTATAGCATTTCTCTTTATGTCAACGTTGGAGAAAATAACAATAACCAGCAAGGTAAAATTGAGGTGTATATCAATGGTAAAAAACTTATTGAAAATAGCCCAATTATGTTAAGAGGCAGTCAATCCTCAAATAGCGAAATAAATCAGTTGCTATTTAATACCTTTTTTGGTGGCAGTGATCAAAGCTGGGCACCCAGTAAAACTGTTTACTCACGTTTTGACAATTTTTCTATCCACAAAGGAAAATATATCCCTTCCGCTAAATAATATGAAAGAAAAAAGTATTTGCCGCACTACTTGCGGCAAATATCTTTAAAAAACGACTCCAATAAAAAACTAGCCAGGTACAGATGACGCAGTAACTTCAGTCACGTAGCCACTATTATTCAATTGATGTTTAACCGTATCAATTTGCCATGTTCCGTTAACCCCGATACGAAAGTCAGACAGCTTGAGCTGACGTTCTGCACAAATAGACATTCTTCCGGGTAAAGACAAAGTAAGCTGCATTTCACCCATTGCAGAGCGTTCTAACTCTGCTTTTGCAAATGCTTTTGCCGCTTCGGCAGAAACGGCATCTGTTTTTGTCTGCTTGATAATATTTTTACTATTACTTTTATTACTGGTCTTTTTTGAAGCCGTTACTTTTACTTTTTTAGCTGACTTCTTATCATAGTAACTGGTTTCAACAGCATCGTATGATGTGCGCTGCGTAATATTAACACGCCATTGACTTACCTCCTGAGGCTGTAAGTTAATATGCCCTTGCTCCGTTACTTGTGGCTTTAAGCTGATTGTATCATTGGTTATTTTTAGCACACCACCAACACTATCCGCTAAACGTGTTAGAAAATTAATGTCACTCTCATTCCGTTGATTTAAAATAGAAAACGATTTATTTTTATACTTATCGTCTATATCAATGGTAAGTTGACTTTCCAGTGCAATTTTTTCAAAAATAGTCTTCAACATCACAGATCGCTGCTTACGACTACTGTTTTTTCCTTCCCATGTAGTGGTCTTAGGTGATTTAAGTGATGAAGACATATTAGCGGCTTTTGCTGTAATTTTCATTGTACTGGGAACACTGGCTAACTCGATTTCATCAACAACAAATGTGCCCATAAAAACCATTTCTGTGGAACTATAACCTAAAAATACTTTTAATTGTGCGCCTGTATCAGGTAATACAATAGCATGATCAGTATCATCCAACAGTAATTCCAGTGTATCAGATTCCCACCCGGCATTATCTGTAATCGTTAAATCAAGTAGTCTATTATTGATTATATCTGTTATATTTTGTTCATCAGCCAATAGCATATAAATGGGTTTTATTGCCATAATATAACCTGACCTGAAGTGTTCTCAACATTTGATATATTAGGAATAATGACAGGTATATTTTCGGGTAGAAATACACCAAGGTCAACCAAACCATAATTTTCTTCAAATATCAACTCAGTGACGCCTTCTGTTTGCCCACAGACCTTCCAGGCAATACGATCTACCGTGTCATCCACTTGCGTCCAGTAGATAACTTTCCCTTGTTTTTTCGCCTGTTCTGTCAAGATGATTTGTTGCTTTTTCCACTTTTTGGCTGAGCTAATTGCTCTCTTTTTTTCTGAACCTGAACTGTTGATTGTTGACATACTTCCCCTCCAAACTGTTTTAAATTTATTGTAAAGCTAATTTTTCTAGGTAATCCATCAGAAAAAAATACACTCTGTTGATCCGTTAAAGACTCGACTAAATACAAGCCATGTAACTTGCCAGTCCCTGAAGTTAAAACAAAGGGTTTACCTTTACTTGCCAGATTTCTTAATCTATCCAACAAAAAGTAACTATCTTTATTGAGTTCAGTAAAAATGACACCTTTTAATGCAATCGTGGATAACCCAGGCCCTAGATACTGAGTTGCTGGTAAATAACTGATTCTATCCTGTGTTGCCCATCGATAATTATCCGAAATAGTTAAGTCTTCATAAGCAGCTGTTGATATTGAAAAGTGAAAATACCCCTCTTGTGTTCCCGGTAATGATAACGTCATCATTATCATACTTTGTTGGCCATTAGCCGATGTCATAAAGTGCTCCTCGTGTTTTTAGCTGTGCTTGTTGTTCACGTTGTGTCAGCTCTTTTCTAACCAACATGGCAATTTCTTGAGGGTTTTGATTGGCTGTAGCATTTATAGTAATGGGTGCATTCACTGCAACATTTTGTTGTGCTGTATGTGTCTTAATCGGGCTAATATTATGTTTTGTTAAAGCCCCATTACCCACACCAAAACCACTATTATTGCCCTTAACAACATCAGATTGAAAAGCAGTCTGAACTTTAGCTGCTCGATATTGGTTCAAATCGATAACATGGCTTGAATCAAATGGTTTATGATTAACTTGCCAATGAGGCATGTTTGCAGATGCCTGTGCAGAGACAGTCTGACTAACCAAAGCGGATCCTTTAATACCTTTTATATTTTTAGTTTTATCCCCTGATGTTTTATTTTCATCTTCATCGTCACTAAAAAAGCCAATAATGTCACCAAAAACGCCACTGACCAAATCAGCCATCCCTAATAGCTTATCTGTTAGCCAACTAATGCCTTCTGCCACAAGCGTTATTGGAGATAATAAAAAACTAAATACCGCACCTAATACATTACCGACTGTCGATCCTAGAGAACCAAGCTCAGCCAACTCAGAAGCAGTGGCTTGAACCGGTGTAAATAAATTACTAAAAGCGCTGACAAGCCAGTCTATTGCAACACCAATTGCACTAAACATTGGTTCAAGAGCACTAAATAATGGTGCAAGTGCCTGTCTAACTGGCGCAATGGCATTTAATAATCCGTCAAATAAACCGGACATAAATGCTTTAATAGGACCCCAGTATTTATAGATAATCGCACCTATAACGGCAACCGCTGCGACAATACCCGCAATAAGAGCAACCATTGGGTTTGCTAACATTGAAGCATTAAATGCCCAAAACTGAGTTGTGGCTAAGCGAATGCCTGATGTAAAAGTTAATAATGCTAGCCTTGCTTGAAGGAAGCCAAGACGTCCTAATAACTTAAATTGCCTGGTCAGTGATTTGACACCTGCTGAAAAACCTTTAGTTTCAAATGTATTCAGTACCAGATTAGCTCTACGCGATATTAACGCTGTTGTATTATTAACTAAGGACTCACTAAGTTCTGCAAGATGTTGTTGTCCTAATTCAACAACTGCATTACCGACATTATCCAATGCTTGTGGAAAGTCAGTAATTAAATTATCAACACTGGTAAACGCTGTTGTCAGGCGTGTAGCAACATTCTCAATGACTTCACTCTTCACCTTAAATGCACTCAAAATTGCTTCACTGGCACCACCAATATATTGACCAGCAAAGTCTTTTGCTAAGTCACTGGCAGCATTACCTTGCAATACAGCTTTTAGGTTTTCGTCAATAGCAGGCAGATTTTCAGTTAAATTCAATGGATTACCAATAGCGCCTCGAATATCCCCAACAAACTGATGAACAAGATCGCTTTTAACATTAAACTTTTCTGCAATCATGCTGGACAAATTATCTTGTGCATTATCAAGTAAGGCAGGTGAAATAACATTGCTGAATTCATTAAGTGCTGTACTTGTAACACTTGCAAAAGCGCCTTCAAAATCATTTAAAATATTAGTAAGACCACCCGTTGATGCAACAATATTTGATAGCGATGATTCAACCAGTGTTTTATCAATATTCATTTTTTCACTAATCAAATTTCCCAGCGACTCAACACCATTATTAACTAATGCTGGCGCTATATCATTTTGAATAGCGTTACCAAAGGCATCCTTTACACCAAATAAAGCTCCCGCTGTATTCGTTAACAGGTTTTCGATGCCACCAGAAGCTTGCCATATACTTTGCAATGAGTTTTCGACAAGACTTTGCTCTAACTTTAATGTGTTGGCTATTGATTGACTGATAACAGGAAGCTTAGTTGCTGCCACACTGTCAGTCATGGATTGTAGATTTTTAGTCAGTGATTGAGATAACTCGTTTGTTGCAAGTTCAGTCTGTTTACTGACTGCAGCAATCGTATTATCAAAAATAGTATTTAGTGAAAGTGAAACTGCATTAGTCATAAAACTCGCCTTGCATTGCTCTTTCCTTTGCTCTCTTATGCCATATAAATAATTCCGATAATTCCAGCTCCCAAAGCTCAGACGGGGGCCAATGAAAGACCACCGCCAAATCAGCTAATACACTATAAATATCTTCTGGAATTATCGTTGACCTAAAAAACCGGCAACCACTTCATTTACTTTTTGAAAATCGCCGGCATCCAAGTCTTCAATTGCAGAAGGCGCAAGTTCAGCTAAATCAGCGATTAACTCAATAGACTTAGTAATGTCACCACCTTTAGAGTCTTCCATTTTTTTTAAGTCTTTAGCTCTTGGACGACGTAGGTAGATTGTATCAACTTCAACACCTTCTGTTGTTACAGGATAATTTAGAGTAATTTTTGTTTTCATTATTTTTTCTCTTTAACTAGTAATTATGATATTTAATCTATAACAGGAGAACAAAACAAAAGACAAAGTTGTAGACTGAGCCTAGCGTAAGCTCTCCTTATATTTGGTTAACAGTTATTAAACAGTAAAAACGCTAATTAATATTTTGCAAAACCTAATATTTCGTTATCAAACCACACCAATCGCTTTGCGAATACCTTGTAGTTTATCTACGCCATTAATGACTCGCTTCATATTAATCACATCAATTTCTGCAAGAATATCTTTATCCATAGTGAGTTTATAATAAGATAATGCAACCTGAATTTTCATTGCACCTTTATCACCTGCTTTCCATGCCCCCATATCCAATTCTTTAAATCCTCCAGCAAGGACAAGTTCAACTGCATGAACTTTACCACCCTGCTCCATTGCACCACGAATAATAATATTTTCTTTTTTCGAGTAGTTTAATTCAAACCAGTCAAAAATATTCTTATTACATTCATGCACAGTAAAACTACATTCAAGCTTTTCCATGCCCATATCGATACTTAAAGGAGTATCCAAACCACCTGCACTGTATTCCTCAGTTTTAATAGTGAGTTTAGGTAGTGTTATTTCCGAAACACGTCCTGCATAGCCTTTACCAGCAATATACAGGTTCATATTTTTCAGCACTTTAGGCATGCTAAATTTATCACTTAATGCCATTAGACAAGCTCCTCCAAGTATTCATTTGTTAAATGAGATGTAAAAGTAATATGTTCAGCGGGATAAGGTGGTGTAAACTCTATATTAAAATACACTTTTCCTTGTTGAATATTAGCAGGCGAGTTAAGCTCTGGATCTGCATAACAACGTCCTCCAATAATCGCTCCTTTTGCCTGCAAGTCACGCAAATAATTATTGACCCCTTCAGACACATGTTCGAGATAAAGCGTCGTTATATTTTGGTCAACCGCCCACATATGTGCACGTAACAAGCTCTCATTAATCATATCCGCCGTGCGACGAACAGATAGAAAACGCCATTTTTCATCTCCACTGGTGGTATGATTACCCCATAAACGAAATCCATCTTTACGAATAACCGTGGTAACATGTTTTTCATTCAATAAGTTTGCACGACAGTTTTTATCACCTAATGTAAAGTCAACAGCACGAACCAAATTACTAATACCATTAACAGGCTGATTAGAAGGTGACCACCAAAAACCCAGATCATTATCTGTACGAGAAATGATGCCAGCAACACGAGGGCTCATAGGTTGATCTTGATAATTTTTAGTATCGGCATTAAATACCTGTACAAAAGGATCAACCATATACACACGTTCAGATGAAACCTGTTCTGCGTACTTAATCGCATCTGCATCATTACTGTTTGGTCCATCAACGATCACAACAGCCCGCAGCCGTTCTGCAACAATTTTTAACTTATCTGCAACTTCAAACTGTTGGCTAAATTTGGGTGCGACCAAAATACGAGGTGTGACTCCCAAAGTAGACTCTGCACTGAGTAACGCCATAATACCTTGGTAGTGTGCGCCATCATCGGACATATCTTTCAAAAATTCAGCTTTTTGAGCATCTGCTTCCGTTTGTTCAGGTACTCGAATTACCACTACCATCGAGCCTGCTTGATCAAAAACTCCTTTAATCGCATCAGGTAAAGTACCTGTCTTACCCAGCTCAGCCGCTTCTTTAATATTACCAGCAATCAAAACCGGCGTATGATAGGGGAATTTACTATTATCTGCTTCAGGTGCTGTTCCTACTACCCCGATAACAGAGCTTCTTACGGTACGGATGGGACGTGGCCCACTATTATCTTCTACAATTTCAATACCATGTAAAAAATTTTCAGACATTTTCGTTCCTTTATTTATTTTGTGATAATTATTTTATGTAATTTGATTTCTTATTATTAGGTGAAATATTTCACTATTTTATTTTTATTCATCTTCAAGTCTTGAAGGTAGGGGAACCTCTTGTTGAACTTTCATACGTTCTTTAGCAGCTCTTTCTAACAGAGCATCAGCATCACTTTTTTGTCCTAAGTACTCTTTAATTTGAGCCTCTTCCAAAAGGGGTCTAACACGCTTCGTATATCTCAACCTACGTTGATACTCAGCTTGCTGGTAGTCAAATTCATACTTCTTTTTATTATTTGTTACCCACTGATTCAATACCCACTCATCAAAATCTGTTTTTGGTTTTTTCTCAGTCCATAACGAGTCAATTGGACCTAACTCAGTAATCAACTTTGACTCTAAACAATTTTCTTTGCTGAAAACAGTTTTACCACGATGATCCTCAATATATTTATAACCCGTCAAGTCATCCAAAACGACAACCGCAAAACCTGTTTTAGTAAGCAATGGTTCAATCTTCAACGCATTGACAGGAATATGAGCTATACCACCGCGCATGCTTGCAAAATAGACGTCAGCGTTAACTTCACCAGTTTGTTCATTAAATGTCCAATATTTAGCTTTTTTCATTTATCATCCTTATATATAAATCGCCATTGCACGAGCTATGTTACGAGGCCTTGTTTCTTTCCATTTATTATTTTCACTATTTTCATTTGGGTTATTTTTTCTTGTATGATTTATTCCACAATCACTATTTGGTTCATCCGGACCTTCAGTGCCAACTGCATCACTACCTCTTTTGTTTCTATTATTTCCATCATTAAGTGCATAATATAAAATTCCATTATCATCAACAAAATCATGATGATGCCATTTTATTTGATCATGTTGAACACTTAAAATATTTCTTCCTATATCAATTCCTCGTCCATTATCCCATACACGAATAAACTCACCCCTTATATCACCCGTATTTATATTTTTATTTTTAACTAAATGAGGATATGTTTTCGCTAATCGCCAGTAGACTTCTACAGGTAAATTTACATTCATTTCCAATACAGCTTCTTCAGGAGGCGTTTCACTCAACCAATAGAATGGCATTCCCACCCTTCCACCATATGGTATCCACCAAAATGGTTTTTTATTATCACTCCAACCATCATGCCTATTAGTGATGTTTGAAGGATCTTTTCCTTTACAGGTTAAATTAGGCCCTGCATACATTTGCATGGGGATTACTTGATCATTCACTTCAACAGTACATATTTCACCCGTTCGGTATGTCCTTTTGGGATCATAGGGTAAAAACTGGGCTGTAGATAACTTATTATTTAGTTTATAAACAGCTTTTGCAGTAGCGAGAATATCACTACTATTACTATCTAAATTATCTGTTCTTTTTGAAAAAACATCTTCTACATATTTTTTTGATGCCAACATAATTGCAGGGTCTACACTCAATTCAACTGAACTGGCATTTGATACTTGCAACATAACCCGTAAAAATAAACTGCTTCCACTGCCTTCTGTTATATTTGGCTTATATGTTTTTGGATATTTTCCAATTGCAACTAAGTTATCCTGATCATCATATATACCAAATTCAGTGATATAAAAACCACCTACTTCGTCAGGTATAACAGCCTCAATAACCAACCAATTTTTATTTTCAGGGTTTATATATAAATCATTGATTGTGCCACTCCAACACTCACGAACTAGTTCTGTATCAATCTCTTTTGGGAATGTTTCTTCACCATTATCATTGCCTCCATCACCGACCTTTATTGTTTTTAATTTTAGTTTATTGCCAAGCGCTACTGTATTAGCTAGTTGCGCCTGACCTATTTTAGTCAAAATACTGTAATATTTATTACTCATATAATTCCGTCAAATAGATTATTATCATTCAAATATGAAGTTCCAAACCAAAACATTGAACTTATATTTAACATACCCATCAATATTATTTTTATAAAATTAACAGCCAATTGATATCCACTTAATTGGCCAACTACCTAGCTGTCCTAAGGTATTATATATTCTTAATACAACTGATGAGTTTGTCTTAGTGTCTATTACTTCAAGAACAGATGCACCACCAGCTCCCATATGCATACCAATAATTTGAAAGCATTTATTAGGATATGGCATAGGAAATACTACTTTCAAATCACCATTTGCTTCAGAGGTACCCTCCCCCCATTGGATCATAAGGCCTCCAAGCCACGATGGAAATTTTATATATCCACTAATATCTAGCTGGATTTTAAATCCAAATTTAAGTAGCGATGGAGTTATATATTTTTCATTATTAACACCATTGTCAACTTCATCAATATCAGCTTTTTTTCTTTTAAAAAAACTAGTTAGTGTACTAAAGGCTCCTTTTGGTGTAATAAATTTACTATCATTAACACCTTCTATACTTTCATTATCTGTTGCTTTATCTTCATATTTTACATACTGAGTATGTGGGTCATGCTCTTGACTATGATCCTTGATTTTTTCTTTTACATACTCCCTTGAGGCCAGTACTACAGCGGGATCAACTTTCAATTGAATAACTTCTGAGTTTGAAACTTCAAGAATGACTTTAATATAAGAACTTGTTCCACTTCCTTCATCAAGCGTTGGTTTATACGTTTTTGGATATTTTCCAATAACGATTAAGTCACCCTCGTCATCGTATAAACCAAATTCAGTAATATAAAAATTGCCTACTTCATCAGGAATAACTGTTTCAGTAACTAGCCATTTGTCATTTTTGAGATGATTATGTAAGCCATTTATACTTCCTTCCCAACGTTTTCGAATAATATCTTTATCACTTTCCTTTGGTGTAGTTTCTGCACCGTCATCATCACCACCATCACCTATTTTTATGGTTGATATATTCAGTTTTTGTCCAAGCGCAGCTGAATTAGCAAGTTTAGCCTTTCCAATATTTGTAAATATACTATAAAATTTATTTTCCATTTAATTTATCCCAAATACAATCGTACGAACACAAAAAGCATCACGCCCGTGTTTCATCTTGTAGAAAATTTATAATAGATAAAATACTTTAGACTGGTGTAGCAATATAACTTTTAGGATAAACTGTTATTGTATTTACTGATTGATAGCCACATCCAACAAAGCAAGAAGTAGTTTCTTCTATATTTTTGACTATAAAGGGATAAACTGTTGTCGTATTACCACTCTGTGCAGCGACACCAATATAAGGTGTTGTTGATTTATTTGCTAAGTAAATACGTAAATCATATTGACTACGTGCATTTTTAGTTTGTTCTATTATATCTTTGATATTACTATATTCTGTTTCGCTAATTCCTCTTGAACGGCTAAAAACATTTGCTCTAAATGTACCAGGTATACGTCCAGTTTCCTCTTCATAATCAAACCACTCTTCAATTTGGATATCGACATCCGTTGCGGCTAATGCTTTTTTGAGTGCACCAATTGTTCCCTTTTGTCTATGCACACTGATCGATTCTTTTATTACATTTCTTTTAGTTCTATCATCCCATGTATTATCCCACTTATCTACAGATAGCGCCCATGCTAGCCAAGGTAAGTACTCGGTAGGACATTCATCAGGATTCCATAATTTTTTAAAAGAAATATCAATTGCTTCAGCTCGTTTTATTATAACTTCAATTTTATTTTCGAGCTCTGTGCCATTAACAGGGATTAGCCTTTCTTCACTATCATTTACCTGTTTCATTATAAGTCAGTTCCAATGATATTTAGCTTAATATTAGATGAATCATCATTACTTCCTGGATTACAATAAGCTACCTGATTCCCTTTGATTTTTAGCTGATTAAACTTAATTTTATCGGGTGATTTCAAAATTACCTGCTGTACACCTGGTACATGTAGAGCAGCAAGAATACCTGACTCGGTTATATCATGTCCTAGATAATGGTGTTCTATAACATACTGTTTAATCCTGTTTTCAGCTTCCTTCAATACCACCTGCTGATCAGGGCCAGAATAAAATGTAATATCTGCCTCTATCTCATAATGAATTGGTGTCACAGGCTCAACAACAACTTTATCTGTTAACGGCCTTATATCTTCATCATTTAAAATGGCTTCAACACGTTTTAAAGTTTCTTGGTTTGGTGTTCCATCACCATCATAACTTTGAACGGTTACATAAACAGTTCCTGCTTCATCCTCATGCCCTGTAACATATACATCTTTTACTTTATCTGATGCCGCCAATGCATGAAATCGATAAGCTCCTTTTGGTCCCGCCGTACTAAACCCTTCAGGACCTAGAATAATTCGTTGACGCAAAACGTCGTCACTTTCAAGTATTTGTTTTTTGGGTGGCTCAGATTTAAGATCTGCTTCTTGAATAACTTTGCGTTTAATGCCTATGAGTGCAGCCAGGTTATCTAAGTCAGTTCCCCTTGCATAAGCCACCATAACTGAGCGTGCGGCTTCATTAATTCGTTGACGAATCGTGAGTTCACGATATGCCGCCACTTCAAGTAGTTTATATACAGGGTCTGACTCCAGTAAAGCACTATAGTCAGAGTAAATTGCTTGAAAATCACTTAACAATTCATCCAAAATAACTTCATAATTCAGCGTTTCAACAATATCTGGTGCAGGAAGCTGTGATAAATTAATTTCTGTTGTCATACCTCTATTCCTTTCAATGTAATGACCTGTTGCTCAGGTAAATAAATACCTTTTAGTTCAAAACTCGCAGTACCTTGTGTAAGACGTTTTAGAGTTATCTGTTGTAATCGAAATCTTGGCTCCCAAAGAACAAGCGCATCAGCAACTGCAGCATAAAATGCAGCAATCGTTTGTTGATTCAATGGTGCATCAATGAAATCATGCAGCCGACAGCCATAATTACGCCTCATTACTCGGCTTCCTAGAGGAGTGGTTAAAATATCAATAATTGATTGTTTTAAGTGCTCTAACCCTCCAATTTCTTTTCCCGTATACCGGTTCATACCTAACATTATTGAGTATCTCCTGTTGGATTTGCTTTACTATGTGCGCTTACTGTATGAGTATGCTTATTATAAATAGCCCGGTCTTCAGCCATACTTCTTGTTTTATCTGTTATATCTTGTGTTGAGTTTATATTTCCTTCAACATGCACATCACCTTTAATCGAAACCCCTCCTCCACTTATAATTTCAGTTGTGCCACTACCTGCAATATTTATTTTTAGCTGGCTATTTTTTCGATCATATATAAAAGTAGTATTATCCTTATACCGCTGTATATGAATATCAGGATGGTTTGCTAATTTATCAAACTTATTTTGGTATAATGCAGGCAACACTACACCTTGTTCTAGCTCTCCATTTGGAGAAAACATGATTACTTGCTCGCCTACCTCTGGAGCCCAATAATCAAGATCATTGTGTGCCCTTGTAGTGAGCCATGGCAACCAACTGGACATAAAGTCTCCTGACTCTACTCGAACAAGTGCATCATCATAATCAACATCTATAATCACACCAATAATGACAGTATTAGCTAGTTTTCTCTCTAACTGAGATACTCTGTAAAGTAAGTTATCTCTCATTACTGTTAACCTCTGTATATCGCTCTGCAATACCAAAGTCATCTCTATCTGAACTAAAGAAAAGATGCTTAGGGTTATCGGGTGTTTCTATACTAGCGTTATCACTCGCTAGCTGCATGGTATGTTGCCATTCTACTTGCCAACCATTCACTAAGTGATCACCAATTTTATTAATACTCAAAGTATTGGCTATAACATTCCTTGCAGGTGTTATACTATTTACTCCCCAATTATTTGACTTTATAAATCGTAGCACATTATCTAATAAGTTAAGTGATACCATATCATCCATCCAGTCATCTTTTGCTTTATTAAAATAGTAGAGCAAATAAGTAATCTCATACTCTTGTGTATCAAAAAAATCTTGCTGTTTTGGACTCAATTGTTTTGGTGTAATACGTAAAGCAGGAAAATCATTAACCGTTAACTGTGGATTCCTGATATCCAAGATCCCCGTTTGCGATCCGATATTTTTAGCTTCACTTATATTATCTTCAAAGCATTCAATGATTCTTTCTGTTATCTCTGCTAATTTCATAAAATTCCCACTCAAATTATCGACAAACCAAGCAATTTATTGGGCACACAACATTCTTAGTGACTACGTTAATAGGTCGATGTAATCTAACATATACCCTTCATACATCATTATTTGGGCTTAGTGTACTCCACCTATCTCTATTAATATAAATTCAGGAAAAATAAGGCAAAGTGATTTTTTAAATCCTGAAATACTATTAATTTCGTAAATTATTGATGCACTTAGCTATCGCTAGCAATAATCACTGAATAGGTCTGCGAAGGTATATCAATTACCTAATTTTGACTCAATAAGCCTATCAAGCTTATTACTAATAAGCTGTAAGTCAGCACGTATCTCACTTTTAATATCGGTGATTCTGTTATCCTGCCTTTGCTGCATTTCTGCAAGGTGCCCAATAGATTGACTATTTTGGTCAATTCTTTTATCAATCGAACCACCCCATGTAAAGAGTGATATAACGACTGCAAATGTACTAATGATATGAGTTACACTTATATTTTTATCCAAATGCCACTGTTTCATTTGTGATTCTGTTTTATCTATACTATCTAACAATTTTTCTCCTTCATTCCATCGTTATTAGTTGTACAAAATGTTTTCCTACTATCGTTAAAATGGTAATAAATATCACTATTTATACTTCAATAGTGACTCTATATTGAAATATACTTACTGATCATATTTCAACCTACAGGATATCAACAATATAACATTGAAGTCCCCTACATGTGCTATTGAGGTCATTATATTGATTCCTTTGCTATACGTTCAGGTGAAATATTTCACTTATTATATGCTTAGCACTCATTGGGTTTGTATCATTCTTAACCAATAAGTATGCGGTTTATGCATAATGATATGGACGTCATGTCTTAGCATAATACAACCTCAAGTATGTATTCATGCTTGTAGACCCATGAATGCAATGCCTTCTCGCCAATTCCTGGAAGAAAGCCACGTGATATGAGAAGAAATGACGATAACACCCCGTCAAGACAATCAAACGTTATGTTGTATGGTAACTCATGGATAGAAAGAAAGAATAACGTCAAAACAAAGTTTTCTGAAGGCTATAGACAGGCTTTGGTGAAAGAATTAGGTAAAGTTTGGTCTGTGCGTTTACCTGATCAAGAGTGTACAACAGTAGCGGTCTAGGCTAACAAACGACAAGCTGTTTGGGATATTTTAGCTGAAGTTTGGAAAAATACGTTAGATGGGTCCAGTGACTTTAATGAACAAAAAATTGTTGATGGTAGTAATAGAAATTCAAAAGTATCATCTTTATTAGAGCGTTACTATAAAACGGTAGAAACTAATGAAAAGCACGCTAAAATTGTCAGAAACTCATTGTATAAAATCATAGAAAAACATCGGTATTAATAGCATACTAATACTGTATACAGTCGTTAACACTATTTAAATCAACACTGCCGTAGACTATTTTCGCCTAGCAAGGCACAAGGAATGCCGTGTAGTCATTCTACATAAATGACGTGTAACACCGCTAGGTGGAAAAATAATCACGGCCCGAAGGGTTATTACGGTAATATTCAAATAGTGTTAACAGGCCCTAGTATGTTATAGCTTAATCGTGATTTGATTTTACATGATTTCCAAATGAAAAAACTTTACGAGCAACAAAGCCAAGTCCATACCAAACAAGGGTGAATACCCATAATACGACTACGATGTTGCCTTTCCCATAAAAGTTATCTATCTCAACATCGCTTGGATCATCAGGGTTATAGCGAATTCTAACCGGGTAATCTATATCATAATGTTTTGGGTCAACGGTATGATTTGTTTTATACTCAACCTCTTCACCATTTGGTAGATCGAACTGAATTATTGCGTAATGAACAGTTACATTTTTACTTTTATAATCAGCTTGAAAATTTTTTACATAACCTAAGTCCGATTTTCCAGACATAATATTTGTAAGCCAATAAAAAGTTAGAATTAAACTAATGGTTGCAAATATATAAGCAGGTATCATTATTGCTTTTTGAAAATTCATTTTATATTCAACTATGATCTAGATAGAAAATACTAGTGGTATGTCACCTGCCAAATAACTGGATATGGACCTTGTTCACACGAGTGGCATACAAGCTCATCATTGCGTGTTCCTCTGAGATTAAACTCAAGTTCAGAGTCTGCTTTAGTAATTTGACAGTAGTCTGTTGTATCGGGTCTACCTTGGTACAAGGTGATATTATCGCCTTCCATACAAACATTAAACGTCAATTCAGCAATCGCGCGCTTGCCATCTATTTCCAAATAAGCTCTGTAACCGCTTATTGTGAGCTTATAGTCAACTTGGTTAGAATCATTATTCTTTTTGATTTCTTTAGGTATATACGTTCCGTTAAAGGGATTCAATACCTTTTTTACTTCATCAAATGCAACTACGAATACTAGCATGTAATACATATAGATTAAAAAACCAGTAACCGCTAAAACAACAAATCCAGAAAGGCTTTTTTCCTTAATCATGACAATAGCAAGCCCACCAAAATAGCATATCATGATAATAGGAACAAATGTAGCAATAAGTACTAGCCAAAATCCAACCAGTTCAGATAAATCTGAAAATGCTAATCCTCTATACAAAGCATAACCAATACCAACGACAAATGTCATAATATATACAAACAAGAAAAATTTAAACGCTTTTTTAATTTCAGACATCAAGAGTATTCCTAATAAATAACCATAACCAACTAAAAACAACTATAAAGCTTAAGCTTTTTCTACAAGTTTTTGAAAAGAATATAATCTTTCGAAAACAAGATTTGTGATAATCTATATATTCCATACGATATAAAATATGCTGAAAAAACATCAATCGAATAGTGAATACCTCCCAGCAACACTACAACCGAGAAAAATAAAGAAAAAATTATATTTACATACCTCAGCAATTTGTTATCCCAAAATATGAGTGCAGCTAAAAATGGTGCTCCCACATGACCAGAGAAAAACAAGTCGCCTGTAAATGTATAGAAGTTTGTAATATTATCTGGCACAATAAGCGTCGTTTCAGGAGGTCCCAAATGAGTCAGCACATTAAAAAATGCCCTTATCAGAATAAACAATGAGAATGTCTTTGATACAAACGCAATCATTTTGGGCTGAATAATGACATACAAAAAAAACAAAATCCAATAAAAAGTGGCACCATAAACATGTATCGTATTCACATCCATTAGTGGTATATGATCTAGTAACAAATCATCGACAGAACACCCTGCAACATCAGATGAGTATTCTCCTGCTAGTTTTGCCACTAAAAATGAAAAACATAAAAATACAAATCCTAAAATAGCTGATATATAATATGGCATCCCTTTAACCTTTTTCATAAAAATACTCAATAGCTTTTAAATATAATTTTTCATAACATTCTGTTGTTTTTTGTATAGAATGTTTATAAGCTAAACACCTACTTCTTTCTTTAATTTTTGTTATTAAGTTATTATCTTTTATTATTTTAAGTAAGCAAGCTGCTGCCTGTTTATAATCATGGGGTTCAAATAAAAAACCATTATCACCTTCTATAACTAATTCAGGTAGAGCCATCGCATTTGCAGCGACAATCGGCAAACCAGAAGCGACAGCTTCTAAGGTGACAATACTTTGTAACTCTGCAGTTCCTGCATGAATGAAACAATCTACTAAAGAAAAAACATGTGGATACTCAGCATTAGAAAGATATTTTGTAAAGTATACTTTATCATCAATAGCCAGCTTTTTGACTAGTTTGAGAATTTCATTATATTCATTCCCTACCCCCGTAATGATCAACTGACATTCTACAGTTTTATTTACCTCTTTGATTGCATAAATAATTGTATCAATATTTTTTTCTTTATCCAGCCGCCCAGCATAAAGTACTGTCGGAATATTTTTTAGACCAAATCTTTTCGCTAATAATGTATTTTTCTCTCTTGGCTTAAAGATTTCAAGGTCCACTCCGCATGAAATAGGTAATATTTCACCTGGTAAATTTAGCTTTCTGAGCAATTCTGCAGCCGTTTTTGTTGGCGTCGAGTATAAAACAGCCTTCTCAAACATTTTTTTCACCCACAGCCATGCCAATTCATTAAAATATTTTTCAACTTTTAATGGCAAATGAGTGTAATGAAAAAAATTCTCAGGCATAAAATGATTTGTTGCAACCATCGGAATATGAAATTTTTCACCGACTTTTGAACATATATCACCCAAAAAGAACCGTCCTTGAAGGTGAATAACTTCTGGATTAAATTTAAGAATTGCCTTTTCTATTTCTTTTCGAATAAAGATAGGCCAGCACACTCTAAAGTTTTTATAGATGAGTGCAGGAAATGATCGCACCCTAAAAAGGTTCACACCTTCATAAGTATCATAACACGACTTCATAGTTCTTGATGGACATATAACAAGCACATCATGATTCCTATGAACTAATGACTGTGCTAACCTATGTGTGAAATAAGCGCCTCCATTTAAATCAGGAGGATAACTATCCAAGACTGTTAGTATTTTCAAATCTTTCCCACCATTAACTACAGGACACCTCTAAAAATAACAATATCTATACAACTGTCACAGCAACTATAAGATAAAGATTATTTTTTATATATACCTATCATTACTGATTAAACTTAGTCACACCCATTTGATGAGTCACTATCACAAGTACTACTACTGTTATTATCATTATCACTATAATCAGTATAACAACTATTGCTTGCATTATTTGTTTTTTGAGTCTTTGTATTACTACTTTTGACAACAATTTTTCTAATTAAAATAACACCATAGAACAAAACAAATACAGTTATGCAGGTAAAGATAAAGGGTACTAAAATATAACCAGTATCATTACTAGCAAACACTTTACTTGAAACCAAACACATGGCTAACAAGATTACTCTCAACATGACACCTTTCACTCCTAAGTAATCATTTCAAAACAAAGTACCATTAGTTTTTAAAATATACTATAACAGTATAGATATCTCTATCATACAAAGTATTTTTTGGTAAAATATGAGTACATCCTAGTCTTTAAATGCGAACTATAGCACCATGCAAATTTTATTTCGTATTAGCAGAACTAATTATTAGTTTTCTTGCCTATTGGCTGTCAAATATCAATTATTATAGGGATTGGTTTCATGGTAATCGCATATAACTTTACTTTTATAAAAGCCATTTTTTTCTCAAGATCCTCTGTCTACCATTGACACAATCTATACTCATTACAGATTATTTTTATATGCAATTGCTCTGTTCAATATTGCGTATTAGTAAAGAGTAAAATTTACCCAAAGTGGTTGCGTTTTAGATACTAAATCAAATGATGAAGTGGAAGGACTTATGATCTTATGATTAGAGCAGCACCAGCATAAACTGCATTCCTTCCCCCCATGTTAGTCAATAGTGCAGATGACAAGGCATAAAAATGACTCGTGAGAGGTATAGCTTATGTAATGCCAAGGTAATCAGGTATTCAACTTCAAATTGATACTACCATCTGTATTTTTATACACTTTATTGAAAATATGTACAAATTGGTTGAAACCAAGGAGGTATTTTTTTATTTTAATACTTTTAGCTGTTTATTGAGCAATGACTTCGAGTTTTTTGAGTCCACATATTAGTCCATCTTTATATTTTATAAACATTAAAAATAGGCTCTTATGTAAACTCGTTTAGACTATCAACAAATCATAGAAATAGTATTCTAATATTAAATCAACCTATATAAACTGAAAATACTCTCCATTTATCTTCACTATGTTTATATTTATTGTTCCACCACCTTCTAAGTTTATGAGCGGTATAGTCTCCTCACCTTCGTCCAACTTTATTTTTTTATTGATATCTTCTGACATGTCAGGCTTTATTATCAGCTTTATATATTTATCATCCAAATATTTCTTCACAACAAGCTCGCGGGGTAATATTTCAGTTTTCTTAAGTTTGTTTTTTACTAGACTTTCAGCTGCACTCTTTGATTGCTCAAGAAAGAATTCTTTATCATATCCCTTTGCGTCAATTGTTATTAAATTACTAACACTAAAAAACCTCATAAACTTATCAACATCACTTTCAATCATGTCAGATAAGTTCGTTTCAAAAATGCTCAGTATTTTATGTGCAATATCTAAAAAGTCTTCATGCGTTTCTTCTTCAAATATTTCCAATTTATTCAACCATGGTTGAATATCGTATACATCAGCCTCAAATGACTTTTTTATGACAATCGCATTAAGCTCTTCATCATACTCACCATCTGTAGGTGAGTATGAAAATTCACTAATCAACTTACCAGCAGAAGCACCTTTATTACCGATTTGTAGATTTCCTTCAATAGCAAAGTCTACTTTACGTATATCAGCAATACCCTTCTTGCGATTTACCCAGTGAGGCCTACATACAAATGAAAGTTCATTCATACCTTTAATAAGGTAATCATTTATGCTTGTCGAAAAAGTCCCGGACTCAGAGTCATGCTCCAAAAAGAAAGGAATACCATTTATCAAAACTTCAAGTGCTAATTGCGAATAGCTATAGGTCAACTGTATAACTTTAGAACTCATTATGTGAACTCATTCATTAATGATGATTTCGAAGTGAAGTCAATTCTACTAAACTTTGGCTATAGCAATAGTATACGCTAAAGTCGTTATCTAATGGAGATCAGGATGTTTATGAATAGACATCACCTTACTTTAAGTTTTAGTATTGTGTTCTTTTTCACTCTCTTATCAGGCTGTGACAATCATAGTCAAGAAATAGAATCATTTAAAGCGTCGATTAAGGATAACTTCGTCGACTTTAAAGGTGGAGAGATGCACCGAAAAGTCTCTTTTGACTTAAGCTGGAAACTAGAGGAAAGAAATCGTGAAGTCCCAGACTACTTCAAAGTAGTCGTTTCAGATTTCACAATACAAAAATATCCTACTACATGTTATGAATTTAATTTCTTTATGAAAGTGACAGGAGATACCTCTGAACAATTTGAAGATGCCAAATGCCCTGATATGAAAAAGACGCCCGCTAACTCCATACCTTGGTATGACGCTCAAGCATACTGTGAATGGCTTGGTTCAATATTTGATAAGAAAGGCTCACTTCCTACAGAAGCTCAATGGGAGTATGCCGCTACCAGTGGCGGAAAAGATGTTGAATATGCAACCAATAATGGCAAAATTGAGCCAGGGGTCAATACTATCTGGGGTGATTCTAAAAAAGCACCAAAGCTACCTCCCTCTATCAATAAGTATCCTCCTAATCCAGCAGGTATTTATGGTTTACATGGTGGAGTAGGAGAATATGTATTTGACTGGCATGATGCCCTGTATCCTGCTGATGCACCAGAGAAGGACCCTATGGGACCAACCTCTGGAACCTTAAAAGTTTATAAAGGAAATGACTTTCGCTCATCTAAAATATCTGAAGTTTATACACGTGGTTCAACAGATCCAAATTATGGTTATTATCGTGCAGGCTTCCGCTGCACTTTTACAGATTAAAGACCTATATTACTTTTTAGAGGCTTTCCAAGCCTCTTTTTTTGCAACCTTTGCTGGGCTGATATAGTCATCGAGCACATTTTGAAATTCTCCATCAATATACTCCTCAAACTGCTCATTTCTTATATAAATATCTCCAAAACCACGCATATCACGCAAGTCCTCATCAACTTTTAGTGCAAGCCCTTCAACTGATTTTATATCTAATTTAAGGATATCTTTTTTCTTTTCAAGATTCCACATAACTCGATTCACAGTATAATCAACATCATGTGTTTTTATTTTTGCTACCTTGACTTTCTTTGGATTAATTCCTCCTAACAAGTAAGGGCTAATTTCAACCTCCTCATATCCGCCAAGTTCGGAAATACGTACATCAAAAAATTCACTGAATTTTTTCTTAAGAATGCTTCTTATTACAACATCAGGCTCATCCTTATCTGGCGTATAAGCATCTTTATTTTCATCTCCTTTTTTTGCAGGCCATTTAAAGCTGCCCAAAGGATACTCTTCCATTAATAATTTTTCATCGTCCCAGTTTACTTTAAAATACTCAGAAACAATATGTGCTTTTAATACAACAGGTAATACTTTACCTTCTCCTTCAACTTTTACTTGCTCATTGCTGTTAATATCAATTGTCATTGTTGCTTTATATAGAAGTCCTGTTTCCCCTGTTACTGCTGCATTTAATGCATCCCCCAGTTTCATTTCAATTCCAATTTTTGGCACAGCTTTCTGTTCAGATGTTACTTGCGCTTTTTCTTTTTCGCCAAAAACTATTCCAGCTTTTAGTTCCCAACCTGCATCAAGAGAAATAAAAGCTTTGATGTAATAATTATCTTTTATCTGTACTGCAAGACCAACTTCAAACTTTGCTTCAATTATTTTTATACAAAAAAGTAACTCATAATAAAGATACACTTCAGGTTTATCTTTATATTCTTTATTCTGCCATTTTAAA
This sequence comes from Zooshikella sp. RANM57, assembly GCF_050749885.1. NCBI lineage: Bacteria > Pseudomonadati > Pseudomonadota > Gammaproteobacteria > Oceanospirillales > Zooshikellaceae > Zooshikella > Zooshikella sp. RANM57. The sequence goes on along the minus strand of NZ_JBOIUB010000013.1, from coordinate 22,317 downwards.
TGTAACCCACCTTTAAATATATCAATATTAACATCCGCGTAAAAACCTAACTTAGCTGTTGACAGTGTCCTTAGGGCATTGATAAACCCATGGATAACATCACAAAGTGTAAAAATGGGGTTAAGTTCTTGTAAACAGTCAAACTTAATTGGTTCTGCGCCAAATCCATTATCAACGGTTAAACTCATATCAGGGTAAGCACAATCAGTACCCCTTGATAACGTTCGTGACTGCTCAATTAAAGTTTGGGGAATACCATCTTCTGATTCAGAAGTAACTTCTTTTCTTTTCTCCTCAAGCTTATATGACTTTACCTCCGCTTTTCTTGGATCATAGTTTTTTATTTCATCTGTTTTTAGAAGTTCCTTATCCCTAAATATTTTCTTTATACCAATTTTTCTTGATTTGAATGAAGGAAAAAGTAGTTTTAATTCCCAAGCAGTCGCTGAGTATACATGTATTCCTAAATCACCTAAACATGGCCCACTTACTTTATATTTTTTTACTGGAGACTGATATTCTTTTAATAAACCTAGTATATCGACTATTTTCCTAAACTCTCTATTTAATGCTGGTCTTCTATATGATGCTTCTACTTCAAAAACCTTCATATTCTTACCATCGTAGGTTTTTTCTACCAACGTTGAATCATGGCTATGGTTTAACTTATCTGGAGCCTGTGATCCTGTTAACTCAATCCCCACAGTATCACTATATACGCTAACGCCTTCACCAAGCTTTGTTTGACTTGGCTTAGCATCAGGCACTACACAAATAACCTTTGGCTTTTTATTTTTTAAGTTTCTTTCTTTGTGAGCACAAGCAATTTTTACATTACACTTAGTATCACACTCCTCACAAGGCTTATCTTTGTCCTCTGGGAGTTTCTCTTCTGCCTTAGGTTCTTTTTCCTTAGGCTCTTCCGTTTTTTTCTTATCTTTTGGTTCTTCTATTTTTTCAGGTTTTTGTTTCTCTGGTCCTTTTTGTTCAGGACCCGTCTTTTTTTCCGGACCTTTTGTTCCGGGTCCACCTGTTCCTGGACCTCCTGTTCCTGGACCTCCTGTTCCTGGACCTCCTGTTCCTGGACCTCCTGTTCCTGGACCTCCTGTTCCTGGACCTCCTGTTCCTGGTCCTTCTGTTCCTGGTCCACCTTTTGGTGGTATAGGACACTCACCTTCTGGTTTACGACCAGGTATTTTTAATTCATAACCCGCATAAATTTTATCGGGGTCTTTGATATCTTTATTTTCTTTTAAAATTTCGTCTACGGTCGTGTCGTGCTTTTTAGCCAAATCACCTAAGGTATCACCACGTTGAATAACATAGGGATCATCACAGGAAGGCTCAGGTATACGAATATTTGTATTCGCATAGATAAGATTATCATCGGTAATACCAGGATTAGCTTGACGTAAATCCTCAACACTTACACCATTTTTTAAGGCAATCGTGGCTAAGGTATCACCAGGTTGTATACGATAAATCTTATCTGAACTCATTTTCTGTAAACTTCCTAAAAATTCTGCGGACTAAACCTATCTCAACTATTTTGTTTTTGTGCTTGATACATTGTTAATAGCTGGGCTCTATATGCTGCATCTTTGTTGTCTATATAAGAAAGAGGGATTAAATTTTTATCTTGATCCACGAGCATTCCTGAGTTTTGCTCATATAACTTACTGACTAGATCTTGTAGTAATGGCTTATCTAGCTTGATATCGTTATACCGCTCTATAAACTCTACACGTATTAATCGATCTTCATAATTAAATGGATCTATAATATGATTTAACCCATAGTCTTTATAAAGCTGCTGATAGGCAATACAACGAGCAGGATTAAAAGGCTCACCTGGCTTTTCATATACCAGCGCATTATATTTTTCCAGGCGCTGTATTTTTTCATGCTCTGAAAAATCCGTATTAAACAAAATATCCTGTTCTAACTTCATCCATTCGCGTTTGGGGATATCAGGGCCAAATTCTGTGACCACTAAAATTAATCGTGCGACTTGTTTTGTTTTACTGATGTTATAATCGTCACTTTTATCACACCAATAGCGTATAGTGTCATGGAGTTGTTGGGGTTTTAGTTTTTTAAAGGCAGGATTTTCGTCCATTAAATATAAGGCTATGGCTTCTTCCACTTTATGTTTGTGTTCGGCCATAATGCCTTCCCACTGTTTGGCACTAAATTCAAACCAGGGACTTTCTTCAGGGAACTGCCCATGCCAGGTTTGGGGGTTTTGCCAAGTAACCCATTCTCGTTCCAGTTCATCTTTAATCACATCATGGGTTTCTTTACTACGGGTCTCTCGAAATAATTCAGGCCGGTAATGATTGGGCACCCATAACCTGTCAATGGGACCTAATAATTTGGCTTGCTCGTTGGATGTGCTGGCATTCAGTAGTGGATTGATCACTCGGGGATCTTGATAACGGAAGACTAATTGCTCCGCGAGCGGTGTTTTAACGTACAACAGGCTTTGTATATAGTTTGATAGTGGCTCCATTGCTTGTGTCGAGCCTAGTAAAAGTCCCCAGTATGCTTCTCGGTTTTCATCCAGTACGAAATTCAAGATTTTTGAATCCGCTGTGAGCTCAATTAAGCAAGGTGATAAATGCAGACAACCATTCAGTGGGGTATCAATAAATACGGGAAATACAGCGGGATCATCTTCCAGCGTAAATAAGGTTGGCATCAGATCATCCACTATCGCCCCATCAATTAAGGCATACAGGTGGTGTTGTCTATCTTCAACGTATTGGTTTAACTGGCTATTAAACGCACTCATGATTATGTTTGTCTCCTACCCAGTTACATTACACAGCACAATCAACACAGTCGCCTTTGGCAGCACAATCACTGACCAGTGGTGTACCTGTTTTGGCCGCTTTTGCGAGGACTTCTTGCTGGCCTTCGATGACATTTAACGGTAAAGCCGCCACACTTTTCGCTCGGCTGGCACGGCCACTACCAAAGCTGATCACACTGCCGATGATGGTCACGCCTGACGGATCGAGTTTGATGAAATTACCACCCACTTTGGCGGTTAGCTCGACTCGGGAATCCATCACTATTCTGCGGCCCGCTTTGATATGATTTTCGCTGCGACAGTTTTCCAGATAGGCTTTGTCAAACTTGGTGTACGTTGATGACTGGGATTCAATATGCCGATTTTGACCGATTTCAATACGCTCATTTTTATCTTTTTGCCAGTGCGCATCCCCTTCAATCAATACGTAACTGTTTTTACCTACAACTAAATGCCGGTTGCCATTGATATGCTCTCGGTGATCATTTTTAACCTGTATATCCATATCTTTTTGAGCATGGATATAAATTTGTTCCTGACCTTTTTTATCTTCAAAACGCAGTTCATTAAAACCACCGCCTCCGGGGCTACTTTCGGTTTTAAAGGTGCTACGACTTTTATGGGCAGGTAATTCATACGGCACTTTATTATTTGCGTGGTAGACACACCCGGTTACCATTGGGTTATCAGGATTACCATCCAGATATTCAATCACCACTTCCTGACCAATACGCGGAATAGCGACTTGCCCCCATTGCCCACCCGCAATGCCCGTATTGACGCGTAACCAACGGGTGGTTTTTTCATTTTTTTTGCCGTCCCGATCCCAGTGAAACTGCACTTTGATCCGACCGTGTTTATCGGTGTAAATTTCTTCGCCCGCAGGACCGGTGACTACAGCAGATTGTGTACTCTCAATGAGGACTTTTTTATGTTTTTGCGCTGGGCGATAGTTTTTATCCGCAGGGATACAATCAAAATAACTGATGTAATGCCCGCCCTGACTGGGGGCCCCTTCATCCAATGCCTGTGGGTTTGTCCCTTCATGTGTTACCCGGGTAATCAGGTATTCCCCTTCAAATTGAGCATGCTCAGTGATATTCACCCGATGCCCAGGCATCAAACGACGACTATTACTGGCACCTTTCAGCATTACTTTATTCGTTTGTCTGGCTTCCATACGCAACTTTGCGTATTCATCGCCTTCTTCGGGGAGTTGATAATTGCCTGGGTACTGATACTGTTCAAAATAATCATCACCATCTGCATTTTGGCTCACTTCAAGATTCAAACTGGGTTTCTTGAAGTTGTAATCACGCATAGAGACTTTGCCAAACTGGACCTTGGCCTGTTTCCGTAGCCGGTGAATACTGTCAGTATCATTCACCATGCCACTCACGCCTTGGAAAATTAAGTCCCCACCTGGAATACTCGTTAATGCAGACTGACTATCGGCCATCACCATGCGATGACGATCTGAGGTATGCTGAAAATGAAAGTGAATACCTTCCTCTTCCATTAAGCGTGAAATAAAGTGCAAGTCGTTTTCATCATACTGGACGAGATAAGTCCGAGGCTGATAATCCCTCGTTAACTGGAAGGTAAAGTCATCCGGTGTTAAATTGGCCGCTAACAATACCGACTTAATAATATCAGGGACAGTTTTTTGCTGAAAAATTTTAGTGTTCGTTCGTTTTGTTAAAGTCCATGCTTTCGGTGCTAACGTTAGCTTATATCGCGTAAACCGACGACCTGTATCCATTTGTTCAAAGCCAATAATGACGCTATTAACTAATCGAGGATGACTTGGATCTTTAAGGGTTAATGTTGCTGTCTTGTGCAAATAGTCAGATGGTAGCAACGCATCATTTTCAACAGCCAGCTCTATTTTAAATTGGTATATACCTGATAACTGTTCCAGGCCATCAACTTTCATGACGCGTAATGCATCACTACTTTTTTGACCTGCTACAACAAAATCAAATAGATTTTCATTAGCTGCAATAGAAACCATGGATTACCTTTTCAATAATGCACCTTTTATGGATATTTGTTACCCGCAATAGGACATATTTAAAAATGAGCTTGCTCTTGGGTTTTTTGGACCTACTTCTATTATAAAACCCCTAGTCAGAGAACACTGTTATAATAAGCATTTTCTTCCTGTTTTTTTGTAACATCGTTAGCTAGGGCACAGATTATTTAGTCTCTATGTGTAGTAGTTGTTTGAGAGTGAATGGTCCTTTTTAAACACATTCTATCCCCTTCACGAATCATTTTTTGGGTTTGTTGTCGGCGCTCTTCACCCCGGTCACTTATTATTATAAGCTCCCAGGGCTTCATCACTTGACGGCCGCCCCAAAAAACCCCTCGTTATGGGTATATAACTACAAAAATAACTAGATCACAAAATTGTTTTTCCATTCAAGAATGGTTGCCGGCTATAATAGAAAAGTAAATTGCAAATAAGTATTACAATTTTTTATTTACACAGCATGTATACCCTAAAAGGTAACGCTATGGGTATAGGCTCACTCTGCAAATGGGTAGCGTAAGTTTCATCAACCGAGGTTATTTATGAGATATAAATCTCAAATATTATTTGGAACATTTTTATCCATTAATTGTTTGCTCATTGCTGCATGTGGTGGGGGTAGCAAAAACTATCGCCCTGTGGGTGCTTCCCAACCTAAAAATACAACGGTTCAACAAACAACGATTAACGCAGGGTCATCCTCTGTTGCAATTAAGGTAAAACCAAAAGCAGATACACCTGCAACCCCAGAAAAATCGACTGATAAAAAAACCTACTATATTCGACCAAGCCAACATGCCCCTCAAACCACAGTAACGTATAAACCTGGTACTGCTTCAAGCTCTCACATAAGCTACCAGAGTGGTAACAGTATTATTATTTCAAAAATTGCAAAAACGGTAGGCATTCACTGTGTACGCCAAGAACTAACACATGCTCGCTACCTTGATAAAAAACAACCTGCATCCAGACAAACATTCTGCACTTATCAGTTTCCAAAACACTGTGGTGGTAACCGATTTAGCTTAATCGAATCTGGAATTCGAAAAATTCTAATCTACCATGATCTGAAGTCTCACCTTAATGTGTTAGACAGCATATCACTTACGCCCAATTCCCGTGCAGGTATCTGGCATGCTGATGATCACGTTGCCAGCACAGCTCAAAATGTAAGTAGTTTATTTGATAGTGATTCTGCTGATCAAATTCGCTTAGTGGGAACCTTGGTAGAACCAACAACTCAGCAACGTCAATATTTAACGAAGCGTTATGCTAACGCTGTGAATGAAACAAGTCGTTGTTTTTAATTTTATCTCTTCCGCAAATTATACCCATAACGAAGGTTTTTTAGGGGCGGCCGTCAAGTGATGAAGCCCCAGGAGCTTATAATAATAAGTGACTGGGGTGGCAGTTAAATGCTCCTGCATAAACTGCATTTCCACCATCCTTGGTGGTCAAGAGCGCCGACAACAAACCCTAAAAATGATTCGTAAAGGGTATACGCATAAAAAAATGCCTGTATAAACAAATACAGGCATTTTCATTTCTACCTCTTATGAGGTTTTCAACACACGCCAGTCGTCATGTCCTGAAGTACCACAAACCTCATGTGTCCAGGTAATTTTACGGTAAGTAAAATGAACATCTTCAAGGTGTGTAAAGTAAGCTGAGTTTGGATCCTGACAGTTAGGCATTGATGCATTAATAGCAACAACAATGGCATCTTCCAACTCAATCGTGAAGTAAAGTTCTTGAGTACCTGATGCAGAAGTACGATACCAGTCGATTTTACAAGTGATTAGACGTTCACCTGAAGTCAGTGAGTTATAAAGTAATGGTGAACACTTATCAAAAACCTTGGTAATTACCATAGGTTGGTGAACACGTTGACCAGTAGGCTGACCACTCTGAGGGTCACGTGGCAACACGATATCATGGCGGAAAGCTTCAACCAAAATTTGGTCTTCGTGACCTTCCTGAAAGATATTACCAACAGAATCTTCTGTAAATGTACCTGCAGTAATAAGTCCTTGTTTTTCGCCTTCGATAGTCATATACGCCGGTGTTGGCATGGCTCGATCCTTAATAAATTAGTTGTTTAAATTATCTTCAACAATCTCTAAGCGTTAACTGCATTAAAGATGTGAAGAAATTCACAAGAAACACCTTAGGAAGTGTCTGCAAAATTTATCTAGTTATTAGCAGCGATCGTGCCAATTTAAATTTTACTTTAAATATCATAGTGTTATAAACAATATCCTATTCATCTACAAATAAACACACGAAATCTGAGCAATTAATTGCTCAGTTTTTTCTTGTTTTTGTAATTTCTTGCTCAGTTATAGAATAATAATTTTATAACCTTTATTAATCGCACCTATAAAAGTAAAAACTTTCTATTAATAACTATTTTTTTAAGGAATATATCACAAAACATATTCGTACTTTTTTGCTCAATAAAAAAAGCAGCATTACGCTGCTTCAATTATTTGCTCAAAATGAATGGCTTAAAGAATTAGTTTTGCGCAACCATAATATTCCTCACAACACGAAATGTCGTAAGCTTATCAGCTTGACCAGTATGGGATTTAACCAAACTGCCATTACAGTCCGCTAAAGAGTCTGTATAAGCACCTCCTCGCGCATAGGGTTTGCCATTCATCATTACCCATTCCTGCGCATTACCATATACATTGACCAGTCCCCAAGAATTAGCTCGGCCACTGGTTACAGGTAACAAACTTTGTCCTTTAAGCAGTTTACTGCCCAACTTAACACGACAGTTGTATTCATTATGTTTAGACTTTTTATTTGTTAAAGCCGCGTGTAACCATTCCTGATCAGAGGGAATGCGATACGTAAACCCAGTCTCTTTTGTTAACCAGGATGTATAATTCAATGCACTTTTTAAAGAAATATTTGTTACTGGCAATCGAGAATGACTAGATTGTTGATGGCATTTTTTCGTTTGATCACAATACTGGGCAAAATCAGCCTGGCTAATTTCATACTTACTCATAGCGTAATAAGCAGCACCCTGAGCATAGGGCGGCACAACCACGAGCTTGGGTCCAGATGACTGATTGGTTAATTTGTCAGCACAGATGGCCCGACTATTACTACCATGCCCAGCAAACCGAATTTCACAGGGGTCCAGGCTTTTTAATATTTTTTTAACATGTGTATTGGCTGGAAAAAAAACACTCGCCAGATGTCCATATTGCCTTGCTATATCTGGCTGCTTTTTGCTCAAACGTTGCATATTTTGCAGGTAATACTGCAACATACTTTTCTCAACTTTCTGATGCATTGACTTGTCCATACTCTTTAACTCAGCCAATGCGGCTTTGAGCTTATTTTTATTTACCTTCTGCCCCTGTTGATAAAGTTTAACCACAACCTGTTGCTGCTGGTAACGCTGATCCTGCTCTAATTTTTTAAGCGATATTTGATAATGTTCAATGGCGGTTAATAGTTCTTCGCTTTTAGGTTTATACACTAACCCTTTTTTTACGAGTTTGATCGACTCATTATAAGACTCATTTTTTGCTTCCTTCTCGGCCAGAGAAAGATATAAACGTACCATTTTAGTATTCGCAACTTTATGAATATAGTTACTGTTAACACCCAGTAACTTTCTTAGCTGCAAATAAGTCTTTAATGATTGTTTTTCATCCTGAAGTTTGACACTGCGGCTAAACAACTGCTTTAAATTATTTACTTCAGCAATACGCTGTTTTGCCTGTTGCTCTGCTTGATATGAAGCTTGAGCGGTATTTAAAATATTCTTCTCATCGTCTAAACCAAAATAATCTGGCGCGTATTCTGCGGCCTGATTTAAATGGTCAAGGGAAGCTGTAAAACGCTTGGCTTCTCTCAATGCTCTGGCTCGAGCAACAAACAATTCAGCGATACGCTGCTGCTGGTCCAATAACCAGTCATCACTCTCATCAAGCTTCTTCTTCACTGCTTGATACTGGGTATATAACTGATAGCTCCACAGCTCATGAGAAAAAGGCACGTCTAACAGTTTATTAATTTTTAACTGTAGTGTCTTAGTCGTACTTTTGGCGGCGAGGTTATCAATAACGTCATTGGCACTGGATTGTTTGTTCAAACGGCGCTGTGCATCAATCTGATCCACTAGACGTATAATTTTTTCATTATCAGGAAAAAGCAGAACGGCTGTGGATAACACTCTATCCGCTAAATCATAGTCCTTTTTTTGAATCGCTCGCTCAGCATCAAAAATATATGTTTTAGCAAGTTCTTGATTTTGCAAAATTTCATGTTGAGGCGCTATGGTCCGGGCAGTTTCCAGCAAATCAAACATATCCCATTGATCATCACGAGGATAAATTCTCCGTCGCTGTATTAACCATTTGTATTTTTCTCTCAGTTTTTCTTGCAGCGCTTCCAGATGAACATTGAGTGCTGCTGAGTCAGGGTAATACTGTTGTCCCTTGATCAAAACTCGATGAGCCCCTTGAAAGTCAGGCTCACCCTGCTCATCAGCAACACGTGCAAATGCATTTTCTTTCAACAGTTCAAGAATTCTTTCTTTAGTTGCATCTAGCACTTGCTCTTGTAATTCAGCTGACTGTTCATCAATCAATACAAAAGCCTGCTCAACCTGATCAGCTGGCAACTGTTTTATTTCTTTAATAACCTGGGTTGCTCTTCTCTCATCTAAAAGTGAAGATGTTGATGTATATATTACAGGTGTTAAACCAGCCAAGAGCGCAAAAATCACCCCAAAAACTGTGAAACCTTTACGTTTATTACTACCTAAAAATGTATCAATAAACTGTTGTACAGTCTCAGGTCGATCTTCTTTTCTAAATGCGACTGCTGCAGATAAGGCTTTCCATTGCGCATTTTTTAAAATTTTTGCTCGCTTGGGTTGCAGCTTTTTATCCTGTGCTTTTAACGCCGAAAGCTTATTAAAAGGATGCTTTCCTGTTAAACATTCATTAACTACACAGCCAAAAGCATAGATATCATCGCGAATATCAGGCTCTTTTCCTAACAACATTTCCAGGCTGGCATAAGCCGGCGTTAATGCGCCTAGTTCACCCGCATCAAATAATGTTTTATCCCCGTCTTCCTGGGTTTTGGTTTTTGCTGCGCGCGCAATACCAAAATCGAATACTTTTGCTGTACCGTCTTCTAATATAAAAACATTACTGGGTTTAAAATCTGAGTGAATAATATGTTTGTTATGCGCATAAGTTAAGCCATTTGCAATACCACGGATAATTGAAATAGCCGTTGTCAGAGGCAATCCATCCGGATAGTCTTCACGCAATAACTGGTCTAATGCTTTTCCCTGTAACAACTCCATTGTCATGAAAACAACATCATCTTCACGATCAAAATCATAAACGGTTACGATATTTGGGTGGGCCAATGTTTGCGCTTTACGGGCCTCACGCTGCAAAGCAATTAATGATTCCGGATGCTGACGAAATTCTTCATTAAGTACTTTTACGGCTACATAAGGGTTTCTATCACTGGCTTCGATTTTTCGGCGGTCAATGGCTTTATAAACCACCCCCATACCACCACTGCCTAATACTTCAACTAATTCAAAACGAGCTTTTAACACAGAGCCAAGACCAACACGCTGGCTAATATGTTGTGGATTATTATTATGGTTTGTTTGATCAAGCTGACTGTGTGTTACATATTGAGTTGGTTCAAGCCGATGACCTGTTGTCTCAGAAAATGCAGAAGTATTTCCTGTGGATAATGCTTCAGAGGTAATAAGTGTTTTTGCGTCATCAGCATGTTGAGTATTTAACGCAGCAGTCGGAGCGTGTTGTTGACTGAGTTGTGTGGATAAATGAGATCTATTCGGCTGCCCAGTTATCACCGTTTTGTCATCAAGTGAATTATCACTTGATGGATTTCCACTACCTGATTTCCTACCTGTAATTACCGTTGCGTCTTCTGCACTGTAATCATTATTAGTCTGAACATGCTGTTGACTAATCACCGTTGCATCTTCAGTTACAGAATGCGGAGGAATATCATCTTGAATAGGTTGTTTTTGTTGAATACGTTGGGAGTCAGCCGTTCCTGCTGTTGAAGACCACTCACGAACTTCTAAACCGCGATCAATACGGGTTTTGCTGTGCTTCGTTTTATCAGCGCCCATGCCAGTACTTCACGTGTGAAAATTGATTATTGGATATCGATCACATTAACTGTGACATTGTCTTTGGCTCGTCCTGCCAAAGTTGATTCGATCAATTTTTGCACACATTGCTCAATATTACGCTGACGTAGTCCACTTTTTATAACATCAACAGGTACCTCACCATAAAGACCGTCGCTACAGAGTAATAACCGATCTCCAGGCATTACATCAAATACGCGGATATCCAAGGCTAATTCGATATCTGAACCGATTGCTCGAGTAATAACATTAGCCTGAGGATGAACCAGCGCTTCCTCAGCAGTAATCACCCCTTGATCAACAAGCTCTTGCACAACTGAATGATCATGACTGATTTGATAAAGTGCATCCTCACGAAAGACATAAAGACGGCTATCGCCTGCCCAAATACAGGCACACTCATAGCCATTCAGCACGGCAGTCACCACCGTACTGCCAATAACAGAGCTTCCTGGTTTAATGGTGACATCTTCAATCAGACGCCGATTCACTTCTAACAATGTTTGTTGAACGATTTCAATTGCGCCATCTAAAGCATCGCTGTTGGGCAAACGTGATAACTCATCAATGATCATCCGACTGGCTAAGTCACCTGCAAAATGTCCACCCATGCCATCCGCTATTGCCCAAATGTGATTGCCATGACCAGACTCACTGTCAATTCCGACTAAATAGGCGTCTTCATTTATTCTCCTGACATTACCTTTGTGCGTTTGTGCTGCTGTTACGTAGTGGGATATTTGATTACTCATGATTTATCAAACAAACGCCTCAGTCTTCCAGAAGTCCTACCGAATCACTATGGGTGATGACACTGCCTAAATTAATCCACCCCCCCTGCTCCCATTGTCCTGTCATAAAGCTGGTAAACCCAGCTAAAGAGGGTAACCCTTCACAACACAATAAAGCAGGGGCAATATGTTCTGAGCCATGGGTCCACCATAAGCTATAACTGTTAAACATTCGGTTTAACAGGTGCTCTGCTAATGCAGGCATGGCTTGTAATGGACGAACTCGCTCTACTTCTAAGGCGGCCATTAAATGAGGACGAGATACCTGCCGGCTATGTGCAGGAGCATGCTGCTGAGCTGAAGTTGATAAACGAGGATTGCCCAGTTGTTTAATATTTTTTTCCATCAACTCAAAATCAAAGTCATCATCTAACACGGTATAAGCAATATCTTCCAACCGATCCAGCCAATAACCACACTCAGCCAGTATTCTCATGGGGCTTTTAACATGTTGTAAATGACTGACAAACGTTAACGGAAAATAACGTCCAACTCGGTCAACACTAGGAATCAACAAACCATGCCAAATCCCTTCACCACATACCCCATCCGATAATAAAAACCGCCAGACGGGACAAGATAAATAGCTGTTCAACCAGCTATTACCCAATTCATTTTGGCTATGACGAATAGCCCCTTGTAACCACTCATCCCAATGATCTAAAAACTCTCGAGGAAGACGCCTGGAGATAAAATCACCATGGGTTGGAAATTTACCGTAAAACCCTGTCAGCAGCATGATATTTTCCTATAATCTCCCAACAGCGTTATAACCACGTAACAAAGAGCGGTTAAATGGATTGATGACACTGTTGGCTGAAAGCTCATAAGCAGCCCGTCGATTATCAAGCTTAAACTCGACTTTAAACCGTTCAGCACGCCCGGTATTAACCACACGGAAATTGTCCATAATTCTAAAAAATGACCAAATACCCTGCTCACGGAATGCAACACGAACACCATTGAGGTCTTCAAATAAAATACTCGACTCACCGGCTTCCTGAGGCCAACTCACTTTCTGCGGCACTCTGGGTCCATGTCGATAAACCAGCTTTTGACCATCAATATCAACTTCTACCCTGGCCACATTGGCATCTAGATACACAGGCTTCATCGTAAAGTTAAGCTGTGGTGAAGCGGCACCATCCTGGAAAAATACTCTACGGATTTTAGCGCCCGTCTCAAACATACGAAGTGCACGTGAACTGATGCCTAAGGACTGTCCATCAACCGTTCTAAGTCGCCATGAACCTCTATTGGTATTAGCAAACGGCTTAATATATTCATCAAAAAAGCGAGCTTCTATGCCACCCGGTTTAAAGTATTCAGCAAAGTCGCGTAACTTCACTTCCGCTCGCGCATTGGCCAGTGGATAACGCCCCGCTAAAGCTTGCTTATAAAAACTATATACATTTGCCCGATAAATCTGATTAAGGTATTCACTCGCTTGCCCCATCATCAGACCCCAACTGCCGTTAGTGACATCTAATATCCATCGTCTAACAGGCTGTGGTGTAGTACCTGATAATGCTTTTAACGTGGTAAAGTAATCACCACGACCTCCAGTAATTTTTTGCTTGGCCGCATTATAAGCAGACTCACCAGGATCACCGCTATTAACGATAGACGACAGATAACTACGCAAACCATTTAAGGCATCAATAATCTGATCCATTTGAGTTTGCCCACTACCCACGGCCGCAATAACCTGATTCACATCGCGGAATTGTCTTTCAACTTTATTGGCGCCTGGTCCTAATGATTCTGGCTTACCTTTATCTTTTAACCCGGCTTTATCCGCTGCTCGATCTAATCGCTCCGCTCGGCGACTCAGTCGACCTAGTCGGCCACTTCGCACACCGGCGGCTTTACGCACTTCATTCGCTTTACCAAGATTTTCCATAGTCAGAACTGACATCATGGTATTTTTTTCAACGTCTTTTAACACTTCTCTAAACGGTGAAAAGCCTGCAGTGATTTTTCCGAGTTGATCTGTTGCCTGACGGATATCACCAAAAGGACGTACTTTCAATTCATTCAGTGAGGTATTCCAATGCTTGATGTAATCTTGGAAATATAAGTCTTGTACTTCATCATGAAACATTTTGATATCCGCTTCTGAGAAGTCACCACTTGCGGTTGCTAACACCCAGTTATCTCTGGCAATTTCAGCCACATATTTATAACTCTCAGGCTTGAATTGAGTGTAAAAACCATTTTTGGTGTAAAGCTTTGGAATTTTGTAATCTGCATTTAAAAATACATAACCAATTTCCTGACCTAACTCAGATATAAAACTACGCATCGCATCCGGACGGATAAATTCTTGTTTTATTCGAGCATAAGCCTGCTGTGGTAAAGGTACTTGGCGTAATACAATTCTGGCTTGTTTAACCAGACTCTCATCCAACTTAATGGGTTTAAAGCCCGAATTAAGTAAATCATCAAGATAGGTATTTAATTTATTTTGCAGCTTAGCTTCACCACGAAGTTGGTTTTCCCAGTCAAACTGCATCCAGTCGCGAACATAATCTTCATCAAGACGCTTTGGCATAGCCAACATAATATAGGCTTTTAATGCCGCATGAAGAAAATCAACATCATTCATGTTGTCTTTAATTTGCTCTTCCAGCCGCCGCTTAAGGGCTGGTAAAAACACTTCTTCGACCTGATCAAAATAAGCACGGGTTGCATTTGGCTGAATTTTCCGTCCTTGATATAAGCCTAATCCACCCGTAAAAGGTACTTTATCCTGATCATAAACCTGGGTTGCATCGCGAAGTGGATCTAATACAGGTATCGTATCTATTTCTCGATAACCAGAGCGAAGTTCATCTTTTCCTGAAATAAAAGACTTAACATAGTCTTCAATACTGCCAATGCTTAATTGGTTCCAGGTAAAACTGGTTGACCAGGCAAAAGCACCTAAACCAGCGGTAATCAGTGCAGCAGCATAAGAACCTCGCTGTACCCACAAGCGTCCTGTTTCATACTTGCGATCATTGCTGACCAAACCTGACTCTGCAAATATTACATCTCGCAATAGACGGGTAATAAAATAGCTTCTGCCCGTTGTTTGATGAGTTGGTTGAGGTGCAACCCCCATCTGGTTAGCATAGCTATCGACCATACGATCAATTGAGGTAATATTTTGGGTACCACTGGTAAAATAAAAACCTCGCAAATAAGGCTGATGATGAAAGCGTGAAGGGGCAAATACTTTTTCAATAAAGGTATGAATTTGCGGCTTAATAAGCAGTAATTGTTGAGAAAAAGATAAAATTCTACCGCGACGATTAACATCCCGCTCTTGATGTACTTTACCTAATAACTGTTCATTTAAGCGATTAAGTAATATATCGACTCCCTGATCAAATAACTCAACGACATTGAGTTGATCACTGTCTTCAAAACTATTTCCCCATACCTGAGCGCGTTCTTCACGTCCTAAGTCTTCAAAAAATTCGTTAAAACCCTCAACCAAATCACACTTGGTAAACATCAGGTATACAGGGATACGCATTCCCAACCGTTCATTCAGCTCTTGTAAACGTGCACGAATGGCTTTGACATGAGCATTCATTTCCGCTTCAGTTTGCAACGCAATATCCTGCAAACTTATCGCTAAAATCACACCATTAATAGGACGGCGAGGACGATTTTTTTTCAACAGCCCTAAAAACCCAGTCCATGCTGCAGCGTCAACAGACGCATGACTGTCTTGTGTGGTATAACGTCCAGCAGTATCAATTAATACCGACTCATTGGTAAACCACCAATCACAATGCCGCGTTCCGCCGACACCATGAATAGCTTCTCGACCAAACTTTTCTTGCAGTGGAAACTCAAGTCCCGAATTAACCAACGCGGTTGTTTTTCCACAACCTGGAGGACCAATGATGATGTACCAAGGTAATTCATACAAAAACTGTTTACCACTTTTACCTTGCATACTGGATTGGCGCAATAAATCCATTGCATCAGTAAAACGGTCATTCAGTAACGCGATTTCTTCTTCTGATTCTTGAGCATCCGCACTTTGTTGCGCTAACTGATCTTGCTGAAGTCCCTCAATCAACTGAGCATTTTGCTTTTTAGCCTTCATACTCATCCGTAAGTTATTCAGTCCCCACAATAGCATTATTGCCATAATGCTAAATAACCGGACAACTTCACTGGCTAACGGCTTTTTATCAGCAATTGCGAATAATGGCCCCACAAACCAAATTAAAATTGAAAGGGCAATAACCCCAACAAGAGAAATAAACCACTTTTGTTTAATAACGTTGATGAAGCCTTTCATTCATTACTTCCATACACTGCAGTTGATGATGACCCATATACCCTTCACGGTTGGCTCTGGCTAACCTTCATCTTTATTGTCAGAATCGGCTGTTGTTTCTTCTGTATCGTCAACAGTTTCTTCTGTTTGCTGATCCTCTTCCTTATTTTTTTCCTCTTTGTTCGTCGATGATAAATCCAAATCCTTAGCAAATTCTTCCGCAGCTGGATCAATTAAAGAGGTATAGTCATTTCTCAATGCAACAGACTCTTCATTAAGGAAGTAAGCAAACCCTGAATACATCGCAAGCAATACAACAGCACCAAGTGCACCAACAACCCACAGGGGAACATAACGAATTAATGCATTACGACGATCTTGAACGCCTTTCCATTGAGTTGATAACTCTCGCTCATAATCGCCCCGAACCATTCGCAGCTGTCGATATAAATCATCGCGTAGTTCTTCTAACTTAACGTTTCCGCGTTCAATAACACGGTATTTTCCTTCAAAACCCAGGCTTATAATAATGAACATTAATTCCAGTAAATCCTGATGACGATAGCCATCGGCTCTCAACCTATCCAGTAAAACAAAAAACTTCTCCCCCCCCCATGTCTCGTTATGGAAAATACTGAGCAGACTGTGCTTGCTCCACTCAGCATGTCCACCCCAAGGGGTTAACGCAATAATTTCATCAAGAAAGGTACACAACACGTAACGCGCAGCATTAATTGTTTCTTCAGCCGCCTGTCGCTGCCTGTTTTTGAGTTCAAACTGTTTAATTTCCTGCACTAAATAACTGCGTAATTCTTGAATATTCTCATGGTGAGCCAAATTACGCAGCCGAATTGCCATGTTAATCAGCGTAGAAGCCGAATTAACCAGGTTATTTACACCGGTTAATTGACCGGCTTGCGCCTGTTGCCACTGCTGACTAAATGACTGCGGTGCTTGCTGATAAGACGAATGTGATGACGCATCCTGCGTACCAGATGATCTTCTTCCTGGTGTTGGCTTAACAGGCCTTCCACCTTGTTGAAAATTAATGACTGTCTTATCCGCATTATCTGAGTCGTAACCATCCATGCGGTTGCCTCATGGTTAAGAGGATATATTAATGTTCATTACTGCTTAATCGCCCAGAACTCCATTTCAATGTCTGGAAACTCACCTGCCACATGGATAGCAAAGCCACCGGATTTACTTAACTGTGGCCATATCTCTGAATTAGCATCAAGTTGAAAATAACTAAAACCGGCATGGTAAGGTATTTGACGAGGTGCAACATTAAGCGCTGTAAGTGAAATACCGGGTAGCTGCAAATTAACAAGTTGTTGAATATTTTCAACTGTTCCAATTTTAACTTGTGACGGGAAACGCGAGCGTAACAGTTCATTAGCCACATTTGCTTTTACTGCAAGCACAAACACCGCATTTTGATACAGGTTTCGATCATTAACCGTTGCCACACGCACACCGTATTTACGTTCTTGCAACTCAAGTTTAACGACATTTTGTTCTAGTACAGTACTGAGTGACTGACGTAGCTCGCCCATTAATGCAATAAATGAAGCTTCAAGATCATCATGTTGATAACTGGGTAATTCATTCGGACGTTTTTGGCGGTTGGTAAATGTGGATAACTCACCTGCAAGTTGTGCCATGTAACCATATAAATTTTGCGGGTGAAGCAATTCCAGTTTAGATAAATGCTTAAATAGAGGTTCGTTACGATTAATCGTTTGTAGCATAAGAAAATCAGCAACATCTGAAAGTCCCTGGCGCGTTGAACCTTGCATACGACCTGCCAACGCTTCACCACGGTGATTTAATAAACCAGCCACTTCACTCAAATAACCCACCAGTTTAGGCACTGCTTTTACATCCAAACACGGGGGAATATAGTCTTCATCTAACACAATGCTTTTATCGGCACGGCTTTCAATAATTTTACAAATGGGTAAAGCCACATAGTTGCCTTTAGCATCTTCTTCCGCGCGTAATGACAACCGTAATAAACCAACATTAATTTCGGCTATCGTAGCATCACCGGCATTACTATCATGCACGGTCTCTTCTTTATTGATATATCGTGCAATAATATTTTCATCGGTTTTTTTATCCGCTTCGATATCATCAACGGCTGACAGTGGACAGGCTAAGTAAACGATTTTTTCTTTTGTTTCTTCTTTTATATCTAATGTGAGTTGTCCATTAACAGTATTTCGGACCGAAAATAATGTGCCATCAGGTAATATACCATCACAACTATTAACGACGATTTTGCCTAGCGCTAAATGTTGCTGGTCTATACTCAGGTTTTTAACACCCCAGCTATAAGCAACACCCAAACGCACGCGCTCTTTAAGCTGGAAATCATAATACCGATCATGTTGCTGAAAATGTTGAGGCCGAAGAAACATACCTTCGGCCCATACGATTTTATCCTGCATTGCCATTAGTTTTGTTGTCCTTACTGCAAATGACTACTATTTTGAAAGACTTAAACGATTGATGCGTAAACTAAACTCATTACTTGATAGTGGCTCCACTTTCACAACCAGTCGCCAATTAGCATTTTCAATATCACGATATGCAGCTAAAAATGCGACAAATTGTGTCGAAGGATTAAGTAATAAATTAAGCTCCGATGTTGAGCCTGGTACAAACTCATGCTCTTCTTGACCAAGCAGACTTGCGCCTAATACCTTTACAGGATCTGAATACAGCGCAAAAAAATCAGCATTTTCAAAAACGACAGGTGAATTTAATTCATATAACTTGACGACAACGGGAGAAGGCCGACCACTATGATCTGGGTTAGCATCTGGTGCCACCACAACTTCCAAATCCAGTTTAGTTTCACTTTTAAAGCAGCCCGTTGTTATGAGAGCAACGCAACAAAGCAAGCCAAAAAGTAGATTGTATTGCCATCTTGCTAGCCACTTATTCACTGTTTGAAACCTCCAGTTTATTTATCCTGGTTTAACTTATTAATTTGCTCTTCATAAGTACTGGCAAACTCATTACCGAACAACGCCTGAAATACGTTTTCCTCTTCAAGAATATCTCGGTAAAACTCTTTGTACGCTTCCCAGTAACGTGCCTTTTTATTACCAAAAGACATTCCTTTACTTTTTGATTCCTCAAAACGCTGTTCTAATCGTTCAGGATCAAGACGACTCAGCATATGATTCAAGGCTGATCGTGTAGCCGCCATCACTGCCAACTGATGCTTATCAAAATCTGTAAATGCTTCTTCCACTGCACTTTCAGTATCCAGATAGCCTTGCAACGGATTCACTAACATTTGCTTAATCGCCTGATCAGCACTGACACAAAACTTAAGAGGGTTATTTTCTTGCGTTCGGATCATCGTCATCGACATACGAAACTCATTTTTGAGGTTCGCACGGGTCATCATTAGCCGAATCAACCCCTCTATCGTTTTATGAATCACTTTGCCAAGTGTAGCTGGTAGCTGATTGTATTGCTCAGCCGGAACCTCTTCTGGATTAATACCCAGTTGTAGCAACAATTGATTAAACGCTTTATCAGGTTTAACGGGTGTTGTAGCCTGCTGTGGAGGCTCAGCTTGTTTGGATTGCTGATCTTTTAACGTTGCTTGAGCTGTGGGTTGATTTGGCTGAGATACGGGCATTGCCGCAGAAGCATTTGATTTTGCTTCATACTGCTGTTCAACCTTGACCCGAACCGGCTTTTGTAATTCAGGTTGTGGCCGCTCCTGAGCTGAACTTGCTGGCTGAGAACGCCCACTTCGAGAGCGCCTATCCGTCTCAGGCGGTGCAGCCGTTGGCTGAAAAGGTGTAGCCCCACCCGAAACAGATTGCCCTCGCCTGGGACGTGGTGGTCGCGGTTTTGGAAATGCTTGCTGTCCTGCTGGAACAACATTGAACGTATCCTGATGCGTAGCAGCCTCCTTTTCTTTAGCAGGCTTACTCGCTGGCATTTCAGCATCGGCAGCAGGTGCTTCAAAGGCAGCGAGAATATCATCACCAGAAACCACATGCTCTGGATTATCTGCAATTAAAGGCTCTTCTTTAGCCGTATGTTGCTCTTCTGAAGGTGCAAATGAAGGATGTGGCTCTAATCGCGGTTGCTCATTATGTTGAGGTGAAGCATCTGCAAATTGAGCTGATAAATCAGCTTCGTGCTGATTGATGGGCTGGCTCGGTGCCGCAGGTGTTTCATTTTGACCTGAAAAGTCTTCAGTAAAAAAAGGCTGGTCATGATCAGTTAAAGGCTCATCATTTGCGCGATGATTCCCCCACGCAACCTCAGAACCATCATCAACGTCACTCATCACCTCTTGCTGCGGATCAATAGCGGGGCCAAAGTCTGAGAAGAAGTCATCAGGTATTAAGCCTGCATCACCGTTCATCGCCGGTGCCGGAGCTTCACTGGGAACATTAGCTGCAGCTTGCTCTGACATAAAATCATCAGGAATCAATGGTCCCTGGCTATTTACCTGACCGCCTTGAGCTTGCCCTGTGGCAAAATCAACCTGCTGAGAATTAAAGCCCGGTGGCGTAATATCGTCATGTAAAAAATTTGGTCCCTCTGGTTGTGGCTCTTCAACAAATCCTGATGGCTCATCAGTACCAGGGTAGCCTAGGTTTGCTTGGTTATTATCGCCCTGCAAAAAATCATCAGGAATAAGCGATTGGCCAGAACTATGAGACGTTGCACTAGGCGTAGGCATTACATTTGGGGATGACGTGACATTAGGAGTAGGCGTAACACCAGGGGCAGGTACAGCACTATTGAGAGATTCTGCACTCTGAGCAGCTTGAGTAGCCTGAACATTTTGTGCATAGGGATCATTAGAAAGAGAAGTATTCCCCATCTCACCAATAGAAGATGAAGAAGGCGGTTGTGATGACTGCAACGGCGCATGCCCCAAACCATCAACACCAAAACCAGCCAAAAGATCTTGATTAGCCTGCGGATCAGCCGGCTGAATGGGAGGCTCTCCGGGTGATACTGGAGGCTGCTGACTAACGGGCATACCCGCATTAGCAGGCATTGGATCCATACCGGCAGGACTAGGGGGAATGAAGCTGGAGTCCAAAATAAAATCATGATCAGACTGCGCACCACCAGCACCAATAAATCCATCTAAAGGATCAAAAGGTTTTTGACCAAGATCAGCATTAGCATCGGTACTGAAAGAATACAGAGAAGAGCTACTTTGTTCGGAAAATGAGGCCAGAGGATCTAACTCAACATTAGTTTTTTGTGGTGTGATCAAGCCATTTAGATCATCACCACGTGTTTCAGCTGATAAGCTCGACGTTGGAACCAGACTTGCGTCCTGAAGCAGCTCAGTTTCTATAACATAATCTGCAACTTGGATGAGATCACCATGCTGCAAACGTACAGTATGACCTCTGCCTAACGGCTCTGGCGCATTATTAAGATAAACCCCATTTGTACTGGTATCCGTAATAAAGTAAGCGCCCTGTTCATAGGTGATTGTTGCATGTTTACTCGATAAATGCCGGTGCTTATCAGGCAATATCCAATCATTTTGATTGGCACGCCCAATAGTTCCCCCTGAAGGTTGAAAAACCCTCATTGCATTTTGTCCCATTTCATGACGTTGGGGACTGATAACCTTCAGCAACAGTTCCATGTTATTGATCCTGTGTTTTTACTTCTCGCAACATACTTCATCCACAAATAGCACAGTGACAAAACTTAATAATCAAAAAGGATTAAACGTGTTAAGCTTTCTAACAATCATTCAGAAAATTTCTAAGAACGCCTTCCAAACCATTGCCCATCGTTAAAAACATATGTTTAAAAACCATTGCTGTTAAGTATAGTTAATCACATCACAAAAATAATTGAACAAACACTATACCTATAAATAGTTTGTGGCATGAATATCCACCACGCATGCTATCAGCAACTTTCCCCTTCGTTATGGGTAAATTTAGCGGCTTTTAAAGCGTTGGCATATTTAAACATAAAAGCAATTAATTTATAGCGACCCAAAACATGCTTTAAAACAATAAATTACATGACTTATTTCTCACTATAATAATTATTTACACAACCAATACTGTGGACAGTTTTTGGCTGAGAATGGTAGGTTGTACCAAAGATAGAAACTGCGAGAATGCGGTTGTCAAAGTCGTATTGTCACAGGAATCTATCTTTGGAAAGCATAGTAAAAACTGTTTT
>NZ_JBOIUB010000012.1:0-175045 GCF_050749885.1 Zooshikella sp. RANM57 | reverse complement strand
ACTTAAAAAGGGGGAATCACTGCTAGAAAGAACATTTATCGATTTAGAATTGATTGCACAAAATAAAGCATTAATAAAATCATTTTTTAGAGAAACAACGGTATCCTTTGCTAGTGACTAGGTAGTATTTAATAAGTAACTTAATGGAACTTGCACTTATTATCCGAAACTGTGGAAGGTAGTGAACGTTATTTGTCTTTGTTAGAGGTTACCCCAAGTGATGCTTATAACCTTGCTATTTGCAAACAGTTAGCCTTTACTTTTTTATTGGTAGAAAAGATCAATTAGTTAAATGAGCTTATTATGGCTGATATGTGGTATGACTTTTCAGAAAATATGGATTCTGTTGAGTGGATTTCTGAGCTTCCTACTGGAATGGTGAGTGAGCGTATTAACTTGCAATATCAACGGGTAGAGCTAAAAAAAGTAGTGGAAGGTTATATTATTTATATTGGGCCTGCTGAACCTGATAAAGGCGGAGAGGGTATAGTTATTAATCTTGATACCGAGATGAATCTTACAGATTATGTAATTGAAAGGATTGAACCTGTACCCTTTAACAATAAACCCTAAAGAAGTGTATTTAAAGGTAAATAATGGCGGTACTTGTACACATTACAAGTATAGAGAATGAGGCAAGTATTAAAAGAACTGGTATAAAGCCAGACTATAGAAATGTTGTATTCTTTATGCCGCATATGAAAGATTTTCTTATATCGCATCAATGGGCGCGAGAACTTAAGCGGCAAGGGATTAAGAATTTTGCGGCCGTTGACTTCAAAATACCTAATGACGAAGAAATATGGTTTGGTAAGTACCATTTGCAACACGAAAAAATGAAATTAAATAGGGCAATTTCATTGTTTATGTATGCTGAAGATAAACTTGGATATGAATTTTTTATTGATAGAAAAATTGAGCCAAATGAAATCTTAAAATTCAGAAAAATACCAAAACCGATGGGTTGGAGGTATCAACCCCATGCGCATGGTAAAAAACCTTGTCCTTGTCCTATGTGCATGCAAGCAGGAGGCTATAAAACAAGAAGTTTGAAAGAAATCGAAAGTGAATCAATCACTAAGGCGGAGGCAATAGAAATTATTGCTACAAGTAGTGATGAAGATGCGTTATGGGAAGCTGTTTGTCGGTTACAGGGTAAATGGAAAAAAGATTCTCCTCAGTTTCTTGAGCGACTCTTAAATTTTACTGATGAGTTTCTTTTGTGTGACTTGATTGAGCTTTTGTCAGAATATCGACATCCACTTGCAAAGGAGTACTTGGTTAGATTAACTCAATCATCTTGTGATGATGTAAGCGAGTTAGCTTTTGAAAAATTAAGAAAAAAATAAGATAAGAATATTTTTATATGCATCGTATGGTGTTTGAGTCCTACTTGTTTTATTAAATATTTAATTTTAGTGATTGGTAAGTTTATAAAGCCCACACTTATGGGCTTTTAAAGAAATTATAATACGGTAAGCCTCTAGGAACAGCGTACAAGGGTTTCAATAAGATTTTTGTCTTTGACCTTTTTTAGTAAAGTATCCGCATCTTTAGGCTTTAAATAAAATTCTTCTTTATATGACTCTCCTTCGCCAGAACAGTTAGTTTGGATGTGCCAGTAACCATCTTCGTTCTTATCGGTACTATGTATATTACACGACCACTCATAACCTGAAATTGACTCTGCAGTAATTTGAAGAGGAAAATGGTAAGTTGCAGGATCAGACTTTACAGACTGGCAGTCTTCATTTGAATATGCCCAATTGCCAGCAATACTAAATTTTGATGCTTCTTCAATTGTATGCCCCGATTGTTCTGTTTGTTCTGTTTGTTCTGTTTGTTCTGTTTGTTCTGTTTGTTCTGTTTGTTCTGTTTGTTCTGTTTGTTCTGTTTGTTCTGTTTGTTCTGTTTGTTCTGTTTGCGCGGTGCTTTCAATTTGCTTATCGACTTGTTTATCAGGCTGCTTGTTGCTGTCTTCTTGTTGAGAGCAACCAAAAGTAGTTAAACAACAAAAGAAAACAATGGACAGTTGCTTTAACTTCATAAAGTAATCCTTAGTAACTGGTAATAGCAAAATAGCCGAGAATTAAGTATGGACACCTCTAAAAATGCACTTTTTTAGTGGAAGCTGTGTCAGCGCTGTACTCGGATCCTCATGTATTCCTTATACACTGCGGTCCTCCGTGCAGTGCTTCCTTGCTCTAACAAAAAAATTACTATTTTTAAAGGTGCCCATATGTAGATGTTAGACAGCTGATTTGTATACTTGCTTCACTTCAAATCAACATCAATTCTAAACATACGCTGCGAAGGGTCTATATTACGAGTCTTGTAGTCTATTGAGAGGTTGGACTTACCTAATGATTGGAATAAAGCTATGAGTCAATAAGACTCATAGCAGCCCCTCAGAACTTAGAATTTTAACTGGACACCCGCAGAAACAAAGTCAACATGATCAACGTCACTTACATCGTCAATACGTTCCCACTCGGCGACAATGTCCAAATTAGGTGCAAGGGCAAACTTAGCACCAACACCATAAAACAGATCGGTGCCTGTTTCATCATCATTAGCATAGGTAAAACGACCCCGATAGTGACCATCAGCTTCCCAGCGCATAGCACCTATTTTACTGGTTAGGCTAAACTGGTTATTGAGTGGTAATGTACCAGTAAGCGCAACACCTAGGCCTTCTGCTTCAACTGAATATTTACCAAAGCGGTTTTTACCAGTTGTTTCTCCAAAGTTGTAATAACCCGCTTCAATACCAATATTTTGGTTTAATTGGTAACCCCCATAAAGCTTCCAACCAGTATCTTTTTCGTCGCAGCTAAAACCGTCTGCACATTCATCAAAGTCAGTTTGACCAACATTGCCACCAAGATAAAAGCCATTACCTTGAGCAAGGCTAACACCACTCATGAGTGTAGTGATACAAAGTACAAGAATTTGTTTTTTCATAAAAACCTCTCTTGTTTTATGAGAAATTAAGAATAAAAAAAGATGTGATACGTAAAATTGGTTGTTTTGATGAGGCGTTAATAGAAGGAATTATCGCTTGATGTCGTAGATTACAATCATAATATAAGGTGTATAAACTATGTCAGAATTTATTTTATGTATATAAAACAATTGTTGTAAGAAAAATATTTTATGTTTGTTGTATGGCTGGCAAATAAATAATAGATGGTAGAAAAACGCATTGAGTTTTTTTTTGTTTTCTGGTTGGTGAGTGTTTAACCATTGCTTTTTTTGATGTTTTTGTGAGTTTGTTTGATAATTTGTTGTGCTTTGGTTGTTGTTATGGCGGTGTTGTAAGTCTTGGTATGTGGCTGATAATATTTGATTTAGTTGATATTTTAGGTGTCAAGCTTGGTGTTTTTTAATTATTTTAAAGTGGATGGTTAAAAAATGTTAATAACGTATTTTTTAGTAAAATTTCGTCAATACGAATAGTGCTTACGTTACGGTATACTCCGGTAAGTGAAGTGATTCAAAGCATGACTATGTGGGCGTTCTAAGATTTAAAAATCATACCTGTCTTGCTATTCCAAGTTTGAGTACACTATAGTCAATCCAAAGTGCTTGCTGCTCTTATTCTAAAACAGGTAGCGATTCTAAAGCGGATAGCAAGCATTCTTAAAAGGTATTAAAGGAGATTCATTGATGAATATGAAGAGTTTGAAGAAAACATCTCAAGGTGACCAAAACGCTAAAAGCTGGGGTCTATCAAAAAGGTAACGCTGGCTATACCAACTTCGTAGTAGCAAGCTAAATTACTGTAGTTACCGAATCTCCACTACAGTATACCTGTAACATGGACGTTTTTGGGCGACAGGCATTAAGGTGTAATGAAACTTAAAACTTACCTTGAGTGTATATTTGCCAATAACTAAGGTGAGATACACTTAACTTTAAGTCCCGGGTGACATAGCACGGTCGGTAAGTCTCAAAGTCAATGGTGAAGGGTATTATTCTTGCGAGTTGGCTTGTTGGGGGAGGTATCGCCAGCACTCATTTCAGTATGAGTGTTGCAAAGAGTAGTTTGATTTAAGTGTAAAGCTGGATCGTAAGATCTTGGTTAATCATGAATATTTATACTCAAATTGATGGGTATAAACGTATGAACATTAAGGGAAACTGCCTATGTTAAGGAATGCTGTAAAGCCTCTCTGTATTATTCTATCTCTTTGTTTGACACCTATATTAAGCTATGGTGAAACGCAGACAGATGCCACGCCTAAAGCTGAAAGTGTGAAATCGGATAAAGTAAAAAAAGAATCATATCTTTCTTATGGTGAGACATTGTCTCAGATTTTAATTCAATTTAAGAACAAGCCTGTTACCGTTGTGCTTTCTTCTGGTCAGGAGCTATCTGGCACTGTGGAGAGTATCAATGATTCACTGGTTGTGATTAAGGCCTTAAAAGGTAGGGAATTTTATGATGCGGTTGTGCGTCATAGCATGATTGATGCCCTAATAGTTCGCAGAGATAAGTAATTGTGTTGTTCTGCAAATCTTCTCATTTTTGAGGATTTATAACTAAAAAGTAAGCCGTACGACATTATAAGGAGTTAAGCACTAAAGCATTTCATGTTTTAGCTCTAATTATCCCTTAGGTGAAGTGAAGGGAGTAAACAAAGGATTGGCTATGAATAAATACATGATTTTTGAAAATAGTGCTCACAATATCCAAGTTGTAAAACGTGGCTGGTCATGGCCTGGTTTTCATTTTGGTTTGTTATGGGCACTTTTTAAAGGACTACCATTACTGGCTTTATTTGGTATTAGTGTCATAGTAGCAGTTTACGTATGCTGTTTACTTTATCTATTTCACTATGGTATGCCACTTATACTCATTGCCTTAATTGTGAGTTACCTCATACAAAGTGTTTTTTGTGGTTTGCTAGGTAACAAGTTGATGTACAAGCAGTTGGCTAAAAAAGGATTTGAGTTGATTACAGTGATTCCTGCTCATAGATCTGATATTGCATTACGAATCTATCGTCAGCGACGGAATGAGCAGAATTATCAACGATTACGCTTCTCACAACGGCAAGCACGTTTGAATATTGCTTAATATCACACGGCACTGTGTGTGTTTAAATTCACAGTGCCATGCTTATGGTTTTGAATCACAAAAAATGCGAGAAATAGTTCTGGAAAATTGATTTTTGATAGAGAAGCTGGGGATAAGGAAATAAAGGAAAACTTTAAAAAGGTTAAATGTCAGTAATCAGAATAAAGCTCTTTCATTAATACATGCTGTTAATAAAGCGTGTCTCTTCTTGAGTAATCAGCATCATACATAAGTAGGAAAAAGCATTCTTTAAAAAATTAAACTTGGCCCATGCGGTTAATGTGATAACGTTAGTGGTTTTTGGTGTGTTAATGATGATAATTTGCACCACAAATGAGAAATAAAACACTAACATAAGTGAAGAGGTTGCTTTTGAAACGGTTACGCTACCTACTGTTGTTCATTTGCTTCTGGGTTTCTGGCTGTCTATTCCCTGAGCACTTTTCAGCCGAAATTGCTATTCATAAAGACCTGTCATTTGATTTTAAGTATGAAGGAATTCTCACTGCGATTATGGCGCGTGCAGATGAAACTGAGCAGGGACATATTAGTAGTGAACGAGAACACGAAATGAAGCGATGGGCTGATGAGCTTAAACGTGATCCTGGTTTTAAACAGGTTAACTACATTGGTCATGGCCAATTTAAGGTATTTTATGAAAAACATGGTCAGCTTGATAAATCATTTGCGTTCGTAACTAAAGACATCAAATTAATATCAATAGTTCCACATAAAAATAATACAATTGAAATTAAAGGGTTAGCGGTTTCAAAATCTAGACGCCATAAGTTGAATATACTGGGCATGACGATCGAAGGTGATCTTCATATTATCAGTGACTTGCCCGCTGTCCAGCACAATGCACATCAGTTTCATGCGAGTAACTCATCTAAGGCGATTTATCACTGGCACGTTGCATCACTGACAGACCCTGCACCTAAGCTCGTACTGTCAGCACTGTAACATCATGTATAGCGGTATGCTAAGAGGTTATGGACTGAGCACTGATCAATAGGCTAGCAAGCATGACTTTGGAAAAGCACTACTTCATAGGTAGGGCTTTTTTTTGTTAGAAAAGGGTTAGTACTATGTCTGCTTGAAGGGCATAGCCTGCTTTGGTTTAGATGGTAGCTAATAAAGTCAGGTGTTACTATTGTGACAGCGACAATGGAATAGAAGCCTGTTATGCCAAAGACTACACTTTTTTTTCATGACTATGAGACATTTGGTGCTGATCCAGCTCGAGATAGACCTGTACAGTTTGCTGGAATCCGTACTGACACCGAGTTAAATGAGATTGACTCACCCTTTGTGGTGTACTGCAAACTCGCAGGAGATACCCTGCCACATCCTGAAGCCTGTTTGATTACAGGGATTACACCACAGATTGCGCATGCAGAAGGGGTAAATGAAGCAACATTTGCCCAGTTAATACACCAACAATTTGCTCAGCCATATACCTGTAATTTAGGGTATAACTCCATTCGCTTTGATGATGAGGTAACGCGGTTTCTATTATATCGCAACTTCTATGATCCTTATGCGCGGGAGTGGCAAAACGGCAACTCTCGCTGGGACTTACTGGATGTGGTGCGTTTAACTTATGCTTTGCGCCCAGAAGGGTTAAATTGGCCTGCGCCTGATGGTGTGCCTAGTTTTCGGTTGGAGCATTTATCCGTTGCCAATAATATCGCTCATGAAAATGCACATGATGCCTTGTCAGATGTGCGAGCAACAATTGCGTTAGCAAAACTGATAAAGTCTTACCAACCTCGTTTATATGATTATGCATTTTCGTTACGGCAAAAACGATTTGTGTTTCAGCAAATAAATCTGGCTCAGCATAAACCCTTTATTCATGTGTCTGGCATGTTTTCTGCTGCACGAAATTGTCTGGCGATTGTTGTACCTATTGCTACGCATCCTATAAATAGTAATGGGGTTATTGTTTATGACCTCTCAGTAGATCCAACACCACTGCTGGAAATGGATAGTGATGCAGTAAAATCTAGGCTGTTTACTTCTCAAGCTGAGCAAGGTGAAAATCAAATCAGAATTCCCCTTAAAGTTGTGCATGCGAATAAATCGCCAATGCTTGCTCCATTAAAAACGCTTCGGGAAGAGGATATTCAACGTCTGGAAATTGATATGGGTTTATTGAGACAGCATTATGATCAGTTGTTTACGAACCCGCATTATCCTGTTGAGCAGTTAATCAAAAAAGTGCAACAAGTGTTTTCCGATCCTCCCCAAAGTGACACACAAGATCCTGAACTCATGCTTTATAGTGGTGGTTTCTTGCCTCAAGAAGACCGTGAAAAAATGCAGGTAGTCAGGGAAGAGAAACCTGAGCACCTTGCTGACTTGAAGCTAAACTTTAAAGACTGGCGACTTGATGATTTGCTGTTTCGGTATCGTGCTCGTAATTATCCTGATCTGTTAAATGAGGAAGATAGAGCCGAGTGGTTAGCCTTTCGTCGACATCGTTTACTGGTGGGTGAGGAGGGTAGCTTGACACTCGCAGAGTTATATCAGCGTATTGAACGATTAAAGCAAGAAGTGTCAGAACCAGATCGCCTACATATTTTAGACCAGTTAGCAGCCTATGGACGGCAATTGGAATCTGAACTGCAGGGTGCAAATGTTGTGGTGAGTCCGTAATTGCCGCCATTGCGACTAACTTGAGCTAGCGCCTATAATGCGCTGCTTGCCAGTGAGGTCTGGTCTGAAAGCAGAAGTTTGATTCGTTTTGAGGACATTATGTCACGCACTTATCGGTTAGTTGTAGCCTGTCCTGATAGGGTGGGTATTGTTGCAAAAGTGAGCAACTTTCTCGCGACCTATAATGGGTCAATCACAGAGGCAAACCATCACTCTGACCCTGTCACGGGCTGGTTTTTTATGCGTCATGAAATCTGTGCAGACTCACTGCCTTTTGATCTGGAAGGTTTGCGTACAGCGTTTGCACCTATTGCTAAAGAGTTTGGTATGGAGTGGAAGATCACTGACTCTGCTGAGCGTAAGAGGGTGGTATTGATGGCGAGTAGTCAGT
Source organism: Zooshikella sp. RANM57 (assembly GCF_050749885.1). Taxonomy (NCBI): domain Bacteria; kingdom Pseudomonadati; phylum Pseudomonadota; class Gammaproteobacteria; order Oceanospirillales; family Zooshikellaceae; genus Zooshikella; species Zooshikella sp. RANM57. Next base: position 166,910 of record NZ_JBOIUB010000012.1, on the reverse strand, counting down.
CGCATTGTTTAGTGGATCTTTTACACCGTTGGCATTCGGGTGAGTTGCACTGTGATATACCCTGTGTTATTGCTAACCATGAAGAGCTTCGGGGTATTGTTGAGTGGCATGGAATTCCCTATTTTTATGTACCTGTAGACAAAGAAAATAAAGCTAAGTCGTTTGACCGTGTTGCACAACTGGTGAGTGAGCATGATGCTGATACTATTGTGCTAGCACGTTATATGCAGATACTGCCACCTTCTTTGTGTGAGGAATATGCAGGACGTATTATCAATATTCATCACAGCTTCCTGCCATCTTTTGTGGGTGCTAAACCTTATCATCAGGCCTATGAGCGTGGGGTAAAATTAATTGGTGCAACCTGTCATTATGTGACAGAAGAATTAGATGCAGGCCCTATTATTGAGCAGGATATTATTCGTGTCAGTCACCGCGATAGTATTAATGATATGGTGCGGTTGGGTAAAGACTGTGAAAAAAATGCATTAGCAAGAGGGCTTCGTTACCATCTTGAAGATCGTGTCTTAGTGCATAATAACAAAACAGTTGTATTTTCCTAATCTATATCCGGCTCAAATTTTCCGAGTAAAAATATAGCCATAAAGCCTCATATAGTCCTTATATGAGGCTTTATACTTTAACTGTTTTATTTATGAGTAATGAGTTTTGCACCACAAAACTTACAGTGAAGTGCATCGCGGTCATGTCCTGCCCGACCACAGTTATGACAGCCATGAATGACTTTTTCACGTTTTAGTTCTACGGCTAATTCTGCAGTTATAATGCCTGTGGGTACTGCAATAATAGCGTAACCTGTGATCATAATGAGTGATGATAATATCTGCCCTAAGATGGTTTGAGGTGTAATGTCGCCGTAGCCTACCGTGGTAATCGTTACAATAGACCAATAAATACTTTTTGGAATACTGGTAAAGCCATTGGCGGGACCTTCGATTAAATACATCATAGATCCGAAAATAGTGACTAACACCATGACTGAAATTAAAAATACAAAAATTTTGCGGCGGGAAAGTAAAATAGAGCGCATTAATGTATTGGCTTCCCCTAAGTAGCGCATCAGCTTTAATATCCGAAAAATACGGAGTACTCGAAATAGACGAATAATAATTAAAAAGTTGGCTTGAGTAATAAATAAAGCGAAATAACTTGGTAGCACTGAGAGTAAGTCAACTAGGCCATAGAAACTTCGTGCGTATCGCCAGGGTTTTGGGCAACAATAAAGCCTAATCATGTACTCAATGGTGAATAAGACTGTAAAAAGCCATTCAATGGTTTGGAACGTAAACTTGTATTCTTTAGAGATAGATTCAACAGAGTCTAGAATGACGGCCACAACACTTAGCAGGATGGCGTAGATAAGGGCTATATCAAAGTACCTGCCTGCTGGAGTATCTGTTCCAAAGATAACTTCATATATCTTTATACGGAACTCATGGTGTTTTTCACGGAGTTTTGTCATAGAAAACCCATTGCGTTGAGACTTTGTCGGATAGTCAATATATATATTATACGCTCAGAGAATGCTATCTAATGGTGGCAATAGCACTAGAGTATGTGAAGTTTTAACTGGCATTTTTGTTGAGATTGGACCAAAAAGTAATGGTAGGGGTTATTGTGTTTAAAGGTATAAACTTACATTACTGTTCGTAATCTTTGGCGAGTAGCGTTTGCAGAATAACTTGGATACGGCGGCTGTTAACAGGTAGGGTGAAAAAGTCCAGTGCCCCTTGTTTTATGGCATTAACGGCACAGTGAACATCTCCAGATTGGCCAACCATTAACACTGGTAACTCATCATTTAACTGTTGAATGTGTTGAAGCAAGGCGGTGCTATCCATATCCGCTAATTTGGCGGTACTAAAAATACACAGTGGTGCTTCATGATCTAGCTGAGCCAGTAACTGTGCTCCAGAGCCCAGAGTCTTTGTCTCAATATTAAGACGCTGACAGACTTCAGAAATAGTATTTAATGTGTGTCTGTCATTATTAAGAATAAAAACAGATTTGTTGTACGACATTGCCACATTCATAAAGCTATTGCATCAGGCATAAAATATGTTTTAGGTCATTATTTTGTGAGATTTTTAAGGGTAAGTGCAATAACCTGGAAAGCTATTGAGCGTTAACACCTTTAAAATTCACCTTAACTGGTTACTGTAATATAACCCTTTATGATGCTAAGTCTATGGGGTGAGCCTTAAGTACAAAATCTGTAATTTTACTGGCTCATATTCGGGATTTACCTAACAGGTAATTTGTGGAAGGGTACCAAAATAAGTGCAGGTACCCTTTTTGAATAACTCTTGGAGGGTGGTCAGGTGTGGTGGTTTATAGCTCAACCTGATCTTTAACTTGCATCACCTGGCGCACTAAATGAGCAAGGGATTTTGTGCCCATTTTTTCCATCACCCGTGAGCGGTGGATCTCAACTGTGCGTTGACTTAAGTTGATATCTGCGGCAATTACCTTATTGGCTTTTCCTTCAACAACATGCTTAAGTACTTCTCGCTCACGCTCAGTCAATGTAGCAAGTCGCTTTAAGATTTCTTTGTGTTCCAGTAACTCTTTACGCTGCTCACTGTCCAGCTTAAGACCATCATTAATCAGATCAAGAAGCTCTTGGTCTCGAAAAGGTTTTTGAATAAAGTTCATTGCGCCATCTTTGATAGCTTGAACAGCCATTTGTACATCGCCATGGCCGGTAATAAAGATGATGGGCAGTATACAGTGCATTTCATTTAACTTGCTTTGTAGCTCTAAGCCGCTCATACCAGGCATACGAATATCAAGTACAATGCAGCCTGGTCTATTTTCGTCATAGGAAGCAAGAAATTCAGCTGGGGATGCAAACACTTCAACACGTTGCCCCACTGATTGCATCAACAGTTTTAATGAGTCTCTAACAGCCTCATCATCATCAATAATAAAAACAGTGGGTTCCTGCTCTTGCATATTCTCTCCGATCGAATTAATGCTCAAACGTTGGCAAAGTGATAAAAAATGTTGCCCCGCCATTGGGGTTAGCTTTGTAACTAAGTTTGCCACCGTGTGAAGAAATAATCGAGTGGCTAATTGTGAGACCAATTCCTAATCCATTGCTTTTAGTTGAAAAAAATGGATTAAATAAGTGATCTTCACCACCCTTGGGTAAACCACGACCTGTGTCTTGTACCGAAATCTCTACCCAATCAGGCGACAGTTGGTGAGTACTGATGGTTATGCCTGTAGAAAAATCAGTTGTATCCGCCATGGCTTCAACAGCATTATGTATTAAATTCAGTAATGCTTGCTGTAATAGTATAGGGTCAACCTTAAGCTGAGGGCTAGTTTTACTTAAATGCAAGTGTAGGGGAATTCTTCGGTGTCCACAATCAAGTTGCGCAAGGCTGATGGTTTCAGTAACCAATTGATTACAACTGACCACATGTGTATTGGTAGCTGCTTTACCAATAAAACCCCTTAAGTGACTAATAACTTGACTTGCACGTTCTGTTTGCGAGGTGATTTTGGTAAGGCATTCTACCACTTGTGGATTAGGAGGCTGGTGAGCATTCTGGTGGAGCAAACGCTGACACGCTTGGGCATAACTGCTAATAGCTGCGAGCGGCTGATTGATTTCGTGAGCGATGCCGGCGGCCATTTCACCCATGGTACTTAAGCGACTGGCCGCCATAAGTTTTTCTCGTTGTAGCTGGAGTTGATGGTCTTTTTCTTCAAGTTGCTGTTGTATTAAGAACTCATCAGTAATATCGCGAATGGTGGCAATAAAAACACATTCTTGTTCGGCATTGAGTGACAGTGCTTTCCAATAAACATCAAGTATAAGCTGGCTGTCTCCACGTGCGGCTCGCCAGACAAACTGTTGAGCATTATCTGATGCAGCTGCATCACAATAGCGTTTCAATGCTACTGAGGACGATTCACCCGTAGGCTGTTGAGGGGCACTAAAATTTAATAGCGACTTGCCTATAAGCTCATCACGTTCGGCACGAAAGATATGACTGGAGGACTCATTACATTCAAGGATTGTATGATGCTTATCGGAGACGATAACCCCTTGGCTGGATGAGTGAAATAAGATACGGAATTTTTGCTCATTATTATGCAGTCTCTGCATGATGGCATTGAGGCGTCGTTGGTACAGTCTAACGCCAAGAACCAATAATACTACGGTTAAGACACCAAGTAACAAACTTGCTTGTAGAAAAGATTTAGTCAAATCACTTAAGTCAATGAGACCAACTAAGCTTAAATCATGCTGCGGTAGTGGTAGGTAGCTGATAATGTATTGTTTATTGTTATCAGTAATTTGAGTTGTTTGTAAGCGATTTTGAATTAGCCGTTGAATACCTGTGGCAAGGGCGGGTGAGAGTGTTTCACCACTAAAGTAGCGTAATTCCTGCTTGTTGGTTTGCTCAAGGAGGAATATTTGCTCACCTTCACGTAATTGATTGAACGTTTGTTGAACAGCAAGAATGGCTTTTTCGGCATGGGGGTGTCCATTTTCTTCATTAGCTTGTGGTTGTTGTGATTCTGGAGAAGAAGAGACAATCTGCTCAAGAAGCATTGCTTGTGATTTGAGCATATTTCGTAAGTGCTGTTTTTGCTCATCAATCACAATGCTACGCAGAGTGGTAATAGTGATAACCTCCATAACTACCACAATACAGCACATGATCGCTATAACACTGAACAGCTTACGATAGAGTTGATGAGACTGATGATCAGTCGTTGATGGGAAAAACTGATCTGAAGCTGCAGAGGTCTGGGGTATGCAGTGATTAATTGTATGTGTAGCTAGCGAAGCGGGCTTATCCATTCATACCTTTTCCTTGCCAGGGACTGTGAGCAGACCCTCATTTTATTAGCGTTGAGACGAAGACCATTTAGCACGTCTATTAATGATTATTCTAGGAGGTGTACCACTAAGCACTAAATACGAGCAATTACCGTCAGGCTTACGATAATTACTTATAGGGTCAGTATTGTTGGATAGGAATTGAGCTATGAGTTTACCAACCGAAGGTGATTTGCAGCAACTTGCTGAACAGATTTGTCAGGAAATCAGCTCAAACCTGACTGATGGTGCAAGCCAAATAGCACGTCAAACCCTGATGGCACTAGCAGACTTTTGTTGTCTTGCTGACAGCTTATCTAATAAACAGCTTGCTCAGCAGAAAGTGTCTGAGTTGGTAAACCATTTAAAGTCTATTCGTCCATGTATGGGCGCAATAGCAGGTTTAATTGGATGTTGGCAGGAACGTGTCATGTCGATGGAAGATTTACGCGATGCTTCTGCTGTGGCACTAGAGTTGGTAGACTGCTCTCATAATGCAGTTCAGGAAGCTGTTGAGTTATTACAAACGATTTTACCGCGGTCAGGATGTTTGTTAACACATAGCTACAGCTCAACGATCAAAGAACTGCTATCGCAATTATCAAGAGATAACTACCGCATTATTTGTACTGAGTCCAGGCCAGGCAATGAAGGGAAGCGTTTAGCTGCTTACGCATCAGCGCTAGGGATTCCATGTACTTACATTACTGATGCTCAAGTAGGAATTGTGATGCCAAAAGTTCATGCAGTTGTTTTAGGTGCTGATTGTATTCTAGCCGATGGCAGTGTTGTTAATAAAAGTGGTAGCTTCTTATTAGCACTTGCTGCTAAAGAGTATCAAAAACCTGTCTATGTGGTTTGTGAAAGCTTTAAGCGGCAGGCATTTACTGCAGAAGCGTTGACTTTAGAGCAACATGCCCCCGAGGAGCTGGAACTGCCTCAATTACCTGGAGTAGACATCCTGAACCAGTATTTTGAAGTAGTACCTGCTGAATTTATAACAGATATTGTGACTGAAAAAGACTTGAACTTATCGGAATACTAGAAATGGGGCCAGAGACAGAAAGAGATGAGATAATCCCTTTCTGATTTATTTCTGGCTAGCAATTAGGTTATTAAGTGAGTGTTAGTTTTTTAGCAAATTATGAGGAGAAAGCATATTTTCAGGCTTGAGAACTTCTGCTAACTGTTCTTCTGCCATGAGCCCTTCTTCTTTCACCAAATCAACAACTCGTTTACCTGTTGCCAGTGCTTGCTTGGCAATTCGACTAGCATTTTCATAGCCAATATAAGGATTTAACGCCGTCACAATACCAATACTGTTGTCTACGTAGTCTCGGCAGCGCTCTTTGTTAGCCGTTATACCTTTAATGCACTTTTCACTTAGCATGATGGTTGCGTTAGTCAGTTCTTGTATTGATTCAAGTATTTTGTAAGCAATGACGGGCTCCATGACATTGAGCTGGAGCTGACCGGCTTCAGCTGCCATACTCACACAAAGGTCATTTCCTATAACATTATAAGCAACCTGGTTAACCGCTTCTGGAATGACTGGGTTAACTTTACCTGGCATTATTGATGATCCAGGCTGCATTTGTGGTAGGTTTATTTCATTGAGTCCCGCAGTAGGTCCGCTGCTGAGTAAACGTAAATCGTTGCATATTTTTGATAGTTTAATCGCAAAGCGTTTCAGCATGCTGGAAAATAAAACAAAAGCCCCCATATCTGAAGTGGCCTCTACCAAATCAGATGCCTGACATAAATCGATACAGGCAATGCGTGACAGGTGTTCAATGGCAATTTTTCCATAGGATTGATCAGCATTGATGCCTGTACCAATAGCCGTCCCACCTAAATTAACTTCTTTGAAAAGATCGGCTAGCCATTTAATACGTTCAACATCTTCACCAATAGTGGTTGCATAGGCATTGAATTCCAGTCCCAATGTCATAGGGACTGCATCCTGTAACTGAGTCCGTCCCATTTTTATGACATCAGCAAACTCAGCACCTTTTTCTTGTAAGCTTCGTTGTAATTGTTGTGCTGCTATCACCAGCTCACTATGTTTCAGGATGATGGCCATACGTACGGCTGTTGGATAGACATCATTAGTGGACTGGCTCATATTGACATCATTGTTAGGGTGTAGATGTTCATATTCGCCTTTTTTGTGTCCTAAAATTTCCAATGCACGGTTAGCGATGACTTCATTGGCATTCATATTGGTAGAGGTGCCAGCACCACCTTGAATGACATCGACCAGGAAATGCTCATGTAGTTTTCCTGCCATTACTTCATCACAGGCTTGGCAAATAGCATCTGTCTTATGTTGTGGGAGTTGTTTTAACTCAGCATTGGTTTTAGCGGCTGCTTTTTTAACCATTGCCAGCGCTGTTACCAGTGTTGGAAAGAGATTGATTGAGACACCTGTAATTTGGAAGTTTTCAATCGCCCGTTGGGTTTGAATGCCGTAATAGGCATCGATGGGTACGTCTTTTTCTCCAAGTAAGTCTTTTTCTTTACGAACCTGATCTGTATTCACATTACTGCTAATTGGCGAATTGTTCAGCATGGTTACCCCTTGTTCACTGCGCTCAGGTTAATGCTTTGGTTTTTGGTTGAGCGTGAATGCTGTACTAGTTTGCGCGTGGATAGGTCGGAAAACAATAAGGACAATAACGGATAACCGAGATGATGCTGCCGCTTTGTGTGAATGCATATTGCAAATTATTATAAGAATGCTAGGGTAAGCTGTTAAGTGATTATAGATCACTGTTTTTATACATTTATAAAAGGCAGGAGCTTTATAAAGTGGAGCCACGACACGTTGATTGGGATATTTAAAGTCTTTGTAGCTCATCAAAAGAAAGGTATGACGTGTTGAATAATAAAAGGGCTACGAACAGCGTGTTTTATGTGGTAATCCTTTGAATTTTATAAAGTGACGTGGCCTGCGGTTACATAGGTGAAGTAAGGGAGTAAAAAAATGATAAAACGTCTCGCATTAGCTTTTGTGGTGTCTGCTGTAGCATCAACAGCAGCAGTGGCTAAAGACTGGAAAACGGTTCGCTTTGGTGTAGAAGGAGCATTTCCTCCATTTAGCGAAACAGCACCTGACGGTTCTATCGTAGGCTTTGATATTGATATGGCAAATGCACTGTGTGCGGCAATGAAAGCTAAATGTGTGTTGGTTCCCCAGGATTGGGATGGCATGATTCCTGCCCTGATGGCGAGGAAATATGATGCCATTATTGCCTCAATGTCGATTACTGAAGAACGTAAACGTAAAGTGGATTTTACCAATAAGTATTATCATACACCTGCTCGCTTTTTGCGTAAGAAAGGCAGTGATGTTGAAATCAATGAAGACAGCCTAAAAGGTAAGACAATTGGTGTACTTCGTTCCAGTACCTTTGATAGTTATATCTCTGATAGATACCAAGGGTTAGTTAATATCAAACGATATAGTACACAAGATGAAGTTTATCTGGATATGAAAGCAGGGCGGTTAGACTTAATCTTGGGTGACTCAATCCCCTTACAAGATGGTTTTCTTAAAAAAGAAGGCGGAGATAAGTATGAGTTTGTAGGCCCTAAGATTACCGACAAGAAATGGTTTGGCGAGGGTATGGGGGTTGCTGTTCGCAAAAGGGATAAAGACTTGAAAGATAAGCTTAATGCTGCAATTGAAAAGATCAGAAAAGACGGTACCTACGATAAGGTACAGAAAAAATATTTTGATTTTGATATTTACGGCGACTAGTTTGCGGTATGTGTTCAAAAAGGCTGCTATTCATAGCAGCCTTTTTTATGGAAGGTGCTGAAAATTAATGTATAATGAGAATTATTCTCATTTGTGTGTAGGGAGATGCTATGCGCGTTAATTTTCAACGAATGGATGGCTGGTTAGGAAAACATTGGGTATTAATTTCAGCCCTGTTAAGTATGTTAGTGTGTTGGCTGTTTTTATTATCAGTAATTTAGTTTCTATCGTTGTTGCCTTCACTTTCGCAGAATAATGTTTAGCCTTGTTTGTTGAGCTTATTTATCAGGCTTTAGGTGGTGTTGAACACAGTCCATGAAGCACAATTTCTTGGTAGGTAATGATGCCAATAACTTGCCCATCTTGAATGACAGGTGCTGTGGATAAACCAAAGTGATCAAAGAGTCGGGAACAATAGCGAATATCCATATTCGGGTCCACACTGAGTACGGGTTTAGACATAATTTCGTAAACATTAACGCGCTCTGGTGCTCGATCCTTAGCAAGCACATTTTTGGCAATATCCGCTAAGACAACAATACCGTATTCATCATTCTCGTGGCGCTTTTCAACAATAAGGGTATGTGCATCAGCTTGTCGTAAACTATCAATTGCCTCCTGAACAGTTTTTAGCCCATTAATTTTTAGAAAATTACCTTTCATAATATCTCGAACACGAATGAGTGTGGGCTTGCTCATAATGCTTGCTCTACTTTATTAGTTAATTCGTCAATTTGGTGGGCAACACCAACCGCATCTTCAACATCGAGCTGAATGGCAATACCTGTACCAGGTGAGGTATCAAACTCTCCTGCAATGGCAATTTGTTCAAGAATCTTGCGGCTTAGGTGTTCTTCAACCAGAAAGAGTAAAACATCGCGTTGTGTTTCCAGTGATAGTCCTAAAAATGTTTTAGTACCAGAAAGTCCTTCACCACGGGCATTGTTAATTAGTGTTGAGCCCGTGGCTCCTGCTCCACGTGCTGCTTCCATAACGGCATTTGTCTTTGAATCATCGACAAGTGCAACGATTAATTTAAAGTGCATTATTCAGCTCCGTGCTTACTCTGTTTATTAGCGTTACGTTTAATCCAGTAGTCTACTAGTTGAGCGTAAGCCATCACTGTCATCATGGGAAATAAACTGGCAAATGCGATAAGACCAAACCCATCCATCAGTGGACTTCGGCCAGGGACCGTTTCTGCTAAACCTAATCCCAGTGCCGTCACTAAAGGCACTGTTACGGTTGATGTTGTCACACCACCTGAATCATAGGCTAAAGGAATAATGAGTTTAGGGGCAAAGTTGGTTTGTATAATGACAATGATATAGCCCGCCACAATAAAATAATGAATGGGTAATCCTGTCACGATACGGTAGGCCCCCAGTCCAATACCAATGGCCACGCCAATGGCGACTGCAACGCGCAAGCTCCAGGCATGAATGCTGCCACCTGACACTTCACTGGCTTTAATAGCGACAGCCATTAAAGAGGGTTCGGCAATTGTCGTGCTGAAACCGATAGCTATTGCAAAGAGGTAGACACAATAATAATCCTGCCAAGTAAGAGGGGTGCTTCTATTACTATTAGGTGCTAAAAAGTCGATAGCCGTTAATTGCTTTGCCATTAATTCGCCTAATGGAAACAGGGCGTGCTCTAAACCAATAAGAAATAATGTTAGGCCAACAATTACATAAATAAAACCAATTAGTACCCGACGTACGTTGGGTATAGGGCGGCGTATAACAAAGTGCTGAAAGCCAAATAAAATGATAGCGATGGGAAGGACATCTCTCATCGTGACAAAAAAACTAAGAAAAAAATCTGTTATCCAAGCCATTGCACAACCATGCCAAATATCATGACAAAAATAATCGGAAAAAGTGACGCAAAAGCGATGAGTCCAAAACCATCAATTAATGGGTTTCGGCCTTTAATAGCTGAGGCTAAGCCTACACCTAACGCCGTGACGAGTGGTACGGTGATCGTTGATGTGGTGACACCACCAGAGTCGTAAGCAATACCAATAATTTCTTGTGGAGCTATTAGGGTTATCAGGGTGACAATCACATAGCCAGCGATCATTAATAAGTGTAAAGGCCAGTTTTTTAATATTCTCAGCACCCCTACCATAATGGCAATACCAACAGATAGTGCGACTGTAAAGCGTAATCCATAGGCATAAGCATTTTGAGTCTGTTGATTAAATGCAATAATGCCTTCTTCGGCTGCAACTTCAGCGGCTTCTTGGCATACAGAAATAAGTGCTGGTTCGGCAACTGTCGTGCCAAAGCCGAGTGCAAACGAAAATGCAAATAACCAGGTTAGACTGCCTTTGTGCGCCAAAGCTTTTGCCATTGTTTCCCCAATGGGGAAAAGCCCTGTTTCCAGGCCATGTATAAATAATGTGAGGCCTATAAGAACACACAGTAATCCCCCCATCAGTTGCCAAAAGTGGGGAATGGGTTGTTGTAGTACAAAAAGTTGAAAAAAAGTGACAACGAGGAGAATGGGAGTGAGGTCGCGAAGGCTGCTAAGGGTCGATTTTACCAGTGCAATAAGTCCCGTATACAGCATAAATGATCCTGGTATGCTTTATTTGTTGTAGATATTACTATACATCCTCATGAAAAATTATACCTGCCATCATATGATGGTAGCAAAATTATGATGTTGACTAACAAAATTATGATGTTGACTAATAAGTTAAGCAATCGAGTCGATATTTTATTGGCGTGTGGAGAATAGGTTGGTTGCAGGCAATAAAAGAAATAAATGTAAAAAAGGTTGAAAGCAAATGCCTTCAACCTTATGTGTCATTATATAAGTCTACGGTAGGGTATTTTCAGTATTGACAGGCTCATTTTTAGGTTGAGCATTATTAATCTCTGATGTACTGGCTGCAGAGCTTCCATCCAAATAGGTTTCTAGATTTAATTCTTTTTCACTTTTGCTAATCAGCATGGTAACCATAAGATCACCGCTAACATTAACCATTGTTCTGGCCATATCCAGTATTCGGTCAATGCCCGCAATTAGTGCGACGCCTTCAACAGGTAATCCGACGGTGGTCAAGACCAGTGTGAGCATAATTAAACCTGCACCTGGTACACCGGCAGTACCAATTGAGGCTAAGGTGGCTGTGGTGATAATTGTTAAGTAGTCTGCAACGCTTAGGTCAATACCAAAGGCCTGAGCAACAAATAGAGCCGTTACACCTTGATAAAGGGCTGTACCGTCCATGTTAATGGTTGCACCCAGTGGTAATACGAAGCTGGAGATTGATTTTGGCACTCCCAGCTTTTCTTCGCTGCAACGTAAGCTGACAGGAAGGGTTCCTGAGCTACTAGAGCTGGTAAATGCAATAGATTGCGCGTCGATTATTTTCTTAAAAAAGGGAGCTGGATTTAAACGACCGATAAGACTGATAAAGAGACCATAACAACCATAGATATGTAAAGCACAGCCTATATAGACGGCAACGATGACAATCATTAACTTTTCTAGTACCGCTAAGCCATAACTGCCAGCAATAGAAGCCATTAGTGCGCATACGCCATAGGGTGCTAACTTCATGACCATACTTGTGAGCTTGTACATTGCTTCAGCAAGGCTACTAAAAAGAGCAACAGCTGGTTGGCTTTTTTCACCAATTAGGTTTAGCGCTACACCCAAAGCAGCAGCAAATACGATGATTTGAAGAATTTTGCCAGAAGCAAGTGCGGCGACAGGATTTTGGGGAACAATGCTGACTAGCGTATTAATAAAAGAGGGAGCATCTTTGGTTGCGGCCTGCTCTTTAGCAACAAGATCCATACCTGCACCAGGCTCAAACAAAGTACCAATCAGCAACCCTAATGAAATAGCAATTGCGGTGCTAATCAGGTAGAAAGCAATGGCTTTAATACCAATACGGCCCATTTTTTGTGAGTCTTTTATTGAGGTAACACCCACAATTAAAGAGCAAAAAACCAATGGCACAATGAGCATTTTGATAGCGTTAACAAACAAGGTACCAATAGGTTTCAGTACGGTAGCTGAAGGACCAAATACAATGCCAATGACAATCCCTAATGCCATACCTGTCACAATTTGTTGCCAAAGGGCCAGTCTGCTCCAGATACGCCAGGGAGTTAGCAGGGGGTGTGATGTTGCCGACATAGGCTACTCCAGTTGTTTAGTCTCAGTATATCGGTACTTCAGGCTATTCTTGTGAAGAATTTTTAGGTGGGTAGTCGATGTACAACACGTTTGTTATAGGTATTTCCTACTATCTAAAGGTAACAAAGTAGGTATGGAGCACATACATGTGACAGCCCCCTAAAAATAATTCGCTTATGAATAAGCATAAAGCACGGAATTTTGGTGAGTTATTAACCAGCGCAATAGTAAGCGTTAATAGCTAAAGAGCTGGCTGATACACATCAAGAAACCTTGATTCAATGGAGTTGTGTGTTGAAAGTCAAGTATTAACGTAGATTTAACCTATTGATTAATAATAGCTTTATTAGGTTTAGTAAAATCAGTTTGGAAGAAAAGAGGAAAAAAACAGAATAACTTACGAAGGATGTAAGCGTATTATTTTAGAACTACAGGATATTAAAACAATGAGAAGATTGATAACGTAAATTTGGTAGCGGGGGCTGGATTTGAACCAACGACCTTCGGGTTATGAGCCCGACGAGCTACCATGCTGCTCCACCCCGCATCGAAGTTACTATCTTGCTTGAACTAAAAAACACTATTTATAAAGCACAATACAGATAGTTAATGTTGGTAGCGGGGGCTGGATTTGAACCAACGACCTTCGGGTTATGAGCCCGACGAGCTACCATGCTGCTCCACCCCGCACCAAATTGAGTTGCGTATTATAGGTAGAAAAAAACTGTCGTCAACCTTTTTTATTCATTTTGTCTTAAATCTTATATAGGCATGTCAACTTTGAGCATAATCTAACCTGATCGATTTTGGTTAATGGCAAGAGAACATGGGGACTTCTATACTCTCGAGTAAAGAAAAAAGGAAAGAAGAGAAAGGCCTCATAGGTTATTTCCCATGGAAGGTAGAATGAAATTGCTGTATGCAAACTTGTTAATTGTAACTTTGGTTGCTACAGGTTTTCATATTTATAGCCACGAAAGCTCTCACTGGCATAACAAACAAATTGAAGAACTTCTTGGCATTGAACGTAATATTGCTGAGTTGACTACCCAGATTGTATTAATTCGATCTTCAAATTTTAGTCAGAAGGTCACATATAGACAATCATTGAAAGATTTTAGCAAAAAGTTACATCATTACCTGCGGACAGCGCCTTCGAGCTTTTATTTTGCAGATGACTCAAGTCTACAATTTAAACAGTTATCGTCATCACTCTTGGCATTAAGTGAAGATTTTACGGCTTATTTGTCGTTGGTTGATGAACTTACCCATGCGACCTTGCAAATTCACCAACTCAATCAGCAGTATTTAAGAAAGAATTATGAGCTTTCAATCCATGCAGCGGAGGTTGCAGGACTAATGCTCGTTTATCAGCTTGAACATCAAGTAAATGTCAAGCAGGCTATCGATAGAAAAATAGAGGCATTGGAGGCCATTTCGCGAGAGGAAAAATTCACTGTATGGCAACGATCACTCACTGTTTTCTTACAATATGCGCGTTTTATCTCTGAAAATGGTGCTATGGCTGATCGTTTTTTAGATCGCCTAATGACGAATCAGTCTTTTAAATCGCTTCTGGATAGGATTGCTTATCACGAAAAAGAAATTTATAGCAACCAGCGGCGTGAAGTTATAACGTTTTTGCTGTTTTTTTTGGCTATTTTTATCTCAATTGTAACGATTATTTACTCTAAAAATAAGGGATTACAGAAGCAAACACGATTAGCTAAGCGAGCTGCACAAGCGAAGAGTGAATTTATGGCCAATATGAGCCATGAGATACGGACACCCATGAATGCCATCATAGGGTTTACAGGGCTGGCATTACCGTTAGCGTCAGATATGAAGCTTCGAGATTATCTGGAAAGAATAAGAACTGCTTCTGATGCGTTATTAATGTTGATTAATGATATTTTGGATTTTTCTAAAATTGAGGCTGGAAAACTTAATATTGAGCGAGTTTCATTTGATTTAAATGAGCGTCTTGATGTCTTGTGTGGTATGTTTTCTGATATTCCAGTGACCAAAAAAATTGAAATGGTTGTTCATAATGCAACCCATTTGGATAAATGGTTATGTGGTGATCCGCTTCGACTTTCGCAAATACTGATTAATTTAACCAGTAATGCGGTAAAATTTACTGAAAATGGACAAATACTGATTCTTGTTAAATGCCTAAAACTTGAAGGAGACAGCAAGCAAATTGCGTGGCTTCAGTTTGAGATAAAGGATACAGGTATCGGTATTAGTGAAGAACATCAGCAACTGTTATTTGAAGCTTTTAATCAAGGCGATAACTCTTCTACTCGAAATTATGGTGGAACGGGGTTAGGGCTCACTATTTGCCAACAGTTAACAAAACTAATGGGTGGTGAAATAGAGGTTAATAGCCAGTTAGGTAAAGGAAGTACTTTTACTGTTCGGTTACCTTTTGAACTTGTTGAGTCGCCATGTGATACCGCGTTTTATCACATGGTTGGATTGGTTAAAGGTTGTAATGTGCTTATTGTGGATGATGATCCCCATTTTGCTGAAGTTGTGATAGATATACTTAAGCACTTTGGTGTGCATTCATATTACTGCTCGTCGGGGGAAGAGGCTTTAAATCGGCTAACTAATGAGCATATTGACATTGATGTTTTATTAGTTGACTGGGGGATGCCTGAAATGAATGGGTTGGATTTTCTGCGTGCTTTAAAAGAGCAGTTACCAGGATTAAATAAACCCATCATTATTATGTCTGTATATGAGCGTATTAAGTATATGGGGCAAAAACAAGCCGATTTAAATTGCAGTTATTTACCGAAACCATTCTCGTCTATAGCCTTATTAAAAGCGCTGATTCGTGCCTTACAGTTGGAGCATTTTTTAGAGTTACCTAATGGCGATAAAGAAAACTATGATGGATTGTTTGGTAAAAGAGTGCTTTTAGTTGAGGATAATAAAGTTAACCAACTATTGGCTTCAAAATTACTTAGAAATGTCGGTATTATTACAGATACAGTAGATAATGGTGAAGAAGCGTTTATTAAAGTACAGACACAATTCTATGATGCCGTACTGATGGATATCCATATGCCGGTGATGGATGGTTATCAGGCGACTCAACAGATTAGGAACCATTTTTCTAAAGATGCGTTACCTATTATTGCAATGACAGCCAATGTTATGGAAGGTGATCGGGAAAAAAGCCTGGCGATAGGGATGAATGACTATTTGACTAAACCTATTCAAAAAGAGGTGTTATACCGATGTTTATTGCATTGGTTGACTACTGCAGATGCTAGGGTTAACGCATTTTCTAAGCTGCATTCTTCTGATGGTGTTAAGACGGCAACACATACATCAAGCGAGGCAGAGCTGGAGATGGTTAATGCGCGCAAAGATATTTTACCAAAAAAAGAACGCCTTCAGCTTGTATCAGTCGAAAGCAAGTCGTTGAGAAATTTAGTACAACCATCTTTAGCATTACTCAATATCGAAGATGCTATGATGAGACTGGATGGAGACTGCGCAATGTACTGTTCTTTGCTTGAGCTATTTTTAGATGATTTTTCTATAGTACCTACACAGTTGAAAAACTTGGTAAAACAAGGGAATTATAATGAAGCACTTGCGTTGGCGCATAGTCTAAAAGGTGTTGCTGCAAATATTTCAGCACAACGGTTATATGAACTGACAGAGAATATTGAGCGCCAACTTAAAGAAGAAAGTCCAAAGTTAACGGCACTCCTTAATGCTTTTCAAGTCTGTCATCAACAAACGCTGGAAGCAGTGCAGTCGTACACGGCATCTGTTGCAAATGCTTAGTCGTCGCTGAGTGTCCAGTTTTAACAGCAGAGCCAATAAGTTGAGCAAGTCTTAAAACCTCTGGTATATTGCCTTGATCAGACAGCCGGTGAAGTGTCGCTGCAGCAATACCAGGTGAAGTGCCTTGTACTTGAAAATAAAAGTCGCCACTTTTGTGTATATTGCCTGCTTTGCACATAGTTGCAAAACGTTGGTGAGTGTCAGATAAATGCGTTAAGGCAGTTTGAATAGCTCGCATATTGGGTAATTCGCGCATGACGGCGATACAAGGGCGCGCGAGCCATTTTGTTAAAAGGGGTAAATCAATAATATTGAGTCCTGCCATACTAATACCATCAAATAAAATGACATGGACATGAGGGTAAAATGGGCTGCTGACCAATTGTTCAGCCAGTATTTCGGTAGCATCCATTCCATTTAACGTAACTTCACTCCATAACATGCCTTCAAAACGTGTATTTAAGCAAACAATGCCACTAATGTTCACTTTATTATCTTGGCTATGGTTGAAAGGCGTATCGTAGTAACCAATAGCTCTAATGGACTTGTTGTACTGAAGTAAAGCCTCAAGTGTCTTCATAGGGTGCAGGTATTTGTAGTAGTACTTCTTATGTTATCGCTATAGCTCAGCAAAGACATCGCTTAAAATCTTGAATAAACGTATGCTATAGGGATAACGATTAACTGATTACGGCATACCAATCGACTTTCTAAAAGATTAGCACAGAGATAACCAAAACAGAGAGCTAGCTAAGTTGTAGAGATAGACTGTTGAGTTGTTTCGTATATGGTATTTTGTAGTATGCATTCCAATGTATGAGAAGGACCTTGCAAGCGCCATTTTGAATGAAGACAAAGATGCTTAACATGATTATGTTGTTTTGACTCCATTGGCATAACGTCAGGTTGGTACTGATTATATATTGTTTTTATGGGGCGTTGTAAAATTCAGTGTTTAACATGCTTGTTTTTTCTGGTTAAGATAGAAACGATGTGTCTTATTTATTGTACTGAATAATCTGCATCCCTGTAGATTATTATGGGTAATGTTCTATCCAACAAACTTGGTTTAACTCTCCATGATACTAAACAGTGCGGGATTTTCGAGTTTTAATTGCTTAATTGCAATAACGGCTTGAGTACGATTACGTACGCCCAATTTTTTAAAAATTGCTGTTGCATGTGCTTTTATTGTCGCTTCAGATAATTTTAGTTCGAAGGCTATTTGCTTATTTTGTTTACCTTCAGTCAACATTGAAAGCACTTTATATTGTTGAGGTGTGAGTGTCGCCATTTGTTCGGCTAACTTTTCTTGTTGAGGGTCATTCATGAGATGTTGACGCTTATCGATTGTCTCAGGAACCCAAATACTGCCATTCAATACTGTTTGAAGTGCGGTACAAATGGTACTCAAGGAAGACGATTTGGGAATAAACCCTGAAGCCCCATAGGTGATGGTTTGTTGTATAACCTGAGGTTCTTCTAGCGCAGAAACAATAATAATAGGGATGTTTGAGTAGTTCCCTCGAAGAAAGAGCAGTCCTGAGTAGCCATGAGCACCAGGCATGAATAAATCTAATAGGATTAAATCTATCTGAGGTTGTTGTTCGAGTATGTGTTGCAGATTATCAATGCTTTCAGCCTCTATCAGATCGGTATTGCTGACACCAGTAGTCACTGCTTGGCGAAGTGCAGTTCGAAATAAAGGGTGATCATCGGCGATAACTATTTTATAGTACTTTTGCATTCCAAGACCTCGTGTGGCGATTTTGAGACCACGGTTTTCCCTTATAAAAAATCATGGTAATTATGTAATAAAAATGCGCATAAATGTATCCTTTTTTAGAAGATTTTATAGGGTATTTTGTGTATTGATTATTGGCTTAAAAGTTCACAGTGGATTACCAGTGAATAGCTGCAATCATTGGCTTTAGGTATACAATAAAATTAATAGGAGTTGACTGGACTGCGTGAGATAAATATGTTGTTGGTCATTGAGGCTGAAATCTATGCTTGAATCTCAAGACCGCAAAATAATCCATATAGATGCAGATTGTTTTTTTGCGGCAGTAGAGATAAGAGAAAATCCGAAATTAGCAGGGCGCCCTATTGCAGTTGGCGGTACACCTGAGCGACGGGGTGTCATTGCAACATGCAATTATGAAGCACGCCAATTTGGTGTTCACTCAGCTATGGCATCTACCAAAGCTCTGCAACTCTGCCCAGGGTTAGTCATCCTAAAACCCAGAATGTCACTCTATCAACAGGTCTCTCAACAACTGAGGGCTATTTTTTTTGAGTATACTGATAGGGTAGAACCTCTCTCGCTTGACGAAGCCTATTTAGATGTGACATCAAGTTCACAATGTCGGGGAAGTGCAACATTGATGGCGCAGGCTATCCGTCAAAAGGTGTGGGAAAATGAGCATATTACGGTGTCAGCCGGTGTTGCACCTAATAAGTTCTTAGCCAAAATTGCCAGTGATTGGCAAAAGCCCGATGGTTTATTTGTCATCTCTCCAGAACACGTTAATGATTTTGTCTTGAAATTACCCGTTGCAAAGTTACCTGGTGTAGGGAAGGTCACTGCAAAAAAAATGCATCAACTGGGTATTACTTCGTGTGAAGATTTACAGCAAATGAACAGTGCAAAGTTAAAACAATATTTTGGCGTTTTTGGCGAGCGTCTTTATTTATTAGCGCGGGGGATGGATCAACGTCCTGTACAGCCTTTTCGACGACGTAAATCGTTGAGTGTTGAGCATACATTTAGTCAGGATCTGCCTGACTTAGCAGCAGTATTACAATCAATGTCTCGCTTATTTGAAGCATTATGTGAGCGGTTGGATCGAAGCCTTAATGAAGGCTATGAGATGAATAAGCGCTTTATTAAGCTTAAGTTTAGTGACTTTACCCAAACAACCTATGAAGAGCGTTGGATTGGTCAGAATACATCGCAACTGTCGTTGGCCGCATTTCAAACATTAGCAGAGTGTGCATTTAAGCGTGGTGAAGGTAAGACGGTGCGATTAATTGGTATTGGTGTTGGACTTAAAGATCGAAACATGGACGATGGTGAGCAGCTAGTTCTGTTTTAAAAATGGTGCTGATAATCGCGGTTGATTGCTGATTGCAGGCAAGACGGTGCTTTCATTATGAGGTGTAGAGTTTATATCTAAAGGAAGAATGAGAGAGCCTATTATGATGCATACCAAAAGCACAAGGTATACATAAATAGACTCACTCTGCAGGTGCACAAGAACAGCATTAATAGCAAATAAGCTTAATCCAATGGTTAAGGTGCTATAGTCTGTTCAAGTCATTTTCGATTTCTGAAATTTTATGGGCGACTACTTTTTCCAAGTGGCGAAGGTCATCAAGAATTTTCTTTTTCAAATCCTTCATGTCCTTTTCCTGATTAGTAATTTGGTCCAGCTCTTCTACCACTTGCCGTAAAATAGGCGAAATTTCAGTGACATTCTTATACTTATGCGTACCACTATCGACAAGAACTGTTTTCTTTTGCCGAGGATATTTAAACTTTTCACTGCGCGCAAAAAGAGCACCCCTCTCTTTTTTATAATAGATTTTTAGCGTGTCATAATCCGCTTCTGAGCGTAGCGCGTATTTTTCAATTCGGTCATACTGGGTTATACCCATTCCTTTTAAGTGTTCGTACATGACATCACCTTGTAAAACAATGGTTATTCTTTGATCACCATTACGTTAGTTTTGGCATGCTCAACAACCTTGGATGCGACAGATCCTAAGAAGAACTGGCCTACCTTTCGACCACTATGACTGGAAATTACAACGAGGTCGATGTTCTCCTTTTCAATTTCCTTAAGAATCTGTTTATGAGCACTACCCTCACCAACGCCAAACGTGACATTAATATCTGCAGGGATGTTTGCTTTGGCATAGTCCTTTAACTTCTGCTTGAGTTCAGTTAAGGCCTTGAGCATAACATCTTTAGGAAAATAGCTTGATACCATAGGCATATTAAAACCAGGTATCGAGCTAAAGAGGTGAAGGGTGGCATTATGGGCTTTAGCTTCGGTAATGGCTGCCTTGAGTGCTTTTTTTATCAGGGCAGTTTCATTCATATTAAGAGGGAGCAGTATTTTTTGGTACATTGGGCGACCTATAAAACAGCAATGTGTGCAAGCCGAGTACTTGGTTCTATTATATCTGGTTTACGTCTAAATATGGCTAATCATTTTTATGGACGTTGTCATTACAGTACTAAAAAAAAACCACTGAAGCAGTCTCATCCATTGAGAGAATGCCGCAGTGGCATGGGCCGTTTGCCCTAGTCCTGAAATTCATCTCGCTCTTCGAGAGTAGGTGACTTGCTGTTAATAATCAATACGTAGAACAGCGGATTCGGTTTCGGATAAACGGCAGTCGTAGTTGAATTTTATTTAAGTGGCTATTTTTGTGGACGATACTCTTCGCCTTCTTTGTAGTCCAAAGATCATCGCCAGTAAAAGCAATGCAGGTATATACATCAACTCTTTTGCAGGTCGATCATTGGGCAATTCTATATACAAGACTTTCCAATCAAAATCGATGCCTGCTTTAGCCGCAGGGCTATCAAACTCAACATTGTCAACAATGACTTTATTATCATTGGTGATGAGTTCAAGACCCGCATGAGCAAGACGATTTGCGCCATCAGCCTTTGCACCAAGAGGCAATAAAACCGTTTTTTCTACCACATCGCCATCAAATGTTTCGCCCGCTACCCGCATTCGCAGTTGACTATTTTCAGGTTGTTCTGCTGCAACAGTCGTAATTTCGGTTGCAGGAGTATGTAGGAAGGGAGGGTAAAACTCATCCCACCAGAACCCTGGCCTGAATAATGTGAAAGCAACAAGAAGCAGTCCTAAGGTTTCATACCAGCGTGATTTTACCAGCCAGTATCCTTGGGTTGCTGCGGCGAAAATTAACATTGCCATTAAGGCACCAACTACTGTGATAATGAGTTCAAGTGGACTATCAATACCAATTAGCAGTAGTTGTGTATTAAAGATAAACATGAACGGCAAAATGGCGGTACGAATATCGTAGATAAACCCTTGAATACCTGTTCGAATGGGATCACTCTGTGCAATGGCGGCTGCAGCAAAAGCTGCTAGTCCCACAGGTGGCGTATCATCAGCCAGAATACCAAAGTAAAACACAAATAAGTGTACGGCTATCAGTGGCACGATAAGCCCATTTTGTGCGCCTAGCGTTACAATAACCGGTGCCATCAGTGTTGATACTACAATGTAGTTGGCTGTTGTAGGTAAACCCATGCCAAGAATAAGACTGATGATCGCAGTAAATATCAGGATCAGTAGAATACTACCGCCAGAAATAAACTCGACAAATTCAGTCATGACTAAACCAATACCGGTTAGGGTAACCGCACCAACCACAATACCCGCTGCAGCTGTCGCAACACCGATGCCAATCATGTTGCGAGCCCCATTGGCCGTACCATGGAAAAGATCATGAAAACCTTCAACCAATGGTTTGTGCAAATCAGCTTGTTTTCTGAATGCAGCTTTAAGGGGTTTATGTGTTGCTGCAATGGCAATCATAAATACCGTTGCCCAAAATGCAGATAAGCCAGGTGAAAAACGTTCAACAGTAAGACACCAAACTAATACAACAATAGGGAGCAAAAAGTACAGGCCACTTTTTACGGTGGGACCCACTTCAGGCATACTGACTAATGGTGCATTGGGGTCATCTATTGCCAGCTCAGGGAATTTTGCAGAATAGGCGACAAGTGCAATATAGCCAGCACAAACTGCTGCACCAACAGCCCAAATGGCATAGTCACCCAACACATCTTTTACCCAGCCAATACCGTAGTAAACGGCTGCACTCATTATACATAGCAGCAAAAATGAGCCTGTAAATGAGAGCAATGAACGCATAAAGGTTGAAGGTTGGCGTCTAGGTAAGCCTTCCATGCCTGCTTTTACTGCTTCAAGATGCACAATATAAAACAGGGCAACATATGAAATAGCGGCGGGTAGGATGGCGTGCGTGATGACTTCAATATAGGAAATACCCACATACTCCACCATCAGAAAAGCCGCTGCTCCCATGATGGGTGGGGTCAGCTGACCATTGGTGGATGCAGCTACTTCAATAGCACCTGCTTTACTGGCTGGAAAGCCAACCCGTTTCATTAGGGGAATGGTAAAGGTGCCCGTTGTCACCACATTGGCAATGGATGAGCCAGAGATAATACCGCTTAACCCAGAAGAAACGACAGCTGCTTTAGCAGGACCTCCACGTAAGTGGCCTAATAGTGAGAAAGCTACTTGAATGAAATAATTTCCTGCACCCGCTCGGTCAAGCAGGGCTCCAAACAGTACAAACAAAAAGACGAAGTTTGTTGCTACACCCAATGCGACCCCAAAGACACCTTCTGTTGTAATCCAGAAGTGTGAAAGTGCTTTATTTAAGCTTGCACCTTTATGGGCAATAACATCCGGCATATAAGGGCCCGCAAAAACATAAACTAAAAAGACACTGGCAACCACCATCAGTGGAGGGCCTAATGCTCGGCGTGTTGCTTCAAGCAACAGTACCATGCCAATGCCTGCCATCACCAAGTCGGCGGTTATGGGAGCACCGGCACGTGATGCAAGTTCGTCTTTGAAGAGCACCAGATAAAAAGCACTGGCAGTTCCCAAAATTGCAAATAACCAGTCTGTCCACGGAATATAAAAGCGTGGAGAGCGCTTAAATGCCGGGTAGGCTGTAAAAGCTAAAAACAGAGCAAAACATAAATGAATGGCTCTTGCTTCAGACGCATCAAAAACGCCAAACCCTAAGTCATAGGGAATGGGCGATGCAATCCAGAGCTGAAATAATGACCAACAGATTGGCACTAAAAACAGCAGTGATCCCGTCCAGTTTTGAGGGACTCGAGCACCACTGTCAGCCTCTGCGACCATTTGCTCTAGATTGGCATCAAGCGTCTGACTGGATTCTTTCGTATTTGTCATAATTACTAGCCTGTCATTACGAAAGCGGAAAATATGTCTGGCGCTTGGCCGGGGAGTGTAATAGTTATTGTAGTCTTATCCCCGGCTCGAGAAGGGAGAGCAAGATTATTTAATCAAGCCCACTTCTTTGAAGTATTTAGCTGCGCCCTCGTGTAAGGGTGCGGAAAGTCCATCTTTAGCCATACTTTCTTTCTTCAGACTAGAAAAAGCCTGATGAAGCCTTTTGAAGTCATCAAATCCTTCAAATACCGCTTTTGTAAGTTGATAAATAATTTCAGGACTGGTTTTGGTGGAAGAAACGATTGTTGCTGCAACACCAAACGTTGAAATGTCCTTGTCGTTCCCCTGGTATAAACCGGCAGGAATGACGGTTTTTGCATAATAGCTGTTATCAGCTAACAGCTTGTCGATGACTGGACCTGTTACAGGAACAATCATAGTTTCACACGCTGTTGTTGCTTCTTTGATGGAGCCACTTGGGTGACCAGCAACAAACACAAAGGCGTCAATTTTGTTATCACATAGAGCACCAGCCTGTTCTGCAGACTTTAACTCAGATGCGAGTTTGAAATCTTTTTTAGTCCAACCATACTTTTCCATCAGTAACTCCATGTTGGCACGTTGACCAGATCCTGGGTTACCAATGTTTACTCGTTTGCCTTTTAAGTCTTTAAAGGTCTTGATGCCTGCATCTTTACGGGCCACAACAGTGAATGCTTCAACGTGTAAAGAAAAGACAGCACGTAAGTCTTTGTAAGGACCCTGAGCTTTAAATTCACTGCTACCATTATAGGCATGGTACTGCCAATCCGATTGAACGACACCAAGGTCTAGCTCACCTGCACGCATGGTATTCAGGTTATAGATTGAGCCACCTGTACTTTCAACTGAGCAGCGAATTCCGTGCTCCTTACGGCCTTTATTGACTAGCTTACAAATAGCACCACCTGTTGGGTAGTAAACACCAGTTACGCCCCCTGTACCAATTGTAATGAACTCTTGCTTGGCAAAAGCCGAGGTGCTGGTCAGGCAGGTTACCGCTAGGCTGGCACCGATCACTCCAAAGGACAGTTTTTTTAGTATTGACATGTTTACCTCATCGCGTTGTAGTTATCTTGGCTTGCGTTGTTGGTGCAAATTATCAGCAAAAACAAATATTTTCTGGGTTTAAATGACTCAGAAAACTGCAAGACGAGGCCCTTTTCTTAGAAAGAGCACGACTATAATGACCAATATGGGTAAACCACTATAAGTACTTTTACTTACTTGTGGGTAAAATGTGGCCAATACATAGAAAATAGCAATTATAATTTTCTAATTTTTTACTATTTGAAAATGAGTTTCTGCGACAGTTTACCTGTTTTAGATAAGAATGTATTTTTTGGTAAATCTATTAGAAGTCAGGAAGCAATTAAAGATTGCTCTACTGGGTCGTCAGCGTTACGCTTAACGTTTGTATCAAATTATTTGGGTAATGATGAAAAAACAGCCAGCCGATTGGACAATAAATTGGAGAATTTAGTGTGACAGTACGTGTCGGATTACACGGGTTTGGTCGCATGGGGCGAACGGCCTTGCGTGCTGCCTGGGGCTGGCCAGAACTGGATTTTGTTCATATAAATGACAGTAGTATGGAGCCTTCGCTCGCTGTGCATTTATTAACGCATGAAGACCCCAATGTTGCTTGGAATGATATACACGTTACTGAAAATGTTGAGTTAAGTATTGACAACCAGTGTCTTGGGTTTACGCGCCAAACGTCAATTCTGGATGTCGATTGGCGAGGGTATCAGGTTGATGTTGTCATTGTATGTGATGAAAGTACAAATGATATATCAGCTATAAAACAGTTGCTTTCAAAAGGTGTGCGCAAAGTCGTTATTGCTGGGTCGATGCATCATAATGTACTGAATATTGTGATGGGCGTTAACGACTATTTATATAATGCTTCTACACATCACTTAGTGGCTACTGGGCATTGGTTGACACAGTCCTATGCACCCATTTTGAAAGTATTACACGATGGGTTAGGTGTATCTCATGGCGCAATTTCTGTTGCTAAACCTTTAATTCCATCTTCACAAGATTATGATCCTATTGCTTGTCGTTTCCGGGACCCAGGTAATGCAATCATTCCTCAACGGCTAGAGAAAATACATACTAAGCTTATTTTTCCTGAGCTGGCAAATCGCTTGAACTGTAATATTATTCACTTACCAGTGTATGGTGCTTCATATGTGGAAGGTACTTTTGAAGTGAGTTGTAATACAACTGCTGAAGAGGTGGGCAGTCTTTTTGTGAAGGCGGCCAATGGCTTGTTAAGAGGGATTATGCGAGTGGATGATAATAATTTAGTTTCTACTGACTTTGCCCATGGCCCATACTCATGTGTCATTGACCAGCCGGCACTGAGTGTTGTCGCAGGTACACAAGTCCGTGTATTGGCTTGGTCTGATTTTGAATCCAGCTTTTGCCAGCGATTAATGGAATTAGTTCGTAAAGTTGGTATGTCTATTTAGAGCATCTCTTCCTGGTACTCTTCCAAAAAACTATTTTTTGTGATGCCCCTTAGTAACTGCGCTAGTGTTTAGCTGCGCATACAACACTTTTTGTATTTTTTACCACTGCCACAAAGACAAACATCGTTGCGTGTTAATTTTTTAACTTTAATTGATGGCGTGGTATGTGGGTCAATGTAGTACCACTTTGGGTCAATGAAACAAAAAGTTGAATTTTCATGCAACTTACCTGTTTGTTGTGAAGATTTCAGCCGGTAGTGGGCGATAAACTCTACTTCACCATAAGTGTGCGTTGGTAGGCCAAATAAACAATGAATAATTTCTAACCCAAGCCACTCAGTTTGTTGTGCCCATTGTTGAATTTCATGTCGATTAAGAAAAGGTTGTTGGTCAGGGTGAGTGGTATTGACCAAATAATCAACATTCTGCTGATGATAGGCTGTATAGCGGGATCGCATTAATTGCTCTGCCGTTGCTGGCATTTGTTCATTGTGTAGATATAGTAGACAGCAATCCTGATATGTGTGTCCACTTTGACAGGGACAAGGGTCGTTTCTAGATAATGACATATTAAACTAACAGCATGACTTTGTTTTGTAGCCTGTTTATACCCTTGAGAAAGTTGAATGTCCAAGCTTTTTTGCCTTTAGAGGTACCCTTTAGGCTCTAGTCGATATTGTTTTTTTTAGACAAGCAGTATTTTACTAAATAAGCCCCTTGATACGCCATTGCTTGAAATACATTGCTTTTACGTGTCTGTGAAAAATACAATAATTAGGTAGCTGTATTTTACAGTAAGTGCGTAATGGGGCATAAAATTATTGTTTTTTAAAAATTCTGTGATAAATTGCGGCAAGTTGGTTTAAATATAAACTACATATAACATGTCTTTCGCACATTAATTATTATTACTGTGAATAATATTTATATGGAAAAAACACCCTAAAATTGTAGGGCTGTTTGTAAGTGTAGGTTTAGTTAAAGGAATGCTTAGCGTTCAGTGTATTTTTATTTATCACATTATATGCATAGTATAATGCTTGATATCATTCACTTAATAAAAATTGCTGAAGATATGTATACCGGTTACAAAGCATTTTTAGTATGGCTAGCCTGTTGGTAGAAAGCTAGAGCAGATAAGAGTGCTTGGTAAGCGGTGTAGTAGGAAGCTTTACATGGCAAAGCAGTAAATTAAAGGAGTAATAGTGTTTGTCATGCCTTTGGATGAAGAAAATCGTTAAAAGGACATAAATATGAAAAAGATTTTCAACAAAACTTCTGTAGTAGTATGCTGTGCTATAAGTTCGTTATTGATAGGAAACACGGTATTAGCTGTGGATCCAGATCAGCCGCCAGAAGGCAGTGTGTATATTGAAAATATTGTCTATGGGGGAAGTGGATGCCCGCAAGATAGTGTAGGTATATCAATCGCAACAAATGGCCTAAACTTTGGGGTTTCTTTTGACCAATATATTGCTGGAATTGGTGATGATTTTGGGCGTGCAGACCAAAGAAAAAGCTGTGATCTACGTGTTAATTTAAGAGTGCCTCCTGGTTATGCTTATACTGTTGCTGACTTAACCTATCGTGGATATGCTGAAATGGATCGGGGAATCTTTGCTTCTATGTCATCAACATATCATTTCCAGGGGGAAGCGCTTGAGGCTGGGTTTGTCAAAAATATGCGTGGGCCTATAGAAGAAGATTTTACTTATACTGATAGCCTGGACCTTGAGTCATTTGTGTGGTCAAGCTGTGGTGCGACAGCGCCTTTAGTTTTGAAGACAACAATGAAGCTCAAAAAAGCGCGCTTTACGCCACCAGAGTCTGGCGGTACGATAGGGGTTGATAGTGTTGAAGGTAAATTAACGCATGAATATGGCCTTTTATGGAAAAAATGTGAAGGCTAAACTTTTGCCAATCATTCGCTATTTGTAAGTGTTTAAGCAAAGCCTTTAATTGGTTTGTGCTTAATAAAACTATGCTAAATTAAAGGTTTTGCTACTGATAAACAACTGTTGTTTTTTTTGTTCAGTGTGTTAGATTGATTTCGCGCTAACAATTGCTCAAAAAAACAGTAACTTGTTTAGCTTATTTTATGTCTGTAATAGCTGAAAAAAAGCAATGAAAGGATACTTTGCTAATAAGACTTAGGCTAAATAGCAACGGGTTTTGTTCACCATTAAGTCTTGAGACTTTTTATTTGTGCTTATTTTCCTATGATTTTAATTTTGAAGTTTTTCCTTTTGTTTGCCAACGAATATTGTGTATGTTAGGTACATATATTTTTGCTCATTGGTGCTGTTTTATGTGAAATATATTATCAAGAGCATGTAAAGCTAGAGCAGATAATAAAAAGTATTGAATTATATAAAAACTCATCCACATGGAACGGTGAGGATTATAACATGATTAAAAAATCAGGCTTGAAAGTCCTGGGGACTTCATCTCTTTTAGTTGCAGTTGCATTTTCCACTGCAATCGCACAAGCACAGACGGATCCTGTAACACCACCTCATGGTCAGGTTTATGTAAAAGACATCACTTATGGTGGCAGTGGTTGCCCTCAGGGGTCTGTTGGCGTCTCAGTGGCTGATAGTGGACTTAACTTTGGTGTGTCATTTGACGAATATATTGCAGGTATTGGTCCTGACTTTAGTCGGGCTGATAAGCGTAAAAACTGTGATCTTCGTGTGAACTTGCATGTGCCTTCTGGCTATTCGTATACCATTGCTGATGTAAACTACCGTGGCTATGCAGATCTTGACCGAGGGATTATTGGTAAATTTAAAACCAATTATCGCTTCCAAGGTGAACGTTTAGAAGCTGGGTTTGTACAATCAACTCGGGGACCAGTGAGTGAAGATATTTTGGTCTCAGATAGTTTGGATCTGGAAGCTTTTGTATGGTCAGCCTGTGGTGCCACAGCGCCTGTTGTACTACAAACCAAACTACAGTTAGCCAAAACTCGTATGGCTGCAAGTGATGCCGGTGGTGTGCTGGGTGTAGACAGCATTGAAGGTAAGCTGACTCACGAATATAGCTTGGTGTGGCGTCGTTGTAGCAATTAATAATCCTCTTAGTCATCATATGTTGTATTTGCTGAATGAGGGTATATTGTTGTAGCCTTAGCAAAGGGCCAGTATGTACTTTTACTACGAGTGTTAGTGTACTTATTGGCCTGCTGTAATATTTTAAGCTTTATCGTTCATAGGCCTTACTGTTGTCAGTAAGGCTTTTTTGTATGTTGCTAGGCAGATAGTCGCTAAGTGAATATCGGGTGAGCAAATTACTCAAAATTGCCTTATCATTAAGCTGGCAATTTATGAGGGTCGTATGCTGAGTTCATCATTAAAAAAAGTGATTCAAGATGCCTATCGTGCATTTTTAAATAGCAAGCAGCTAAAGCCTCGGTATGGCCAGAAGCTGATGGTTGCAGAAATCGCTAAAACGATGGGCTCAATTAAAGAAGATGATGAGGGACAGCGTATTGGCGACCCTGCAGTCTGTGTTGTTGAAGCGGGGACAGGAACTGGGAAGACGGTGGCTTATGCGTTGGCAATGATTCCCGTTGCTCAGTCATTTGAAAAGCAGTTAGTGATAGCGACTGCAACAGTGGCGTTACAAGAGCAAATTTTATTCAAAGATTTGCCAGAAATCCGGCAAAATAGTGGTTTGTCGTTTAGCTTTGCTTTAGCTAAAGGGCGCGGTCGTTATGTGTGTTTAAGTAAGCTGGATAATATTTTACATGATGGTGCTTCAACACTTGTCACACAAGATCTATTTGTTGCTGCAGGATTACTGAATACTGATCAGCCTTATGATAGGCAAATTTACCAAACTATGTTGGATAAGTTTGCCAGTAGTCGTTGGGATGGTGATCGTGATAGCTGGTCTGATGTTATTGCGGATAAAACCTGGCAATTAGTGGCTACTGACCATGTACAGTGTAGTAATCGTCGTTGTACCTATTTTCATCAGTGCGCATTTTTTAAAGCAAGAGAGCGACTTAATGAGGCTGATGTTATTGTCACTAATCACGATATGGTTTTGGCTGATTTGGCTTTAGGAGGAGGGGCTGTTTTGCCCGCTCCCAGTAAGACACTTTATGTGTTTGATGAAGGACATCACTTACCAGATAAAGCACTTAACCATTTTAACCACAACTCACGGATTCATAGTACCCGCTCCTGGTTAGAGCAACTGCCCAAAACACTACTTCAAATGCGTGATAATGAAGTCATTGAGCGTGCCAAGGCTGAGAAATTTATTCCTAAGGTAGAACAAGCATGTGAGCAATTAAGGCAAGATTTATTGCTGTGGCAGCAGCAAATAATGCCTCTTTTGCCGAATAAAGATGAACAAGCTAAACCTCAATATCGCTTTGCACATGGTGTGTTACCAGAGGCTTTACGCGAAAGTGCTGGTGTTATTAAGGCACAATTTGCCCTTTTGGTTGATATTTTAGGCCGTGTGAGTGAGCAGATTAAGCAACTTCTTGATCAAAAAAACTATATTATTCCACAGCATGAGCTAGAGAATTGGTATGCCTTAGCAGGTGTATTGTTATTAAGGGCTGAAGCTAATTTTGATTTATGGACAGTATACAGTGTTGCAGATGAGGCTGAAGCGCCACCTAATGCCCGCTGGATAACCTGGCATGGGCAGGGGGGGCAGACTGATTTAGAGTTATCCTGTAGTCCTATTCTTGCGGCTAAAACCTTACGCCAAAACTTGTGGAATCGCTGTTTTGGCGCTGTGGTTACCTCTGCCACTTTAACAGCATTGGGTCAGTTTGATCGTTTTAAAATGCGTGCAGGTGTTACTGATTCAACACATTTTGTGGTTGTTCCAAGTCCATTACCTTATCAGGCAGCGGCACGGCTCGTGGTGCCTTCGATGCCATGTACGCCTAAAGATGCTGAGTTACACACTGCATTTATTGTCGATTATTTACCTGAGTTACTTGGTGCTCAGTTAGGTACTTTGGTTTTGTTTGCTTCACGCCGACAAATGGAAGATGTCTATACAGAAATGACAGGAGCATGGCAGGATAAGATTCTGATGCAAGGTGAATTGAGCAAACAAGAAATTATTCTGCGTCATAAAAAACGTATTGATCAACGCAAAGCGAGTGTGATTTTTGGTTTAGCATCTTTTGCTGAAGGCATTGATTTACCTGGTGTGTATTGTGAACATGTGATTATTGCCAAAATACCCTTTGCTGCGCCAGATAACCCTGTTGAAGCTGGGTTAGCAGAGTGGATTGAACAACGAGGTGGTAATCCTTTTATGCAGGTTACAGTACCTGACGCAGCAACGAAACTGGTTCAAGCGTGTGGCCGGTTATTGAGGCATGAAAGTGATCAAGGCATTATTACTTTGCTTGATCGTCGAATTGTTACCCAGCGTTATGGTAAAGCAATTCTTTCATCCTTACCGCCTTTTCAGCAAGATATTCAGCCAGCATAATGGATATTACAATAAAAGACTTTTTCACAGGTTTAATGGATTTTCTTAGTTATGCAGACTCCTGAAATAACGACACCTGTAGTACAAGGTTATTATGAAGAACCGTTTCATGGATTAAAAACGCTGTTTCAACAACAAATGGAAAAACAGCAGGGTGCCTCGTTAAGTATTTGCCAAAATGGTGAGATGCTTGTAGATATTTGGGCCGGTCATATGGATAAGGCTCAGCAAGAAATATGGCATCAAGATACACTGGTGAATATTTTTTCCTGCACTAAGGTGGCTGCAATTGTTAGCTTGCTCCAGCTTTATGAACGGGGTGAATTATTGTTGGATAAGCCTGTTTCCTATTATTGGCCAGCCTTTGCTCAAAATAGTAAAGGGCAAGTTACTGTTGAACATCTATTAACACACCAAGCGGGTTTGCCAGCATTTAAACATGAGGTATCCCCTGATGATTTATTTGACTGGTCAACCATGGTTAATCATATAGAGCGTGCCGAGTTATGGTGGCCTGCTGGCACTAAGCATGGCTATGCACCAGTAACATTTGGTTGGATGGTGGGTGAGCTATTTCGACGTATTCAAGGCGAGACTCTTGGTAATTATTGGCGTGAACTTATAAAACATGAGTTTCAGGAAGAGTTTTATATTGGTGTACCTGAGGATGTAACCCCACGTATTGCCACTATGATGCGATTAAATCAACCCGATCAAAATCCCCAAGGTCTTTTAGCGGAGTTAATGAGTCGGCCAAAAGGGATTACCGCACGGAGTTTCACTAATCCGCTAACCATCATGACCAGCACAAACTGGCCTCAGTGGCAATCAATGGAGTTGCCTTCTGCTAATGGTCATTCGACAGCGCGAGCATTAGCCAAAATAATGGCTGATTTATCAAGCAAAGAGTCCAGGCTATTAAAACCTGAAACACGATCACTAGCGACTCAAACTTTTGTTTCTGGTCAGGATGCAGTATTGCCTTGTCAAACTCGTTTTGGTTTGGGTTTTTTATTGCACCAGTCTTATCCTGGTGGACAGCTCGGAGCACCACAAAACTTTGGACATCCAGGTGCTGGTGGTGCATTGATTATGGCTGATCCTGTCCGTCAGCTTGGATTTGCATTTGTGACTAATAGTATGGGGGCTGCATTACTCGTCGATGAGCGTGCTGAAGCGCTGCTGGAAGCCTGTTATCTTGCCTTGGATTAATTGCAGCGCTAATGTGAATGAAGTTAATAGGCACCTCTAAAAAAGTGCATTTTTAGAGGTGCCCTAAATTTGGTCTTTAATAAAGTCAATGACGAATGGCTTCGTACTATTGCTGAGCAGCTTGGGGTTTTTCTGCTTTTTGTTGAAGGTAGAGATGTTTTAAGCTGGCCAGGATGGCATTAGCTTGCTCAATTTGTCCTGGCGCAAGAAAATGTTTAATTCTTGATACTTCTTCCTGAGCATTTGCTTGGTGTGGGCTATGCGCTTCACTTGATAGGCTTAACCAAATATAAGCAGTAATCAGGTTGGCATCGACGCCTATACCTTTATGAAAAGCATGGCCCAGGTAGTATTGTGCTTCAGCATCTTTCAGTTTTGCTGCTTCATTTAATAATTTAACGCCAAATTTTTCATCCTTGGTGACACCTTTACCTTCTAAATAAGCCAGGCCAAGCAGACGTTTGGCAATGGGGTGATTTGCTTCAGCAGCAGGTTTAAGATAGCGAACTGCCTTTGTATAATCAGTTTCACCCATACTGCCTGTAAAAAAGGCTTGTCCTGCAGCTACCTGAGCTGCTTGATTACCTTGTTTTGCTAATGACTCAATATCAGTTAAATCATTCGCCAAAGAGCTAGGTACTTGCAAAGACAACCAAATCAAGGGAAGAGAGAAAAGGCGTGCTAGATTTGAAAACTGCATAAAAACCTCTGCTGATTGTCATAACATGGATGCGCTTATCCATTTAGGCATGATGTTCTAGCTAAACGGCGGTGGCATTATAGCGGATAGGAGGAGTCATCCCAAGTATTGTTATGATAGAGGTCAATCCTTCAGCATATTTAGCAATCATCCGTCGTAAGTACTTTGATATCGGTTTGTTGCTGAATAGGGTCATAGTCCACCACTAAATGAATAGGGCGACAGCATACCTGACAATCTTCAATAAAGTCCTGAATATCGCAAAGTGGCTCTATTGCCGCATTAAATGGTTCGCCACAATAAGGACATTGCAAAGTGAGCCATTGAATTGATTCCATTTAATACCAACCTATCTATGTGATTAACAGAAAATGGTGGCTGATTTGTACTATAATGGCGAGCTTCTTAAGCAGTACAATGTTGGACAATACTTTCTTAAGTCCTATATATAGCTTGTTGTAGTTATATAGTATTGCAGGAAAAACGAATAAAATTGTTGTTAATACAGTCAGAAGGTGGACCGTTGTTGCATGGACAACTTCGATGATATCAGGCCTTATCACGATGATGAGGTAAGAGCGGTTTTGGATCGCCTGTTAGATGATGCTGCATTTATTAATGCAATGACTTCACTAAAGTTTCCCAGATGCCCTGAGTTTTTACAGCCTGGTTTAAAATATTTAGTGCGTATTGCACTTCGTGAAGAGCTGCGTCATGTTAAAGATGTCGCAGGGTTACAGGACGTACTGGAAACCTATATTGATCGCAATATCCAAAAAAATACATCGCAAGTCACTTATTCTGGACAAGAGTCACTGAAGAATGCCCGTGGTTATCTTTTTATGTGTAATCATCGGGATATTGTTATGGATCCAACATTCGTTAACTTCTCTCTTTATCACCATGGTATGAAGACGCCACGCATTGCAATTGGTGATAACCTGCTAAGTCGTCCTTATGTCAGTGACCTGATGCGCTTGAACAAAAGTTTTATTGTTAAGCGCTCTGTTAAAGGCAGGAGAGAAAAACTGGCGGTATACAAGCAGCTTTCAGCCTATATCAATTATTCGCTGAATACCTTTGAATCAATTTGGATTGCTCAGCGTGAAGGGCGTTCTAAAGATAGTAACGATAAAACTGATACAGCCATTCTTAAAATGTTGTTAATGGCGCAAACAGATAAAGATGTAACGTTTGCGGAGCAAATACAACGGCTCAGTATTGTCCCAGTCGCTGTGTCCTATGAGTATGATCCTTGTGATATCGTTAAAGCGCGAGAATTGGCTTATCGAGCTGCACATGGTAAATACGATAAAGCTGAAAATGAAGATGTGAACAGTATTGTGCGTGGAATTACAGGGTACAAAGGGCATGTTCATATTTCATTTGGTCAATGTTTAGAAGAGGAATATTCAAATGCAACGGAGGTAGCTAATGAGATAGATCGCCAGATCCATTCACTTTATCATTTGCATCCTTCTAACTTCTTAGCATTTGAGCAGGTCAAAGAAGCGTTTGCAGATATTACCCCCCCTACGCTAGAAGCGTATTTTCCTGATCTTGACTTAAAAGCAAAAAGAGAAGAGTTTGAGCAACGCCTGGCTTCTTGTCCAGAGACATGGCGCCATTGGTGGCTTCAGGCTTATGCTAACCCGCTGATTAATAAATTTCGTTGCCAAATGATGAGTAGTAATGAGTCAAATGAATAACGTGTGCGTTAGCACAGCTGATATGCTGGTCTTTGTTGAGCATCGAAACGTTATAGTGAGTGGCTGATAAATGCTTTAGTGCCAAGGAAGGTGCAAAAATTTTCTTATCAACTCTGATGAGCTGGTGACGCAAGTAAGTTCAGCTCAGCACAACCCATTTTTTATAAATATAAAATAAGTGCAGATGTATAGCTGGCTCCAGCCATAATAAGCGAAAAGATTGATACGGTTTGAAAGAGTTGGGTCCATATATATTGAGGTGCTGCAGAGTAAGGCTTTAATGGAAGCTGCTGGATATCGCTATAAACTAGCGCATGCTTTGCAGAGTGTTTACGGAAATAGACGTTAATGATTAAAACGATACTTAATAGTAAATAAATAGACCCTAATATAAACAAAGAAAAACTTGGCTCACTGACTGCAAATTGCCATAGACTATTAATAAGCATAATTAGGTACTTCTTCAGTAAATTGTTTGATTAATCTTGCCTGAGATGAAGCCTGCCTCAATCTATAAAAGAAAATTCACTGTATTCTATCTGGTTAAATAATGTACAGCTACTACTGTGATGGATTGTGAATTAAATATGTGAACTTGGTAGCGACTTTTGATCATATGGCTTTACTGTGTAGATAACAATCAATTGTCAAATTATTGGCGTAGTTTAGGAACTTTCTCTGCTATATTTTTTCTAACCAAGAGTACTAAATGTGATGATATCGTGTTTTAGGTTATACGCAATATGACGTTTTTTTATTTACATGGTACACATATTACTTAAAACAAAAGCGCATAGCAGCCTTGTTAGTGGAGATTGAGAACCGGTTGGTTATACAAAGGAGGTTCTTAAATCATTCAAACGGTTAATGCTAAAGTCAGTAAATAGTCGTGTTTGGGTAGGAATAAGGTTGCTGAATGAGATTAAGCTTGAACATCATTTATTGAGGATCAGGTACAATGCAAAGCCTGGAAACTCGGTGGCGGCAATTAACATTTCAAGGAAGTGAAGCGTTTCACACAGAGCAATATTGGAAAGCGCAAAAATATTTCTTTCAAGCCTTATTTGTTGCTGAAGATATGCTGCTTTTAGAGGATAGTCAGGGTAGTAGTTTACCTGTTGTCCAGTTATTTATGCTTGCTTGTCATAATTTAGCAGATACCTATTTAGCTTTAGGGCTGAAAATTCAAGCATTTGAATACTACCGAAAAGCCTATGCTGATTTAGTTCATTTACTAAACTCACCACTACAGGGTGCGGATATACGTCAACAAGCGCAGGAATTTGTAAGTAAAGCAGCAGATGAATGGCAACAGGCATTTAATAACCTGGATAAGCATATACTATGGGGTTGGTGTAACCAGCAACAGAGTAGTAAGCCCAGCTACACCATGTCGTATAATGCAAGACACTAGTAAACTATACAATTAGTTTTAATACCTTGCTGTAGACAAAAGAAAATTGAAAAATCCCATTTATAGCTAAACAGCATGTTAGGTTTTGCTTTCTTATGGGGACTATGATTGATACCAAAATAAATTATTTTTCTTCAGCCCTCTTAAAATTGAAGTGAGTGGTTTTGGTTGGCCGATACAGGTTGTTTTGTTGAGCAGATAGGGGTAGGCATCAGTGGTGACGAAGCTAAAGATGAAATTTTGTTTCTCTTTTGCTGAAGTAATTGCTGATCTGCTTGGTTTAACAATACTTCAGCATTCCAAGTAACATCTTTTAAGTAAGTGGCTGCACCACAAGAAATTGAAATCGGAATGGCTCTTTCTTGATAAATCAGCGGCTCTTTGACAATAGCCTTTTTTAAGCGTCTACTTACTGCTTGAGCATCATTCATACTTTGGTTGGGTAATGTGATGACAAATTCATCACCTGCATAACGAAAGGCTTGATCACTTCTTCGTAGTGTCTTTTGGAAAACATAAGCAAGGTGTTGTAAAACGGCATCCCCACAATCATGTCCAAATTGGTCATTAATCTGTTTAAAGTCATCACAGTCAATAAATAAAATGGCTAAAGATGCTTGATACCGTTCACAACGCGTCAACTCATTTTGGATATGGTCAAGCATAACCCTTCGGTTATAAAGGTTCGTAAGTGGGTCTCTTTGTGCAAGGTATTGCAGGTTGTCATGTTTATTTAAAAGTGCGAGTAAAAGAGTGACTTTGGTCGCCAGTTGGTTAAATAGAGGGCTTACTGTTTGGAACCAATTCAGTTTACTTTTTTTAAAACCCAAGTTAAGTACGGCAACTAGCTTGTCTTGAAAATAAACGGGTAGCATGAAGATGCCATCAATACGATTAATATATTTGGTAGGAATAATACAAAGTTGTTTTTGTTGGCGTAGCAGGTGTAAGCCATTGGGGCTTTCATCCATAAGCTGTTGCACAATAGATTCAGTTTGAAAGAGGCTATGAGAATAAAGCCATTTTGGTACACATGTGGGAAAATTTATTGAGGAAATGGGTATATGAGGCGTTAAGGTATACCATGCGACGTCTGTATTAAAATACTTTAAGCCAGCTTGTAGCAGTCGCTTAAACAGCCCTTCACTACT
Source organism: Zooshikella sp. RANM57 (assembly GCF_050749885.1). Taxonomy (NCBI): domain Bacteria; kingdom Pseudomonadati; phylum Pseudomonadota; class Gammaproteobacteria; order Oceanospirillales; family Zooshikellaceae; genus Zooshikella; species Zooshikella sp. RANM57. The sequence continues at coordinate 129,122 of NZ_JBOIUB010000012.1, read as the reverse complement.
ATTACTTGTTAAAAGGCAAGCATCAACTTTAAAAAAAATTTGTTGGGCTTCCTGGAACGTTCTATCAATAGTCATAACCATTTTATTATCTACAGCAAAACTGCAGACCTAAACCTCATACATTACTTTATGGATATCACTTTTATAGATATCACTTGATGTGTACGATCCGATCCCTTTATTCATTCTTTTTAAGGGTATTCATAATTTGATTATGAAGTTTGTCATAGTTATACACATGATATCGGTATGAATTCTCAAATGATGAAATTGTCTCGTAATATTTTTACTAAGTAATTTTTTCTTAAAGTTTTAGTAAACTTTTGTATTTTTTGTGGTCTATTTTGATAAGTCACTGTGAAGTATCTTTAGGACGGTGGTAAAGAATGATTTTATCTCCTGCAATTAATGAGAAAGGTGCGATAATCAATAGTAGCAATGTAATGATTAAGTGTGAAAAACACGGTTAGGTATGGAACCATGATAAAGCTAAAGAATGTGGCAATTACAGCCTTAGCGGCTTTTTCCGTAGGTCTTACTGGCTGCATGTCGAACTTATCTGGAAATAGCTACTCTCGTGATGAGGCTAGACAGATGCAAACGGTTCAGTTCGGTACAGTTGTAGGCGTTGAAGCAGTTGCTATTGAAGGCACTAAAAGTGGTGTTGGTGCTATAGCAGGTGCGGCTGCTGGAGGTATTGCGGGGTCTACAATTGGTGGTGGCCGTGGCAGTGATATTGCTGCTGTTGCAGGTGCTGTAGCGGGTGGTTTACTTGGAGGTCAGGCAGAAGAAGCCTATACTCGCTCTCACGGTGTGCGATTAACCATTCAGCTGGATAATGGCGCTTATATCTCAGTTGTTCAGCAAGTTGACCCAGCAGTACGTTTCTATCGAGGTGATAGAGTGCGGATTTTGACGGCTAATGGTGTTTCTCGCGTTGTTCGCTAAGATCTTTACAGTTTGAGATAATATTAACCCTTTGAAAACATGTCTGATCAGGTGGGCTGTGAAATATTTTTATAGTCTGCAGGGTCTTTATTGGCATGAGCAAAAAAGATATGCAATTTAAAGCGTTAGTCGATGCTTACTATAAATCGCTGTATCGTTATGCGTTCTGGCTAACATCAGATGAGAGTATCGCTGAAGATTTAGTGCAGGAAACGTTTATGCGAGCGTGGCGTTCATTAGATAGCTTGCAGAATGAACAAGCCGCTAAATCTTGGCTGATAACGATTTTACGTAGGGAAAATGCGCGACGTTTTCAACGAAAATCGTTAGAGTACGCTGATTTAAGTGTTGATGAACTTGAAGATCAAACACACTCATTTGATGTTTCCACTGATGTGGATGCGATTCGTCAAGCATTGCATAAATTGTCTGATAAGTATCGAGAGCCATTGGTTTTGCAAGTCGTGATGGGGTTTAGTCAGGAAGAGATTGCCTCTGAAATGGGGTTACCTATTAATACCGTCGCTACTCGATTACGCCGTGCTCGGCTACAGCTTAAAGAATTGCTGGGAGATGATCACATTAAACAAGGGGTTAATCGGAGGGGCTTATGAAATGCCTGGAATTTCGTCGCTTAGCTTTGGAACAACCTGCGGCAATTCCTGCGGAGGCCCAAGCGCATATTCGGCAATGTGCCAACTGTAAGCAGTTTTATCAAAAGCTGAATACACAAGAAGTCGCTTTAGCACAAGCATTAGCTGTTGATGTCCCTGAGGATTTAGTTGCAAAAATAATGTTACGACAGAGTTTTGCACCTGAGGAGCCTGCTGGTTCAAGTGCCAAACGGTCACATCAAGGTATCAAAAGAGGCATGATAGGGTTTGCGCTTGCAGCATCGATTGGTGTGCTTGCTGTTATGCTCAACTGGTTACCACTCACTAGCCCAGTATATGAAGAGCATGGTGCAACTGCTGAGCTTATGATTCGCCATGTTGAAGATGAGGCGGAAACGCTCACTAAAACTGAGCTGATATCCATGGATACTTTTCGCAAAACCTTACAGAATGTCAATCTGCAAGCTAATGCAAACTATCCAGGAATTACATTTGCAGGTAACTGTATTGTTGATGGTATTTTAGCGGCGCATTTTGTTGTGCAAACACCTGAAGGCCCAGTAACGGTTTTATTGATGCCAAATCACCCATTCCATGATTCCATCGACTATAGCGATAAACGTTGGCATGTTGCGATGGTGCCTATGAAAAAAGGTTCAGCTGCATTTATTTCGCCTACAGGATTGAATTGGCAGGTGGTTAAAGATCAGATGATGGCTATTGTTAAAGTTTAATAACTGATGCCACAAAATTTATCCACGAAAAGATATTAAACAAAAGGGCCAAGACAGGCCCTTTTGTTTTTGCACTGTAAATAATCGATACGCTTTAAAAGCCATACACAAGTAGCTTTTTGGCAGCATGCATTATCTCTTGTCGGTACTGTGCTTCTAGCTCAAGGCGTTCTTTATCGAGCGCATTGAGTTTGTTGGGGCGTAAACTATGACGTTCATCATGAGTTGGCATATCTTTTGTGGCGAGATACATCGTGTCAATTACGGCGAAATCAGCCTGTTTTAGGATATTTTCATCAATATTTTCTAGTAAAAATCTTAGACGTATACATGCTTCAGATAAATTAACTTGCTCGTTAACAACTGCGGCAGCTATCAGTCGTATACTGGAGATTAAAAAGTCTCGGTGTTGTTTTTTGTATTCACGAATTTTGGCTTGATTTTGAAAAACTTCGCGCCAAAGCTTAATTGCCCAAATAGCAAGTGCAAGTGTAATTACGGTGGCAATAATTAATAACAACGTATATAACGTCATAGGACTCTCATTTCTACTTTTAACAGCTTGGTCATTAGAGCACTTTGCAATTTAGTGCAGAACTACGCATGGTATTTATTAACTTAACAGAAGCATAAATGTGTTGCTTTTTATTCATTGAAGATCATTGGACAAGCTGCAGACGTTGGTGGAGCGTTAACAGAGGCAACATAGGTTCCAGTAAAATCTGCAGTGATTTTATTTCCTTGTTTGATTTGGACAGGAAGAACAAGTTTAGCTGTACTTTTTACATTTAAATCATGGCAAAAACTATCAAGATCACTATCCACCGGGCGGAGACATTCAGCAAAAAAATCATCCGTAATAGGCTTCAAGTAACGTAATTTACTCTCAGCGATAACGACTTGATTAGGGCCTGACGCTTGTTTAGCAAGCAATGTAGCCATTGCCCAGCCAGTAATGGTTGCCAAGGTGGCAATACTTCCACCAAATGCGGTTTGCTTGTCATTGATATTTACGGCTAGCGGAGCACTGAGACGCAAACACTTGCCATCAAAGTAGCTGACTTTAATTTGCATAGCTGCGATTAAAGGGATATTGGCTTGTAAATAGGCATCAAGTTCTTGAGCAATTGCTAGTTTCATTATCTCACTACAAACGCTTGAGTTTTAATTGATTAGGCTGTATGTGAAGTATTGTGGCTATATAAAAGTGTTGAATCATTCTAAACGCTGCCTACAGGGATTGCCACCATTGCTTAGGTATGAGTATTTATAAGATATAAGCGATTGTTAAACTACCCTGTCAATGCAACCTGCTGTTGTGACAAAAAGTGTAGCAGGTGTTGATTGACTTGCTCAGGCTGGTCCAAAGGTGAGGCATGTCTGGAATCGTTAATAATTGCAAGGGTTCCATGTTTAAAGTGTCGTATATAGCTTTGTTTGTAGGCAACCGGTGTGTAGTCATGCTCTGCTGCAAGTACAAGTACAGGGCATTGAATACGCTCAAGTTGGGATTCAACACTCCAGTGTATAAGTGCTTCAAAAGCCGCTAAGTAAGCTTCTTTATCATTTTGTTGCCAGCGCTTAATACCTTTTTCACGAAGTTTGTCCTGAGAGGGCAAGGGGAATAACCTCTTCATCAACAGGTGACTGTGTAGGCGCATACCAAAGAGTTTAATAATGGTTATGCGCTGCCAGATAAATAGTCTGGTTGCCCAGTTAAGCGAGTTTATACCTGGACCACTGTTGATGAGGGTGACAGAGTGAAACAGTGTTGGATGATCAACGGCCAGCTGTAATGCAATCATGCCTCCCATCGATAAACCTACAACATGACAACGTTGGATTTTGAGCTGACCCAGTAGCTGACGAATATCTTCAGCCATACCCCTGATTGAATATGGGCCTGCTGGTTTAGCAGAGTCTCCATGGCCACGAAGGTCTGGTGTGATGACATAGTAATGTGCGGCTAGAGCCTCAATTTGAGACTGCCAGTCTTTACCACAAGACCCTAAGCCATGTAAAAGTAGTACCGGAGTACCCTGTCCATAGCAGTTGTATGCGATTTTATGTGTGTTGACCATGGTCAATGGCATGGTGTTGGCCTTCCCTTGCACGTATAAATACCAATTGTCTGTCACGGTTGGGCAGGTTTAATAGAGGCGCCCCAAGGTAATTGGTTAAATAGATGACAAACGGTCTGGCTAAATAATTTACAAAAAAAGCATAGCGTGACCAACGAATTTGTCCATTGTTCAGTCTTACTGGCTAACCCAAAGGCAATAAACCCGCAGTAAGCTTGAGTGTAACGGCTTAAGATGAAGTTTGTGGGGGTGGTATTTAATAAATTGAGAAGTGGCAGTAGTTATGTTGGAACGGTTTGGTGATTACCTTAAGCGTAAGCGTAAAGCGCAAGGTTATACACAAGAAATGATAGCAACAGCTTTTTCTAGTTTCTCGCCGGTACTGACAGGTATTGATGCTGTTACGATAAGTCGTTGGGAACGATTTACTACGGAGCCACCCATTAGTCGGCAAAAAGAAATTATTTGCTTTTTTAAAGATGAGATAAGCGAAGTATTTCCTTTCATGCCTGCTAAAACCACACTGCAGTCTACTGATCAATCTGTGGCGTATTTGTTAAAACACTACCTCAACTCAACGAAGTTACAGTCAAAGATTGGTACCTATCCAGAGCAGTGCATTACTAATTATGAGCTCAGGTCATTGCTATCACTAACCACGGATGAGCATTTACTCCGTCTTATTTTGGACTATGACCACTCCATTTATCAGTCTGATAACAACGTGACGTTATCAACCTTACAAAAGTGGATGCAGTCTGGCTGCTCTCCGTTAATGCTAGCATGCACAAAGCTGGGTCACTACTTTGGCCACTTAATAGCGTTACCCGTGACGTTACAAGCGTTCTTGCAGCTGATTAATAATGAGCTGGCTGAAGCGGATATATGCCTATCACATTTGGCATCAGTTAACGAACCTCACTGCTTATATGTTTTTTCTCTCTATGGTGGAAGTCGACTGGCCGCATCACTCATTATCTTACAGGTCATGTCTTATGTCAGTCAGTACCGTGACTATGTGCAGAAAATTGGCGGCTTATGTGCAACAAGTGATGGGGTGCGTCTTGCTAAAGCATTCCATTTACAACCCAAGTTTGTTGGGCCTACTGTGGCAAACGGTTCTGTCCGCTTTCAGGGACGAGAAGTGGAGTTTGTTACGTTTTCAGCCAATGTGACTGACATTTTGGCAGACCGAGGGGTGCGTCAAGTGATGACGGCCTTTGCCACATAAGTGCTTGTAATCCAGTGTTACGTTGTTGATAGGCTTTAAAGCGCTGTAATATAGATACAGGGAGCGTGTGGATATCTGGAATAATAAAATTAGCTTTTAAGTAAAATGGGACTACGTCCTGCTCAGCAAAACAGTAATAATGATTAATGGTAAGAAAATCAATAATTCCATCCAATAAGGCTAGTCCTAGCCCTTGTTTACGCAACATATAATCAACCCACAATCCCCTTAATAACCATTGGTCAGTTAAGGGGGTGAGACGTAGGGCTGCGACAATTTGAGGTTGTTGCAGAACAAATATATTTTCATTACCCCTTGCTTTGCCTTTATACCCTTGTGCTTTATAAAAGCGATTAACAAGAGGATACTCAACGGGTTTTAACTGTTTTACGCTAAACAAGACGTCGGTCTCAGTATGGGAATAGTGGCAAATTGATTACACCATTAGTCAGTGATAACCTCGTAACGTGTTAAGTGTACCTTATCATTGAGAGATAAAGTAGACGCTATGGATAGTGTGTATTAGCCTAATTTATGAGAGGCTTGATGGGCATTTGTATTTAGTGTGACATGTTTATAAAACATTAAAATTTTCAAATCACTATATCACATGTAATTTTTACTCATTAGCAGCAGGGATGAAACAATTAATGAATCGCGTATTGCCGTATATTGCAGTTTTTTGGTTTTCATTTTTATGTTGTAGTGTAAATAGTGAAACTCGAGTAAGTGCAGTACCTGCAAGTGAACTGCTATTTTATCCAACACGAAGCGCTCCTGCGCAAGTTGTGGCATTAAATAAAAGCCAAATTCCTGCAGAAATTTCAGCGCGTTTAGTTTCAATGCCAATTAATGTTGGTGATCAAGTAAAAAAAGGCGCTATATTAGCTAACCTTGATTGTCGGCAGACACTATTAACTAAACAACTACAACAAGCTAAATTAGCAGAACTTAACAATCAGTTAGCCTTTAGTAAACGTGAGTTGCAAAGAAATGTAAAGCTCGCGCGTAAGCAGACCATTGGTGAGGCAGAACTGGATCGATATAAAACCAGTGTAGTCAGTACAGAAGCACAGCTAGAGGCACAACGTTCAGCGCTGGACATTGCTGAGCTAAATGTAGAGTACTGCGAAATAAAAGCCCCCTATAGTGGTGTAATTACAAAGAAAATTGCTAATGTGGGTGAGCTACTCTCTATTGCTACTCCTGTTGTTGAGTTACTGCAAACAGATCATCTAGAAGTTTCAGCAAAAATTGCGCGCTCTGATGAGTTATCGTTTATTAATGCTCGCCATTATGAGTTTTCGAGTAGTGAAAAAACATATCCCTTAAAAAAACGTACACTACTGCCTTTTATTGAAAATAATACCCGAAGCCGTGAAGCGCGTTTTTTATTTACAGAATCGTTTTCTATTATTGGTAGCACTGGTCGACTAATCTGGGAGAATCCTAATCCTCACTTACCTGCTTACCTATTACAAAAACGCGATAAGCAATATGGCATTTTTATTGTAGATGATAATTCCGCAAAATTTATTCAAATTGATGGGGCACAAGAGGGGAGACCAATTTCTGTCAATATTGCGTTAACATCATTGGTGATCATTGATGGCCGTCATGGGTTAGTTGATGGTGAGCAACTCCATATTGTCAAAAAACAATAAAATAAGGAACGAAGACAATGTGGTTACGTAGCTTAATCGAAAATCATAAACTGACTAACTTGCTTTTTTTATTAATATTATTGATGGGGTATTTGGTTTATTTACAATTGCCAAGAGAACAAGACCCTAGTATTAATTTTAATTGGGTGCAAATAACGACGTTATTGCCCGGCGCTTCTGCTCAAGATATTGAAAAAAAAATTACCGATGTATTAGAAGAGGAGCTGGAAAAAATACAAAATGTTAAATTTGTATCCAGTACCAGCCGTGAAGGTGTTTCCAGTATATTAGTGCGTTTTCAGGATATTAGTCAGCGCTTGTTTGATAAACGTATGGCTGATTTGCGTCGTGAAATAAACAATGTAGAAGATGAATTACCTGAAGAAGCAGAAAGCCCCACAATTTTTGAAGTAACCACTGCGAATGCCTTCCCAACCGCAACCGTAGTGATATCAGGACCTGCCGATGATGAAAACTTACGTCGGCAAGCGATAATTCTGGAAAATGAATTAATTCGAACAAAGGGTGTTGATCGGGTTCAACTCACTGGTGAGCGAGACCCAGAAATACAAATTCGATTTGACGTAGGGAAAATACAGTTACTTGGCATTTCACCAACAGCGGTGGCAGATACTATACGAACCTTTTATCGTGATATTTCTGCAGGTAGTGCACGTGTTGGCGAAGACCAATGGTTAATACGAGTTGAAGGGACAACTACCAACCCAGATGAGCTGGCGCAATTGCCTGTATTAACGAATCAAGGCTCACAAAGTGAGGTACGTCTGGGTGAAATTGCTGAAGTTGTTTGGGCCAGAGCCAAGGCTGATCGATTAGTTCGTTTTCAAGGCCGTCCTGCCGTAATGTTTGCTGTAATGAAGCAAGAAAGCACCAACACCCTGGAGCTTGTAGAAAGAATTAACCATCTTGTAGAAGATAAAAATAAATTTTCTAAAGAATTAGGGGTTAATTATACACTGATTGATGACCAAACATTAATTACCCGTAATGCATTATCCATCATGGAAAATAATGCTTTAATTGGTTTAGCTTTTGTACTTCTGGTCACTTGGTTTTTTCTTGGTTCTCGCATTAGTTTGTTGGTTACTATTGGTATTCCTTTCACACTGGCGGGTACTTTTATCATGTTAAAAGTATTTGACCAAACGCTAAATACTTCTGTGTTGTTGGCGATAGTCATTGCGCTAGGAATGTTGGTTGATGATGCGGTGGTGGTGGTTGAGTCAATTAATAATAAGATACGTTCTGGGCTAAAAGGAATTCACGCGGCCTGGACTGGACTAACCGAAGTGATTGGTCCAGTCACAGCCTCAGTATTGACCACTATGGCGGCATTTTTACCGTTGATGTTACTACCAGGCATTTTAGGTAAGTTTATGATGGTGATACCCCTAGTGGTAACAACGGCATTAGCGGTTAGTCTCATTGAAGCCTATTGGATGTTGCCAGGACATATCATTGCCGCCAAAGTGTCATTCGCAAGAGCCTCTGTCATTGATAATTTTAGACAACATATTATTCATAAATTCAAAGTGTATTATGGTTATGCATTACTTAAGGTTATGCGTCACCCTAAAAAAACAATATCTGCATTGGTTTTGCTGTTTGCTGCGGCACTTTCAGCCGTTGGAAGTGGTGTTATCCGGGTGGATTTCTTTGCAGCCGACACAATTCGTCTATTCTACGTTAATGTGGAAATGCCAACCAATAGCTCACTAGAAGAAACAATGGCCAAGATGCTTGAGGTTGAAAAGCATGTAGCCAAGAACTTAGAGGATCGTGAAGTACGTTCTGTTGTGAGTTATGCTGGGCAAATGTTTACAGAAACAGCCCCCATGTTTGGTGAGCATCTTGGGCAAATTATGGTGAGTTTGCAACCGAGAAAAGAAGGTTATCGCTCAGTAGAAAAAATTATAGAAGATATGCGTAGCGAAGTTTTACAAGTCATAGGACCTACCAATATTTCTTTCTTAAAGTTAGCAGGCGGTCCCCCTACCAGTAAGCCTATAAGCGTAAAAGTACGAGGGAAGGAGTATAATGAGTTACGGCAGGCTACAGATGCATTAAAAGCCTATATCGCAAAAAATAACAATTTTCGAGATATATCGGATGATGATAGTAAAGGACGTTATGGGCTGACATTAAAGCTGAATAATGATGCGATTAATCGGCTGGATATTGTACCTAATGAGGTTTACCGAACTGTAAAAATGTTGGTTGATGGTGAAATAGTAAGTTATGTGCAGCATGAAGGTGAACAGGTAGCTTTACGAATTAAGTCAACATCAGCCGTTGAAAATAACTACAATGATATCAATGAATTATTACGGTTATCTGTCCCCACCCGAAATGGAGATAATGTACCATTAAAAGAACTGGTAGAGGTTAAAACGGAGCAGGTTAAAGGCAATTTACGCCACTACAATTTCTTGCGTACCATAACGCTAGAGTCTGATATTGATAAACAAAAAATTGATACAGTAGCCGCAAATAACCTCATTAAAGATTATTGGGAAACCATTGCCAAAGAATATCCTAATGTATCATTGGATTTTTCAGGTGAATTAGATGATATACAGGAGAGCATTGATGCCATAGCAATGTTGTTTATGTTGGGTATTGGTTTAATGTATTTAATTTTGAGTACGCAATTTCAAAGTTATTTTCAACCCTTAATGGTGTTGATTACGGTACCTATGGCATTTACTGGTGTTGTTTTAGGATTATTTGTTTCAGGTAACCCTCTTAGCTTATTTACGTTGTATGGCATTGTTGCGCTTGCGGGTATTGCAGTTAATGCAGCAATAGTACTGATATCTACAGCGAATAAAAATTTGGCTAAAGGTATGAGTTTGATCCATGCGATATTTTATGCATCTAGACGGCGAATGTTACCTATTCTGATTACGACGTTAACAACCATTGCTGGGTTGTTTTCTTTGGCTGTAGGGCTAGGTGGGCATTCGCTTATTTGGTCTCCTGTCGCGACGGCAATTGTTTGGGGCCTATTCTTCTCTACGTTTTTAACGCTCTTTGTGGTGCCTGCTTTGTATCAGATGTCAATGTATCGAGTTGCTAACAAGCGAAATATGACGTTATTTGTTGCTCAAAATCAGGATGTGCAACAAAGTGAAATATATAAAGATAAAGAAATAAAGAAGTAAGTCAAGAGTGTGGCTAGGGGGAAATACTGCCGCATACATGTGGCAGTACCAAGTAGAATTACAATAGTTTGGTTTTGACGGATTGAACTTACATTGTACACTCGTTCCTAGCCATGGCCTCCACCGCCAATAGCCGACGAGGATATGCAGTTGTACCCTGGCTTAGGCTTAATAGTAATTTTACCCTCATCGTATAGATGTTGCTGGCGATAACAAAAGTCGAGGGGTTTACCTGTTTGTTTCACATATTTGAGTTGAGCTTGTTTTTGTCTGGCCCACTCACTGCCTTGAGTTGTATTTTGACTGTCACTGGCAAGAGCTGATAGCGGACTAGCCAGCATAAGGGAAGAAAATCCCAACGCGAGTCCAAGCTGTTTATCCCATAAGGTTGACATCACTAATTTTCCTCAGAGTCATTATTTTGATGAGTAATCTAAATATAGGATAAATTTTTGAGTGACGTAAAACGTTTTCATTTTTGCGTACTATGTTTCCAATCTTGCTAAAAACAACGTGTAAAGATTAGTTAGAGTTATTTGCAGGAGATAGATAGTCCAAATCTTGCTTATCGGTTCGAATAATTTATTTAATAATCTGATGACTCAGTTAATGCAGTTAAAATAACGATTGTTGCTATCGCTTGTTTTAACAAATTTGATTAGTCTCATTAAAAAAATTCGTTATGAATATAATATTTTCTTGCGAATAAGTGGAATTGTTTTCTTTCTAAAAATTGGCTCTTTTTGTGGCCAGGTTATATAGTTGAACGAGTATACTTGGCTTTCGTTCTGTCTTGGCGCAATAATATTTCGACTGATGATTCATGGTAGAACATTATTCCAAGCTTATATTATGGGTGGGGTTTTAGTCTTTAGTGCTTATACTTCGATCGAGTTGTTTAGGTCGTATGATAAGATTTGGGCTAAACTGTTCGCTGTCACTTTAATGGTGCCATTAAATTTATTTGTTTTATACTTACTTTATTTTGCGATTCCTTGGTTAGTTGAAATAGTGTTCTGAAAGTTGGTTTTGAGTACGTGATAGTGTCATGATTTGTGAATAGGTGTGAGCTGGAAGAGTAACTATACTTCTCCGATCTCGGTGATGAAGAATATGTTTGTGTTTTTAGCTTAAAATGAAGTATAGCATTTATTCACGAACAATTTGGGGTAGGTTGCTGATCATAGGCGTGTGATGGTGAAAAATATTTTAAAGCTACTGCTAACATTTTCGTCAGTTGCTACTTGTCTTTATGGTATCAATACGTTTGGAAATTCTATGTGGCCATTAATTGTGATTGGCTTAAGTGGAATAGTATTTATATCTATTTTTAAAAGATCCATAGATAAGTTAGCCATAATAGTCTGTCGTATTATGGGTGTTGTGTGTATTGGGGCAGCAGTTTTGTTATTAGTTGCAGGCACAATAGGAGGTTCTTTTCATCTGTCAAAGAGTAATGAAGTTATATTATTAGGTTTGATCTCGATGGGTACCATTGGATGTCTTTTCTTTTTTGTCAAGTTAGAGGAAAAGTTTACATAATCATTGCACTATTTTGACATCTAGTAGTGTCATTTATTCACGTCTTTAGCGTAAAGGAAACCATGAGTATTATTCAAGAAATTAAAGAGTCATGGGGCTGGATTGGTATCGATCCAATTGAGGTTGTTGGTGGTAACGAATTTGGTAATCTTATGATAAAAGATTCTCAAGGAAAATATTGGCGGCTTTGTCCTGAAGATCTTTACTGTAAGGTAGTAGCCAATGGCCGAGAAGAGCTTAACTGTTTATCGAAAGATCAAGAATTCCTTGAAGATTGGTATATGCAAGCTCTGGTAGAGCAAGCAAAGGAAAAGTATGGGCCACTACCAGATCAAATGAAGTACTGTCTTATAACACCAGGACCATGTGGTGGTGAATACGCTATATTAAATATCAATATAGCACATCAAATAGAACTTGTGCGTTTTTCAGGTGATTTGGCAAAGAAAATTAAAGACCTGCCAGAAGGTGCTCACATTCAGCTCAAGGTGGTAGATTAGAGGAAGACATTTGATCATTAAAGCAAACAAAAGCTGTTGGAGGGAAGTCTACGGAGTACTTCCATTTACTTTCTTGCGTGACGCTATTACATAGGAGATGGCATGGTACGAATCCTCATTTTTTTATTTCTGCTTAGCGTGGAAGTACATGCTTTTGATGTTGAGGTTTTTGAAAGTGGAATGGCAAAACATGGGGCAATATACGATAACTTTGCTTCTCTAGAAGAAACTAAGACTCTTTTTATTGAAGGCAAAGTAAGCGAGTCTAATCAGCGCCTTATAGAGTTAGTTTCTGATGACAAAAAGACCGTATATGATTATTTCATACTTGGAAATATGTTATTTGAAAACGATTTTGAGACAAGTTATGAATTGATGCGCAAAGCAGAAAAAAAAGAACCTGACAACCCATATGTGTTATACGAAAGAGGTATCCATGAGCATAGACTAGGAAATTATTCTGTAGCTAAAACCTATTATAAGCGAATACAAAAGACAGACATTGCTTTTAGTAAGCATGTATTAAATGCGTATTTAACTCATACATATCTCATGACGGGAGAACCTGAAGAAGCATTCATTGCTTGGCAGCGTGCAAACTTTGGTCGTAATCATACCTCAATAGAAAAAGCGATGTATACGATTTTCTCAAATACAAATCAAGTTAAAAAGCGAGAGTCGTTGTTATTTGAAATCAATCAAGGTGCAAAACTAAAGTTATGTGATTTATACTACTTAGACTCTGAGTGGGAAATAGATTGGTGGAATTACCAACCGAAGAAAACATATTTAGAGTATGATAAAAATCTGGCATTGGGGATTTTAGAAAGAGGATCTTTAGCTGAAAAGTATTTCAGTTTATGCAGTTCAGGAAAAAAAATAGATGATCAAGCATATATCGAACGATTGCATGAAATAGGGTTGTTTAAAAATAATGCTAAATTGCCAGAATCATCTACTTTGGTTTACGAAATATTAAGAAAGCTCATTTCGACAAAATCAATGAAGCCTGAAGAATTTATTGTGAAATTTGAAAGCAATCTAATTGAATTATCGAAGAGATATCCTAATGATAGAAAATACTTCGATGTATTGGCCTTTCTTTATGCTAATGTTGGCAATCAAGAAAAGCTGAAAGATATTGATTATTACGGATGGAAAAAACTAAAAATTGAGAAATTTGCATTAAGCTATATTGCTGGAATAGACCCTCAGTCAGAGAGTTACGAGTCTGTTTTCAAAGAGGCTCTAGAAGACTTTCCTTTAAGTATACGTTTAAATCAGTATAGATTGTCGATTGATACGAAGAATAAAAAAGATGCACTATTAAAGTTTGTTGCCTCTCAGTTTGCAAATGTGAAAAATAATTGGTCTGGTCCGTATCGACTGAACGACTATATGGCAAGTTTAAGGCATGAGCTGGATAAACTTAAAAATTAGTTATAGCAAAGTATTGCTTGGGGAAATGCTGTGTTTTTGTTTTCTTAGGATCGTTTTACGTTAAGCATGAATAATGGGATTAAAAATGCGTCCAGATTCAAAAGAAAGGCTTGAAATACTTAAGGTTGAAATGGGGCTTCTACAAGGCACATTTGATAAGTATGACGACTTAATATTTAGAAATAGAAATTGGTTTATCACTATATGGGCTGGCGCAATAGGTTTGGCCTTTACTATTAAAGATCCTAGAATTACGTTTCTCGCAGTTTTAGCTGCGGTTCTATATTGGGTGCTTGAAGGGATGATGAGGCAGCAATATTGGTACAAATATGTTGTGCGTTATAGAGCTATACGGGAGTGGCTCAATGAGTCAAATAGCGAATCAATATCTGTTTATGACCTTACCAATCACTATGGCAATCGCGCAAAAAAGTGGGAAAGAGCGAAAAACTCGTTTTTCAAGCTAGAGCCTTCTTTGCTGGGTATTGTCATGGTTGTCTGTGCGTTTGTGGCATATGTATTTGTGCCAGAAAATACCTAATCTAAATAAGATAAGGCAGGCTATTAAGGTTCTGCTATTTCAATGCTCTAGATCTTGTTTCGTTCAGCCTGTTATGTTGGTACTATGCTTAACTTAAAGTGAATTATTTATGCAATAAGTACTACAGTTTTTTTTGATGTTTTTATTTTTATGAACATTTATAATAGAATTTAGCATATCAGTATGATGTGATTACAGCTTAACCTCTATAATCAATATAACATAACCCTATTTAGTGTGCTGTATAAGAAAAAAACTGCCTAAGTTGTTTTTCTATTTCATAACTTTTACAAATAATAGAGTGCCCTTCTTTTGCTAAATTACCAAGCTTGATTTTGAGTGAGGTATTTTGTGAACTATGTGTTTTGACTGTTAGACGGTATTCACTTTGATGCTCATAGTCTTTGGATTTGGTAAATAAGCTAAGTTTGCCGTGATGTTTATTGAAATCAATATACTTTATGTGGCCGCTATCTATTTGATACTTGTTTTGGTTACAGTAATTTTTGATTTTATCTAGAAATAAAAAGGTATTTTTGATAATGACAGCAGTATCTCCAAGTTCGAAACATGCATTATCTATAAGTGGTTTATTGTCACGGCTGAAATGTGTATGGGTAATTGCGCACATGCAATAAATGTAGGGATTGTCAAGTCGGGTATTAAATATAATGGGGGTATAATGATTTTTAATAACGTTATTATTTATTGTTATTGATGGGAGATTGCGTTGTACTATATGTGTAAACCCTTCGTAAATATCTCGGCGTTGGGTGTTGTATATGGGTTTTCTAAACATTTTTAGCTGTTGTAAAAGCATTTCACCTTCATGATGAAGTTTTTCCATAAACTCACTTTCACCAAACTTTATGAGGAAAAAAATACCTTTGTCCATAATGCCACACCTCCCTGTATGTGCTGGACAAATAATAATCAAGCTGATGTCTGCTTACAACAGGGAGATCTCTGAAAATATTGAATAAATTGTGAAGGGAAAAGTTTCAATTATAATGAATTACTTTGTAAAGCTATTAAGGCCCAAGGATAAAGGCACATAATTATGTGCCTCTAATTCTCCTGACTCGAAAAGAACGACCTTTTAATTTTCCTTCAGATAGTTTCTTTAAGGCTGGTTTGCTCGCTTCCCGAGATACTGCTACGTAGGCACAGTTATCAAAAATATGAATTTTACCGACTTGTTTTCCGGCAATACCATTTTTACCTGTTAATGCACCAAGAATATCTCCTGGTCTTACTTTTTGTTTTTTTCCACCATCTATTTGTAATGTAACCATGGGTGGTTTGTCAGACTGCTTTTCTAATAGGCTAAAAGAGGGTAGTGGTTCTGGTTGGATGAATGCGTTCAGCATGTCTTCTATTTTTGCTATCTTGTGCTGTTCACTTTCACTATAAAGGGTACAGGCTGTACCTTTGCTGCCAGCTCTACCCGTTCGCCCGATGCGGTGAACATGTACTTCAGGGTCCTTGGCAACATGATAGTTGATAACAACATCAACAGAGTCAATATCCAAACCTCGGGCCGCTACATCAGTTGCGACTAGGATTGTAGTACTTTGATTCGCAAACCGTACAAGAATTTGGTCGCGCGCTTTTTGCTCTAAATCGCCATGTAATGCTAAAGCGCTGAAGCCATGTTGACGTAACTCTTCTGCAACTTCTTGTGTTGCTTGTTTAGTACTGCAGAAAACAACAGCAGATACAGGTGAGAATTTTATAAGCGCCAGGCGTAGTGCGGTATCACGCTGTTTATTATTGTCAAGTTTATAAAAATATTGCTTGATTTTTGTATTGCTGTCGGTGGTTGTGGCTTGCACCATTAATGGGTGATGCATGATCCGACCAGCAATAGCTTGTATCTGGTCGGGGTATGTTGCACTGAATAACAGTGTTTGTCGTTGGCGAGGCATTTTATCAATAATTGCATCAAGGGCATCTTGAAAGCCCATGTCCAACATGCGGTCTGCTTCGTCTAAAACCAGTGTGTTTAAGTGATTGAGTTGCAAAGTGCCTTTACGTAAATGTTCTTCTATACGGCCTGGTGTGCCAACGATGATGTGGGCGCCATGTTCAAGTGAACCGATTTGGGGGCCAAAAGGCATACCACCACACAATGTGAGTACCTTGATATTGTGGATAGCACGGGCTAGCTTACGAAGCTCCTTGGCGACTTGATCTGCCAGCTCTCTTGTTGGGCACAGTACCAGAGACTGTATTCTGAAGTGCTTAACATCAAGCTTGTTTAGCAAACCGAGGGCAAAAGCTGCTGTCTTGCCTGATCCTGTTTTACCTTGGGCAATAACATCTTGTCCTTGCAAAATGGCAGGTAGACTTTGCTGCTGGATAGGCGTCATGGTTTGGTAATTGAGAGTCGCCAGGTTTTTAAGTAAAGCTGGCTGCAGCTTAAGGTTGCTAAAAGCGGTGTGGTGCATTAAGTAATACCTGAATTCTGTTGTTGCCTGTCATTGCATCTCTTGAGGTTGTACCCTTCACGTGTCATTTTTGTATCCACTGAACACAAGGGGATGTTGTCAGCATTAAAGCGTTGTCTTTAACCTTTACTACGACAATGATTGGTAATGTCTGTGTGAAAGAGGTTCTCATGAGAATGTATTGAGGCTTTCGTGGGGCGCATTGTAACAGATTAAGTGATGAGGAACAGGTTTATTTTAGCCATCGTTCATGCGCTGTTGAGCTGCTTTTATCAATAAAATAATGGGCTAATTCAGGAAAGAAGAGCAGAAAATCTTCTTCGATTGATTCCAAATTTGAGGCTATTAAAGGCAAGTAGCTTGATGCTGTTTCTTTAGCGAGTATTCTTGGCGATAGCCGATGATCTATACGCTGAAGTGCGGAAACTAAGCCAGAATAATCTTCGTAACTTGAGAGAACATTATGAGCAATAATTCGCTTAATAAAATCGGCAGCTTGTTTCGGCAGGGTATCTAATTGCTTGAGCGAATTAATATGAAATGTATGAATAAATTTATTAATGTCAGTATTTATGAAATGTTTCCAGTGTTTAATTAATAAGTGATCAAACGTAATATCGATTACCACTCCTTTAAGATAACCTTTTGTACCAAGTCTAGTTTTTGCTCTCCTTACATGTTGATTGGTATCAGTGAATGAATCAATCCAACCATGCATTTGTATACCATCGAGATGTGACGGGCTGCATCCCGCCCATGCTTTTCCTTTGAGTGGGTCAGCCAGTAAATTTCCCAGTTGATAATCGATGTCTTTTTTAGATAATACAGTATGGGCAAGGTAATTCATTTCATTGCTACTTGTACAGCGTATAAGGTTTGAATGGGGTTTGCTATAGGTTTCCCGTCTAACTCTCGTGAGAGTGACTCATCGCGTTCAGATTCACAAAGTCTATACTTTAGTCTAATTGACGTCATCATAAAAATTTTTTCTAATGCCTGCACTGTTACATACAACCTAATCATTTTATGGTTTGTTAATTACATAATCGAAGCGTTACTTTGGTACACATAAATGATTATTTGTGGCTGAATCATGTGGGTACATGGGTGCTTTCAAATAGTCAATGTCTCCCAGTGTGGTAAAAAGGGGGTAGGGGTGAAATGGGTTGTTAAAAGCCTGTCAAAATATAGCTGGATGGCTATTGTTTCAATACTTTGTGGTGCAATATTTACGTTTGCTGAAGTTAGTTTTCTTTCATTAATAAGTGATTCTATCAATAATGCCGAAGCAGTAAATATAGAAAGTGGCTTTCTATTAGTGCTGCTGGTTTTTGGTTCAGGTTTTTTAACTAAACTGTTGCTTGATATTTTAAGTGAATATTTTAGTTTCAATATTCATTACCAATTAACGAAAAGTTTGAACGATTGTAATTATGCATTAATGGAAAAAATTGGTGGGGCGCGTGCTTATGCGGCATTAACGCGAGACATGGATGTGCTACAGCAAGGTATGCGCATTATTCCTGAGTTACTACTGAATTTTTTAATTATACTGGGTGTATTAATATATTTTTCAATACAGTCACTGACAGGTCTGTTACATTACTCATTTTTCTTGTTAATAGCGGTGTGTGTTGCATTTTTAATGAATCATTATGTGAGTGGTCATCTGCAAAATGTGAGAGAAAAAATTGATCATTTGCATCTGCTTTATCATGAACTATTTAACGGTGCAATGGAGGTAAAGCTCAGTGCGGCACGTCAGCACTGGCTGATGAACAAAAGTTTATCAAATACATTATTAGCTATTCGCCGTAAACGGTTAAAAATAGCCTGGCTGGATGCCTTTAATCTTAACTGGGGACACTGTATTACCTTAACGTTGCTCTTATCACTTTTATGGATACCTGAATGGTTTTTTGGTGAACAAGGACAAGATCATCAATCGGGCTTTATTTTAGCGACATTATTTTTAATAAGTCCTATTACCACTGTGCTGGAGTATATTCCAAAAGCGATTGAGAGTGTTATCAGCTTGAAGCGGGTTTTACCACTAGCAACACTTCCTGCCCAAAAGGGGGCTCATTATTCATTAAATGATAAGGTGTATTTGACGAAAGCAGCATATCAATATCCTAATGAAGAACGACGGATTGGGTTGATGGATTTGCAGTTATCGCCGGGACAGTTGGTCTTTATTGTGGGTGGGAATGGTGCCGGAAAATCAACCTTAATAAAAATGTTAAGTGGGTTATATCCTTTAAGTTCAGGACAGCGTCAGTTAGGTAATAAAATTTTACATAAAGACGATATGCTAAGCTGTGCTTTGGTAAGGCCCTCTCCATACATTTTTGAAAGGGTTATTGATGAGAAAGGTGAGATAGCTGATGTAGAAATAGTTAATCAACGATTATCTCAACTTAAGTTAAATGAAAAAGTGAGTTACCAACAAGGTCGTTTGAGTCAAGTAAAATTATCCCAGGGACAAATGAAACGATTAGCGTTATTACAAGCATTGGTCAGTGGGGAGCAATTATTATTACTTGATGAGTTTGCTGCTGATCAAGACCCTTCATTCCGTCGATATTTTTATAAAGAATTATTACCAGCATTAAAAAAGGAAGGGCGTACGATTATTGCCATTACGCATGATGAGACTTATTTCAGTGATGCTGATCGTGTATTAAAAATGGTTGATGGTCAGCTTATTGAATACAGTTTGTGGGAAAAAACAAATGCCGAAACTTGTCGACTTGAGTGTAGCAATTGACCCTGATTATTGGGAGCCAGATCCTGTTAAACGTAAAGTGATAGATCATAAGCGTGGTGCTGATCGGTTAGGTTCGGCATTGGTGTATCTCAATAGTAAAAATTGGATGTCACGTTGTTGGGAGTGGCTTAAGTGGCGCTGTGGTTGGGGGATGAACCATAAAGATTTCCCAGATCATAAAGGCTTATCACTGATGTTTTATCACCTGAGTACCCATACAGGGACACATATGGATGCACCCTATCACTATGGTGATGTTAATCAGCAGGGGCAACCACAAAAGACCATTACCGATATTCCTTTAGAGTGGTGTTATGGACAAGGGTTGGTAATTGCTGTCAGTCATGATGTTAAACGAGGCGCAATTTCACTTTCAGAAATGATGCAGGCAATAACGCTGCAAAACTTAAGAGTTGAAGCGAATGATATTGTATTTTTTCATACTGGAGCGGATAAATACCAAGGTACGCCACACTATTATTCGAAATTTAGAGGTATTAGTCGAGAAGCCACAGATTGGTTAATTAGCCAAGGCGTCAAAGTTATTGGTATTGATAGTTTTAGTTTTGACCCTCCGTTTGCTGATATGGTGACTCACTACCTTGAAACTGGAAATAAATCAGTGCTATGGCCAGCACATATGCTAGGTCGTGAAAAAGAATATTGTCAATTAGAACGACTTGCTAATTTAGACCAATTACCTATTGATAAAAAATTCAAGGTAAGTTGTTTTCCGATAAAACTTGAAAAAGCAGATGCCGCATGGTGTCGGGTCGTTGCAATTCTAGATGAAGAGGTGAACTGTCATGCAGCTTAAGCATGAAATTGAAGTTAATTGTCCTGCTCGTGAGGCATTTTATTTTTGTAGTCAAGTGGCAAACTGGTCTACTTATTTTGCACCTTGCTTAAAATCAGAAGTTGTTGAACAAGACGGTAATCAACAGCAAATTCGTCTCACAGCTTGGGGTAATGATCGGTTATTTTGCTGGCAGTCAATGCGTACTTTAGATGATCAAAAGCTGGAAATTACTTTCCAACAGGCTAAGCCAATGCCTTTAGTGAATGATATGAAAGGTAAGTGGTGTTTTATTGCATTAACGGATGATACCTGTCGTATTGAGCTATGGCATGAGTTTTCAATCAAAGAGAATATCAGTGGCTTGGTTGAAGGTGTTAATTCAACGCTAGAGGCTGAACAGTTTATGCAAAAAACTATTGATGCCAACAGTGATCGAGAATTACTGGCAATTAAAAAATGTTTGGAACAACAAGCGTGGCATCATGAGTTTGCAGAAGAACTTGTAGTGGAAGGTGATAAGGATATTATTTTTCAATTATTGCGTGAAGCAGAATACTGGCCTGCTTTATTACCTCATTGTACTCAGGTTGATATGGAATATAACGATGGGGAACACCAAATTTTCACGATGACCGTGCAGGTTAATGGTGGAGACGAAGTGATTAGAACCATTCGTCGTTGTGCCGATCACGCGGTGAATTATTTCCAACCAACACCACCTTTACCCCTTAAAAAACATGTTGGTAGCTGGACGTTAGAAGACACGGCAGTTGGCGTAAAAATAATTTCTTGGCATGACGTTGTGCTTAATCCTGAACACTGGCAATCATTAAATAAAACACCTGCAGAAGCCAAACAGT
Organism: Zooshikella sp. RANM57; assembly: GCF_050749885.1. NCBI lineage: Bacteria > Pseudomonadati > Pseudomonadota > Gammaproteobacteria > Oceanospirillales > Zooshikellaceae > Zooshikella > Zooshikella sp. RANM57. The sequence continues at coordinate 107,763 of NZ_JBOIUB010000012.1, read as the reverse complement.
TAGTTGCCCAAGCCATTAATAATAATAGCTTGGGCACAATGCATGCTATTCAGCAAAAGCTGGCTGAACTCTCAAAAGAAAACTAAACCCTTCGCGATGAGTATTTTGGACTTTCTGTTTACCAAATACGAATGGCATATAACTTAAAAAAAGCATTATGGTGGATATAAACCATGGCAAAAAAAACAGCATTAATTACTGGTGCCAGTCGAGGTATTGGCGCTGCAATAAGCCAGCGTTTAGCAGAAGACGGCATGAATTGTGTTTTAGTGGCGAGAGAGCAAGCAGGCTTACACACACTAGCGAGTGAGCTTACTAAAAAAGGCTGTGAGGTTTTAACGATACGTTGTGATGTAACGGATGAGCATGCTGTTAATGCTATGGTTAAACAGGCTGCTGAGCACTTTGGTCGTATTGATGTATTAGTCAATTGTGCAGGACGAGGAGGTGGCGGTATTACCCAAAACCTGTCTACGGATTTATGGCGTGATGTAATTAATACCAACTTAAACAGTATGTTCTATGTCACGCATGCGGTACTTAATCACGGCAACATGTCTGCAGGTAGCAATATTATCAATATCGCCAGTACAGGAGGTAAACAAGGCGTTATTCATGGTGCACCTTACAGTGCATCCAAGCACGGTATGGTTGGTTTTACTAAAGCACTCGGTTTGGAATTAGCGCGTAATGGCAGTGGTATTACGGTGAATGCTGTTTGCCCCGGCTTTGTTGAAACCGATATGGCAAAACAGGTTCGCACTAATTATGCACGACTCTGGCAGGTCGATGAGGCTGAAGCTAAGCGGCGTATTGAGGAGCGTGTTCCTATTGGTCGTTATATTGAGCCTGAAGAAGTGGCTGCCATGGTTGCTTATCTGACTTCTCCTTTAGCGAAAGGCGTGACAGCTCAAGCATTGAATGTGTGTGGTGGGCTGGGGAATTACTAAGGTGGCAATCACGATGAAGCAACAAAAATCAAAACCAAAACCAAACCCAAACCAAAGACGCGTGGTGGTAACCGGACTTGGAGTTATTGCTCCGAATGGTCTTGGCACTGAACAGTTTTGGCAAAACTGTATGCAGGGTGTTTCAGGTGTTGATGTGGTCAGTCAGTTTGATACTGAAGGACTGGAAGCCAAAATTGCAGGTATCGTAAAAGGATTTATGCCCTCTGACTGGGAAATAAGTGAGGAACAAGGTCAACGTTTGGATCGGCACGTTTTATTTGCATTAGCAGCCAGTAAGATGGCTATGTCTATGGCAGGTTTACACGCTGGAGCGATCCCTGTTGAGTTGATGGGCGTGTCCATTGCGACGGCCATTGCCGGTACTGGCTATATGGAGCAAGCTTTCCTGCGTTATACCGATCATGCCAGTAAACCGATTGATTACAATCGCGTTGATCGCCACTTGTATCCTCATATTGGCTTTAATAGCGCTTCGACTGAAGTGGCCGCTCAATACCAACTGTGTGGGCCTACCGCTTCGCTCGCGACAGGCTGCACCGCAGGTTTGGATGCCTTAGGGTTTGCGTTGGACTGTATTCGTAATAATCAAGCTGATGTGATGATTGCAGGTGCAACAGAAGCACCGCTTACGCCAATAACGATGGCGGCCTTTGATATTATTGGGGCACTCAGCAGTAGCCATAATGAATCACCCACCGAAGCTTCTCGTCCTTTTGATAAAAATAGAGATGGGTTTGTCCTGGGGGAAGGCTGTGGCATTTTAGTTCTGGAGGAATATGAGCATGCATGTCGTAGAGGGGCTCCTATTTTAGCTGAGCTGTGTGGTTTCGGTTCGACCTGTAATGCTTATCACATGACGGATTTGCCTGCTGATGGTGAAGAACTGTTACGCAGTATGTCATTAGCACTTGAAGATGCTGATATAACGCCTGATCAAATTGACCATGTTAATGCTCATGGCAGCTCTACGCCTCAAAATGATGTGAATGAGTCTCAAGCCCTGTTAAAACTGATGGGGGAGCATGCTAGACACATTCCTGTTTGCTCATTGAAATCAATGAATGGCCATGCACTGTCTGCCGCCAATGCCATTGAAATGGTGGCAGCGGTATTAAGTCTGGTTCATCAACAAGTTCCTCCCACCATTAACTATCAAACCCCAGACCCTGATTGTCCTCTAGATTATGTTGCGAACCAGGGGCGTGCTGCTGCAATGAATTACGTATTGAAAACGGCCAGTGGCTTTTCAGGTATTCACAGTGCTGTTGTGCTGAAGCGTATTGAGGATTAGAGGGATTTGTCGATGAATAATGAAGTAGTAGTGACGGGGCTGGGTATATTGGTTCCAGATTGTGATGACAAACAAGCACTGTGGGTAAAAGCACTGACACCACAAGCCTGTGGGCAATTTAATGAAGATTTGCAAGGTCATGTGGCTGCCATTGATGATCACCAGCTTTTTTCGGGTTTGTCAAAACGACAAATTCGTAAAATCGATTCATTCTCCCACTTTGGTTTGATCGCGGCAGAGCGTGCTTTGCAGGATGCAGATTTAGTCCCTGAGACAGTGGATCGTCAGCGAATGGGGGTTTTAGTCGGTAATTGTTTTGGTGGTTGGGCTTTTACCGAGCGTGAGCTTAGACATTTACATAAGTCCGAAGGAACGTCACGTGATGTCAGTCCTTTTCAAGCGACAGCCTGGTTTCCTGCTGCGGTGCAAGGACAAATTTCTCTGCAATATGGTTTAAAAGGATTCAGTAAAACGATAATGGCTGATCGGGCAAGCAGTCTTATTAGTGTTGGTATGGCCGCTAATTTAATTGCTCAGGGTAAATTAGATTGTGCGTTAGCAGGTGGTTGTGAAGCGATTAATACCGATTTTATTTTAGCTGCATTACAAGGTGCACCAGAGGGAATTAGCCCTACTGGCCACTATGCACCGTTCGATAAACAAGCTAATGGGATGGTGCCTGGAGAAGGTGCAGTATTTTTGCTATTGGAATCAGTGGAACACGCTCAGGCAAGAGGAAAAGTACCTTATGCTCAAATAAAACGTTGGAGTATGCGTAATGATCCAACGTGCTCAGGAAAAGGATTGGAGCAAACGATGTTGGCTGCAGCAGGAGGGTGTCCCGTGGATCTGCTGATTGCTGATGGCGCAGCTCAGGTACTTCAGGATCAACAAGAAACAGAAGTCATTCAGTGGGTACTCAGTCAGCATACCCATGTTACAGCGCCCAAAGCGTCAGTAGGACAATTATTTGGTGCTGCTGGCGCATTGGATATTGCGTTAGGTGCATTGATGATAGAAAAGCAGATGATACTACCAACCGCCCAATGTTCAGCTGCATCAATATTAGTAAATCAACAGCTCATTCAGCAGGCTGAAGAAAAGCCATTATCTCGGATTTTAATAAATAGCCGTGGTTTGAGAGGCTCTGCTGCCACGCTGGCATTATCTTCACTTCAGTAAAAATACAAAATTAATTCGTCACTTTTTAGGGGATAAAAAATGTCTAATGAAACAGTTAAAGCTATTTATACGACACTTGCAGAATACCTTGATATGCCTGTCAGTGAATTAAAAGAACATACTAATCTGGAAAATGAGTTGCTATTAGATTCTACCGAGTTGGTTTGTATTATGGTGGCCTTGGAAAAGGCGATGGATGTTAGCCTGAAAAATGTTCCTTTTAAGGACTGGGTTGTTATTAATGATATTGTTGAGGCGGTTGAGCTAAGACTCAGTCAGGCTGCTTAGGGAGTATTTGCCATGTCGAGCATCTACCAGCAGGTAAAAATTGCTGCAGAAACCTATGCTAATCATACTGCAATATGCTCAATGGATCGGTCTGTTTCTTATCAAAGCCTGCTTAATCAGGTTCATGAACGAATACATTGGCTGCAATCACACAATGTTTGTTCGCAACAGCGGTTGCTAGTGACCACATCTGATACCTATCAACTTATTGTACTTGAACTGGCTGCGAGCTATTTGGGTTTAACATTAATTTATCTTGAGGGATTAATTAAAGCTAAACAGCATGAACTAAATGCGATTATAAGTGATGCAACTGCTGATTGGTTAATTGAAGATGTAAACAGTACAGATGTAGTCTTTCCTCGACAGCGTCGGTTGAATTTACCAACAATAGAAAATCAAGAGGCACACTTAGAAAGCACTTTTAACACGGAACAGACAGCTGATTTTGTGTTAGTGCAAGCGTATACCAGTGGTACAACAGGACAACCTAAAGGCGTTTGCTTATCTGACCATCGGCTTTGTGCACAAGGTAAGTCTGTCGCGAAAGCTATGCAAGTACATGCTCAAGCGCGGATTTTATTAGACGACAGTATTTTTGATTTAAAAGGGCAGCTGTTAATGCTGGCCGGCTTAAGTCAGGGTGCTTGTTTGGTTATTAATGATGTGCCAGATGATCAGCAAGTTTTTGCAGTCGCTGCAGAATGTGGCATTAGCCATATGATGTTGCCGCCGTTTTATCTCGCAGAAGCGCTCAAAGACCCTGAGCTTGAATCCAGAAATCTTTCTGCATTAGAGTTAATAGCCTATGGTTGTGCACCAATAGACCCAATGCTTTTACAACGAGCACAACGGATTCTTTCTTGTCGATGGTTACAAGGTTATGGATTGACAGAAACTGCAGGGCCTTTTTGCTGGTTAGCAAATGATGAGCATGACCAAGGCAGAGGTACAGTGGGTAAGCCTGCAAATGGGGTTACACTCAAGCTGACTGATCGAGCGGGTAAACCTTCGTTACCTGGACAAGTGGGTGAAATTTGGGTGCAGTCACCAGGTAACATGCTGGGATATTGGGATGCTGGACGCCATAAGCCAGTCGCCAATGAGGAAATTATTCAGCAAGGCTGGTTAAAAACAGGTGATATGGGGGTGTTGACGACAGAGGGATTTTTGCAGTTAAAGGGACGTCTACGGGACATTGTGTTGTTAGCCGATGGGTTTACCGTGTATACCCGAGAAATAGAGGAAACAATCCTTAGTTTAAATCTGCTTGATGATGTGGCCGTTGCTGCATGGCATGATAATGAACACGGTGAAGTTCCTTTGGTATTTATGCGTTCTACCCAGAATGTATTATCACTGCTACCCAAAATCCAACAACATTTAGCGGCTGTGTTAAGCCCATTAAAACATCCGAAATATGCTTATATTTACGATAAGCCATTTCCTCGTGGGCGTAATGGTAAAATCCAGAAGCATGAACTTGTTGACGATGTGAAGCAACAGCAGTTAATTCCTTTATTTATTTAATTTTTTTAGGTTTAGTTTGCTTTGACCTAATGCTAATCATGACTGATTAATGACGTTTCATGAAACGACAATGTGAGAAAAATGAGTAGCTTGGTCAATTGACTATACAAGTGGTAATACCATGAGCATGATGACCTCTCAACAGTTTTCTGAGTTATATTATTTTTTACCGCGTATTATGTTTGGCGGAACAGAATGGGGAGAAATAATTGATGTGAGTAAAAAAATTACCGCATCACCGAGTAGAGAAGCTGAAAAATTTTGGCCGCAATGGTTCGATGCTTGGAATACACATGGTAACCAATTAGTGAATATGGCCAAAGAATGTCATCATAAAACAGCTGCAACGATTTATTTAAAAGCTGCGGCGGCCTATCACTGGGCTGAGTTTATGTTTTTCGCTGACCCCGTAAAAAAAGAACAGGTTCGCGCAAAAGTGACTGATAGTTTTCTGCATGCCTTACCCAATCTGTCTTATTCATGTGAACGACTAGAACTTCGTTATTCACAACAAGTATTGCCTGGTTATTTGTTACATGCCAAAAAAGATCAGCCATCTCCATGTGTGATATTACTTAATGGACTTGATTCAGCTAAAGAAGTTGAGTTGTATGCTTTTTGTAAACACTTCTTGCGCGAAGGCATTAGTTGTTTTATTTTTGATGGGCCAGGACAAGGAGAGTTACTCGGACAGACGGCCATGCCTATTGAATTTGAAAATGTATTTGGCACTGTCCTTGACACACTCCGTCAACATCAGGCTGTTGATCGAAATAGATTAGGTGTTTTTGGTGTTAGCTTTGGAGGATATTTATCATTACGTTGTGCATCTTCCTTTCCGGAAATAAAAGCTGCAATTAATTTATCAGGTGCTTTTGACGTCAGTAACTATTTAGATATTAATCCTCGGGTGCGTCACGATTTTCGATATGTTTTTCATGCAGCGGATGACCAAGAGATGGCGTCGCTGGCTGATGATAAATTAACACTTGCTGGAAAAGTTAACCCCAAGTGCCCTGTACTCTGTATACATGGGGGAAATGATGCAGTATTCCCAATAAGTAACTGCCAGTTAGTTAAGGATTGGGTAGGTGAACAAAACGTTACCATGATAGAGTATCCTAATGAAGCACACGTGTGTCAGCATTATTTTCATGATTATTTACCAAAGGCCGCAAATTGGTTAGCGAGTATTATTTAATACGCATTATTTTTGGTGGTAAATATAATCATCAATAATGGTTAAGTTAACGATAAAGAGTTGGAATACCATACGACAAAGGGTATATATAGTGATCAATGAATGAATCGCCATGGTGTAATGTTAATTTAGAGAAACTAAATACTTGTCTAAAACATTTTGCTTATGCAACGCATGTTGTGTATATACCCTATGACAATCTAGATCGTGAAAGTCAAAGTAGAGAGGCTCATCGTTGGTTGCAGGAAATACTGTCGAGTGTTTTGGGAATACCTGTGAGTTGTTTGCAGTTTAAAAGAACATCTTTGGGAGAACTTTATGCGCCAGGGATAAAAATGGGCTTTAGTATAAGTCATTGTCCTCAGGGTGTGCTAATAAGTGTGTCACCTATAGCGGTTGGGGTGGATATGGTTCAGAGCAAAAAACGGCCTTATTTGCAAGCACTACATGAACGAACGTCGCATCTTGAATTATTGGTTAGTTACCCTAAGCCCTCTGTTCAAGATATCCTAACACTTTGGTCAGGTAAGGAAGCGGTGCTTAAAGCTGCAGGTGTAGGGCTTAAAATAGAGCCAAGTAAGCTAAAGATGAAGTTATATAAATCTCTGATTTATCAAGTTGTCTACGTGGGTAGGAAACCTTATTGGTTAACGTGGTTACCCAAAATTGCGGATATGATTTTTAGTTTATCTCTGGCTAAAAGAAGCCCGCTATTGTTGTGGAAGATTTGTAGTAAGTAGTAAATTGGTTTCTTATTAATATTGATTATGAATCACTTTTAAGTGTTATAAAATAACTAAAAATGCCCTATACACAGGGATAAATAAAAATATGGAGCTTGTATGAGATCATTGCTGAAAACTATTCACTTAATTGCTTTAGCCGTATTTTTAGGAAGTATTATTACGTATATTTTTGCGGGAGCATTTATTCCAGAAGGTGATGCTCATGCTTTAACATTGAACCGTCAGTTTGTATTTGTTGGCACTAAGTTATTGACAATACCTGCCATGCTTGTAACAGGGATTACTGGCATATTACTGATGGGGAAGCCGAGTCAACGATGGTTATGGGTGAAGTTGATTGGTTTTGTAATAATTGCACTTAATACCTACTTGTTTATTTATCCTGCAATAGACGATTCTGTCGTTTTTTTGAGCGAGAATAAGATTGAGCTATTTGATGATGCATTAATGAAAGAGGCTATATTTGGTGCGTTAAATATTTTACTGATTGTGGTTCTTGTCTTTGTGGCGACTAAAAAACCTTCATTTTTTGCTAACCGTAAAATAAGTTAATATTATATCTTTCCCTCTGGTAGCTGAGAAGAATTATAAGCCAGGGGGATATGCATTCTTCTTATCTTTGCTTTAACAGCTTGTCACTCCCTCTCGATTCCAGATTTGTTAGCCTGTGAAATTTTCTAATCAAGTTTCTGAATAGTAATTCGTGAATAAAGCGTAACTAATTCGCCTTTAAGGCTAGCCTGAACAGGACTAAACTCTCTTCTAATAAGATGTTTTATGTCTTGAGGTTTTTCATGCACAGCGTACTTACTTCAATACTTTTTCTAATGTTAACAGTGACTGCAGTATCAGCAGAAGAGTTAGTTATTTTTAACTGGCAGGAATATTTATCTTCTCAGGTTATTGAACAGTGGGAAAAAGAAACTGGGTGGAAGATACACCAAATATTTTATGATACTGATGAAATGCGTGATGAAGTATTGGCGAGTGAGGTTGGCAAGCAATTTGACTTAGTTGTAATTGATAGTATTTCTGCTCAATTATTTGGTAAAAATAATAAACTACTATCAATTACACGTTCAGAAGTGAGTAACTTAGTTAATATTCAGAAACGTTGGATTCAAAGTTGTGGTAATTTTGGTGTTCCCTATTTTTGGGGCACAGTGGGTATTGTTTATAGAGCAGATAAGGTCGAAACTAAACCTGTATCATGGCGAGCACTGATTGAACCTGAGGCTGAGCTGATTGGTCACATTGGTATGCATGAAGACTTTACTGATACATTAATTCCTGCATTAAAATTGAGTGGTTATTCTATATACAGTGAGAATACAGATCATCTTAAGGCTGCTTATCAGTTGCTTAGAAATCAACTTACTGCAGTACTAACCTATGACTATGTCATTAGCTATATTAGTGCAAAGCCTGATGATGACGCGTTATATATGGCGATTGGCTATAGTGGTGATCAACATACTTTAAACGATGTAACAGGAAAAGACAGTTGGCGGTATGTTGTGCCGGAGGAAGGCACATCACTGTGGATAGATTGTTTTTCTGTATTGAGTCATTCGGAAAAGAAAAAACAAGCATTAGCATTTATTAATTTTCTTAATAATGCTGAGAACGCTGCAAAGAATGCAGAGGATATAGGGTATTCAACGACGAATAATGCCGCAATTGCACTATTACCTAATGAAGTAAAAAATGATAAAAGTATTTATCCTGAGCAAAGTGTATTGGATCGGAGTGAGCCTTATAGAATTATATCAGATAAGAACATGAGCCAGCGAAATCGAATCATGCGGGCATTGAGCAAAGAGCATGAGACTAAGTAGACGTGTTAGAGTATTAATTCTTCCTGTTTTAGTATTGAGCTACCTGATTACGTTTATAGGTATTTATCAGGTGCAAAAAAAATCATTGATTGATTTTCTTTCAAGTCAAGCCAGGTTACAACTTAATCAGCTAGCTGATAGTATGAATAGGTATCTTAGTTTTGCTGATACTTATTTCCCATCGCTGGTAAGAAGTGCTGAAATTCGACAATATTTAAATGTGGAAGATAAACGCTTTAAAGCACTTGCGGTTGAAGGTAACTTAGAAACAACTATTCAAGACTTGGATGAAATTAATTTTCATTACATATCATTAGCGATTTTTTTTCCAGATAACAGTATTGAATTTTACTATGAAAATAGTGGTGATCCCTTCAGTAAAATTGATCCTGATATTCCCATCATAGTAAAAAAAATGCGCCAAGAGAAAATTATTAGTAATAGATATTTACTAAGTAAGAATAATAAAACCAGGCTACTCTACATCCACTTTATTGATAGGTATACACAACGCAGGCCTTTAATGAAGGAATGGGAACAATCTATCGCTGTGGTAATGGCATTTGATGCTACTGATTTTGATGCTCTGCGAGAGACCCTGAGAAAAGAGCAAAATAGTGAAACATTTATATCTGGAGTAGATAACAAAAAAACTAAAGCGACTAATGCGTTGATTTCAGTTGACTATAAAATCCCAAATTTAGGCAGTATTGTACTTGCTGTCAGTGATGAAGAAATATCCAACCAGTTGCAAGCGCTTGAGACGCGAATGCTGTTGTCATTTATGATATTAACATTATGTTCGTATGTAATGTTGATATTTTTAATTAAACGTTATATTACCAGCCCGATAGAGGTGCTTGAGAATGATTTGACGAATGTATTAGAGGGAAATAAAGATAAACCTAATGCTTATGATAGTCAGGATGAAGTCGGTAGCTTGAGCCGTGCTTTTGTTCGTGTCTATGAGCAGCTTCATAAAGTATATGAAGTGACTAAGGAAATGGCTGAACGAGATGCGTTGACAAAGTTATTTAACCGTAGAACATTTACTCAGTGCTTGGAACGCGTCATTAATCGGGCACATAGGAAAGTAAAGAAAGTGGCACTGCTTTATATTGATTTAGATAACTTCAAGTTCGTGAATGATAAGTTTGGTCATGAAGCGGGTGATATTTTGCTTAAGACATTTGCTGAGCGTTTACAGTTATCAGTACGCACGACAGATCTTGTTATTAATGTTAATGATCATGATTTAGCGAGATTAGCTGGAGATGAGTTTGCTGTACTGTTACATGACTTTGATAAAGATGCAGTACTTTATAAAGTTGCAGAAAGAATATTAAAGTTATTTGAGGGTGGTTTTGACTGCGAGGCGGGCCACTTTCCTGTTTCAGCCAGTATAGGTATTGCCGTATATCCTGATGATGGTTCAACCCCTGCAGAACTGATTTCTAATGCTGATAGTGCAATGTATCAAGCAAAACACGCAGGGAAAAACCAATATGCATTTTATTCTCAGGAGTTAGCTATTCAGGCTCGAAGGGATAAAGAAATTGAAACAGAGCTTAAGAAGAGAGATTTTACTGAGTTTGAAGTATTTTATATGCCTATTTATTGTGCCAAAAAACTAACGGTTTCTGGCGTTGAAGCATTATTGCGTTGGCAATCCACGGTGCTTGGTTTTGTTTCTCCTGCTGAATTCATTCCTATTGCTGAAAGTCGTGGTTATTTTGAAACAATAGACTTTTGGGTGATTGGGCAAGTGATAAAAGATATTCCGAAATTACAAGCGCTGTATGGTATGGATCTCAAGATAGCGATTAATATTTCATCCGCGCATCTTAGTTCAACACACTTTATTGATAAATTAGCCACGGTTTTTTCTGAAAGTCAGGTAAACCTCTCAGTCATTCAATTAGAGATTACTGAGACATTTGAAATAAGTGATATCGGAAAGGTTGAAAAAAATTTAGCGCTGCTCAGAAATATTGGGGTATCACTGGCGATTGATGACTTTGGGGCAGGCTACACTTCTCTTGTTCAATTATTGAATTATCCTATTGATACTATCAAAGTAGATAAAACTTTGGTTGATATGATGGTTGATAATCGTCGCTGTGCAATGGTGATCTCATTGATAAAATATTTAAAGCACCAAGGTTTTAAAGTGACTGTTGAGGGCATTGAGCATAAAGTGCAAGCTGAGCAATTAATTGCGGCAGGGTGTGATGATTTGCAAGGCTATCTTTACTGTAAACCAATGCCATTAAACTGTCACACACAAATGGTTAAGGCTTCATCAAATTAGGGTATAAAAACCGGGTTAAGGCTATACTACTCAAAATGTATCTTGACTATAAAGGTAATATTTTTTAATGAGTAGTTCATGACAAAATTTATACCAGGAGCGTCGTTACTTGTTGTGCTATTAGCACTATTTAACAGCTCATATACATATTCAATAGAAGTCAAAATAACCATTGGGGAGTGGCAACCTTTTATTGGAAAGAAACTTCCTGGTTATGGAGTAGTTCCTCACATTATTACGGAAATATTTTCTAAATATGACATACAGGTAGTGTATGGATTTTATCCTTGGTCAAGATCGTATAAGTATGTACAGCAAGGTGAGTGGCACGCCTCAGCAATTTGGGGTAAAACAGAAGAACGAGCTAAAGATTGTTATTTTTCAGATGTAGTTTATTCAGGTGAGTCAGTACTATTTTTCTTAAAGGATAGACCGTTAGCATGGTCTGCTGATAGAGAGTCTCTGTATAAACTAAAGAATATCACTATTGGTCTTTCACGAGGTTCTGCTAAAGGTGAATTATTAAAAAAAGCAGAGCAGCAAGGTTTGATTAAATACACTATTGGTGCAGATAAAGTTAGTACTTTTCGAATGTTGCTTGCTAAGCGTTTTGATGCATTGGATGAGAATAAAGCTGTTGGACTGAATATTATGTATACACAATTGACAAAGCAACAACGCAGTCAAATTCGATATACACAGAACTATGAACAATGGAATTATTATCTTATTTTTTCTAAGAAAATCGATAAAAATATAGAATTTTTAGCGTTGTTTAATAAGGGGCTGGAAGAAATAAAAAAGACTGGAGAATATGATAAATTTTGGAAAGACTTTGAAAGGGGTAAATTTAGTTCTGGGGAGGTGCCTTAAAGAGGTTATTGGTTGACAATTTTTATTGACTCATCAAAGAGTTTATAAATTGATCATAGGTTTTTTTTAAGGTACCATTTTTTTGCATTGTCAGTAAGGATTTTGTAATGAAAGGTTTTAATTTTGCATGTTTTTTGTGCAAATAATGGTATATGGCAACTTGGTCTAGGGTGGGATTGACTATTTTTATATTGCTGTTATCAAGTTGTTTGAGTGCTTTTAAGGCTTCGACTTTTCCTAAAATACCAAGTTCAATACGTGATTGCGAAACTACACGTAATAGTTGTAAAGGGGTATTGAATAGTTCTTTATTATATTGATGCGTTTTATTCTCAATATATAGTCCACCTTTTAATATACCTATATGATATGGTTTTACATCTTGCCACCCATTAGGGATTTTGACTGATCTGTAACTAAAAGCCATAAATTCTATGTAACATAAGGGTATTGGTATCATAAGCAAATTTTTATAGGTTTGATCTATCCCTTTCACTCGTCCTAAAGAGCCATCTAATTCTCCTTGATTAGACATAGACAATGCCCTCATTGGTGGAAGTTGGCGTACTTGAATAGTCACATTCAGTGGAGAATAAGCTGACTGTAATATTCTTTCTCCAACAGGAATAAGAGGATGATCAGTGGGGGCAGCAAAAACAAGGGGTTGTTGGTTAGAAGAAATAGCTAGGCTACTCAGAATGAGCAAGAATGATAGAAATGAATACTTGGTTAATAAATTACGGCAGGTAATACGCATGGTTTGTTAATCGTTATTTCTATTTGGATAAGTATACACCTAGAGTGGGTTCAATCTAGTTTTAACAGGCCTGATTTGCAGAAGCAGAGAGTTATTCTTGGCGATTTACTTGTGTTTATATCACCCAATAACTAATGTTACTTATTAGTAGCTGTTTTATAACGACATCTTGTATCTAGCCTTTCAAAGGATTGAAATGATGAGTAAAGTAAAGAATTTTAAAGATGAATACTTTTATGATCTTGATCTAAGTGGTGAAGGACTTTTTTCAGGTCGTTTGTTGCAAGGGCCTGATGCAATATTAATGTCAGCAATCAAGCTGACACCTTATCCGATTTTTTTATCTCATCAAGAACTTATTATTAGAGGACAGGGAACAGTAGCTTTTTCTTTTCAGGCTAGGTCTACCTTTGGCATCGTTTTAAGTGAAAACACTGCTATATTGGGAGCTGATGAGCCTGTCATTTGTTTAGAGATTGGAACGGATCAAACGTTGTTTAAGAAAAATTTAAGTGATGATCCTGATGCCGTTATTGCAAGAATAGAAAAACCAAATGATGAAGATGCTTTTTTAGATACCAACCATGTTCAAACCTATTGGTTAAGTATCGATAAAGAAAACCGATTATTAAGATTTGGTAAAGGTTATATGTTACAAAAATTGGTAGTCTTTGAAGCGAAATTACCAAAGAATGAGGAGCCAGAAGAAGACGCTTATGCCTATATTGAGAAACTAAAGTTTATATCTCTTACAGGTGACTTTACTCAAGAAATGTTATCAATGATAAAGTCTAGTTTTTGGAAGTTTCCAGTAACGGTTGATTTACCTCCAGTTGTTATTTCTACTGAAAAAATATCTTTAGATATGTTAGATCAAGGCACCTCTACAGTGATAAATAACTTGTCTGAAGAGTGTGGTGTTTTATATGGTAATGTTGCAGGTCAAAGGATAACTCTTAATACTCCTGATTTCCCTGATTTTGCTGATGCTATTAATTACAGTATTATCACTAAAGGGTGTATGCTTTATGAAAAATTAAAGGACAAAGAAGGTGAATTTGGACATGCAGATCCAAATGAAACTTACTTACGTGTTACAGTGGGAGTCAATAAAGGAAACTCCCCAGGTGTACCATTTGTTTTAGAAATCTGGCCTGGTGGGCATTATTCACCCATTCATAATCATTCAGATTGTAATGCCATTATAAAAGTTTTGCATGGTAGCATACAGTGTAACTGGTATAGGGGGTTAAGTGTCTATGAAAGTGAGCCCTATGATTTTTGCGAGCTGGCTGAAGGTGAAGTTACTTGGTTGAATAGTCGTCAGTTTCAAACACATAAGTTACATAATGCTAATCCCGAAGGAGAAATGTGTGCGACTATTCAATGCTATATGTATGATAGCAATGATATTCATCACTATGAGTATTTTGATTATGTTGATGCAGATGGGGTTATACAGCACTTTACACCTAACAGTGACTGGGAGTTTGGTGTATTTAAGGTTGAGTTAAAGAAAGAATGGAATAATAGAAAGAGCTAAAGCCCTGTTAACAAAGATTAAGGAGAATATCAATGTGAGAGTGATATTCTCCTGGTACAGTTTTTTATTGATACCTGTAGATATACCCTTCACGGACCCTAAAAATGATCATGAAGGGTGTAAAGCATTAAACAGTAGATAACTGTTTATGTATGTATTTTGTATCAATTTTTGTTAATAGATGAGTTATTTTAGATGCTAATGACATACAGGATACTGTGATATGTCTTGCTAAAGATAAATTTTGAAATTCATGCTACGAATGAGTTATATTCAAGCTGATAAATATGAGGAAGTCAGTTAATATAACTAGGGAGTAGCCTGATGAAAGTTTATACATCCGCTTTTTTGTTTGTCTGTATCTCAACTTTTATAAATGACGCTATGGGCACAGCCTTAAAGAATGAGCCCATACAACCTATACCAAGTGATATTTCCTACAATCAGAATAAAGTTGAACTGGGTAAGATGCTGTTTTTCGATCCTCGGCTCTCAAAGTCGGGTTGGTTAAGCTGTAACTCATGCCATAATTTAGCGATGGGAGGAGATGATAACAGACCAAGTTCGATAGGACATCAGTGGCAAATTGGTCCGATTAACTCACCAACAGTCTTAAATGCACGTTTTAATGTAGCACAGTTTTGGGATGGTCGGGCGAAGGATTTGCAGGAGCAAGCAGGAGGACCTATTGCAAACCCCAAAGAAATGGCTTCAAATCATCAATTAGCTATTAAAATATTACAGTCAATACCTGATTATCAACGTATGTTTGAAAAGGTATACGATAGTAAACGTATTTCAATCAATGACGTCACTGATGCAATCGCTGAGTTTGAAAAAACATTGGTAACACCAGCATCTCGATTTGATCAGTGGTTATTGGGAGATGAAAGTCAGTTAACTAAACAGGAAGAAGAAGGGTATCACCTATTCAAGACAAAAGGTTGTGTGGCCTGCCATAATGGTGTTGGAGTAGGAGGTAACTCGTATCAAAAATTTGGCATAGTGAAGCCTTATGATAAAGATAAAAATTCATTAGGAAGATATAACGTTACAAAAAAAGAAGAAGACAAATATGTGTTTAAAGTACCTTTATTAAGAAATATAGAATTGACTGCACCTTATTTTCATGATGGTTCTGTGTGGGATTTAAATGAAGCTGTAAGCATGATGGCTGATTATCAGCTGGGTATAAAGCTTTCGGATAATGAAACAAGTAAAATAGTAGCTTTTTTAAAAACACTCACAGGTAAGCAACCAGAGATTACTTATCCTGTATTACCACCAGAAAGTATTCGTACACCGAGACCCAGTATTAATTAGCTTGAACTTTGTATAATTTAAAGCAATGACGTTAAAAGCTTACTTTGTAAAAAATCAGAAGATGTTGTGGCTAGTTATCTGTGATTTTAATTACAGAGTAGGCTTTAATACCAGTAAGAGTTTAGAATAGAAACTGGTTAAAATGATACGAAAATATTGAAAAATCACACATAATTTTACCGTTATAAAAGTCATTTTCTAAAGCAACTTTGTTCAACCTCTGCATAATATCCTTCGAACACGCCGTGAATCCTTCCCTGGAGGCTTGGTTGATGCATCCTTGTGGCAAACAGTTTATCCAGCCATTGACTACCATGAGTGTACATTGCAATATGACAAGTGTGATTGAAGTACCCATATGTGGGTTTGCAGTGCTTGAATGGGGGTTGTGAAACAGGTACTGGCATATTTTTATATTTTATTACAGTTTATAGGGTTAATGAGTATATTTTCGGATACCATCATAAGAGAGGAATATATTTATTTAAGCTCTAATTTGATTTTGTTGTAGTCCTCTGTTTTAAAGGAAACAAAATGCTTGCTTATTTTGAACGGTTAATAAAACCATTCCCGAAAAGTGAACCTGAACAGCCGCCAAATACGTTGTTTAAGTTTTGCCTATATTACACTCAGGGAATGTGGCTACCTATTTTATTGGTTTCTATTTTTACGGCGATTGCTGCCATTGCTGAAGCATCGATGTTTGGGGTAATGGGCGCTTTGGTTGATTGGTTAGAACAAAGTGATCCGACGATGTTCTTTACTGAAGAGAAAGGCAAGCTCGTACTTCTAGCCGTTATTCTATTGGTGGCCATTCCAGGTATCGTGTTGATCCGCTCACTGCTGGTGCATCAAACGTTACTTGGGAATTATCCTATGGTGATTCGCTGGCTTGCACATCGTTACTTGTTAAAGCAGAGTTTGTCATTTTACCAGAATGATTTTGCTGGGCGTATTGCCACTAAGGTCATGCAAACTGCTTTATCTGTTCGCGAAACGGTAATGAAGCTAGTTGATGTAATGGTTTATATAGCCATTTATTTTGTGACAATGATAATATTGATTGGTCAAGCTGATAAACGCTTAATGATACCACTTTTTGTATGGTTAAGTGCTTATATTTGTATACAGTGGTATTTTATTCCTCGCTTACGTCGTGTTTCAACACAACAGGCTGATGCACGTTCTGTTATGACAGGCCGTATTGTTGATAGTTATACTAATATTCAAACAGTAAAACTTTTTGCGCATACGCAACGTGAAGCAGATTATGCGCATGATAGTATGGATTTATTCTTAACCACTGTACATAAGCAAATGCGTCTTGTAACAGGTTTTAATGTTTGTTTGGAGTGGATTAATTACACATTAGTTTTTGCTGTTGGAGCGTTATCACTTTATTTTTGGTCATTAAATGAAATAACGATTGGTGCTATTGCTGTGTCAATTGCTTTGGCACTTCGTTTGAATGGCATGAGCCATTGGATTATGTGGGAAGTAGGTGCTTTGTTTGAGAATATTGGGACTGTTATGGATGGTATGGGAACATTAAGTCAGCCATGTACAGTGTTAGACCATGAAGACGCTAAGCCTCTAAAAGTCACTGCAGGTGCGATTGATTATACTAATGTAAGCTTTCACTATGGTAAAGAAAGTGGTGTACTTGAAAAACTCAATTTAAGTATTAAACCTGGTGAGAAAGTTGGGTTAGTAGGACGTTCAGGTGCTGGCAAGTCAACATTGGTTAATTTGTTATTACGGTTTTATGATGTAGAGCAAGGTGAAATTCGAATCGATAAACAGAAAATAGTTAATGTTACTCAGGAATCTTTACGTGCTCAAATTGGCATGGTAACGCAAGATACGATGTTACTGCATAGGTCCATAAGGGAAAATATTCTATATGGCCGCCCAGATGCAACTGAGCAAGAGTTAATCGCGGCATGTAAAAAAGCTGAAGCCTATGACTTTATTCAAGAGCTGACAGACCCTAAAGGTAATAGTGGGTTTGATGCTGAAGTAGGTGAGCGAGGAGTTAAACTATCAGGTGGACAACGTCAGCGTATTGCTATTGCCAGAGTATTATTAAAAGATGCGCCTATATTAGTATTAGATGAAGCTACATCTGCACTTGATTCTGAAGTAGAAGCAGCCATTCAAGATAATTTGTATACACTCATGCAAGGAAAAACAGTTATTGCGATTGCACATCGTTTGTCAACTATTGCAGCTATGGATCGCTTAATTGTAATGGATGCTGGGGAAATTGTTGAACAAGGTACACATGGAGAGCTTGTGTCTGCTGGAGGAATTTATGCCCAACTATGGGCACACCAGACTGGTGGTTTTTTAGGTGAAAGTTAAAAGTCTGCCCTAAATGATAAACCACCTCTGTGTCTTATGAAGTGGAGGTGGTTTATATATCTCGTACTTTCATGTATTAACTCCAGTTGGCTTGTTAGTTTTTTTCTGTTCCATTGAGTTGAATAATATTATTGGGAAATGCCAACGACTGTACTTCTGAAGAAAACTGTTTTGCTACCTTAACTATTGTTTGACTTACATGAGCATACTGTTTTGAAAAAGGAGGCCAATAATTGCCAAGTCCTAGGGCATCATTAATAACCAAAACTTGTCCATCACAGTGAGGCCCAGCACCAATACCTATTGTTGGAATATTTAATGCGCTGGTTATAGCTCCTGCAAGTGAGTAGGGAATATGCTCAAGTACTAACATAAATGCGCCTGCATTTTGAATTGCCTGTGCTTAAAATACTACTCAATTCGATATCCCACACCATGTATTGTTCTAATTACCGTGGGATTTTTAGGATCAACTTCAATCGTTTTACGAAGCTTTGATATATGTTGATCAAGTGTACGGCTTGACGCAAGATAGTCTCGTCCCCAGCAGTGGTTGAATAATGTATCTCGGTCGACCACTTTTCCTCGCATAGAATAGAGTAGGCTGATAATTTTTATATCCCGCAAACTTAAATCAATGGTTTGAGTACCCCGTTGTGCTCTAAGCTCATCAGGATAAATGGTCAAATCATTAATGGTAAATGAATTATCGTGTTTTTGATTGGCTTGTGTTTTTAGATAACGACGTGTGACTGCACGAATTCTGGCTACCACCTCTCGGGTACCGAATGGCTTCATAATGTAATCATCAGCACCTAACTCTAAACCAAGTACTTGATCTATTTCTTCTGATTTTGCGGTTATAAAAATGATGGGTATGTCTTGATTATGTTGTCGGATCTCACGACATAATGAATAACCATCTTTTTCTGGCATCATAATATCTAAAAGCACTAACTCAGGCTTTTCCGTTTGAAATGCTTGCCAGGCCAGTAGTCCATTTTCGGCAAGAATACAGCAGTAGCCTTCATTGCTGAGCAAGTCATTTAATCCTTCGCGAATAAACGTATCATCTTCTGCAATTAATACTTTCACATGAATTCTCCACCAGAATCATAGACAGTGCTCGATAGCTAATTTGAGGTAATATTGATGCTTAATTGAAAACAAGCACCCACATCGGAAGCAACAAGCATTAAATCACCTCCATGTAATTTAGCAAGCTGACGAGCAATACTAAGCCCTATACCTGTACCACTGATACCGTCAGTTAACTTAGAGCTAACACGATAAAATGGTTCAAAGACCTTTTTTTGTGCTGCAGACGGTATACCTGGCCCATAGTCTTGTACCGTTATTTTACACAGGTCATTTTCAATTAGGGTTGTTATATGGATTTTTTTTCCTGAATGTGCATATTTTTCTGCATTACTAAGAAGGTTATTTAAGACCTGTTCGACGATAGCTTTGTCAAAGTATACAGTTTGTCCTGCAGCATAATTTACCTCAAATAGCATACCTTTATTATGCAGTGTTGCTTCAAATGCGACTATTGTATTTTTAACACACTCATCAATAATACCTGGTGTCTTATTAACATTAATCGCATTACGTTGGGCTCTGGAAAAGTTGAGTACATTCTCAATAAGTCGTGAAAGTCGTAAACTTTCGCCTGTAATGACACTGATGTATCTTTTTTGCGGTTGGTCTTCTTCATACAACTGTTCAGCCATAAGCTCAGCATACATGCGTATATTGGTGAGTGGAGTTTTCAGTTCATGAGATACTTGGTTGACAAAGCTTACCCGCTGTTGGGCCTGCTGCATTTCGCGTTGATGCTCTCGATAAAAGTAGATATCTAAGCCAATAAGTGTAAGTCCAAAGGCTAGCAAGCCGGCAAGGGTACTTAGCCAGCTTGAGGCTGTGGGGCTAGGTTTATGGCTAAAATAATTTACTTTCCAACTCGCTAAAGGTGGAGATAAGTAGCGTGTACCCAGTGGTTGCTCATTGTCGGCAACCTGATATTGACCCCACTGATAGAGCACACTTGAATTATCGTCTAATAATTGAATAGCAGACTGATTGAGCCCATTGTGAAGCTGGGTGGCATCAGGTAGGCGATTAATCAGGTCGGATAACATTCGCATGCGGTTCAAATCAAACCCTATGACACGATTTGTGGAGTCTTTGACCCAAAATAACAAGCGATGATGGTTTTCTGAAAACCAACTAATCCAGGCACTGGATAAGATGCTGGGGGCAAAGCTTGCGACGGCTTTTTTCTGGCTGATGGGGCTAGCATAGGCTTCTAACTGTGCTGATCGATCAACGGTTGAAGGTGATATTGACGTTTCATCATGACTGGCTAGGTTCTCAAATAATTCAGGATTATTCCATATAGGCTTTGTTTGACTGATGAAGTTTTTTTCTGTAATTGAAGTCTGATTATTGGGTGGAAATAGTAAGTGACCTGTGCTGTTTAAGATAAAAATATTTTGTATTAAAGGGGATTCATGTAAATAATCCCTCACCTGACTTATTGTTTGATTTTGAGGGAGTTTAGCCAGTGCTTGGTGATCGGACCTTAGTTGAATTTCCAATTGTTCAAAATAAGCCTTCAACTCTCTTTCGACGGCTTTAAGGCGAGTTTCTATGAGATTTTGAGTTTGGTGGGCTTGAACGATTTGTTCATTTTTTTGTAGTTGATAGCTAAGCCATGCAAGAAGGCAAATAGGTAATACTATAAGTAGTACGAGAATAGTTTTAATTTTTTTCTGGGTTGAAAAGTGTTTCATTTATGGCATCGTTTGTTTAAGGGCATCTGAGATACCCTTAATTCATTATTTTGAATTTAACAGGTATCAATTAATAACTCTGTTGTTTAGCACGTTTATATTGTTTTTCCTTTAAGCGTTTACGGTTTTTGTTCCAATCTGCTTCTGATTCAAGGGCCGTGGCATCATCAAGCACTTCTTCTTGCTGAACTCTTAGTTTTTCTGAGTCGACGCGTTTTGATTCTTCTGCCAGGTAATCAGCACTTTGCTGAAGCGCTGCTTTGGCGGCAGGAATATTGCCTTCATCACGTAACCGTATGGCTTTAATTGATGCAGCATTGACGACTTGTTCTACTGAATCCTCATAAGCTTTTTTGTTGATTGATTCCGCGACTTCCTTTTCGGATTGAGAAAAGCGAGCAATGGCTAAGCCTGAAAGTTGTTCCTGTTTTTTGTTTAACATATTGTTATAGTTAACTTGAACAGCTGCAATGTCTTTTTCCTGGCCTGCTTTACTCGGTGGTATCTCAACTTCAAGAATCAGGTATTTTTCCTGGGTACTATACAGCTGGTTGAGTCTGGTTCTCACTTTATTGCCAATAACTTCTCCTTCTCTGCCAAGAATTCGAAGTGGCCGTACACCATTAATGCAACGAATTTCGATATTCACTTCTTGGGCTATCACTGAAAGTACATCACCAAATTCGCTTTGAAATATTTTTGCCAAGTCTTGGGCATTTTCAACAAAGGCATGATTACCATCACTAAAGCCTGCTAATTGTGTCATTAAGTCCTCATTGTAGCCTAGCCCAAGACCAATGGTTGTGACACTTATGCCTTCTTTTGCTAAGGATGCACCTAATTGGCCAAGTTCTGAAGGGGATTGCGGTCCAACATTCGCTAGCCCATCTGACAATAAAATAACGCGATTAACACGGTTTGCACTAATAAATTTACGTAACTCATCTGCCCCTTTACTGACACCTGCGAATAGGGCTGTAGAACCATTAGCTCTTATCTGTCGTACCATAGAAGCAATATTATTTTTATTAATGACTTTGGTGGCGGGTACAACCACACTTACCGTTGTATCATAAGTGACAACAGAGACAACATCTTGCGCCCCAAGTTGATTGATTGCCATGATAGCGGCTTCTTTTGCGTGACGAATCTTGTTGCCTTGCATAGAGCCTGATTTGTCTAAAACGATAGCAATGTTGGTGGGCGTTCGTTGAAGCTTTTCTATGTTCTGTTGGAGACCGGTTAAAGAAATTTTAACAAAGGCTTTTTGTGCTTTTTCTGCTTCTAAAACAGGGGTGGCTAGGTCTACGGAAAGGTTTACCGGGGGAGCTTTGGCGCTGACAGGTTGTGTGAGCAACACCAGGCTACTGATAAAACCTATCACAAGTAGGGTAAAAGGTTTTTTTAGGTTCATCTTTACTTTCCTCGTAGGGGGCTTTGTACTTCACTGTAATCCTTAAGCCTGGTGTTGTGGTCAGACAAACGTAAGTGATATGTAAAAAGTTTGTAAAAACGATGGTTAAGTGATGTCGCTATGAGGGACGATGAATACAACAAACGCTAAAACTAACCAGTAAGGTGATTATAACATGACCAAATTACTGAAAAGAGCAGTATTATGAAATTACTGAAGTATGGTGTAACAACAATTGTGGTAATGAGTGTATGCGCTGTACTTTTTCTGCTCGCATGTGTGTTACAGTTTGAGTTGAACTATGCTAAAAAAATTGATTTATCGTTCAATGTTCATCCAAATAAATTATCGGGATCACTATTGCTACCAGAAGGGCAGGCACCTTTTCCTGTAGTTATATTTGTTCACGGTGATGGTCCTCAAGATAGATTCGCGAATAGTAGTTATACATTTATTATTAATGCTTTTTTAGACAAAGGTATTGCATGTTTTTTATGGGATAAGCCCGGTGTAAATGCTTCAACTGGAAACTGGTTAAATCAGACAATGGAGGATCGTGCTGACGAAATATTAGAAGCTTTGAATTTGCTAGCAAATCGTCCTGAAGTTAATAGTAAAAAGATTGGAGTGTTAGGTTTTTCTCAGGGGGGATGGGTATTACCTAACGTTGCAATGATGAGTGAAAGTCGCAGACATAAAGCAGCCTTTTTTATTTCAGTAGGTGGTGCGATTAACTGGGAGCGGCAAGGAGCCTATTTCACTCGGACACGCTTACAGCAAGAGGGCTATTCTACTACTGAAGTTGAAACAGTTATAAATTATCTTTTCACAGTTAATAAGTTGATCAAAAAGCAGGCTTCTTATAAAAAGTATGTAAAATTAATTCGACTTGGTAAATCTATTAAAGGTTTAAATAGTAACCCTATGTCTAAAGAGCGCTTTAGGTTTGTATCACTTAATATTAATGTGGATATAGAAAATAAACTACAGTATATAAAGTCCCCTTTTTTAGCTATATTAGGTGAGAAAGATTTAAACGTCGATACAGCAGAAACGGCTAGTATTTACCAGAAAGCCTTTAGTCGTGCTAAGCACTCAGATTATCAAGTAGTTGTGCTTAATAATGCTACACACGGTCTTTTAAATGCAAATTCGTATAATTTTCAGATTTTTTCGCAGTGGACATGGCAAGCTCAGCTTCGTTATTTGATTGAAGGTGAGTCCGCTTTCGTACCTGGCTATCTTAGTATGATGGGTGATTGGGTTGTAGAACGGGTTAAACGTTGAAGGAGCATTAAAAAACTACTCAACAATAGTATTAATTTATTTGTTTCAAGAGCGTTTTTGTAGATGCATTTTTTTTATGATAGCTGTGTTAGCTTTATAGTCTTGTCTTCAATAGAAGTTAAAAGCAGTGAATGATAGTACTTATACAAAAATTTAGAATGTTATTTCTAAGCAAGCATTTGCTGCGGAGGTGTTATGTATTCTTTATACTCAGCAAACTTCCATGTTGTGCTGCCTTGCTCATACTAAAAAATTACTATTTTTAGACAAGTTAATTATCTTTTTTTATTTGTTCTGATAGTTTATCTATCGAGCTCAATACGCCCCTTAGGATACTTAACTCTTGTCGCTCTGGACGTGCTCGGTTAAATAAACGTTTTAGCTTTAGCATCGTATTGCCAGGGTGTTGTTTAATAAGAAACCCTATATTTTGCAGTGTTGTTTCTAAGTGTTGGTAGAAATACTCCATTTGTTGCGTATTAGGGTAGGTTTTCTCTTTTGGAGTGTTGCCTGGTTTATAGGGCTGTTCCGACTCCAGCTGGTGGGCCATGTATATTTCATAGCATATGGTTTGTACGGCAGCTGCCAAGTTCAATACTGGATAATTTGGATGAGCTGTAATATAAGTATGAGCATTGCATTGTTGAAGTTCGTCATTGTGAAGGCCCATTGTTTCCCGGCCAAATACCAGCGCAACAGGGTGTGACTGACTTTCTTTAATAGCACGCTCGCCACATTCTCTGGCATTCATTTGTGGTAGAGAGTGGGTACGATCCCGTGCGCTGGTGCCGATCACAAAGCTACAGTCAGCAATGGCTTCAGAGAGTGTGGAGGTAATGACAGCATGCTCAACAATGTCTTTGGCGCCTGCAGCCATGGTCAGTGCTTGCTCATTGGGGAAGTCCTGGGGATCAACAAGGTATAAGTTACGAATCCCCATATTTTTCATGGCGCGTGCCGCTGAGCCAATATTGCCAGGATGAAAGGTATTAATCAGAACAACACGGATATTGCTTAACATGATGAATCAGTCGTCACAGTTAAATGGCGTAGTATACCTTAAAGCGTCATAGAATGAATGTTAGTCTGAGGAGCCAGGTATACATTTTGATCACTAGAATTCAGGGATGATGTTATGCGTATTTGCTTAGTCGTTTTATGCTGTTGGATAAGCATAAGCCATGCTGCGACCGTGGCTATTTCGTGTGGTGCTGTTGGTCGTCAGGTAGAATTATGTCGGGAGGGGGTTACTATATGGGAAAAGCGCAGTGGACACAAAGCAAGTGTTGTTTCAACCCCAGCCTCATCTTCTGAACGGTTAGCCCTTTATCAACAACTTTTGGCAGCTAAAACAGCTGATATTGATGTATTCCAAATTGATGTAGTTTGGCCTGGTATCCTAGCGCCGCACTTTATGGATTTGACCAAGCCTTTAGCTGGACAAGTGAAGCAACACTTTCCTGCGATTATTGCCAATAATACGGTTAATGGCCAGTTGATAGCGATGCCTTGGTACACCGATGCTGGAGTGCTGTACTACCGGAAAGATTTATTAGAAAAGTACCAGCAGCCTATTCCAGAGACATGGACAGAAATGACGCGTGTAGCAAAGCACATTATGACCCAGGAGCGCAAAGCAGGTATTGAGAAAATGTGGGGTTTTACCTGGCAGGGCAGGGCTTATGAGGGCTTAACCTGTAATGCGTTGGAGTGGGTAAACAGCTACAGTGGTGGCCAAATCGTTGAGTCTGATGGCAAGATTTCAATTAATAATAAGCAAGCGGTACAAGCGATAGCTATGGCGGCCAAATGGGTCAGCGATATATCCCCACCAGGTGTCTTAAATTATGCAGAAGAAGACGCACGGGGTGTTTTTCAATCAGGGCATGCGGTATTTATGCGTAACTGGCCGTATGTTTGGGCATTGACACAGCATGAAGATAGTCCAATACGAGGTAAAGTGGGTGTTGCGCCTGTACCCAAGTCAGAGAATGGCCAACATGCGGCGACTTTAGGCGGCTGGCAGCTGGCGGTGTCAAAATATTCTAAACATGCCGATATAGCGATTGACCTTGTACGCTATTTAACCAGTGAAGAAGAGCAGAAAAGGCGTGCGTTGGTAGGCTCTTATAACCCAACAATTCCCAGCTTATATCAAGATAAACAAGTACTCGCGGCTAATCCTTTTTTTGGTAAGTTGGTAAAAACGCTTAATGTGGCTATTGCTAGGCCATCTACTGTGACAGGTGCTAAATATAATCAGGTTTCAGCGGCTTTTTATAACCAGATTCATCAAGTCTTGGCGGGACGACAAAAAGCGGGTGTCGCAATGGAGCAGTTAGCAAGGCAACTGATGCGGATCAGTAAAGGTGAACGCTGGTAAGGATATGAATTATATGAGAGTTACATTCTGTGAGTAGAATATCTACAGGTAGCCGATGGCAAATCATTTGGTTATTGTTACCTGTGTTAGTGACTTTACTCGCTGTTGCGGGTTGGCCATTATTTCGCACAATTTGGTTTAGTTTTACTGATGCGAGTCTCGCTAATTTAGAACATTATACATTTGTTGGTTTGGAAAATTATCTAGTGCGTTATCAGGATCAGTGGTTTGGGTTACTGGCTGATCCTGTATGGTGGAATGCAGTTTATAATACGTTGTTTTTTACAGTGGTTTCTGTCGCGATGGAAACTGTTCTGGGTGTTGCCATTGCTTTAACGTTGCATAAAACATTTCCAGGACGGGGTTTGGTACGTGCTGCTGTATTAATTCCCTGGGCTATTCCGACCATTGTTTCTGCACGTATGTGGAGTTGGATGTTACACGATCAGTTTGGTGTGATTAATGATTTATTAATCGTGTGTGGAGTGATTTCAGAGCCATTAGCATGGACGGCTGACCCAGATTTATCAATGTGGGCAGTCATCTTAGTAAATGTCTGGAAGACGACACCCTTCATGGCCCTGCTGACGTTAGCAGCCTTACAAATGTTGCCAAAAGAATTATTTGAAGCTGCAAAAGTGGATGGTGTATCAACAATCAAGACTTTCTGGCGAGTAACATTACCTTTAATTGCACCTGGCGTTATGGTTGCTATTGTATTTCGAGCTTTGGATGCTCTGCGTGTGTTTGATTTAATTTATGTGTTAACGGCAAACAGTACTGCTACCATGTCTATGTCAGTATTTGCCCGGCAGCAATTGGTAGCGTTTCAACTGGTTGGATATGGTTCTGCAGCTTCAACTGTGTTATTTATGATTATTGCATTATGTACCGTAATTTTTTTATATGCTGGACGGCATCGTTTTTATCAGCGTTTTTAAAATGGATTTTGGTTTGGCAATATCACCTTTAAAATTAAAAAAAATACTGACTAAAATCAGCTTTGCCATATGGCTTGTATGCATACTTATTTATTGTATTTTCCCTTTTTATTACGCCGTTATAAGCTCATTTAAAGAAGGGTCAGAATTGTTTCGAGTGGATTATTGGATTAATACGTGGCATTGGACAAATTATTTAGCGGTATTTGAGCAGCAACCATTTGGTATAAATATTATTAACTCGATCATTGTTTCAACCCTAGTTGTATTTATCTCATTATTGTTGAGTGTGACGGCGGCTTATGCATTAGGGCGCCGTGAGTTTTATGGACGAAAAAGCCTGTTAATGGTGATTTTAGGCGTGTCCATGTTTCCTCAAGTGGCCGTTTTGTCTGGTCTATTTGAGTTAATACAGTGGTTGGGATTATATAATCAGTTAGGCAGTTTAATTTTATCGTATCTTATTTTTACCGTACCTTTTACTGTGTGGGTACTGACTACGTTTATGCAGCAATTGCCGTTAGAAATAGAAGAAGCTGCTATTATGGATGGTGCTCGTCCACGGCACATGATTTTTAATGTTTTTCTGCCGTTGTTATGGCCTGCATTAGTCACCACAGGTTTGCTGGCTTTTATTGCTGCGTGGAATGAATTTTTATTTGCCTTGACGTTTACGTTAAGTGAGCAACAACGTACCGTCCCAGTAGCAATTGCTTTAATTAGTGGTGCCAGCCAACACGAGCTGCCATGGGGTATCATTATGGCAGCTTCAGTGGTTGTTACAGTTCCCTTAATTGTATTAGTACTGGTTTTTCAGCGCAAAATTGTTGCTGGCTTGACGGCGGGTGCTGTCAAAGGTTAGTGCTCGCATCGCTAATGATTAAGTGAAATTTCTCCCTCTTGCTCAATATTCACTTGTCGGGGATAGAAATTATCCAGGCTTAGTTTGCCTGATAGCGTGTAGCTGAATGTGTCTTTGGGTTGTTTAATAATGGCATTAATAAAGCGGATGCTATTAATTAAATTAGTATTGGCATGAACGGTAAAATTGGCGGTGCCAAAAGCGGGCACTTCGGGTATTTGATTTGATACGCCAGAGATTAGCTCATAACCTTCCAGTTCGATACTATAATACAACCCTTTAATATTTAAGGGTTGATCATTGGGGTTCATAATCTGTAACCCCAACGCAAAGCGTTGGGTTAGCCCGTCCGGTTCAAGGATGTGTAAAGAGTTTAATGTGAGCTGTGGCTTTTCATAAGTACTTGATAATGTGGCACAACCGGCCAGTAGTAGTATATTAAACAGTAGTGCAAAATATAGCCGCGTTGCTTTTGGTTGATGGGTACAGTGCATCATGATTTAACCTTTCTGCAACTGTTGTACAAATGCTTTGGACTCACGTATTGAGCGCTGCATTTCTCGGACTAGTTGATTTATATCCTGTTGTATATTTCTAAGCTCACCTTTCAAAGAAGCTATAGCACGGGCATTGAGGTTATGCTTTAGATAAAGTACTTGATCCTGAAAAGTGGTGAGTACAGGCTGCATCGTTTTTTCTGCTCGACGCATAGCAGTAATAAGCTGTTGGTATTTTTGTTTTGTCTGTCGTAGTTTGCGCTCGCTATCACGTTTAAGCGATTGGTTTTTGTACAAGGATAACTCACCTTCCCATTCTTCAAATAAAGCCTCAGCAACATCTTCAACTTTGTTGATACGGCTACTGACTTCTTCTGCGGCATCTTGGCTTTTGTCAAAGTCAGCTTTTAGGGTGTCATATAATGTTTGTAATTCACCACCATCAAAATTAACAACAGCCTGAAAATGTTCCAAGGCTGACTGGAACTGCTGTTGTGCTTCTTCTTGAGATTGCTGAGTGTCTTCAACTCGATCAATTAAAATATCACGCTTGTGATAGCCCACTTTTTCCAGCGTAGAGTAATAAGCGGACTGGCAGCCACTAAGCAGTATGCTTGAGGGGAATAGGATGAGTATTGGGAAAAATAAAGAGGGTACGAAATTCAGGCGTTTCATAAGGCTATCACTTTGTCATTTGATACACATGAATTGAAGCATAATAAGGGGAATTAAGCGTAGAGTATAGTGAAGATCGAACAAGCATGTTGTACAGGAAAAAAATGAGGAAATAGGTTTTAGGGAGGAGAAAAAGCGTGCCCCCACAGAGAGGAGGCACTATTTCTTAGATTTCTACAGATTGGCGCACTTTAGTCTGAGGAAACCGCAGTATCTGCTTGGTAGTTTGTGTTGTCTGTAGAATGGGTATGGTCTGTTGATGAGTCATCGTCGAGCAAGTTTTCCTGGCTGGCTACAGCATAAGTACACACCATATCGCCAGTGACATTATTGGCTGTTTCAAACATATCCAGAATAGGATTGATACCCAAAGCCAGAGCAACAATGATGGCTACCTGATCCTGCGATAAGCCTAAGCCTTGAAGGATAATGAATAGCAACATTAAGCTGCCACCGGGTACACCACCTGCACCAATTGACGCAAGTACTGTAGTGAGCACCATAACCAGTAAGCTACCAAACCCTAAATCAAAGCCAAACATGTTAGCAGCCAAAATAGCAAACATGGGTAAGTGAACACACACACCATCCATGTTAATGGTTGCACCAAGTGGAAGAGAAAAGCTGGCTAGCTCATTTTTAACTTTCAGATCTTCTTCAATGGTTCTTAGTGAGACGGGAAGGGTCGCAGCACTACTACGAGTAATGAATGCAGTAATGATGGCTTCCTGCATTTTTTTCATAACAGGCATAGGGTTCTGCTTAGTTGTTACAGCTAACAACAGTGGGTAAACAACAAACACCATCAGCAGAACTGCGACAATAACACCGAAGGCAACATTGATGTATGGTCCGGCTATGGAAGGTCCATAAAGTGCAAAGTTACCAATAGATAATGCAAGGACACCAATGGGGGTGTACTCCATAATCCAGTCGACCAGTTTGAAGATACAATCGCGGGAAGCGTTGATAATGTTGAACAGAGTGACAAGATGAGCGGAAGACTCATTATTGGCTTCAGCCTTCTCCTGGATAACCCGAAGGGCTAAACCAAACAGAATAGAGAAGGTGATAATCGCCAGGAAGTTACCTTCAGACAAGGCTGCAAATGGGTTTTCAAACATGCTGAGTAAGACTGTTGCTAAGCCCTGCTCTTGTGCTGCTGCCGCTTTGTTGGATATATCACTGGCTTGACTGGTTAAGCCTTGAGTCATGTTTTGCCAGCCTGATAGTTGACTATTGCTGCCTGGATCAACCATTAGCGCAATGAGAACCCCTACCGTTGCGGCAAGTAATGAACAGAAAAAGTACCAGCCAAGCACTTTAACGCCAATTTTGCCAAAACGTTGCAGTGGTAAGCTAGCTGCCCCCACAACAAGAGAAAAGAAGATGACCGGTATAACGATCATTTTTAGCATTTTGACAAAGACTTCACCAAAAGGGGTGATATAGCTCAGTACCTCGCCAATGGTGTCTTGCCCAACTTGGTAGCTTAGCCACCAAAGCAAACAACCAATTAATGAACCACTGACAAAACTTGCCAGTATGCGGATTAATAAAGGAACCGCTAGGTATTTCCGAAGAATAAAAGACACAAGACTTCCCTCGACTATCATTGTTTTGTGTATCAAATGGCCGATCTTTAAAAAAGCTCACTCGTTGATCAATTGCGGAAACTACGTATACCGACTAGGGTGTTGCCTCCTGTCAAACGGATTGCTAATAAAGGGAGGCAAAACATAAAACACCCGTGCGATGAACTCAAGTCATTAGCCAGATTATCTGTAGCTTATGACCTACAAATGTTATCGCAATGGGTTAAATGTAGGGTGTCAATTTGATTACATCGAGTTTAGGCCAAGCCGGGTGAATAATTTACCCTCTAAGAGAGCCCTTTGCACTAATGAAAATGCACCAATGGTTTCATTGGCATCAACTTGGCTGGCGAGTATGCGTGTTTTACAGGCAAAACTTTGGAGGGCCTTATCCTCAATTTGCTTTTTAATACTCGGAAACAAGTAGTGCTGAGCTTTAACTATGTCGCCCGCGAGAATAATCATTTGAGGGTTAAAGAGGTTGATTACTGTAGCAATAGCAAGACCTAAGTAATTACCAACGCGCTTGATGACCGTTTGAGATAGTTCATCACCATTTAAAGCAGCCTGGCAAATGTCTTTAATTGTAACCTCTTGAGTATTTTGGTCGTAGCTGGGATGTGACGTTAATTGACTGGGATGGCCGTGAGCTAATAACTCCTTAGCCTGGCGAATAATACTTGGGTTGGAGGCAACGGTTTCTAAGCATCCATAATTTCCGCAGTTACATTTGGGACCAAATTCTTCAATAAAGATATGTCCGACTTCCCCGGCATTTTGGTTGCAGCCATAAAATAGCTGTCCATTAATCATGATTCCTGCACCAATACCATGTTTGACACTGATTAATACTGAATCTTTAACACCTTGTGAGGCACCAAAATAATTTTCTGCGAGGGCTAAGCTACGGATATCGTTATCAACAAAGGTGATTATATTAAACTCTCGTTCGAAAAAGTCGACAATTGGAAAATGTTTAAACTGATAATGTGGGTTTTCAATAACAACCCCTTTGCTAGGATCAATTAGCCCTGGCATCGCGAGGCCAATCCCCAGGATTTGTTGACGGTTAATATGGCTGTTACTTTCTAAGATTTCGTGAATAACTTCGCACGTTTCTTGGAGTACAGCATCAGGGTTTTGATATTTTAAGGTCAGTTTTCGACGGTCTATGACTTCTTTATTTAAGCGATTTAAAGTGACTTCAAGGTATCCTCGACCTAATTTGGTCGAAATGATGTAAAAACGCTCTTTATTGGTTGCCAGTAAAGTGGGACGTCGACCTCCGGTTGACTCTTCCTGAGAAACTTCTTGCACTAAACCTGCATTAATGAGTTGTCGTGTGATCTTGGTGACACTGGCAGCTGCTAGGCTGGTTACCTCAACTAAACGAGTACGAGAAATTGGACCATCATTGTTGATAGTACGGTAAATCGTAGCCGTATTCAGCTGTCTTACTAGATCAATATTGCCTTTAATAAAGGGAGCCATAAACCTCAGTATTTTTACAAAGTTAAGCTTAGAGCAAATAAAATCATTTTTTGCCCTTAGTTTGTTGTGTCATGCCAATGCCCAGAACTTACGGTGGCTTTTATATTTAAACTATTATCGAAGATAGCTAAGTCAGCACTGTAGCCTGGTGCAACCTTTCCAAGGTAATGATCCTGGTTTATTGCTCTGGCAGGATAAAGTGTTGCCATCCTTAATGCTTCGGCTAGCTCTATTCCGACATGATTCACACAATTATTAATTGCATTATTCATTGTTAATGCAGACCCGCCAATAGTACCATCTTCCGCGATACACTGACCATTTTTAACTTGAATGGTGTGAGGTCCCAGGTTAAATGCGGTCATATTAGTTCCTGCCGGTGAGACCGCATCAGTCACTAAAAATAATTGCTGTGGTTTTAGCGTGTGAGCTAATTTTACGAGGGAATAATCAACGTGAATTCCATCAACAATAATTCCAGCAAAAACGGTTGAGTTCTCTAAAATTGCTGTCGCTAAGCCTGGTGTTCGTGCAGAAATTGAAGGCATTGCATTAAAGAGGTGCGTTGCCATTGATATGCCAGCCTGAAATGCGAGTTGTGCCGTGTTATAGTCAGAAAGGCTATGTCCTGCAGAAACAATAATCTTATTATTAACGAGTAACTGAATTATCTCTGTTGTTGTTAGTTCTGGTGCGAGCGTAACAACTTTTAATGTGTCGCCACCATACTCAGCCATTAATTTTATCATCTCAATATCATAAGGACGAATTTGGTTTGGGTCATGAATACCCTTTTTTTGTCGGTTGATATACGGACCTTCTAAATGTAATCCAATGACTGAAGCATGCTTTTGTTGGTAATTTTTTACTGTTTCTAAAGCGTTTTTTATTTGGGTGTCATTTGTTGTAATCAGTGTGGGTAGATAATGAGTTGTACCATGGCGCAAATTAGTTTTATGCATAATATCCAGTGTTTCTGCACTAATATCATCATTAAATAAACGACCACCACAACCATTTAATTGTAGATCAATAAATCCTGGTGAGACATTATGCCCATGCAGGTCAATTTTTTTAATATCTTTGGTGAGAGTATTAACCGGTACTATGGCTTTAATTGATGTGTTTTCAATGACAACAGCATGTTGTTCAAGTGTTTCTTCACCAGTAAAAATGCATCCATTTATGAGTGCGTACATACTGCGTTTTCTCGTATTAAAAAGTTAGTATTGACAGATAATTTCAGCTTCAAGCTTTTGGTAATACTCAAGCGTCTTAACTTTTAGCTCTTGAGCGGCATCATGGTCGCAAGTAATGATCGCTTTGGGGTGAAGCTGTATTGCTGTAACTGGCCACTGATGACTTACTGAACCTTCAACTGCATGCTGTATGGCATCGGCTTTATTTGTGCCTGTGGCCATGATCAGCAATTCTTTAGCATCAAGTAGAGTTCCAATTCCAACCGTGAGTGCTAGCTTAGGAACGGCCGTGAGGTCATCATTAAAGAAGCGTGCATTTGCGTGCCGTGTTTCATCGGTCAGCGTCTTAATGCGTGTTTTAGAAGCTAAAGAAGAGCCAGGCTCGTTAAATGCGATATGTCCATCAGACCCAACGCCACCAAAAAACAAATGCACGCCACCAAATTTGCTTATTGTTTGCTCATAACGTTTACATTCAGCTTCCAGGTCAGATGTATTCCCATTGGGAATATGAGTGTTTTCTTCAGGAATATCAATATGCTGAAAGAAGTTCTGCTGCATGTAAAAGTGATAACTTTGAGGGTGATCCCATGCCAGTCCAACATACTCATCCATATTGAACGTAATAACATGCTTAAAACTTACTTTTTGTTGTTTATAGGCTTCTATCAATATTTGATAAACGCCTAATGGTGTACCACCAGTAGGTAGACCTAGAATGAAGGGACGCTGTTTGGTTGGCTCAAATTGATTGATCTGCTCAATAATGTAGTGAGCCACCCAGTGACTGACGTTAGCTGCCTTAGGTAAAGGTATCAGACGCATAATGTTACCTCGATAAAACAGATATCTTTATTCGTGTTAAGAAAAAAGTTGGCGCAAATAAGTTTGCCATAGTGGCATTAATTCAATTAAGTCGGTAGGAACATGTCATTTATTTTACGCAGGTCAAGTAAATTTGTAAAACTTATTTTGCAAAGAAAAAAAAGTTGGTGTAAGGTAACGTGAGGCTATATTCCAAAAAAAATGATGAAAATTGGCTTAACTTTCCCTTTGCAGTGATGGGAGGTAACGATGAATATTCTTGGTTGGTTTCAGGGGCTCGGGCGAGCATTAATGCTGCCTATAGCAGTATTACCGGTTGCGGGGCTTTTATTACGGTTGGGGGCTACAGATGTATTTGATATACCGTTTCTATTTAAGGCAGGAGAGGCAATATTTGCAAATTTACCGCTAATTTTTGCAATAGGTGTTGCGATTGGTTTTTCTAAGGATGGTCAAGGCGCTGCAGCATTAGCAGGTGGTGTAGGTTATCTCGTTCTGACTACGGCTATGTCCACAATCAATGAGCATATTGATATGGGGGTGTTGGCTGGTATTTTGATGGGTGTTGTTGCTGGCTTCAGCTACAACCGATTTAACAGCTTAAAGTTACCTGATTATCTGGCATTTTTTGGCGGTAAACGCTCGGTGCCAATAATCACAGCGGCTATCGGTTGTATTTTAGCCATGGTGTTTGGGTATGTATGGCCGCCCATTCAGCATGGAATTGATGTGGTAGGTAACTGGATAACTGGCTCAGGGGCGGTGGGTGCTTTCGTTTATGGCACAGCAAACCGCTTGTTAATTCCTACAGGGCTTCACCATGTATTAAATAACTTGGTGTGGTTTGTATTCGGCTCGTTCCCTGGTACTGGTGGTGAAGTCGTTAATGGCGACTTGCATCGTTTCTTTGCGGGTGATCCAACCGCAGGAGCCTTTATGACAGGCTTTTATCCCGTCATGATGTTTGGTTTACCTGCAGCTTGTTTAGCAATGTATACCACTGCAAAACAGGCAAGTCGTAAAAAGGTTGCTGGGATATTACTGGGTGTAGGTTTGACGTCTTTCCTAACTGGAGTGACCGAGCCTGTTGAATTTATTTTCATGTTCTTAGCACCCATTTTGTACCTCATTCATGCATTGCTCACTGGCTTATCTTTGGCAGTGTGTAGCCTATTAGATATTCGTCATGGTTTTGCTTTTTCCGCAGGTGCAATTGACTACGGGTTGAACTTTGGGCTGGCTAATAAAGGTGGGTGGTTGATTCCTTTAGGCTTGGTTTGGTTTGTCCTCTATTACGTGTTATTTGTTTTTGCGATTAAACGCTTCAATTTAAAAACACCTGGTCGAGAAGATGAAAAAGATTTGAATCTGAATCAGCCAATAGTAGGGTCTAGTACCAGTGAAGCTGTTAGTTATTTAATGGCGTTGGGTGGACACGATAATATCACTCAGATTGATGCATGCTTAACCCGATTAAGGCTGACAGTAAAAGATCAAAGCTTAGTTGAAGAAAAAACGCTTGAGGCTTTGGGTGCTAAAGGGATTGTGAAACTCGGTACACAAAATGTACAGGTCATTATTGGTCCACAGGCCGCTATACTTGCTGATGAAATGAGAGAAATACCTGCAGATGTTGCTGTAGGGCATTCAGAGGTTGGCAGCTCTGATAGTGAGCACAGTAATGAAAAAGAGAGCAGTTCAATGAATAATCAGCAAGCGAGAGAAGATCAGACCGTACTTGTTGCACCTGTTTCAGGTGAAATTGTTGCAATTGAAGATGTTCCAGATCCAGTTTTTGCACAAAAAATGGCGGGAGATGGTATAGCAATCAATCCGACAGGGGATACTTTAGTTGCACCTTGTGAGGGTAAGATTGGCAAAATATTCCGAACAAATCATGCTTTTACACTGACAACTGATGCAGGGGTAGAGCTATTTGTTCACTTTGGTGTTGATACGGTGAACTTAAAGGGCGAAGGTTTTGAGAGGCTCATGGAGGAAGGGAAGCGTGTTAAACCTGGAGATCCTGTAATTCGTTTGAATTTACCACTCCTGCAAAAAACAGCTGTGTCAGTGTTAACACCAGTGGTGATTTCAAATGGTGATCAGTTTGGATCATTGGAGAAAAAATCAGGTCAAGTAACGGCAGGAGAAGACCCCATATTGGTTCTTAACCATTAAAATTTTATGACTGACGTGCTAAATACTTATTGTTATTCAGTGAGGGTCGAGGTTGAATAGCGCAAGATTAGTTTGCTGGTAGTTATTGATACTGGAGAAGAGTGAGCAAGGAGTATATGCACTAATTCTTGGAAATGTATCAGTAATTGCTGATATGATAGCAGGCTTTAAGCACGTGAAATGTTTCTTAACCCTGCAGTTGTGAACCGCTTGATAGTTGTTGGTATCGGTATTGCTGTCAGCGGGAAACTGCACTTTTAACCGCGCCTTTTGGCGCGGTCTTTTTTTGCGCTGCAAATAAAAGTGATTATCTGTTTATATCTTTACTTGCTGATAACAGGTTGAGCTTTAATCGTGTTTACAAGGGCAAGGGATAACAGGGGAATAGATAGGAAGACAAGGTAGACTATAAAGCCCACCTTGATTGGTAAATAAAGCAGATTAGTCGCTACATACTGAAATGTGTTTTTGAAAAGATAACACGTTCTTCCACCTTGGAGTGTGGATTTTGAATACTTTCAACCTTTGTAAGTCTTGGAACAAGTCCTGTGCCATTGGCGACTTGAATAGCAAGTCCTGGGCGAGCATTGAGCTCCAAAAGTAGTGGACCCACTTCTTTATCTAGCACGATATCTGCGCCTAAATAACCCAGTCCAGTCATTTCATAACAAGACGATGCCAAGTGTAGGATAATTTCCCAATCAGGGACTTGTAGCATCTCAAACCCAAAACCCGTGTCTGGGTGTTTTTTGATAGGCCTGCCTTGCTGAACGGCTAAGAGTGCTTTACCTGTACCCAGGTCAAGACCAACACCTACAGCGCCTTGATGAAGGTTTGCTTTTCCATCTGAGGCATGAGTTGAAAGCCTTAGCATTGCCATGACAGGGTAGCCTTTAAAGACAATCATCCTGATATCTGGTACCCCTTCATAGCTGTAATTATCAAAAACGGGGTCGAATTTAACCAGAGACTCAATCATCGCCACATCAGGTTTACCACCTAAACTGTGAAGGCCACTAAGGGTATTGGACACGTGTCGCATGATATCGCTGATGGATAGCTCTTCACCATTTGTTTTGATAAATAAACCATTCCTTTTTCCTGAAATAACTAAAATACCTTTCCCACCACTTCCTTGGGCAGGCTTAATGGCAAATCCTTGGTAAGGTTCTAGGATACGTCCAAGTTCTCTCACTTGATACTGATATTCAATGACCCCAAGAAGTTTTGTTGTTGTAACTTTGTGTTTTTCCGCGACAATTTTGGTTTTGAGTTTATTGTCCACATAAGGATACAAGTGTCTTGGATTGTAACGCGAAATGTAACTTACATTTCGCTTGTTCATTCCTAGTATACCCTTAGCATGGATTTTACTTGGCCAAGTAAAAAACATAGTTAGTCCTCTGCTAAAGGCTGGAAGCGACGTAATTCAGTTAAGCGATAGCCTGTATATTGACCCAGTATTAAAATACCGCCAAGTAATGCAAGCAATAACTCAGGAAAGTTAAAGGTTAAATGTTCAATGTAGGTATTTGTCATTGACAGATAGGCCATTGTGGCAACCAATAAGCTTCCTCCACCTTGAATAAATACTTCTTTAGGGCCTTCTTCCTCCCATAAAATAGACATTCTCTCAATGGTCCAAGCAAGAATGATCATAGGGAAGAATGTCACTTTCATCACTTGACTAAAACCAAGCTTGTAACTGAGTATGCTCATACCTGCCATGATGCCAATAACAACGATAATGACCGCAGATATCCTGGCGACTAGAAGTAAGTTAAGATGGCTGAGGTAGTAGCGTATAAATAAGCCTATGCTGACAATGATTAGGAAGATAACTAAACCAGTCACTAAGCTGGTTTCAATGAAGGCAATAGCAATAAGAATGGGCATGAAGGTGCCTGATGTACGAAAACCAACTACAACTCGCATTAGTACAACTATTAAAGCGCCAATGGGCACCAAAAGAATCGATTTGAAAATGTTCTGTTGCTCAATTGGCAAACTATAGATCGAAAAGTCAACTAAAGCTGCTTTGGCATTGGCTTTCTCAACGAGTGTTCTGGAATTTGCTGGTTGTGTACTTTCAATAATAGAAAAAGACACACTAGAGTTTTCTCCTCCTTCAACATCCATTAACGACTTTCCTCCTCTCTGCCAAAGTACAAAGTGGTCAGGAATACCGCGCTCTGCCGTTAGAGGATCAAAGATAACCCAATGGTCATTTTCAAATACTTCAATTAGTGTGGTTAGTTTTTGGTTACGGCGGCCATCTTCAAGAAATAACCCCCGTGCAATACGTGCAGATATTTTGGCTTGTGCAAGCGTATCAAGTGCTACCTTCACTTTGCGTGAGGACGTATTCTTATTGCCTAGTAAGAGCGCAATATCCTCCATGGGCCTGGGTTCATTAATTAAGCGCATTAATTCTGCTGCAAACGTACTGGGAGACGCTGAACGCTGGTATACAAAGTTAACCAGGTTATTGATAGCCGTTTTTTGAGCAGATTCCAACTCGGGAGGAGAGGGTTCAGGTGGTGGCGTCGCCTCTATTTCTTGTTGGTGATGTGCACCTTCATACACTTGTAACTTGTAATAAAGTACTTGTCGGCCGGTTGCCTTACGAGTTGCCCATTGTGCACGGCGTTGTTGCGCATTGTTATCCCAGCCAAAGCCATAACCAGAAGAAGTAAAGTCTTCGTCAAGGACGGTCATTTTGGGAGGGTTGTGGGGTAATGCAAAAGACACAATGACCGGCTCATCTTTTGCTTGAAACTCTATTTTGGCTTCTACAGTCCATAGCGCCTTTCGTTCACCTGGTAGTAAAGGGAACTCAAGGACACTATTTTTGTAAATGGTTAAACCTATGCCAATAAAGATAAGAATAAAGGCAAATAAATAAACCTGAACTTTAGATGACATTTATGGCTTTCCGTTTGCGGTTTGGTCTGGAGTACTATTTTTTTTAGGCTCTTTGATAGGCTTGTTTGAAGGCGAAGGCTGAGGTTTTGCTGATGGCTTTGGGGTAGCTTTAGGTTTGTCTTTAGTATCGTTAGTTGGTGTTGAAGTAGGAGCTGCTTCAGTAGGTTTGGGATTCTCTTTTGAGTCAGCTTGTTTGGCTGATTCTTCTGTACTACTTGGTTTAGACGCTGCTGTTTGGTTTTCACTCCGGTTATCACTGACATTTTCAGTAATGATAGGCTTTTTAGAGAGTTTTTTGCTGACATCAACAACAGCAATGTCTTTGAGTAGGTTACGGCCAACGAGAACGGGGAAATCATATTCGCTCCGATCGGCCAAAGAGAATTCAATTCGCTGATCAATAGTGCCCAGTCGAACACGCATTTTTACAGTATAGCGTCGATGCCCATCTGTACCATGTTGTTTAACACGAATCCTACGAGCTACTTTACGACTCATTTCAACTGTTTCGTTAGTTTCTGGATCAGTCAGTTTGAACTTTACCCAGCGCTCACCATCACGTTCAAATGGCGTAATATCAAACGCATTAAGTGATGATGTGGTTGCCCCTGTATCAATACGTGCCTTATAGACAACACCAGGAGGATCAAGGGTTACCCACTCAATTTCACCAACAACATACTTGCCACCCTGAGCATCTTTTGTTTTCTCGGCAGGACAGTATACGATGGTTTTTTGTGGTTGTGCTGATTGCTCTGCTTTGTCTTTGCTGGTTGTACTGTTGTCGTCTTTTTTCTCTGGTGTTTCACTTGAGCAGTTTTGCATGTTGATGACCACGGGCTGTATTGCATGCTCTGCGGAGTTTGCACTTGATGTTGTAGCAGCTAAGACGAGTATTAACGAGAGTGTTAGCTGTTGGTAGTGTCTCATTAAAGCTCCCTGGGTTTTCATATGAGCAATCATGGTGTCCGCTATTGTTAGGTTCCAGGCTAAACATTTTTCATTATGGGAAAAGGCCAACTTAAGGTCCAATGAATCCCCACCCTAGATGTAATGATGTGACTTTTGTTCGGTCACAGGGTTCAGTCATTGATCACTTGTGAGCAAAGGCAACCGCATAATTGTGAAGTATGATCTATATCGGTGAATGCTTAGCCAATTGATTACAGTGGTTGCGACGTCTTACACATAATGAGCTGTTTAGTCTGGACCGGTATTATATAGCGGGTGAAACATTTTTCTGTGTGATTGTTGTCGCTTTTAATGCTATTACAGGTTGAAATTTGAACGATGATTCTGTTTTGGAGTGTTAAACATTAGTGTTTCACCATTTGTGACCTATGATCCATTAAATACCTGTAAACCCAAGACTTATGAGTAACCTCGAAATTCAATGCAAAACTTCGCAAGTATAGTTTACCCTCACTAAATTGACTTATAGGCTTAAAGTGTGTTGATAAGGTTTGAAGCTAATTATAACGTTTTGAAATTGTAAGACAGTTAGGTTTGACTTATACAGTGTGTTTATTGACTGATTTTCATTAAGACATTAGATAAGGACCCTTCTTCATCTTAATCTGGACATTTTCTGGTGTTGTTCTTTAGAGAGTCTACATGTAATTACTAAAGAGTATTAAAGTAGATCAAATTATTATGAATATTGCACATATACATCCAATAGGCCTTATGTACAGGCGTGGTGGGATAACTTACAATCGCTAGCCCTGAAAAATCACGCACAAAGTTTACACAGTAAATGGTGTTAACAACGATGTATGACATGCTGATATCAGGGCGAAGTTTTAGGCTATAACATCCAGTCGCAAATAAGGCGCTTATCCTGACTAAAGTAAAATAAGTAGAAATACTATTTTGTTTAAAACTAGGTGTTAGGTAGGTGATGTTGTTGCTTTTGCAGTAGGTTATCTAAAGGGGTGTATTATTTATCATGAAAACAGTGCAGGGTAGTCCAATAGCTCTGTTACCTTTATTGGTATTTTTAGTTATATTTCTGGGCAGTGGTATTTATTATTCACAGCAAAACATAGACTTTGCTTTCTACCAAATAAAGGCTCCTGTTGCCGTATTACCTGCCATTATTATTGCAATGATGATGGGACGTGAAACCTTAAATCAAAAGGTTGAAACTTTCCTGAGAGGGATTGGCGATATGAATATCGTCATGATGTGTATGGTGTTTTTACTGGCAGGTGCATTTGCGAGTGTAACTAAAGCCATAGGGGGTGTTGATGCAACGGTCAACCTAGGCTTACACATTATCCCTCAGCAGCTGATATTACCTGGTATTTTTGTGATTTCAGCTTTTATCGCAACAGCCATGGGCACCTCTATGGGGACTATTGCTGCAATGGCACCTATTGCAGTGGGGTTTGCGAATACAGCCGATGTTTCACTAGGCTTGGCTGTTGGTGCGGTGATTGGTGGTGCTATGTTCGGTGATAATTT
Organism: Zooshikella sp. RANM57; assembly: GCF_050749885.1. Lineage (NCBI taxonomy): Bacteria > Pseudomonadati > Pseudomonadota > Gammaproteobacteria > Oceanospirillales > Zooshikellaceae > Zooshikella > Zooshikella sp. RANM57. Next base: position 66,009 of record NZ_JBOIUB010000012.1, on the reverse strand, counting down.
ATCCATTATTTCAGATACCACGATTGCGGCAACGCGCACACAAGGGTGTGAAATGCGTGATAAGTTCAAACTGAATTTCCTTATTGCTACTCCTGCAGCCGTGCTAACAATGGTTGTTCTCTTTGTGCTTGGTGATACAGGTAGTATGCCGCAACCAGAAGAATTTAACTTTCTTTTAGTGCTGCCCTATTTAGCTGTACTGGGGTTGGCATTAGCGGGTGTTAATGTGTTAGTTGTGTTGATGAGTGGTATTATCATCGCTGGAGTAACAGGCTTGTACCACTCCCCTGATTATACAATCGAAACGTTATCTACCAACATCTTTGATGGTTACAGTAACATGTTGGAAATCATGGTGCTGTCTATGTTCATTGGTGGTTTGAGTGCCATTATGAAAGCAAGAGGTGGATTAACGTTTTTGGTCAGTTTAATTCAGCGACTGACTGAACGTCGAGGTTTACAGCTTCGTGGTGGTGAAGCTGGAATAAGTGCACTTGTGAGCATTGCGGGATTTTTTACTGCCAATAATACAGTGGCTATTTTAATTTCAGGCAGCTCAGCCCAGGAAATTGCGACCAAAAGTGGGATTGATGGACGGCGAAGTGCTAGCTTATTGGATATCTTCTCCTGCGTTGTGCAAGGCTTATTACCTTATGGCGCACAGATATTACTCGCTGGTTCTGTAGCAAGTATGTCTCCACTTGATTTGGTTGGTAATGTCCATTACTGTTGGTTACTAGGACTTTCTGCAATTATTGCTATCATTTTTGGGTATCCGAAATCTGATGCTATTACCGAAAAAGAACCTGCAGCTTGCTAAGTAAAAATATCACTGATGGGGTACATTAAGAAATGTACCCCTTATACTTTCCTTTTAGGCGTTTTTTCAGTACAACCATTAGTTAATTACTGTCAAGCAACTATACGCGATCTTTTGTATTCCTCCCTATTTTCCTACAATCACATAATATTCTTGGTTGCCTAAGGTAATTTCGTTTATCGCTTCAAAGCAGTACAAATAATAAATAAAGCTTAGCGTGGTTAATCGTGATGTTAATTGACATTCAGTATTCTGCTGTTTTAGTGGGGGCTTTAATTGGTGCAGGTTTTTTTGCCGGTTTCATTAATACGATTGCTGGTGGTGGATCAATGCTAACACTTCCTGCACTCATGCTATTGGGTATACCTGCAGATGTTGCTAATGCGACAAATCGTGTGTCAGTTTTTCTACAATGTTTGACGGGAATGAAAGGGTTTCATAAGTATAATCAGCTAGATACTTCTGCAGTTAAACCTATCGTCATCCCAACTTTACTGGGTAGTATGTTGGGGGCATTAAGTGCAGCCTGGTTGCCAAATGCACTGCTAAAGCCTGTGTTGTTAGTGACAATGATGAGTATTGTCATTTTAATGATTGTTAAGCCTGCTTTGGTCCAATCTAATTCAGAAAACACCGTGTTAGATGTGACACAGCATAAGGTGGGCTGGTGGGCACTATTTGCGACAGGGGTTTATGGTGGTTTTATACAAGCGGGTGTGGGATTTTTATTAATTGCTGCGTTGAGTGGTGTATTGCGCTATGACTTGGTACGTGCTAATGCCCTAAAATTAGCCTGTACAGCTGCATTTACCTTAGTTGCATTGGTTGTTTTTATTATTCATGACTTGGTCTTATGGGTTCCAGGCTTATTGGTCGCAATTGGTAGCATGGCTGGGGCATATGTGAGTGTAAAGTTCGCAGTCAATGTACCCCAGACTATATTGCGTTGGTTGTTGTTAATTCTGGTGTTGATTTTTTGTATAGCTGCTTGGCTGCGTTGACAGCACATACTTGTGTCACGCTGAACAGGGAAACTATTTCCAGCGAAATAAGCGACTCAGTAAATAGGGATCATCAAAGTGACGTTGCCCAATGAATAATGTGGCATGATTTCCCCATTGACGCATAGCGCCGGGGGATGGGACACCTGATGGCCATAATATCCATCGCTCGGCACGTTCAGTACTGGAAACGACACCAAATTCCTGATCAAAGAGACTTTTTCGCTCTTTGGAGGGTAGCGATAAACTTCTGAGTTCATCATAACTTAGTAGTGTATAAGGTTTGGCTGTGTGCAAAGCAGTAGCATTAGTCTCTAGTGGTTGGATCCCAATAATGTGGTGTTCAGCTGAACTGATTGTAATCGCCCAGCGAGCAGAGAGATCAACTTCTGGTGAAGAAATAGGAATAATTAAAGGTGGCTCTAAGTGATTAGTAACCTGCTTGGCTTGCAGTTTTTCTGATAAGGGGAAAAAAGTATGATAACAGCCACAGGTATGAATGCTGTCGAAGATAAGAGGTGTTCCCTTTTCAGTTAATGTGACTCGCCAAATAATTCCATCTAGATTGCCACTGTAAATATCCAAAATGCCACTGGCAGGTCGCTCTTTAAACCAAATAATATAGTTAAGCTGCAAGAGGGTTTTGCCATGAAACCTGGTCATGGAGGTATGGGTATAGGTCACGGGTTGTGGTCTAACCGTCGGTTGTGGTGTTAATACCACTTTTCCTGGTATGTCATAGTTTCCTTGATGATTGATAGACCAAACAGGTGCATAGTGATGAAGCAGTTTTTGTAACTGCTCTGGCTTTAGGGTTGGCAGTTGTAATGCGTTACTTTGGTAGGCTTGTTTAAACCAACGTTGTAATGTACTTGTATTTAGGGAAAAGGCGGATGGCACCTTAGGGTGAACTTGATAAATGGCTTTATTTTTGAGCATCTTAGCGTTGACTTGATTAAAGTGCTGAGTTGCTTCTTTATGCCATGCGGCAATTCCAGGTACTAAAAAGTACTGTGTCAGAGGATAAAGTCCAGCCCATTGTCGCCAAGTTATATAGGCTTCTGGGTAACGGAATTTGCGTAGAATGCTAAAAAACTGATCATCATTTAATAAGTTGTGAAATGTTTGCTTGAGGCAGCTGTCAATTTTCTGACCATGGCGTGCTTGATAGGATTTTGGTAAGTTAGCAATATCAATTTTCCAGGCCTTATTGGTTTCCTGATAAGCTTGCGCTAGCCAGGTAGATCGACGAGGTTTAGAGTCAAGCGTATAAATGTAACTGGCTAAAATACGGTTTATGCGCACATAAGGATAGTGGGGAACAGGCTGGAGTTGCTGATCCAAAGAATAGTCTTGGGAGAATTGGTGATATTGCTCAGTCAGGTAATTGTGACAGTCACTTTCAGAGTACAGCGTGGGTGATTGATCTGAAGGTGGTTGCAGGCTACAGCCAGATAAGCTGCAATACAGCACATAAAGTGTAGTTAGCCAAAGAACTTGTTTGATGCTTATCATTGCACTGGAATAAAAATGTTTTATTACTGGGGCTGCTTGATAGGGAAAACCATACTCAGTTGGGATTCGTCATTTGTTTTTTTATAATACCTGATATTACTAGTGAATGTGTTAGACGTGAATAATTGAGAGAGATTTTATTGCAGCTTTTTTTTGGTTATGGGTAAACTATCAACAAATTTGTAATGATGTAATCACGCTTGAATTTAGAGTCAAATATATACAGCGTTTACGTATGTTTTGTGTCGTGGTTATATCTTTGAGTGGGTTCTACAACGTTAGGCAATTAGCATTTTATGTGAGCTGGGAAGCAATACATGCCAAGGAAGCAGTTGTGAAGCCGTATCGTTATTGAAGTGTTGACTGGTTGGCGAGTAACAAAATCCATAGCAAAGAATTTTTAGGGTGACAATAAGCGCTAAAAATGATGTGTGAAGGATATATGGGTGAACAAACAGCGTGTTAACACTTAACTTATGCAGAAAAGGCTAAAAGTTTAAAGGAGCCAGTATGTTGTCTAAAGTGCTTGGGATGGGGCTCATCTTATGGAGTTTAATTACACCTGCAGTACATGCAGAAACTATTCATCTCCTCACTGAAAATTTTCCCCCCTTAAATATGTCGGCAGATGGAAAAAACTTTGCTCGTGGTAGTAATGTAACGGGAATTACGACAGATATCGTGAGATTAATGTTTAAACGCGCTGATGTTGATTACCGGGTAACCTTGCGTTTTCCATGGAAACGTGTCTATGAAACAGCTATAAAGCAAAAAAATTATGGTGTTTTTTCAACGTCGAGAACGCCTGAAAGAGAAGCACTCTTTCAGTGGGTTGGTCCCTTAGCCGAGGAATACTGGGTATTACTGACTAAGGCCGATTCTCCTATTAGCATAAACTCCTTATCAGATGCGAAGCCATGGAAAGTAGGTGGATACAAAGATGATGCACTGACAAAATTTCTTACCAATAGAGGTATCAGTGTTATTGAAGCACATAGCGATCAGTTGAATGTCAGGAAGTTGAAAATTAATAAAATAGATATTTGGGCAACAGGCTCATTATCTGGTCCTTATTTAGCTAAGCAGGAAGGTTTGACTGGGTTAAAACAAGTGTTTTCTTTTAATAAAAACGACCTTTATTTAGCATTGAATAAAGATACCAATCCAGAAATAGTTAAAAAACTGAATGATGCACTTAGCAAAATGCGTCAGGATGGTTCAATAGAAAAAATATACCGCCAGTATCGTTAATTCATAAAAACATGGAATGTGAGTTATATACAGTTTTTTTGGACTTTTTCGATACGACAACGATGATTCAAATAGTATAAAAAGTCCTTACTTATACCTGTTTTTTTAATGTTTGTGGCTTGGTTTAGTTTGTATACTGTTGTGATGCAGCAAGCCAAGCCACAAATGTTAGTCCTGCTTGCTCTGCTGTTTGACCAAACGTGATAACCCCATCCTCATGTCCTTCCATGACAATACCACTAGTTTCTGGACTTTCATGTAACAGCTTGGCAACAGCTTCAGCCATTGCTTGTGTTCCATAAGCGACAGTTGCGGGTATTGTTGGGAAATTGAGTTGTTTGGCCATTTGCCAAATTTCTGGACAGTGACCATGAAAGACAAAATGAATGTCTGGGTTTGCTTGGTATATAGCACTGTGGCTTAAGGCTTCGGATGATGGTTTAGTGAGACCTCGGGAATAAATACTAAACTCACTAATATTGGCTTTTATCACTTCCGCATAATGTCGCTCTTGTAAGACGGAGTATTCTCCCGTTTGAGTGCCTGTAATATAGAAAGTGTCATGTTCACTTCTGGCGCTGAGGTTACCAAAGCCATAACCTTGATAACGACGAGCATCTTGGCCGATCACTTCCAGTTTTAGCAAGATAGAACGCCATGCTGTAAGTGCTTTAGAAAGTGAAGTAGAAATTGTGATAGGTTCTTGATGGTGGTGTAACTGATACTTAATAACACCTTCCGTTTCCTTTGTTGCCATGGAAACATCCTTGCTGCTGTGACTATACAAATTTTCTGCTAATCATAACTAACGAAGATGATTGTTGACAAATATGCTCATGCATTTGACCTTTCATAAGCTGCTGGAACTGGTCATTTGATATACACACTAAACTTTCGTGATCGCCTGCTTCGATATAGATAGTGGGTTGTTGAAGTAATGTGTCATCATAAATGAGCTGAATGGTATAAGCAGCTCCTAAGGCAGGAATAGCACCAGGTAAGCAATCATGAAAGTAAGATTGCAAGCGTCGCTCTGGGACCAGATGAAATGGGGTTTCCATTAAGTCTTCAAGTAGTTCTATGTGAACACGGGCAAGAGCGGGTAATACAGCCAGTAAGTAAGAAGGCTGTGGACTTTCCAGTAGAACGGCTTTGGCTAGTTGAGCAAGAGGCACATGTGCAGCAATCGCAGTTTGTATCGCGCTTTGGGTTTGGGGATGTGGGTGAAGTTGGTAATTAACTTGATTTTGTTGAAGATATTGAGCAAGCGTTGCAGCAAGAGACATAAGCATTGCTCCCTGTTGTTAGCGTATCATCGCTAAGTAACTCCTCAAATTAGAGTATAGAGGATAAGCAAAGCCGAAGTGGCTCATTTTATCACTTGCTTGGTGAAGATTAACAAGAATCAGGCTAAAGGAATTGCGTCTATAATGACCAAAGTACGTTGTGATAGGTAAGATTATCTGTGGTGTGGACTCGAGGAAATTTGGGTGTAACCCTATGTCTCAACATATTCCATTGACATCCCACGTCAGTAATGAAGACGCTACAGCAAGTCATAGCGCTACTCCTCTTTCTGACGATAATAAGGAAACAGAGCCAGTAGCGGATAACAACCGTGTAAATACTAAAGAGCCAAAGGTTGACCCTCTTATTTTCGATTTGGTCTACTGGCGAGATCCAGAGGTTGATAAAACCGATGCTCAGGTCAAAGTGCGCTTGGAAACTTACGCAAAAAGTTTACAGAACATGGTTGGTTTCCAGCTTCGCGGTGCAAATTTATGTGATGTGGATTTAGTTAATCGTGGTTCAAAAGTAGGTTATGATCTCAGCTATGCGGATTTTTATCGTGCTAATTTATCAGATGCCCATATGTTTAAAATTAATTTAAAAGGGGCATCGTTAATGAAAGCGAAATTATGCAGAGCGAATTTACATTGTGCTAATTTGGAAGACTGTAATTTACTTGGAGCAGACTTAACACAGGCAAAATTAGAAAATATTTTTTGGGGAAAATACATCCTTCAGGAAAAAAAAGCTATTCAGGCCAAGATTCAGCGTAAATATCATGAAATGAAACAGTTTTATGAAGAAGCAGAAGAGGTGTATCGTAGTATTCGTAAAACGTGTGAAGCACAGGGGTTATTTGATGTGTCTGGCTATTTTTTTCACCGAGAAATGATTATGCGGCGTTATCAAATGCCACGCTGGTCAGCGCTCAGATTTTTCTCAAAATTAGTTGATTTATTATGTGGCTATGGGCAACGTCCACTTCGTGTAGTATTTTTTTCATTTTCACTGATTGCCTTGTGTGCAGTTGCTTATTTTTTTATAGGCGTCGCTGATAGTGGTCAATTGGTCAAATTTAACTGGGATCATGGTTTTCTGAAAAATATGTATGGTTTAACGGATTGTCTTTATTTTAGTGTAGTGACATTCACTACGTTGGGTTATGGAGACTTTACACCTGTTGGTTTGACGCGTCTAGTAGCTGCAATTGAAGCTTTTGCGGGGAGTTTCACTATGGCATTATTCGTGGTGGTTTTTGTCAATAAAATACTTCGCTGAACATCAATATTTTTAAGAGGGATAGCTTAATAATTAAGTTACTTTTTTTCCTGGCCAATAACATCTGAAACTCGGGCTATTAATAGCTTCTTGAAAAAGGTTTAAGTGCATACAATATTGATATATTTGTACTAATATAGGCAGTTTTGACAAATCAATCATAAGCTGTTGAGCATAGTGAAGTTGTGGAATGAGTGCTAAATCGGCAAGTGTGAGTTCGTACCCAAAACAAAATGGTCCCCACTCAGCATTATCCTCTAACAACTGATTAAGCTTTTGTAAATTACCTTGCAGCCAGTCTTGCAGCCAACGAGCTTGTAATTGCTCCTTAATCAATAAAGTTTGTGATAAATAATTCAAAATTTGATGATTTGCTAAAGGGTAAACCTCTCCAATAACTGAATGTGCAAATGCTCGTACTCTGGCACGTAAGCCAATGTCCTCCGGTAATAGAGGTGGTCGTGGGTATTTTTCATCAAGATATTCCAATATAGCAAGTGGTTGATTTATAGCTAATTGATAGTCCTGTAATAATGGAAGATTCATAGATTGTGCAGGCGCATTAAATGCCTTAACTGACGTTAAATGAGGCACTGCCAACTGCTCAAAATCGACTTGTTTAAGCTTCAGTGCTAAGCGAACAGTGAACGCCGCGACTGACATCGTGTGTGTAAAAAGCTGCATGATCAACCTACTGCGGTGATTGCACTTCGTTCAGTGCAGCTTGTGTTAGATAACATATCAGTCAATCAACGGCTTGATACTATAGTGTTTTTTTAAAGCTCATTATCAAAACGTTGCTTAATGATATTATACGAGTAATAGTGTAGACGCTTTTTTGATAATCACCGAAATGTTATATATTCGTTATCCCTTTTGACTCTTAAGCGACAGATGTTTTTAATGATCTAAGCTGTTGACGCACTGCTTTTAAAACATCCATCGTGGTAATGACGCCGAGTATTTCATCCCCTTCACAGACAAACAACCGATGGACATTATCATCAATCATGGTGTTAATAATTTCTTCCAGTGATGTATTAGAACGAACGACGATAACATCTGTATTCATTATTTCATTAACGAGGTGTGTTTCTTCGCCAATATCATTACCTAATAAGTGAGTAAAACAAATGTCATCTGTGATGTGTGCTTTTTTTTCTAATAAGTCACTAAACAGAGCTAATGCCGGTATATATTCATGGCGAATGATATCGGACATAGTGACAACACCACATATCTTTCCTTGTTGATTTAATACGGGTGCCCCAGAGATATGGTGGCGTGCAAAAAAGTTAGCAAGAACTGCGAGAGACCAATGTTCCGACACTGTCAGCACCTTACAAGTCATAATATCTTGAGCTTTAAGTGACGTGTCAGAATGTACTGTTGATGCACGAAGTGCTTCAATAGTGAAATTGCTGCTCATTGTTCCTTTCCTGATTTTGTTAACCGCAATTATGTGACTGACCTTTCCCTGGCCACATTGAACAGCTGTAATCTCAATAAGTGGCAGCTCAATAATATACTCTCTTTAGAACGATCGTTGCAAAGTAATTGTGCAGGTCTTGTACAAATTTGTGGTGGTCAGCAAACAGTAGTTGTTTTAAGTGTAAAAGGTATTCATTTTGCTTGTTTGGGTTGTCTATGGCTGGTTAAACTGTTCCTGATAATAATGAGCGTAAAAATTAACAAAAAGCTTGATGATGAGCGTGCTAGAAGCAGGAAGTACTGGCATGAAGGGGTTAACGAGTAAAGTTGGTTGGTTGTGGGTGTTACTAGTATGGTCGGCAGGTTTAGTGGGATTATTAGCCTGGCAAGAACCTGTTGTTCGACAACAGGTACTGGCAACCTCTGCAAGTGAAATGCAAGGGGAACTCTATCGGTTTAGAGCAACCCTACGAGGCATGCTGTCGACGTATGAAAATTTACCAGAGCTGTTAGCACAACAGCCAATAGTGACTGAATTTTTGAGTAGTTCCAGACAAAAAGCTGAGTTACAGCCTATCAATCGTTATCTAGAACACACTAATAGCATAATGGGGGCAGCAGATATTTATTTATTGGATCAGCAGGGAACAACTATTGCTGCCAGTAACTGGAAAAAGCCACAAAGTTTTTTAGGCCGCAACTTTAGTTTTCGTCCTTATTATCACAAGGCCAAAGAGGGGGATGCAGGACGTTATTTTGCGCTTGGTACAACCTCCTTACAACGAGGCTATTATTTTTCTTATCCGGTGTTTCAGCGTAATAAATTGCTGGGCATTGTTGTAGTTAAAGTGGATTTGGCTAATATTGAACAATCATGGCAAAGTGCTTTTCGCCATGGTGCTGCTCGATTATTGGTAACCGATACGATGGGAGTCGTCTTTATCAGCAGTGAAAAACAATGGTTATTTCATTCTCTGGGTAAACTGACAGCTGAGCAGCACAATCAATTAAAGCAGGAACAACGTTATGCACGACGTACAATTTCTACCTTTGTACAACAAGTGATTCCTATTGGTGAAGATTCTGCATCTGTGTTTGCAGAACTTCATAAAATTACCCTTATAGGTGAATTTGCTGAGCCTCATTCTTCGTACTTGCAACAACAATTAATAATGCCTGAAGCAGGTTGGGTATTACATATTTGGTATAACTGGGATGAGATCCAGCAGCGAGTGAATGAAACACTGTTAGTGTATGGATTAATTGCTTGGGTACTATTGCTTGTTGGGTTATTTATTTGGCAACGTTATCGAACGGAACGTCAGCTTCGTGTGGCTAGAGACCGGCTTGAAACACGGGTATTAATGCGTACACAAGACCTAATGAAAACAAACAGACGGCTTGAGCAGGAGATAGAAGAACGACAATATACTGAAGCACAATTGAGACAAGCTCAAGAAGAGCTTATCCAAGCCGCAAAACTGGCCGTTTTAGGACAAATGTCAGCCAGTATTAATCATGAGCTGAACCAGCCCATTACTGCGATAAAAGGTCTGACAGAAAATAGTATAGTATTCCTTGAAAATCAGCAGACGCAATTAGTTGCTGGAAATCTTCAGCGAATTAACCGACTGTGTGAACGTATGGGATATATTGTTGCTCAGTTTAAAGTGTTTGCACGAAAAACGCCTGGAGAATTAGCAACGATAAATGCTGTTACTGCGATTCAAAGTGCAATTGATTTACTTAATCAGCAGTTAGAGAAGCAGCACATCAGTGTCATAAGTCAGTTGCCAGAGAATGGACTATGGGTTAAAGGGGATAGTGTCTGGCTAGAACAAGTGGTGGTGAACTTATTGATGAATGCAATGCATGCGTTAATTAACCAAACAAATGGTGTCATTAATGTAAGTCTTGTACGAGTTCAAGAAGAAATAAAATTAGAGGTTCATGATAATGGCCCTGGCATACCAGAACATTTATTGGATAAAGTGTTTACACCATTTTATACAACGAAAGGTAATGGTCAAGGATTAGGGTTAGGGTTGGCCATTTCCCAACGTATTATTGAGTCTACTGGTGGGTGTATTACTGTAAGAAATCATGCTCAAGGTGGCGCTGTGTTTAGTGTTTGTATTCCTGCTGTAAAGAATGGGTAAGGTGAAAATTAAAACCGTTTTAAAAACAGTGAGATTTAGAAGTCGTATTCCTGAGGAAGCAAACTGTTGTAAAAAAATAAGTGAAATGTAGTAGAGAATTATTATATGGAAAGTAGTCTGACCCATAATTACTCCACATCGCCAAGCGATATGCTTAATCAGATTTTTTTTATTGATGATGATGAAGATATTCGTGTTGTTGTCGAGCAAACTTTAACCTTAGCGGATATAAATGTAAGGTGTTTTGCAACCGCTCAAGAGTGTTTATCATTAGTTCACGAAAACTGGCATGGGGTAATAGTCACGGATTTGCACATGCCAGACATGGATGGTATGACGGTATTTAGGAAGTTAAATCAGTTAGATTCTGAATTGCCTGTTATCCTATTGACTGGACATGGAGATATCAGTACAGCCATTGAAGCCATTCGGGCTGGAGTATACGATTATATAGAAAAGCCATTTACTCAAACACATTTTGTTGAAGTCATCCGTAGAGCTGTAGAAAAGCGCAGTCTGACTCTGGAAAACAGGGCATTAAGGGAAGAAATATCTGCGCAGGGTGGCCCAGGTCCTCGTATTCTGGGTAATACACCTGCAATCAAGCAACTTCGTCGCTTAGTACAACAAGTGCTTGATGCACCAGCTGATATTTTACTACAAGGTGAAACAGGAGGTGGTAAAGAACTTATTGCCCGCTTTTTACATGAACATAGTATCAGGCAGACCTGTCCTTTTGTTGCGATTAACTGTGGGGCGTTACCAGAAGCGTTAATTGAAAGTGAGTTATTTGGCCATATTCAAGGTGCATTTACGGGGGCAAACAAAAGTCGAAAAGGAAAATTTGAATATGCAAATGGTGGTACTTTATTTTTAGATGAAATTGAAAGCATGCCAGTTAACTTACAAGTGAAACTTTTGCGTGTTTTAGAAGAGCGGCATGTTGAACGGCTAGGTACCAATGAGTTAATACCTGTTGATATACGTGTGATTGCGGCAACTAAAGATGACTTAAAAAAACGATCAGAAGAAGGCTCATTCCGGCTTGATTTATATTATCGTCTGAATGTCGTAACAATCAATATCCCTCCCTTAAGAGACCGAAAAGAAGATATTTTACTACTGTTCCAACATTTTTCTTCGATTGCTAGTGCACGTTTTGGTCACGAGGTTATCCCTCTTTCACTTGCTCAGCGACAAGCGTTATTAAATCATGATTGGCCAGGTAATGTTCGGGAATTAAGGAATATTGCTGAGCGCTACGTATTATTAGGTGAAAGTGGCGAATTTGATATTAATGGATGGAGCACCGTATCATCTAATTTAATGGATTCAGAAAAGTTATCTACGAAGGTAGAGGCTTATGAACGGGCATTATTAGAGGATGCCTTGATTCGCCATCAAGGACGCCTTAAAACCGTTATGGATGAATTGGGGCTAGCGCGTAAGACGCTTTATGATAAATTAAAAAAATATAGCTTGAATCGCGCTGACTACTCGCTATAAAACTAAAAGCATCCAATATTTAATTTGTGTAGTAAATAACTCATGTTTAGTAAGCATATATCCACAGGGAAGGGTATAGTGAGTTGCGGTAAACGAAGACAGAAATAAATGGGTGGAACTCCACCCATTGACATGTCTTTGATGTGTCATTTTCCATGCATTATCTCTCCTCTTTATTTTTAACTATCTGATATTAAAGGATTTATTATTTTGGCGCGAGGTTTGCCTATTCAATACGTTGTCATGTGAATAAGGCATGATAACCCCATGCAATAAGATGTACTTTAGTACATGGATATCATGGTGAGTAAGCTTATGAGCAATAAACTTAGATAATAATAAAGAGGGAGTAACATGCGTAAACTAATAACAACAATGTGCTTTATCTTTTCTATCGTTGCTGGTGCATTGAGTGCAGCCCCAATTGAAATTAAATTCTCTCATGTCGTTGCAGAAAATACGCCTAAGGGAAAGATGGCCATTCGTTTTAAAAAACTCGTTGAACAACGTTTACCTGGAAAAGTTAAGGTAAGTGTCTTTCCTAATGCTCAATTATTCAATGATGATAGAGTATTGGAAGCAATAATCTTAGGGGATGTGCAACTCGCAGCACCTTCTTTATCCAAACTAGAAACGTATACAAAAAAATTTCAAATATTTGATTTGCCTTTTTTGTTTGATGATATGCAGGCTGTAGATCGTTTTCAACAGAGCAAAGAGGGCCAAAAACTACTGGCTAGTCTAGAAAGTAAAGGATTAACGGGTTTAGGGTATTTACATAATGGTATGAAACAATTGTCGGCTAATGATCCACTTTTTGCACCTGCTGATGCCAAAGGAAAGAAATTCCGAATAATGGCATCTGACGTGTTAGCAGCACAATTTCAGGTGGTTAATGCACACCCTGTGAAAAAACCTTTTTCAGAAGTATTTACTTTATTACAGACAAAAGCCATTGATGGGCAGGAAAATACTTGGTCGAATATTTATTCGAAAAAGTTTTTTGAAGTACAGTCGCACATAACAGAAACAGATCATGGTGTGCTTGACTATATTGTTGTTACATCAAAAGAATTCTGGTCAGGATTACCCGATGAAATTCGTCCTATTGTCGAAAAAAGCCTGCAAGAAGCGATTGACTATGGAAATAAAGTTGCTTTGGAAAAAGATGAGCAAGATAAGCTAGCGATTATTACCAGTAAAAAATCAAAAGTCATAGAACTCTCATCTGCTCAGCGTCAACAATGGAAACAGGCAATGGCACCCGTATGGAAGGAATTTCAAGATGAAATTGGTGCAGACCTGATTAAAGCAGCCCAAGAAGCGAACCAAGTTAATTAATACTAAATATTTAAACGTACTAGTGGTACATGTGTAATGTAGGATTGCTCATGGGCCACTAGGGAAAATGTATATTAAATAATTGTTACCTAAAATAGTAAAAAATACTCACAGCGAACGCTATTTTAACGTTAGCGTGTCATAAATAGTGTGGCTAACAAATAAATACATTCGTGAAAGGTAGATAAAAGGGGAAATAGCATGTTTGGGCATTACCTTGCTATTGTTGAGGCAGCCATTATTCGACTGTTATTAGTGAGTATGACACTTCTGGTTTTTTTAGAAGTCATTCTTCGTTTTGTGTTTAATACTGGTTGGTTATGGATGGAAGAAGTGACCTTATATTTAGGGGCATGGTTTGTATTGTTTGGGGTTTCCTATGGTTTAAAAGTAGGAGCCCATATTGGTGTAGATGCATTAGTACGCCTATTTCCCAGTGCAGTACGTCGCTGGATTTCAGTGTTAGCTGTGATAGGGTGTTTGTTTTACTGCGGTGTTTTATTATACGGCAGTTGGATTTACTTGGGTAAATTAAAATTAATCGGTCTGACCATGGAAGATATTCCACTTCCCAAGTGGCAGGCGATGAGTATTTTATTTGGTGGTTTTGTACTATTAGCACTTAGGTTAATGTCATTACTATGGATGTTGCTTACCCGTCAAGTTGACAGTTTTGAGTTACTAGATGAAGCTGAAGAAAGCTTGGCATTAGCACAAGAACAAGAACAAGAAGAATCCAAATCTGATCAGACAAAGTCCCCTGGAGTCATGGTGACATCACACGTTTCATCTGTGGGGAATAGATTATGACTACTGCAACTTTATTTTTGGTACTTTTACTATGTATGTTGACAGGAATGCCAATTGCATTGGCATTAGGGATTGCGAGTGTTTCAACGATATTATTATTTTCTAATGACTCCTTAGCATCGATTGCACTTAAGATATTTGAGTCAACTTCTAGCCATTATACGTTGCTAGCCATTCCATTTTTTATTTTATCATCCGTTTTTTTATCTACGGGTGGTGTTGCTAAACGACTTATTAATTTTGCCGTAGCGGGTGTGGGTCATGTTCGTGGTGGTTTGGCTATGGCATCGGTGGTTGCTTGTATGCTATTTGCGGCCGTTTCCGGCTCATCACCTGCTACAGTAGCAGCAATTGGTAGTATTGTTATTGCAGGTATGGTTCGCTCTGGGTATTCGCAATCCTTTGCCGCTGGTGTTATTGCGAATGCTGGCACTTTAGGTATATTAATTCCACCTTCTATTGTTATGCTGGTATATGCTGCTGCAACGGAGGTATCTGCAACACGGATGTTTATGGCAGGATTGATACCAGGTTTGCTTATGGGTGGAATATTATTAGTTGCAATTTATTTGTTTGCTCGAAAACGTCGTTATCCTTCACAACCTTTCCCTGGTTGGCGGACACTTGCTAAAACCGGCTTAGTGGCCACAGGAGGTTTATTTCTTATTGTGTTGGTATTAGGCGTTATCTATGGTGGTGTAGCCAGTCCAACTGAAGCTGCCGCTGTAGCTGCTGTGTATGCTTTTTTGATTGCGGTCATTGGTTATCGTGATATGGGCCCATTAAGAAATACACCATGGCGTTATCAAGACGAAAAAATAGTTCGTGCTGTGGTCAGAAATACTTGGCAAATTACCTGGGCAATACCACGTTCATTTTTTGATCGTGAAGTGAATAATGTGGTTATGGATGCTGCAAAAGTAAGTTTGATGCTGTTGTTTATTATTGCTAACGCAATGTTGTTTGCACATGTATTGACGACTGAACGCATTCCGCATGCTATTGCAGAAACAATAGTGAGTATGGGGCTTCCTCCATGGGCTTTTTTACTGGTGGTTAACTTATTACTACTTGCTGCGGGTAATTTTATGGAGCCTTCAGCTATAGTATTGATTATGGCACCAATCCTGTTTCCAATTGCCACCCAGTTAGGTATCGACCCCATTCACTTAGGCATTATTATGGTAGTGAACATGGAAATAGGCATGTTAACGCCTCCCGTTGGGCTAAACTTATTTGTGACTGCTGGTATTACTCAACAAAGTATAGGTTGGGTTATCAAGGCTGCATTACCGTGGCTAGGGCTATTGTTGTTATTTTTAGGATTGGTAACCTATATTCCTGCTATTTCATTATTTTTGCCTGAGTTACTAAACTAAAGTATTTTTAACACAATGTGTTTAAGGAAGTCTGGCTGCTGAAGAAAACCAGCAGTCAGAAGAAGATGAACATGGTATTGCGCATAAGCTTTATACTTAATTATTTACCCATTTAACATTTGTATTTTTAAGACCTAAGCCCTGTTTGAATTTTGCAGGGAACTCTAATGAAGGCTTTCCTGCCCATCCACGTTCAAGGTATAAATTATAGCCATCACCTGACTTTTCGTAACGCACTGCTGAAAGCCATATACCATCCCAGTCGCCAAGAAACTCAAGCTCTTTAAGGGTTGTAGGGTATACTCCGTTTCTTAACTTATGTAACTCAATAATTGAGATAGCTGATACAAAATTTTGTTTACCAAAAGCCGCATCAGCACCTGGAACCTCAAAATCACAGCCTGACAGCACAAAAATGACAAGTATCGCAAGTATTTTTTTTAGCAAAACAACCTCTATTTGTAGTAACTAATATATTCTGATCGTTAATTATGTACTTAAAACGTGTTGTAAATATACTAAGGTGTATATTATTTGCACAAAAAAAGATGAAAAATTTCACCTGATGCCCTTTTTTGAAAAAGGAGATAATCATTTTAACGAATAATTTTGTATGATAATTTTATAGTAAACCATGATGAAACAATATTACAACTTACTCACAAAGACAGGTAAAGCAAAATTAACCAATGCCGCATTACTTGGTGGTACCTTAAAGCTCACTAAAATAAAAGTAGGTGATGGTGATGCTGATGAAGGCAAAGAAACATTTCCAAGTGAGTCAGCAACGGACTTAGTAAGGGAACGTTGGTCTGGTAACTTAACAAACCTCTATATTGATCCTCATAATAAAAATTGGGTTGTTGCTGAGGCTATTATTCCTGTGGATGTTGGCGGTTTTTATGTAACAGAATTTGGGTTGTATGATGATCAAGGAGATCTGATTTGTATTGGTAAATACCCAAGTACTTATAAGCCATTAATTCCACAAGGTAATGGTACAGCAAATAGCTTATTTTTAAAAGTTATACTACAAGTGGCAAATGCCGGCAATATTGATTTGAAAGTAGATCTGTCCATTGCGATGGCATCACGAGAGTATGTTGATGAAAATTTTGTATCCAAATCTGGTGGTATATTTAATGGGGATATTGGTGTTGCAGGTGAAATTTATACAGGGATAAATCATGATAAACGTGTTTACCATGAAGGCCATAAGCCAACCAAGTTTGATGTTGGGTTAGGTAACTTACCAAATGTTAAATCTGATGCAATAAGTGATAATAGTTCTGATAAGCTGGCAACGGTTAAAGCTGTCAAGACTATTAATGATAAAATTAACAAACATCAAAATACAGTAGACCCTCACTCACAATACTTAAATAAGTCTGATCAAGCTACGGATGAAGAACTCGTTATTGGAGAGGTAGATGGAAAATATATTTCTCCAAGAAAACTGAGGTTTGGTTTTAGTGTTTCATTAAAACAGAATGGGTTTATCACCTTTCCATCTTGGCTAGGAGGAATAATTTTTCAATGGGGAAAATTAGATTTTATTGTTAAAGATAACACATATCTTGCTACAACCAAATTTCCAATTACATTTCCCAAAGAAGTATTTACTGTTGTTGCGACAGGTTGTAATGTAGATACAATGAGTGAGGGAGTGGAGATGAATATAGGAATTAAATTTTATAATACTGAATTAGTCAATTTCTTTATGAGTCGAGTCAGAGGAACAAACTCTAGTGGCCATGAAAAATCATCACTAAGGTATATTAGTATTGGCCACTAAGTTTTAAGTATATTGGTGGATTTTTAGGCCTATTTATGAATTGTTACTGTGTTGTATTACCCTTGTTATAATACATTGATTTTACCATTTAAAAATAAGGGGAAGGGTGGGCATAAAATTATGTGACTTCTTACAAGTTTCCTTATCAAACCCAATTTCAATTAGATGCTTATCCGCTTTTATAATTTCAATTCCATTAGTATTATTTGCGTGAGTAGCGGGATCGGAATACGTTTCGGCTGGAATATAAATGCGCATTGAAGTTATTTCTTTAAAACCAACAGAATGTTCCATTGGTTGACGCTTTGTATCAAACTGTTGGTCAGGCCTTGAGGAAAAGGATAAGAAAAACCACATAGGCTCAGTGATTGGAGCCACTCCAATATCAACTTTTAATGTTTCAGGTAGGTATGTTGGTCTATATTCCCAGCTTTTAAAAGGAACTGCTTTGTTGGTAGTGTTAGATTCCGGCCTAAAACAAATACCAAAAGGAGAGGCTGTTGATTTGTGACTAACAAACCTTTCGGAGAGTTGTGTAGGTTTAGTTATATCATTATTAATTTCATTAGGGTTATCTAAATATAAAAACTCAATAAAGGCATTATGGAAAAAGAACCTGCGATTGGCTGTTCCTTGACCTGGGTGTTTATTCGATGTGCCTTCTGTTAAACCAAAGACTTTTAGTTTCTCAGCCTCTGGTGCTCGAGAACTAACACAGATAAAAATATGATCAAACTCCATATTACGCCCTTAATTAGATAATAGGTATACACTCTATCTGAAGTGTAGCAATTTAGCTAGATTGGTTAACAAATCTATGAGTAATTATATTTTCTGAGTATCAGATCAAATCTTTACTTCTAGATTTGACATTGATTCTTATCGCGGGGTTATTACGATTAGAGACTAGATGATTTTATAAACGCATTAAGTAGAATTCTTTAAGGATTATTTAATTACATTGCTACTCAATAGGAATACCAAACAAAGCTCTAATCAGCAGCCATAGAATATCAATAATACTTCCTACTATTTTAACAAAAAAATCAGCGATATATAGGAAGAGTGCTATTGTCGCTACTAAAACAACAAAAATAACGACACCTACCCAAATCCAGATTCTATGTTTCTTGTCCATGCGGACTAGCCTGTTTTACATTAATTTGCTGAAAACTCGGTGAGGTAGAAATTATTCTAAATTTTTTATCACAAGTTGACTGACACTTAAGTGAGGAAATTTCTTACGAATCATAGCAACAGCTTCTTTAAAAGCAATTTCTGCATAAACAGTCCACTGACCTGACTCATCAATAATCTCTACATCATAAAAGGTTTCGTGAAGAAATCCATCGATGGCTTTATACTCCTCTTTTGCATTTGCAAGCTCGACATCGAATAAAGCCATCTTTTACCTCTTCAAGTACAATCTTTACTAGGAAGTATAGCTAAGTTAGCAAAAATGGCACCAATTTGACTGAAGTAGTGCTTTTTGATTGCAGTTTAGAAAAAATTTGATATGAAGGTTAGGTTAGTACCTAGCAGCTTCTGATAAAAAGTTAGACAAACAAAATGTTGGAGAAGTCATGATTGATTACTTTGAAATCAAAATCAGGAATTTTGAGCAATGTGTAGAGTTTTACCGTTGTGTACTTGATCCTCTTGATATTGAGCCTAAATGGTCAAGTGAGTCAGCTGCTGGATATGGACAAATTAATGATGATGAGCGTATTTTATTCTTGATTGAGAAAGACTCTCCTTCTTCCAACCTCCATATTGCCTTCAAGGCGGCCAATGAGTCAAAAGTAAAAGCGTTCCATAATGTAGGGTATAAAAATGGCTACCAATGCAATGGTAAGCCAGGATTACGACTTAAGTATGTTCCAGGCTACTATGCTGCTTTTCTTTATGATCCTGATGGGAATAACATTGAAGCTGTTTATCGCCAATAGGTCTTTTGATGTATTAATATCAAAACTAAAAAAAGGGTAAGCCTCATAAGAAGCTTACCTATAAACTGCGTGATTGCGTCATTAGGATCAAGACGTTAGCACTATAAATTATTTATCTATACAAACCTGTTAAGAGTCAGTAGCAGTGTTTTGAAAGTTATCTTAGCACTATTAGACAAATATCTTTCTAAAGTGAAATATAAGGCTACTTAGGCCCTAGTTACACTCCCCAGGATTTGAGCCTTCTTTTAGACAAAAGCCAATTGATCCCTCATAGCATAGCTCTCCATCCACCCAGGTTGCACCACAAAAGTTTGCCTGGTCTAGATTAGCACCTTCAAGGTTGGCTGATGTTAAATTGGCACCACGAAAATCAGCTTCAGATAAATTAGCACTTGATAGATTTGCATAGCTAAAATCTGAATTTATCAACTGGGCGTGCCATAGATTGGCATTACTGAAATTTGCATAGCTGTAATTTGATGAGCCTGCTTCAGCTCCCTCAACCGAAGCATGACTAAAGTTTGCATATTTGAAATCAGTTTCAGCCATCATTGTATAGCTTAAGTTTG
Organism: Zooshikella sp. RANM57; assembly: GCF_050749885.1. Taxonomy (NCBI): domain Bacteria; kingdom Pseudomonadati; phylum Pseudomonadota; class Gammaproteobacteria; order Oceanospirillales; family Zooshikellaceae; genus Zooshikella; species Zooshikella sp. RANM57. The sequence continues at coordinate 45,912 of NZ_JBOIUB010000012.1, read as the reverse complement.
CGTTTTGTAAGTTCGCAGCAGAAAAGTCAGCAAAAAATAAGGAGGCACCAGTTAAATCGCTATTTGATAGATTTGTTTGAATTAATTTAGCGCTAGAAAGGTTTACTACATTCAATGTTGAGTTTTCTAAATTAGCAAAAGAAAAATTGGTGTCTTGAGCTTCTACATAATATAGAGTTATCCCCTTCATGTTGGCAAATCTAAGATCAGCATTATTTAGATAAACGCCATACATATTAGCATTAGTGAGGTTAGCATGAGTTAATGTCACGTTATTGAAATCTTTTCGAGGAATACTGCTTCCTTGCGTTAAGTCTGCGTCACTAAGGTCACATTTTGAAAGATTTTTAACACTGTTTATGGCACTTTCGTAGCATATTGGGTCAAAAGCATTTGCAAATGATGATAAGCCTAACAAACTAAAAAAGGCTAAAGCTGATTTATTAATTAACATAATCCTTGTCCTCCGAGATCCATCAAGAAAACATCATAGGTTGATATTTCCCACACCTATGAAGGATGAGTCTTTAAATTTGACTTGAGAAAACTTAGCAGACCCATTAGACATGAAATAGAGTGTTTGCTGCAAGCCCTAAAATCAATATGGAAAAGTCAAAAATATTATGGGGGAACCCCTATCGAAAATTGGTCTATTTTTAACCGATAAAAATGAGAGGGGCGACTATTTTTGTTGAAGAATGATAATGTTTATTAGGTCAGGCATTGGTAAAAAAACTGCTATGGAGTTTCTATCGATGTCACAGGTTATAGGGCTTTTGATTCATATTTATATGCTAATTATTTATGATTGATGAAAAAGATAAGATGCGAAAGAATTTGCTTGTTAGTATTGTTAAATTAATAAATCTGTGGTGAGACGAAAAAAATTAGTATAGGGTTAGCTGATGAATAGAAAGTACCAATTTTCTTATGAAAGTTGGGCTTGCTTTGAATATTTGTTATTCATTGAAGAGTAGAAAAAGCAACTGTTCTCAATATGGTATTTAATTTGACTGGAGAAGAAAATTTTTCATGAAGGCATTAGGAGTGAACATCCATGTTATATTATTTATTTTGTTATAAATCTTTGGATTCCATTTCAAATGTATAGTTGTCTGGGTAACCTAAAGACCAAAGAAATGGTGCTAATAAAAAGAAACCTCCTATAATAGGTCCTACTTGGGCTTCCTCTTTACTTATTTTTACATGTTTATCTTTATAGCCATCCTTTTTCAGTGTTACACTTTTAGTTGTGCCTGCAATACTTTTATCTCCATAGTTAAGAGGTGTATTTCCTACATAACTGCCATCCACATAAACTTTTGCTTTAGATGGGTTTGTATCAATCGTAGTATAGCTTGAGCATCCGGTTACAAAAAAGCTTAAAAGTAATATTGTTGATATAACTTTGTTCATTTCTTTTCCTTTTGTGTTGCTAATTAAATCCTTGAATAATAATTCAAGGATGGTTGGTCGAGTTTTACTTTTTTGTTTGAATAAATTATTTGGCTTGTAGATTAAAAAAATATAATGATCTAAATAATTAGATGTCTAAAGTGGTTTGATTGATTTTGGTATGTCAAGGTGTAATGTCTATGTTTTTGTTCGTTTCTAAAAATATGGGAGCAAAATATTGAACTTTAATTTGGTGGTGTTATTTATAGTTAATTTGATTTGTTTAAGCAATAACTTGAATGCATTAAAATGTAACAGGTTGGACAATATTTGGTGCAGTTGTGTAAGGGGGAGTAAAGTGTTGTTTAATCTGGTTTTAATGTTGGATTTTTTGTAATACATTGAAATGGTTGCATTTTTTGTGGTTTTTGAGTTGGTTTTTAAAGGGGGTGTTGTATCTTTTGATGCTATAAAAAGACTTTTATAGTAACCAGTATTCTTTAATGTATCCGTTTGGTAATGTATTAGATAAAATATATGTTTTATGGGTTATGAGTTTTTAAATTTATTAAAATATTAGTTGGTTTTTTAAGGTTTGAAAAGAACGAGTGTTCTAGTGAAGAGATTTTTTCTATCTTTTAAGTAGAACTAACTATGTTTTTAGTATGGAAATCTATTATATAAATTAGGATTAAAAGTCCATGCCAGTGCTAAACAATAGTTGCTGGCTTTATAAAAATTTATCGTGAAGTGAGTAAAATGCGTATGAGGAAAGGATTGATTTTAAGTGCATTGTTTTTATCTATAAGTCAAGGTGTTAATGCAAGTGCCTTTTATGAAAATCAAAGTGTTGAAGAGCATAAGGCTAAATCGTCATCTTTAGCTGGAACTAAGTTAATTTTTTCAAATAATTATGCTTTTGCTGTTCTTAAAAAGGATGGAACAGTCTTGACTTGGGGAGATGCTAAGTTTGGTGGCGATGCAAGTCAGGTACAAGACCAATTAAATGAAGTCAGCTCAATTTATTCTAACCTAAATGGTTTTGCTGCTATCAAAGTTGATGGCAGTGTAGTTACTTGGGGCAATGGTTTGGCAGTAGAGACGTCTAATGTTCAAGCTATAAAAACAACTGCAAGGGCGTTTGCTGCCTTAAAAAATGATGGAACTGTTGTAACTTGGGGAAGTGCTTATAGCGGAGGTGACACAGAATTAGTTCAAAATCAACTGACTCAAGTAAAGTCAATTAGTGCTACGGATAGTGCTTTCGCCGCTTTAAGACAAGATGGAACTGTTGTCACTTGGGAATCGCCTATCGGCAGGCAGAACTATGGTGGTGACTCTAGCCAGGTTCAAGATCAGTTGCACTCAGTTCAATCGATTGCATCAACAGAAGGAGCCTTTGCTGCACTTAGGCAAGATGGGACAGTTGTAACATGGGGTAATAAACAGCATGGAGCTGATTCAAGCCAAGTTGGTGGCGAGCTTAATAATGTTAAGTCATTGTATTCCACTGGGTATACCTTTGCTGCCTTAAAATATGACGGAACGGTAGTCACTTGGGGAAGAAATAAATATCAAGGACGGAATGCATATGGTGGAGATTCCAGTGATGTGCAATACATGCTAAATCAAGTTGAATCTATTTACACTACTGAATATGCATTTGCTGCACTAAGAAAAGATGGAACAGTTGTGAGTTGGGGAGAGAATAGCACTTACGATTTAAGTGATATTCATCAACAGTTGAATCAGGTACAACAAGTTATTTCGTCTAGACATGCATTTGCAGCACTTAAAAAAGATGGAAGCGTTGTTACTTGGGGGAGTTATAATTTCGGCGGTACTTCTGATTATGTTCAAGGTAACCTTAAACAGATTCAATCTCTATATGCAACCAAGAATGCTTTTGCAGCGATTAAAAGTGATGGTGAATTAATCATTTGGGGAGGGGGATATCGGGATGAAAATAAACTGATTATTAACAATGTAGAAAAGGTTGCTTCATCTGAAGAAGGCTTTGCAATCACAAAACGTGATGGCTCTGTATTTGTTGCAAAATGTAACGAATATGTGTGTACTACTTTTAACCCATAACTGATTTTAAGTGATGAGACAACCCCAGTTTAAAGCTGGGGTTTTGGGTTAGTTTCTTCTGGAATTACAATAAAAATTCACTGACAGTGCTTTCATAAAATGAGTCAATCATTGTGAGAATAACTATGATAACTTGTTAGGTAGTACTTTGCTGTAGTTGAGTTCGTGATGCCTATTTATATTCACACATTGAATTTGATAACTTAATTTATAATCACTTTTTAAGTTAAACTCAGCTGTTAAGGTTGATACTTTGTATAAATAGCGACTAATACTATTAGGCTGTAAACTGGAAATAAGTACTCCAAATATATTGCCTGAAAGTCTTCCGATGGCATAAACATTATGAGAACAATTTAGTAATAAATTCGAAAAGCTAACTAAGGCTTTATCCCCTTCATTGTAGCCGTAACGTTGGTTGATTTCGCTTAATGAAGATAGAGTAAATAAAATAAGTTGAATATTTGAACTATTCTGTTCAAGGTTTGTTACAAGGAAAGCTAGTTTATCAAAACCACTTAAATTTGAAATTCCTGTGAGTTCATCTGTATCTTGAAACTGTGGTGACGAAAGCTCCTTCTCAACGATATCTCCTAATAACGTTAGAAGCTTTGTATTTGATTGACAAAAGGATCGTGGGGTTTGGTCAATAATGCAGAGTGTACCTATTCGATATCCATTAGGCATTTCTAATGGTACTCCGGCATAAAAGCGAATGAATGGTTTAGAGGTTACTAAAGGATTATCATAAAAACGCTTATCTTCATGGGTATCAGGTACTATGAGAAGTTTATCTGTAAGAATGCAGTGAGCACAAAAAGAAATAATTCTGTTAGTTTCTTTTATTGATAAGCCAACTTTGGATTTAAACCACTGTCTTTTTTCATCAACAAGCGTAACAAGGGCGATAGGTACATTAAAAATTAAACTTGCAAATCTGGTATAGCGATCAATTCGTTCTTCTGCTTTGCTATCTAAGATGTTCAAAGCATAAAGCGTTGCAAGTCTGTCTTTTTCGTCAAAAGGAAAAGGTGGTGAAATCATTTCACTCCTTGGAGGTTGTTTAAACTAATATAAACAAAAAATTGCTCTTTATTTAAAAATAATTTGTGTGCACCCGTAGATTATTAATCTGTGTTAAAATAAATATAAACTCTTTTTGAGATTATATAGTCTTTTTTAAGGTTTTTTATTTAATAAGATACAGGGTGTGTAATCGCCATTTTTATGGGAATTGTTTCATCCATAATCTTCCTGTATTTTGGTCTCATATCGCTAGAGATACTTCTTTATCATGAATATAAAAGCCTCTTTGAAAAAAATTGGTCATCTTCTTTATCGGCATGCTTGACCCAAACAATATATACAATAAAAGTTCTACCAGGGACTCCTCATTTAATAGCTTGCCTACCTCATGAAGGTAATGTTGCTATCACTAGTCTTAACAGGTCATGCTATCCCAACCGCTATTCTAACTTCACTACAAAACCTTCTTATGGATAGATGTTCATATTATTGTCATTATTATCCGCTTGTTGGATGAACCGATAGTGGGTTATCTATTTTAGTCTTGGCTAGCATCTAATTAAAACCTTACAAGGTATATGAGAGATTTCTAATGTGTGGTTTGTTTTTTTGTAAGCGGATATATGACATTTATGAGGGAGAAATCTAAAATGTTAACGGTCTATACTGGAGCATTCATGAGACCAGTGTTGGGACGCTTTTGTTAAAATGTCACTATTTGACCGGTAAAGTGTTTGTCTCATTAGCGCTTTGAGGCTTAATCTTTCAGTAAAGAGAAGGAAAGCTCTTTATGTTCTCTAGTCTTCTATACCACTAGTGAAGGGTATACAAAGGCTATAACTTCTTCTCTGCTGTGGCCTCCTACAGGTTGTGACATGCATGAAATCACGGTAAGTGTTACTTTTGTGAACAGTATGAGTTACTTGAAAAATTCATCTTAGCCAACATATTAGGTTCCGTCTTTAAGGAATCGAACTGTTTATTACAAGACAAGTTGCAAGCTTATGATCAAGATCGAGCACCTTAGCAAAAACTTTGACTACTTTGAGGCAGTCAAAGATATTTCATTCTCAGTAACCCCTGGTGAAGTATTGGGCTTTTTGGGACCCAATGGTGCAGGGAAGTCGACGACCATGAAAATGATTTGCGGTTTTTTAACGCCCACAAAAGGCGCTATATCCGTCTTTGAACATGATGTAGTTAAAGACCCACTAGCCGCTAAGCAATTAATTGGCTACTTGCCTGAGGGGGCACCGGCTTATGCTGATATGACGACACTACAATTCTTGAGATTTATTGGTGAAATTCGCGGGTTTAAAGGTAAGGAGCTTCAGCAGCGTATTGAAAAAGTTGTTGAAGAATTAGCTTTACACAGTGTGCTTACCCGTCGTATTGAAAACTTATCCAAAGGCTTTAAGCGTAGAGTTGGTATTGCTCAGGCGATACTGCATGATCCAAAAGTGTTGATTTTAGACGAGCCTACTGATGGTCTGGACCCAAACCAAAAGCATCAGGTTCGTAATCTGATTCGCAATTTATCCAAAGATAAGATTGTAATTATTTCAACACATATCTTGGAAGAGGTGAGTGCTGTATGTAACCGGGCCATTATTATTGCCAAAGGTGAGCTGGTTGCAGATGGTAAGCCCGCTGAGTTGGAAGCCCGTTCACGCTATCACCATGCTGTCACACTGCAGGTGGATACTGCTAATGATGTATTAAATGATCTGGCTGCATTAGATGCGGTAGCAGAAGTTGAGGTCAGTCCTGAGAGCACCAGGCGATTCACGCTGATTCCTAAGTCAGGTGCTGAAGTTTTCCCAGGTGTAAATAAACTAATTCAAGATAAAGATTGGGTGGTTGAACAACTCTTTGTTGAACGTGGTCGGCTTGATGATGTCTTTCGCAATGTCACCATGAAAGAGTCACAGGCAGAGGAGGTTGCCTGATGGGCAAAGTAGGCATTATTTTTAGACGTGAATTGGGCAGTTATTTTGCCACGCCATTGGCGTATATTTTTATTGTGATTTTTTTATTGCTCACCAGTGTTTTTACCTTTTACATTGGTGGTTTTTATGAGCGACGACAAGCCGACTTGTTGCCTTTTTTTGATTTCCACCCGTGGTTGTATTTATTTTTAATACCCGCTATTGCTATGCGTTTATGGGCAGAAGAACGTAAGTCAGGCACATTGGAGTTGTTATTAACGTTGCCTATAACCTTGAGGGATGCCGTACTCTCTAAGTTTTTAGCAGCATGGGCGTTTACCGGCATTGCCTTGGTACTGACATTTCCTATTTGGATCACTGTGAACGTGCTGGGTAATCCTGATAATGGTGTCATTATTGCCAGCTATTTAGGTAGTTGGTTGATGGCGGGTGCTTTCCTGGCGATTGGCTCCTGTATGTCTGCATTGACGAGTAATCAGGTCATTGCTTTTATTCTCACCGTTGTCGTGTGTTTTATCTTTGTGGTAGCAGGTTCTGCTTTAGTACTGGACTTTTTCCAGTCTTGGGCGCCAACAGTATTGCTTGATACGATTGCTTCTTTAAGCTTTCTGACGCACTTTACTGCAATTAGTAAAGGTGTGCTCGATTTACGTGACTTGTTGTATTTCCTGATTATGATTGCCGCCTGGTTATTTGCAACCGCAGTCATTATTGATATGAAAAAAGCAGATTAAGGAGTGGAAAAATGACCAGGAAACTCTTTTCTCGTGCAGGTTTATTGATTTTGGCAATATCAGTATTACTGTTGGTATTGTTGATAAATAATGTGATCAAAAACTGGCGGGCAGATTTAACCGAAGACAATTTATATACGCTATCTGATGGTACCCATAATATGCTGCGTAATTTGCAGCAGCCTGTTAAGTTGGAATTATTTTTCTCTAATAAGCTGACTAAGGACTTGCCACGACTACGTAGTTACGCCAAGCGAGTGCGTGAATTATTGGAAGAATATTCGCTTATCGCTGGTGATAATCTTAACTTTGAAATTATCGATCCTGAACCTTTTTCTGAAGCTGAAGATAAAGCGGCAGAATATGGGTTACAAGCAATACCAACCAGTGCTGGCGGTCCTGAAGTTTATTTTGGTTTAGCGGCGACAGGTGATTCCGGTAATCAGGAAGTGATTGAATTTTTCCAGCTGGATAAAGAAGAATTTCTTGAGTACGACATCAGTAAACTGATTTATGCGGCGAGCCAAAAAGAAAAACCAAAACTGGCTCTGGTCGCAGGTCTTCAGGTAGACGGTGGGTTTAACCCCATGACACGCCAGCCTTCACAACCTTGGGTCGCTGTTTCCCAGTTAGATATGTTATTTAACGTTGAACGATTGGGACTCGATTTTAATAAAATCGGTGATGATGTTGATTTATTGATTGTTATCCACCCGAAGGATATTTCTGATGATGCGCAATATGCTATTGATCAGTATGTATTGGCTGGTGGTAATGCGTTGATATTTGTTGACCCTGTTGCCAGCCAGGATACTGGTGGGGGCGGTATGATGGCTTTTGGTCCTAAAGCCTCTAACCTGGAAGCTTTATTTAAGGCATGGGGATTAATCATGACCAAAGATAAAGTCATAGGGGATGCTAAACATGCGCTATCAATCAGTCAAGGTCAAGGTCAGCGTCCTGCACGTCATTTAGGTATTGTTGGTTATGGCAAAGAGAATTTCGCTAAAGACGAAGTGGTTATGGCTGATTTGGAAGTCATTAACTTTGCTACCGCTGGCGCTTTAGAGCCTATTGAAGGTGCAACAACAACATTTACACCCTTGATCCAATCCAGTGATCAGGCCATGTTGATTGATGCAAGTAAGTTTGCCTTTTTGCAGAATCCAAGCACGTTGTTTAATGACTTTAAACCAACGGGTGAGCATTATACTGTGGCTGCACGTATTCAAGGCCCGGTCAAAACAGCGTTTCCTGATGGACCTCCAGAGAAAAAAGAAGAGCAGGATGAGGCGGACAATGCTGATGCAACGGGTGATGCAGAAAGTGAAACAATGGCTAAGGCAGATGATAAGGCGGCAGCTGAAAATACGTCTATTGATGAAGCTGCCAAAGCCGATAAGCAAAAAACTGAAGAAGTGGCTGCTGCTGGCGTAAATGCTAAGGCCAATACAACAGATGAAGCTAAAGAGCAGAATGAAGCAGAAGACAAAGAGGAAGAAGTATTATTCCCGGATCCATTAACAGCTTCAAAAGATGATATTAACGTGGTGGTTATTGCTGATACGGATGTATTAGGTGATCCATTATGGGTAAGTGTTCGCCAGTTTTTTGGACAAACATTTGCGCAGCCTTTTGCGGGTAATGGCGATCTGTTTATTAACTCAGTAGATAATATGCTTGGTAATGCAGACTTAATCAGTATCCGTGGCCGTGGACAGTTCTCTCGTCCATTTGATCTGGTTGATGCCATTGAGCGTGAAGCGGAAGATAAATTCCGTGAAAAAGAACGTGAGTTGCAGAAACAACTGGAAGAAACAGAAAGTAAATTATCTGAGTTACAATCTTCAAAGGATGGAGAAGAAAAGCTCACCTTAAGCCCAGAGCAAAAGCAGGCGTTAGAACAGTTCCAAGCTGAGAAGTTACGTATCCGTAAAGACTTACGAGAAGTGCAACATCAGCTAGGGCAGGATATTGAAGAATTGGGCACTTTGATCAAGCTGCTTAATATCCTATCTATACCACTATTGCTCACACTACTGTTATTGGGTAATCACTATATCCAACGTCGTCGACACATGGCTTAGCGTATACTTATAGAAGACCATTTAATTTTGCGAGTTTAAACCCAGCCATTGTGCTGGGTTTTTTATAGTTGAGTTTAAGACTTCTAAGATAGGTATCGTCATGTTTAAGATGGAACGATGGCAGATCGTTTTCCTGTGTTTTTTTGTGATACTCATAAATGAGGCACTAGCTGCAGAACCATTGGTGTTGGTGACATTGGATGATCAGGATAAAAATCATGTACGTTTAATGAAGCAAGTATTAGTGGATGCCTATGCTGAACTTGATATGGAGATCGATTTGAGGCTGCTCCCTAATAAACGTTCACTTGAAGCGGTTAACTCAGGGTTAGCTGATGGTGAAGGAGGCCGTATTGCAGGTATGGAAAAAGTTTATCCAAATCTAGTAATGGTGCCTGAGCCTTTGTTTAGTTTGAAAGTGCTTGTTTATACAAAAATGCTTGAGTTTAAAGTAAAGGGGTGGAATAGCTTAAAACCCTATCGGATAGGTGTGTTAAGAGGAGCAAAATACGCAGAGCATGGCACGGAAGGTATGGATCGTGTGTTGTTAGGCTCATACGGTACACAACTATTTAAAGCACTTGATGCTGGTAGAATTGATGTGGTCGCAATGCATGAATCGAATAATTTAGCGCTTTCTGGTGTTAAAGGCGTAAAAATACTTCAACCACCTCTACAGGAAATCATTCTTTTTCACTACTTAAATAAAAAACATCAGAAATTAATACCTGCATTAGCGTGTGCAATCAAAAAAGTAAAAAAAACAATTAATAAAAAAGTTGAGGGTAATTTAGACGAAAACTGTCAGGGAATGATGGGTGAAAATGAAAAGTAAGTTTGTTTTTTGAAAATAGATCCTGAGGGGGGAGGCGCAAAGGCCTCTTTATAGGGATTATTTATGGGGTAAGCCCTTTGCTGCTTTTTAATGTGACTTTGTCATCGACAAACTTAATGCTGATTTGTTTTTTATTATCACCCCAAAAGCAGTTTTTAAATAGGGATAGCGATTCACAATTGTCAGGTTCACCAAGAATCGCAGTGACTTCACTATAAGCCATGGCAACTTCAATCTTTTCAAAGTTTTCTTGGGTGACTTTGGTACATCCCGCAAGCAGTAACAAGGTGAATACTGCCAAGCTAATTGATTTTATGTGGTTCATCATTTTGTTCATCTTTAAAAAATCTCATTTAAACTAGATTCAGTCGTGGATTATAGCGAACCCTTCAGTGTTGCCATGTGCGTCAGTTCATTTAAAAAACAATAGATATAGCAGAAGATAATAACAAAGTGGTGACTGATTGAGTGATGGGAAGTGTTTAGTGGATTGTGTTGTGATATTTGTAGGTGAGATCTGGCAATCAAGCAACATGCTTGATTGCCAGAAATGTATTACGAGATGAAATTATGCAGCAGCAGCTTCAGCTTGCTCATCAGATCTCATAAGGTGGCTAATAATAAAGCCTATCAGTAATCCCGCAACACCTGGTACGACCCAAGCTAATCCGTGAGCATGGAATGGTAGAGAGGTGTATATATCCATCATAGGGTTGATCAAATTAGCATCAGCAGCCTTTATACCTTCAAACAAGCTGACAGGCAGAATTGCCAATAGCGTGCAGCTGAATACGATACGAGGACGGTTAAAGCGTGGACGCATCAAGCATAAGAAGATAATGGCAATAGCCAATGGATAAATGAAAAACAATACAGGGATAGAGAGTGAGATTAACTGGCTTAAGCCGACATTGGCAATAACACCACTTAAAGCAGTAAACAGTATGACATACGTGCGATAAGACAGTTGTGGGAATGTTTTGTGGAAGTATTCACCACAGGCTGTCATCAAACCAACGGCAGTACTTAAACAAGCCAGGGTAATTGTTAAGCCAAGGATTAAGTTTCCAGCATCACCGTATATAGCATTGGTGTAAATTTGAATAATTTCACCGCCACTGGTTACATTACTTGCAATTAACTGGCTGGTTGCACCCAGGTAACCTAGAGAGATATAGACCAGTGATAGTCCTAAGGCTGCAATCAAGCCAGCATAGATAGTGTAGCGTGTCAGGTAACGACGCTCAGAAACACCTTTATCTCGAAGGGCTGTGATAATAACGATACCAAAGGCTAATCCACCTAATGCATCCATGGTCAAATAGCCTTCTTTAAAACCATGGGAAAAGGGGGCTGTTAGTGTTTCACTGGGGGTGCCTAGTGGGCCTTGTGGCGCAAACACAGTACCAAGTGCAATAGCGGCAATCACCAGTACCAGTAGTGGGGTGATGATTTTACCAATGGAGTCTACCAGTTTGCCTGGAAATAGTGCTAAGGCTAAGGTGGCACCAAAATAGACAAAAGAGTAAATAGGGAGTGCAGCACTACTATCTGAAATACTTTTTACACTCATTTCAAACGCAACAACTGCTGTTCTAGGTGAGGCAAAGAAGGGGCCAATGATTAGGTATATGGCTAAGCCTAAGGCTACAGAGACTTTGAAAGGCAGGTCTTGAGTAAGCTCTGTCAGACCTCCGTTCATCCGTGCAGCAGCGACGAGTCCTAAGAGGGGTAACCCAACACCGGTCAGGAGAAAGCCAAAGATTGCTATGGCTAAATCTGTACCGGCCATTTGTCCCAGAGAAGGGGGGAAGATTAAATTACCTGCCCCCAGGAACAGGGCAAATGTCATTAAACCGACAGCAATGATGTCGAAACTTTTTAACTTACTATTCACGGATGAACCCTATCAATCTATGTTCAGTTTCTAATGGACTACTTGCTCTTGGGCTATCAGCTAAATACCCTACGTTCATACTTTGTGTATTTACACAACAATGACGTTTGATAATCACACCAACTATGCCCGATTGACTGATCCATGACTGAGGATTACGAAACAGAGTACTGAATATGCTGGGTAACGCCACACTCAATTACTACTTAGCCTGTGGGTTGTTCAGGCTGTTTCTGCGAGTCACTTGGGTAAAGCAACATAGCTAACGCAAACCCCAGTGCATTCTGTTCGTAAACTTCTTGTCATGCTGGTTGCTGAGCCTCTCTGTTTGATGCTCAACCCCCTTCGTAATGAATAAGTCATCACATGAAGCTAAACGACCCGTCTGCACAAGCTGTATCTATTGTACCTGCTGGATTTTCCACCAGGATAGGCAAGTAGTAAATAAAAACAATGGTGGAATCTGCCTATTTTTGCGGCGATAGGGGTAGAGGTCAGTGTAAGGCACTGTTTTAAGCGTAGTAAAGCCTTGTAGTTGATAATCTTTATCATTTCTTAATCCCTGTTATTCTCGTATAGGCTCATCCCAAAACAGTTTTCGCAAGAGGTTGGTATTGGCACATGAGGAAACCCAGTATTTCATGAGTGCTAGCACAGGGTGCAATACTACCAATGTGAAAAGTCTGCACTTTAAAGAATGCCCTAATCTTATTGTTATTATGGGAGGCTTATTTTAGCCCCTTTTTAGTTTACTAATACCTGCTATCTTACAGTTAATCAGCATTATTTTTAAAATGCCAGCACTATTTATGACTATGAAAGGCTTATGACGGAATAATTTCCAGTTAGTCTCGAGTGATTTAGATAGCTAATTATTAAAAGTAAATAGCAATAAAACTAAATTAAACAGTGCTACTTTAAATCATTCATTTAATTATCATCTCACTTTGCGACAGTAAACAGTGTTTATTGAAGGGTAAATCTTAGTTAAAAAAACTTTTTTATCTCCCTTATTTCTATTTATCCAGTAGTAGGGGGAGGTATTGTGGACAGATAATAAAAATAATATTTACAAGGAGTATAGCATGCGAGCGTTGCACTCAGTTTTGTTATTGAGCCTAATTTTTATCTTATCAGCATGTAAAATTGTGGCGGAAAAACCACGTTATATAACAGATGACCAAGGACGGGCACTTATTTTACATGGATTAAATACCAGTAGTAGCGCAAAGCAGCACCCTCAGCGATTACCTTGGATTCAACCTGAAGATATTGAAAGAGAAGCTTCTCAATGGGGGTTTAATTTCGTACGGTTGCTGATCTTTTGGGATGCGATAGAGCCATCCCCTGGGGTTTATGATGAACATTACTTGGATTTAGTGGCTGAGCGTATCCGTTGGTATCAGCAACAGAAGATGTATGTTTTACTGGATATGCATCAAGATTTGTATGCTGTACAGTTTGGTGGGGATGGTGCTCCTGGCTGGGCGGTTATTACAGATGGTTTATCTGCTCAACCCCGTTCTCCTTGGTGGCTTACTTACCTTGAGCCTGGTGTAACTCGCTCTTTTGACAATTTTTGGCGTTATGATGGTAGCCATAGTTACTTACAGGATCACTATGCCGCTACATGGCAACATGTTGCTCAACGCTTTAAAGATGAACCAAATGTAATTGGTTATGATGTGATGAATGAGCCTTATGGGGGAAGCCTTGCCTGGCCACTGTTTGAACCCGCTTGGTTAAAGCCTTTTTATGAGCGTGTCATACGGCAGATTCGAACTGTTGATAATGATACTTGGATTTTTGTTGAACCTCAGGCTTTGGGTGTTAATTTTGGTGTTGCATCTGCCTTACCCGTTATTAATGACAGTCGTCAAGGAGAGAAAAGACTTGTTTATGCGCCACACTTTTATCCTCCTTTATTGCATGAAGGTGGAGATTATAACGGTGACTTAACTATTTTTAAGTCCTGGGCATCGGCACGCGCCAGGGAGCTGGATAATCAACAAATGCCTTTAGTGGTTGGTGAATTTGGTATAAACCCTCAACAGAAAGGATCTACCCAGTTTATACGTGATGTCACGCAGTTTGCTGATCATATGCAAGCGGGCTGGGCGCTTTGGTCAAATGATCCTGGGAGTTGGTCGCCCACAGACCAGCAAGGGAATGAAACAGCTTTAGTGGATGAGTTGGTGCGGATTTACCCAAGAGCAATAGCAGGTAAGCCTAAGACGTATCTTTATGATGCTAATACACGACATTTTACTTTGGAGTTCACGACGAGAAAGGGAATTACGGGGCCTACTGAAATTTATATTCCTGCTCGTAGGCATTTTCCTGAAGGATGGACCCTTACCATTAATGTACCTAAACAGTTTTGGCAACAACGTTGGGATGAGGAACGAGAGATTTTATCCCTTTATACTAAAGGCGACGACCTTCGCTACCGGGTTGAAATTCGCCCAACACGAAAGTAAGTTGTTTAAGAGGTAAAACTTACCCTCTGCTTATATCAATGTGAGTGTCGAAGGATGAGTCCAGCATACTATTTGCTGGTTCAGCTGTTTTTCGACATGTTTTAAAAATAAGAGAGGGTAAGGTCAATTAATTAGTTAACTTTAACCAGTTTAGGCAAATCTTCAGGTGCTACAGTATCAAGTGTCATAATACTGAGTTGATTTGCATTTGGTGTCATGTCTGAGTTGATTTCAGGAGGCAGTTTGTACATTGCGCCTGTCGCAGGATCTACGATTAGCATACCAATTAAACCGCCAAAAAAAAGATTTCCCCAATACCAGCCATCAACAGTACTTTCTAAATTAATGGTTAAGTCGTTATATCCTTCACGGCTAAAAGTAACGGTATAGTCGGCTCCTGAAAAGTAACCATTGCCAGCATTTAAAGACACTGTTTCTGGTGTCGTACCTTGGTGAATGGTTTTACCTTCTTCGTTTCGGATAATAAAGGTGCTTGATGCTGGCGTACTATTGATCGCAACAGGGTAAACATCTTCACTGACAATACTGGCACAACCAGAAATAAACGATGTAGAGATAATAGCAGCTACGGCAAGTGTTTTTTTAAACACAATTAAATCCCCCACTTACTTCTTAATAGTAAGGTATGTGTTGATAAAAAATATGCGGCCGCATGTGAGGCTTGTCTTGCCAGTTTGGGACTGACTTGCAAGTTCTAGAGTTGAGGGATTCTATTTATTTGTGTGATTCAAGTAAAGTTTTTTGTACGGTAGAACTATTAAATTATTGATGAGAGACAAGTTACTGTCGTATTGATTATTCGCGTTCGTTATCAATAGGCGTGGCTGGATAAGGTAGCTCAATAGTGATGTCTGTTTTTGCTTTACAACAGCAGGGGAGTATTTTGCCTTTACCAATAAAGGCTATGGGGTCCTCTAAATAATCAACCTCACCATCTAATAACGTAACCTGGCAAACACCACAAAATCCTTGGCGACACTGATATTCTGTTGCAATATTTTGTGCTTCTAATGCTTCAAGTATTGTATGCTCACTACGGGAAATAAAGCTGAATTCGTCTTGTATTTTTATGATTTTTGCCATGGTGACATTAGGGGTGTATAGACTGTTTTGGTTTATATGTTGGGGTGATAGCATACTATTCTTGAAACAGGATAAGGGCATGGTCATAAAATACCCTTATCCACTAGGTTTTTCTTTTATCGTTATACACCTAGTTTGTTATTAGCTTATGGAAGTGTTTAAGGCTATAAGTCAAAATCAGAAAAGTCGCTGTTGTCGACCTCATTATCAATAGCACCAACTAAATAAGAACTAATTTCAGCTTCTTGGGGAGCTACTTGAACATTATCACTGACTAGCCATGAGTTCATCCAAGGCAGTGGGTTTTGTTTGGTCTCAAAAGGTGCACTAAAACCAATGGCCTGCATACGTTGGTTAGTGATGTACTCGATATATTGACTCAGTATGTCTTTATTTAAACCAATCATCGATCCATCACGAAACAAATAGCCAGCCCATTCTTTTTCCTGGGTTGCAGCATCAGTAAAGATTTTTTCGGCAAGTGGACGCACTTCTTTGGCTATTTCTGCCATTTCAGGGTCATCATCGCCTGATGCCATGATTTGCAGCATGTGCTGTGTGCCTGTCAGGTGCAAAGCTTCATCGCGTGCGATGAGCTTGATAATTTTGGCGTTGCCTTCCATTTTTGCGCGCTCAGCAAAAGCGAAACTACAAGCGAAACTCACATAAAAGCGGATAGCCTCAAGGACATTCACAGCAACGAGCGTTAAATAAAGCTTACGTTTTATATCGCGTAGTGAAATGTTAATCGTTTGACCATTAATGGTGTGCTGGCCAGGACCAAGCTGTAAATAGTGATTGGTGCTGGCAATGAGGTCATCATAGTAACGGGTAATATCTGTGGCCCGTTTACCAATAGCTTCATTGACGACAATATCATCAAAAATTTGTGCTGGCTGAGGCAATACATTGCGGATAATGTGGGTGTAACTACGGCTATGAATTGTTTCACTGAATGACCAGGTTTCAATCCAGGTTTCAAGTTCAGGGATTGATACCAGTGGTAGAAATGCTACGTTAGGAGACCGGCCTTGTATTGAATCCAGTAAAGTTTGATATTTTAGATTACTGATAAAAATATGCTGCTCATGTTCAGGCAAGCTCATAAAGTCCCGGCGGTCCATTGAGAGATCAACTTCTTCAGGGCGCCAAAAAAATGAAAGCTGCTTTTCGATGAGCTTTTCAAAAATAGGGTAGCGTTGTTGATCATAACGAGAGACATTGACTGGCTTACCAAAAAACATGGGTTCTTTGGTGGCATCAAACTGTTCGCGATTAAAAGTAGTGTATTTCATAGAAGTCATCAGGCCTGTTATCAAGCGAACCCAATTTATACCCTGTACGAAAGACTTTTTAGAAAAGACCCATGCCTAAGCATATTCCTAAAAAATCATTCGCAATGGTTTACTTTTAGGGAGTGGGGTAAGGCAATATGCCTTACCTCATCAGATTTTACAGGCACCTCCTGCGCAACCATCATCCAGGTCATCTTGAGCGTCTTTTGCACCATCACGTGTGTTATGATAGTAAAGCGTTTTTACACCAAGTTTATAGGCTGTTAATAGGTCTTTTAGCAGCAGTTTCATTGGCACTTTACTGCCTTCAAAACGATTGGGATCATAGTTGGTATTGGCAGAGATCGTTTGATCAATGAATTTCTGCATAATCGCAACTAACTGTAAGTAGCCATCATTACTGGGGATATCCCAGAGTAATTCGTAATTTTCTTGCAGATTTTGATAGTCAGGAACGACCTGTTTCAAAATACCATCTTTACTGGCTTTAATACTGATATAGCCGCGAGGAGGCTCTATACCATTAGTGGCATTGCTGATTTGAGAAGATGTTTCAGAGGGCATTAATGCGCTCAATGTGCTGTTACGCAAGCCATTTTCTCGAATTTCCTGACGTAATGTTTCCCAATCTAAATGGAGTGGTTCACTACAAATGCTATCAACATCATTTTTATAGGTATCAATAGGTAAGATACCCTTTGCATAAGTTGTTTCATTAAATTTGGGGCATGCACCAAACTCTTTGGCGAGTTTGTTCGATGCTTTCAGCAAGTAGTATTGAATCGCTTCAAAGGTGCGATGGGTCAGTGGGTTTGCAGAGCCATCAGAGTATTTCACACCATGCTTAGCTAAGTAATAAGCAAAGTTAATAACACCCACACCTAAGGTCCGACGATTTAAACTGGAGTTTTGTGCCGCAGGTACGGGGTAATCCTGATACGAAAGTAAACTATCCAGTGCTCTTACAATAAGATCAGCGAGTGGTTCTAGCTCATTGAGATCTTCAATGGTGCCAAGGTTAAATGCAGCCAGTGTACACAGCGCAATTTCACCTTCTGGATCATCAATACGGGTCAGCGGTTTAGTGGGTAGTGCAATTTCCAGGCACAGATTACTTTGGCGAATAGGGGCCTGCTTAGGATCAAATGGACTGTGTGTGTTGCAGTGGTCAACATTTTGTAGATAAATTCGACCCGTACTAGCTCGCTCTGCTGCAAACAGTGAAAAGAGTTCTACTGCTTTTACCGTACGTTTTCGAATATTTTCATCATTTTCATACTGTACATACAGTTGTTCAAATTTTTCTTGATCTTCGAAAAAAGCGTCGTATAAACCTGGTACATCTGAAGGACTAAATAGTGTGATGTGTTCACCTTTAATAAGGCGCTGGTACATCAGTCGGTTGAACTGGACACCATAGTCAAGATGACGTACACGGTTTTCTTCAACACCACGGTTATTTTTTAGTACCAGTAAAGACTCAACTTCAAGGTGCCAAACTGGATAAAACAAGGTTGCAGCACCGCCACGAACACCACCCTGAGAGCAGCTTTTAACCGCGGTTTGAAAGTGCTTATAAAAAGGAATACAACCTGTGTGGTAAGCTTCTCCACTACGAATCGCACTTCCTAGTGCTCGAATACGTCCTGCATTCACTCCAATACCAGCACGTTGACTGACGTATTTTACAATGGCACTGGCCGTTGCATTAATAGAGTCTAACGAATCATCACACTCAATCAGTACACATGAGCTAAATTGACGTGTAGGTGTGCGAACACCTGCCATAATAGGTGTTGGTAGTGATAGTTTAAATAAAGAAACAGCATCATAAAAACGTTGAATATAGTCCAGCCGTGTTTCTTTTGGATAACCACTAAATAGGCAGGCCCCTATTAAGATATACAGAAACTGAGGGCTTTCGTAGTATTCGCCTGTAATTCTGTTTTGTACAAGGTACTTGCCTTCTAACTGTTTAACAGCAGCATAGCTGAAGTTCATATCTCGCTGATGCTGGATAAAGCTATCCATCTGATCAAATTCTTCTTTGCTGTAATCAGACAGCAGGTGGCGATCATATTTACCAAGATCAACAACACGACAAACATGCTGATAAAGAGTAGGAGGTTCAAATTGTCCGTAGGCTTTTTTACGCAAATGATAAATGGCTAAACGTGCAGCCAAATACTGATAATCAGGAGCCTCTGTTGAGATCAAGTCTGCTGCAGATTTGATGAGCGTCTCATGAATGTCTGAGGTTTTTATACCATCGAAAAACTGAATGTGAGACTTAAGCTCAACCTGTGATACAGAGACATTATTTAAGCCCTCAGCAGCCCAGGTAATAACCCGGTGAATTTTTTCAAGATCAAGTGGGTCTTTACGCCCATCACGTTTGGTAACCAGAAGGTTGTTGTTCATGTAGCCAATTACCTAATAAAGCAGTACCAGGTCGATAAAAAATCCACAAAACAACGCCTTGACTACAAATGTAAGTCAATTGATCAGTAAGGTGACAGAAATTCCGTGTCAGTTGACAACAAAGAGGGGAGAAAACCTCTAAGACTGCTGGATAATGCTTGGCTGCATTATCAAACAAGATATTCTACTTAATGATTTGTTGTGCTAGGCGCTGATGTGTGCTCAGTAAAGTTTGTTACATCGTGTAAAGTGATTAAAAACTAGATATTGGGTTTTTCAATCTACTAAACACAAGATAATGCGGTTTTGCGTTTAATGCAAGTTTAATATCCTGGGGAGAGCTTGTGTATAAAGTGTGAGTAAACTGTGAGGTAAGTGGCTACATACTCTGAAAATGGCCTATGAAACAGTTAATAAAAATTGCAATACTGCTATTACCAAACATGAATATTGTTTATCCTTGAGAGTCATAGATTAGTTAGTACCATCGTAAAGGGGATACTCAATAACGTATTCTGATTTGATTAATTCGGTCAAAACAAACATGTGCTAATTGTCTTATTAAGGTAATGACGATACCTTTGTGAATAAATTAGGCTTTTTTTTTGTTGAGTGCGTCATAAAGTAGTTATATAACGCAATAGTGATCTATTTTTAGTGTCAGTAAAATGACGGCTCATCGGCGAAGGATGGAAGAGTTACTGTGGAACATTCAGAAACGGGTCGAGTATTGATCGTCGAAGATGACGAACGCTTAGCCACACTTACCAAGGAATACCTAGAAAGTAATGGTATGAGTGTTGCTGTTGAAAGTGATGGTGCTAAAGCTGTTGACCGTATATTAAGTGAAACACCCGACCTTGTGGTGTTGGACCTTATGTTACCTGGAGAAGATGGCGTTTCTATATGCCGTCGACTAAGACCAGCGTATAAAGGTCCTATTTTAATGCTGACTGCAAGAACAGATGACCTGGACCAAGTGTTAGGGCTGGAAATGGGGGCGGACGATTATGTTGCTAAGCCTGTACGGCCTCGGGTGCTCTTGGCACGGATTCGAGCATTGTTGCGACGCTCACCCATTGAATTGGTAGAAAGTGTAGCACCAAGTGATTCTACGACACGCTTGGTATTTGGACCTTTAGTCATTGATAATGCTATGCGTGAAGCTTGGCTAAGGGACGAAAGTATTGAGCTGACAAGTGCTGAGTTTGATTTGCTTTGGTTGCTTGCCAGTAATTCTGGACGGGTACTTAGTAGGGAAGAAATCTTTCTTGCTTTACGTGGTATAGAATACGATGGTCAAGATCGTTCTATTGATGTACGTGTTTCTCGCATTCGTCCTAAAATAGGTGATGATCCGATACACCCTCGACTAATAAAGACAGTTCGAAGTAAGGGCTATCTATTTGTTAAAGATGCAGGTGTGATCAACGCTTAATTGAGTGAAGGTGTTTGCACTTTCTGATAAGCATGATGAGTACATATGCTTTATACAATAAAACCAGACAAATTTTATCGTTTTGTCTGGTTTTTGTTTATTTAGGTAAAGTAATTTTTTTCTTTATTATTGCTCAATAATACGTGTTTTTCATTACGGCTTGTTCTGTCTTATTTTAAGGCATGATGGGGTAACTAAAAAACAACGTATATACACCTGCATAAGTGAGATCATAGCACAGCGTAATCATTAAAAGCTGAGTATACTTCGGTGAATAAACTCTTATTGAGTAAGATTATTCTCGCCGATATGGGTATATCCTTAATGAGGGTAAACAGTCTGCGTTTGTTTTTGCTTTGAATTCATTTTCTCTGTTCATTTGTTGATTACCCTTGATTCCTTTTAGGAGTGCTTGTGACCAGTATTTTTTTACGTATTTATGGTGGGTTGTTATTTACACTGGTTCTGGTCGCAGTGTTATCAGGGTTAGCCGTCACCATTATTAATAGTTTTCGCTTACAGGATTACCAGGAGTCTGTCGCTCAAGGTACATTTAATCTTGTGGCAATGCAGTTATCAGGAAAACCTGAGGATTTACAGCTATTGCTGCTACAACAAGCAGAACATTTATTAGGTATTCCTTTAGTGCTTGTTGAGGCTGAACGGACAACATTAAGTCAAGCTGAGTTAGATCGATTAAAGGAAAAAGAAGTTGTTGTAAGTCAGCTAACACCTGATAAGGCACACGTATATAGCATGGTTGATGAACATACGTTATTACGTGGCAGAGTGACCAGTATTTCAGAGCAGCTGGCCTACGGCTCTGTGATGTTAATTAAGCAACACTTGATCAGTATGCCTTTTCACCATCGTCAAGCACAGGTTGCAGAATTACAACATGTGTTTTCTTATCCACTGTCGTATCACCGGGCCGCTGATAGTGGTTTATCCGCACAAAATTTACAGCGTTTACGTGATGGTCACATGGTCATGCTGTTAGGACCTGATGCACGTTCAATCAGGTTATTTGTAGGTCTTGAAGGGGGAAGTAATGTTGGGTTGGATGAAACTCAACAAGTGCTAGAAGTAGGACCCATTCGCTTTTTAGAAATGTACCCTTTTAAGTTAGTTTTTACGATTAGCCTCTTTGCATTTTCCTCTATTAGTCTAGCGATTTATATCTTGGTTCGTGGGCTGGAAAAACGTTTGCGTAAAATGGAGCGGGCTGCCACAAAAATCTCACGAGGTGACCTGGATGCTCGGGTTAATGTTCGAGGTTCTGACTCTGTGGGTAGGCTGGCGAGAGCATTTAATGGTATGGCCTCACATATACAACGCTTGTTGAGTATTCAGCAAGAAATGATTCGCGGGGTTTCTCATGAGTTAAGAACACCTGTGGCCCGATTGAGATTTGGCTTGCAAATGGTTGAGGATGCGCAATCGGCAGATGAGCGTGAAAATTATTTAGGTGGTATGGATAACGATATTCAAGAGCTGGATCATCTTGTTGATGAGATTTTAACGTATGCCAGTTTGGAACAGGGATCACCTGTTTTACATTTTAAGCGAGTTGATGTGGATGAAATTGTTGCCCAGGTGATTAAAGAACACTTGGCATTAGCGAATGGTATAGCGCTGGAGCATATCCCTTGCCCTGCGTCTGAGCCTAAACGACGAGCAGAAGTTGAGCGACGTTATATGCAGCGTGCTATACAAAATCTGGTGGGTAATGCACTACGTTATGCAAAAACAAAAGTGACAGTACGTTATACCGTGACCTCTGAAACGTGTCGAGTTGATGTTGAAGATGATGGACCAGGCATTCCCGAAAATGAGTGGGATCGTGTTTTCACCGCATTTGCACGTTTGGATGATAGTCGTACTCGAGCTTCAGGTGGGTATGGGCTGGGTTTATCCATCGTACGACGCATCGTGTATTGGCATAATGGACGCGCATTAGTGGGACATAGTGAAATGGGGGGGGCACGTTTTAGTATTGTGTGGCCTCGTCGTCAGTAGCGAAATAATAACGTTTTTCTTGAACAGTAATGTATTGCACGACTTATGTTGCATTTATGTTAAAAATGACTGATTTTTAATGTATAAAATAGTACGTTAATTTCAACTTGTTGATTTAATTACAGATTGTTTCCAACATTTACAAAGCTATCATAGAAGTGAACAGTGAATTTTGTGACAATGAGATTACATTCTATAGGTAATGCCGAGATCGGCAGTGAATAACCATTTGCTGTGGATATTTACCCTATATGAGTGAAAGTGAGGTTGTAGTTAGAACTTTCTCTTTTATCTCCTTGTTAGAGTAAGAGCTCTTTGATAGAGCTCTTTTTTTTTTATATACCCTTCGCGAATCAATTTTATTTCTATTTCAGCAAGGTAATGCCTTGTAGTGTTTCTACACAGGTATCTTTGGCGGTTAGAATAAAATCCTGCATATAGGGTGCATTGAGTTGGTCATCTCTTGCTGCAAAATAGAGTGTTGACCATACGCCTTCTTTGCCCAAAGGTTTTGCTGTGATATAGGCTTTTTCTAAATATTCTGTTAAAGCCCAATTGGGTAAAGCACAGACACCTCTGCCACTGGCAATTAATTGAATCATCATAAGTGTTAATTCTGATGTACGAATTGCTTTGGGTTCAACGCCAGCTAAGTCTAAAAACTGCTTAAAAATATCCAGTCGCCCTTGTTCTACCGGATAAATAATTAATGTTTCATTTGCCAAGTCTTGTGGTTCAATAAAACGTTTTTTGGTGAGTGGATGTTCTTTGGGTAACGCCAGCAAACTTTCATATCGAAATAATGGAATGTAGCTAATACCATCTAATGGTTCGGGATCTGCCGTAACAACCAAATCCAGATCTGCACGACAGAGGGCGGGTAATGGCGCGAAATTAAACCCGCTGGCTAAATCTAATTCTACATCAGGCCAATGCTGGCGATATTGATTAAGTGTGGGCATCAGCCACTGATAACAGCTATGACATTCAATCGCGATGTGGAGCCGTCCTGTTTCACCTGTAGCCAGTCGTCCCAATTCGCGTTCTACGGCTTTTACTTGTGGCACAACTTCCTGAGCAAGATGCAGTAATTTGTAGCCAGCAGTGGTCAGGCGGAGTGGACGACTTTTGCGAACAAAAAGTGATCCGCTGATTTTATCTTCCAGATCTTTAATTTGATGAGATAGAGCTGATTGCGTCACATGTAATCGCTCTGCTGCAGCCACTAAACTTCCACACTCATATAAGGCTAACAAGGTCTTCAGGTGACGGAGTTCAAGCATATTTATTAGAAATTCTCATGTTAAAGATAAAAAAAATGAGATTGTTTCAAGTTTATCTCTGACTGACACTAATGTCTATGGATGCCGCAATCTACGGAAAGCACGGCGTGTAGGCCATCATCTTTTGGACAATGAGAAGAGAACATCATGAGTGTACATAACCTGGGATTTCCCCGTATAGGTAAGCGTCGGGAGTTAAAAAAGCATGTCGAAGCCTTTTGGCGAGGTGATATTGATGAGCAAACACTTCAGACTGAAGGTAAAACATTAAGAAAACAGGCATGGCAGCAACAAGCAGAAGCAGGTGTAACGTTGATGCCAGTGGGTGACTTTGCCTGGTATGACCATGTTCTTAATATGTCCAATTGGTTGGGGGTGATTCCTCAGCGTTTTCGCCACTTACCTCAGGGACTTACGCAATATTTTGCGATGGCTCGGGGATACCAGCAGCAAGGAGAAACGCTGGCGGCGTGTAAGATGACAAAGTGGTTTGATACTAATTACCACTACATTGTGCCTGAGCTTGAAGAAAGTCAGGGGTTTCAGTTGCAGGTTGATGACTTATTAGCTCAGGTCAAAGAAGCACAACAGTTTGGTCATCAAGTGAAGCCAGTGCTGGTTGGTCCTGTTACTTACTTGTGGTTGAGTGAAGTATCTGGGCAAGGGGATAAATTACGCTTGTTGCCTGCGCTGTTGGAAGCGTATGGACAACTGTTGCAGCATTTAGCTGACTTGGGCATAGCGTGGGTGCAATTAGATGAACCTGCATTGACCTTGGATCTTCCTGTTGCATGGCGTCAGGCGTATGAGCAAACCTATCACCATTTACAAACAGCTTCCGTTAAAATTTTATTAGCAACCTATTTTGCAGGGTTAGGGGATAACTTGACCTGTGCGGTTAATTTACCTGTGGCGGGCTTACATATTGACGCGGTTCGCGCTCCAGAACAGTTAATCAGTGTGGTAGATCGTTTACCCCGTTACAAAGTACTTTCCGTGGGTATTATTAATGGACGCAGTGTCTGGCGTGCCGATTTACGTCAGTTGTTGCAGACGTTAACACCTGTTTATCAGGCTTTTGGTGATAATTTATGGTTAGCCCCTAGTTGTTCATTATTACATGTACCCGTTGATTTAGAGCTGGAAACACAGTTGGATACAAAGGTTAAACCTGGACTTGCCTTTGCCATTCAAAAGTTACATGAATTATCTGCATTATCTTTTGGTTTGCGTGAGGGCGAAGCAAAAATTGCAGAGCAGCTTGAGATCTCAGACCAAGGCGTTCAAGCTAGAAAGCTTGCTGTACGACCTGTAGTGCAAAAACGTTTAGCAGAATTAACGGCTCAAGCTGAGCAGCGTTCACAACCGTATACTGAGCGAGCAAAAGTACAGCGAGCGTTGCTGCAATTGCCATTGTTACCAACAACCACTATTGGCTCATTTCCCCAAACTTCTGCTATACGTCAGTTGCGGGCAAAATTCCGTAAAGGGGATATCGATTTAACGCAGTATCACCAGTCATTACAAAAAGAAATTCAGTTTGTTATTCAAAAACAGGAAGCGCTGGATCTTGATGTCTTAGTGCATGGCGAGCCAGAACGAACAGACATGGTGGAATATTTTGCTGAGCAATTAGCAGGGTTTGTAACCACGCAATATGGTTGGGTGCAAAGTTACGGCTCGCGTTGTGTACGTCCGCCAATTGTCATTGGGGATGTGGAGCGGCAACAACCGATGACGGTAGGTTGGAGTGCATATGCTCAGTCCCTATCCAATAAACCTGTGAAAGGCATGTTGACAGGACCTGTGACCATTCTTCAGTGGTCTTATCCTCGTGATGATGTAGCGCCAGAAGTCAGTGCCTTTCAGATTGCCCTTGCTTTGCGTGATGAAGTGGCTGATCTGGAAAAAGCAGGTATTCACATTGTACAAATTGATGAACCTGCATTTAGAGAGGGAGTGCCTTTACAAAAAGCGGCACAAGCCCATTATTTACATTGGGCGACACGTGCTTTCCGTATTGCTTCTGCGGGTGCGAAACCGACCACTCAAATTCACACTCATATGTGTTATAGCGACTTCAACAGTATTATTGAGCATATCGCAGCGATGGATGCGGATGTGATTACTATTGAAAGTACACGCGCAAAAATGCAACTACTGGCGGCCTTTGAAGCCTTTAGTTATCCCAATGAGATTGGGCCTGGCGTTTATGACATACACTCACCCAGTGTGCCTACCGTTGATGATGTTGTTAAGCTCCTACAGGCAGCAATTAAATATATTCCCGTTGAACGGCTATGGGTGAATCCAGACTGTGGACTCAAAACACGTAATTGGGGCGAGTGTGAGCGTGCATTGGCTGCTATGGTGAATGCGGCGAAACAATTACGTCAATCCCTTACCTCAGGACAAGCTGAACGGCAGGCTGATTTGGCATCTTCAACTGTATAAGGGGATATCCATACCACGTATATCCACTATAAAGAGTATATAGACGGTTCTGGTTGTATATGTAGGGTAGACTCGATAAAATAGCTGTATCTATATACAGTAAGGAGTGTGTCTACCCTATGCATCAACTTTGGCAAGATATTTCCTGTGCGTTGCCTCCTCCATCCAGCCGGGTTGACCTTGTTGTTGATCCGGCTTTTTCATGTTCAGTTGTTCGTGGTTATTTTAAAACAGATGGTGAATTTTATGTATTTGATGGGTTAAAAATTACTCATTATGTACTGAAGTGGCGGTTGATAGAGGAAGGTTTGCAGTTACAGCAGATGGCATCCTAAGCATTCATTAGGAAGAGAGTAGGACTTTAGTATAGAATCTGTCATATTTAAAACAAATAAATGAGTGGATTTATGTAAGCCCTTGTTGTAATGGTGTGCTTAAGTAAGTCCACATATAGTAAGTCAATTGTGGATGAAGATATGACGATTAAAACGGCAGTTGTCGGCTATGGTTATTCTGCAAAAACATTTCATATTCCCTTTCTGATAAATAGTGATCAATTTGATCTGATTGCAATTAAGAGCAGTAAGCCTGATGAAGTAAACAAAGATCTACCTGCCGTTAAAGTCTATACCGACATGAGTGAACTGCTGAAAAATTCAGCGGTAGAGCTGGTGATTATTACTGCACCAAGTCAGTACCACTTTGAACTGGCAACATCGTGTCTTCAGGCCAAAAAACATGTCATTATTGAAAAGCCTATGGTATCGGATTGTGCACAAGCGCGTGCGTTAGTAGCACTTGCTAAGCAACAAGGTGTCATTTGTTCTGTTTACCATAATCGACGTTGGGATGGTGATTTTCTCACGGTTAAGAAGCTGATTAACAGTGGTAAGTTAGGTACGGTTCGCTATGTTGAATCACATTTTGATCGCTTTCGTCCGGTGGTGAGAGACCGTTGGCGCGAACAGGCTGGACCAGGAACAGGTATTTGGTTTGACTTGGGATCACACTTGCTGGACCAGGCGTTGTGTTTATTTGGTCTGCCCCAAGCCATAACAGGGCGTTGTATTCCTCTTCGAGATAACTCTACGACAACCGACTTCTTTCATGTGTTATTGCACTATCCTCAATTAGAAATGGTATTACATGGCAGTCCTTATTGTGCAGCGCCTAATATTCGCTTTCAAATTCAGGGAACCAAAGGTTCCTTTATTAAATTCGGTTTAGACCCTCAGGAAGACCAACTTAAAGCAGAGGTAAAACCACTGGAAAATACAGGGGTTGTGACTCCTAAATGGGGTAAG
Source organism: Zooshikella sp. RANM57 (assembly GCF_050749885.1). Classification (NCBI taxonomy): domain Bacteria; kingdom Pseudomonadati; phylum Pseudomonadota; class Gammaproteobacteria; order Oceanospirillales; family Zooshikellaceae; genus Zooshikella; species Zooshikella sp. RANM57. The sequence goes on along the minus strand of NZ_JBOIUB010000012.1, from coordinate 18,097 downwards.
GATAGGGCTGAACAATACGGTATGCTGTATACTGAAGAACAACAAGAAGTTATAGCGACTGAAGATGGGTGTTACCAAAATTATTATCTGGAAATTGCTGATGCTATTTTAAAAGGTCACAATGTACCTGTTACTGCAGAAGACGGACTAAAGGTCATTAAACTGTTGGAGTTGGCTATTTTAAGCAGTGATAAAGGTAAAACACTATCAGTCGATGATTATTGGGAAATGGATCATTACGAATAAGAATATAACTAAGAAAATATTTAAAGGTACTCTTATGTACATGCCAGGGAGAGGCTAGCAACATCAAGCAAATAAAAATTAAATTTTTGGGGGGATAAGTAGCAGTAATATGATTTATACGGATCGATTAGTTTTAAAGAAAGTAACTCTGGATGATATTGATATATTTACCGAAATTTTAAGTGACCCTGCTTTAACACGATATTTACCTAAAGGTGAGCCTTATACACAAGAAGAAATTCAAAGCAGTGTTCAGAGTCGTTGTGAACACTGGCAAAAAGGATTTGGAACTTATGTGATTCTCCAAAAAAAATACCCATCAGTAAAAATTGGCTATGTAGGTATTGAAACAGTAGCGACTACTTATTTTCGTGATATTCGATACAGTATTGCTAAATCTTTTGCTGGGCAAGGGATCGCATTTGAAGCAGCTAGAAGCTGTTTGGATAATTACTTTGCTGATGGCTTGGGTGAACGTGTTTTTGGTGCTGCTGTGGATCAAAATAAAGCATCGATTCGTGTAATGGAAAAGCTGGGTATGCAAAAAGAAAGTGATATAAAATTATATGATCGAGATGATATGGTGTATTTTTCGATGAAAGTAAAAACGAAAGCCAGTAGCTAATTAATAATATCAGTCAGTAGGTAAAGGGTTACTTTTAAATAACAAATTAAAAATAAACCTTATTATGGGCGCACAATTTTCGATCATGATTTTATTCGTATCGATCAATAACTTGGGACAAAGACTTATTGGAGAAGCGCTGTTTAAAACACTTCTCCAAATAAGCTATTTATAGGTGTTGGGTGTGATGAATGCGGGGGATGTTACTGTCAAACTGTGCTCTCCTTGCTGGTAACTAAACTCCAAAAAACTGGATGTATATCCTTCTTTCTGTTCTTTGGGTAAATGGTATGCACAGCGTTCTTTTTGGCACTTTCCTTGAATGTTAAAAGATTTATATTTTATGTTTGAAGTAATCCTAAAATCACGTTTATTGGGGTTATGAGCTTTCCATAATTTCACTGACTTTGGCTCAAACATCGTAGTGATTTCTACAGTTTGATGATCATTACTCGCATTCCATTGAATAACAGGGCGAGGAGCATCAGTTACTATCATTTTGTAGTAATCTTTTAAAGCCTTACCTGCAACGTTAAAGTCAATATAATGCCGTTGGTTAGCAGTGATTCTGATAGTATTTTCCCCTGGCAGCTGTTCTATATACTGGTTCAACGAATCAGGTACAAAAAAATCATCAGATGACGCATTAATGATATATTTGGGTATTGATAATCTTGATTTAAACTGTTTGTCAGACATGTAGCTTAGAGGGTCTTCTATTTCCATTAGTTTACTAAAGGCTGGCGTTTCAATTCGGTCTGTTACGCCTTGTTTGACATAATCTCTAAATGCTGCAGGCCACTCTTCTAAGCTTTTATAAATATGAGTAAGGTTTTGTTTGGTATTTAATATATCAATAACAATAGGAACGATACCATTGACACGGTCATCAACCAATGTTGTTAACCATGCAGCCCAGCCTCTTTTGCTTGCACCTGCAAGAACAAACTGTTGAGGAATGGGAAAAGAATGAACTTTTGCAACATTCTGTATGGCATCCATTGCTTTAACCGTCGCTTTGACCATAGGTAAATGGCCAGGCCAATAGGCATTATCTTTGGGATCATCCATATATTTGTTCCAAGTATAAGCCATAATGCCATCTTCTCGTCTGGCTACACCATCATCCAAACGAAGATATTGGTTTGGAACATCTTGGAGGTCTGCAACAACTGTCTTTGTTTCCGTTGCAATACTTTCAAAGTCTACCTTATGAGGTTTGGGTAAGTACTGCTGTCCTTCTGTATATGAGGTGCCACCATTTATAAAGAGCAATGATTGCTGGCTTAGTACTTCATTAGGCACGTAGATTGTCAGTTTATGCTGCCAATTGCGTCCTGCATTACTGATACTGGGATCAGGCCAGAATTGGCTGATAAGTTCATAGGTATATATGTGTAAGCTGCCTATGTTGTTTGAATCTTTTAATTTCCAACTTGCAGGTGTTGAGGAGTTATTTTTGATAAAACAGGGAAGCACTGATTGAGGCGTTGATACTAGCTTCTCATGAGTACAACTGCTTATAGCTAATGAAGCTGGACTAGCAAAAGCACAGCTTGAAAGAAAAAAACTCAAGAAACCACCAAATAATGCTTTACTTAAGATATTTTTTTTCACTTGAAAGATCATAACTTATTACCGCTTGTCCTTGTGATATTACCAGTATGATTTCTCTGGATTATACTACAAGAGTCTTAAAATGATAGAGTGTCTATAGTGTTGAATAAATTAGCCGTTAGCTAACATCACAAGTAATTGATACAATGATCATGTCCGAAGTTAATACTCTTAGCTATGGTAAAGAGAGAAGTTGGTTCAGAAACTCAAGGCAGCTTCTTATTTTAAGCTGATTTTAAGTCCCATCATGTTTTTCATATGTAGCAAAGCTTCCGCATTACCCATAGCGTCATCAACAGGATTATGGGTATGTTTAGTTTTTCTAAGGTGTTTAAAATTTTTAAACATATCAGAGACCATGCCTTTATAAAGTGATCCAATATTATTAGAACTAAATCCAAAAGGGTTGTTACCCGTAAAATAATGAAAATACCAGTTAATAAATTGCCAATCGAAACCATTATTATCACTAAAAAATAGTGGTCGTGATTTTGAATGTGTGGCAATCCAGGAGGAGAAGTCTTCCATGACTTTTGTGGGTTCTTCAAAAGTCATGGTTTCTTCCCTGGAAAAGCCGGAGACTGCAAGTGCTTCTGGAATCCACTTGTTACTTATCGGCTTTAACTTACCGTAGAATGTTTTAGTCAAATCGTTATCTACGATAACCGCACCAAAAGAAATCATTGAATATTCGTAAGGTATTGGGCCATCAGTTTCAACATCAACAACAATGACAGTCATGTGTTTTTATTCCTAAATTGGTTATAGTATTACTTGCCAGTATCCCACATCAAACCATTGGTTAAATTTGAATCCAACTTGCTTAAAATGACCTACTTTTTGCATACCAAACTTCTCATGAAGGGCAATACTGGCTTGATTGGGTAATGTAATAACCGCTATAGCCGTATGCTTTGGAAGCCCTTTAAGTTGTTCAAACAACATAGTATAAAGTGCTGTACCCCAACCATGGGAAATAATATCATGTTTTAAATATATTGAAATTTCAACGGTGTTTCTGTAAGCACTCCTTGAGTTCCATAATGATGCATAAGCATAGCCTATGGTTCGACTTTGGTCTTTTGCTACAAGCCAAGGTAGCCCTGCTTCTTTAATATTATTTATACGATGTAGAATGTCACTTGTTGAAACGACATCCTCTTCAAATGTTGCTGCTGTATTTTGTATATAGTAATTATAGATAGCAGTAACTTCATCAAGGTCTTCTTCTTGAATATGCGCAATCATGAGTACTTTGCTCTACATAATAAAATATGATAAGGGGTCAAGTCACTTTTCTAATAGTAGTTTGTGAGTTTGGGTTATTGTATAATACAACAATTGTGCTATATGGTTGGTTTAGTTCACTTTGAGCACACTGTGAATTCATGTGCTGCATTGGCGCAATGTGTTGTGACAAGTAGTGTTAATCAACAGACTTGACCTCTTTATTGCAACTTAAATAATTACTTTTTTGATAGACTGATAATATGAGCCTCTCATGATCAAATCGGTTGATAAACTGCTCAGCCCGTTCAATGGGATTGAGGAAGTACTGATCAGGGCCTAGCATTTTCCGTTGATTTAGGCTAGCTGTATTGAGCAACGAAAAGTCGACTACTTCTATACGGGCTTTCCATCCAGGATAACGCTCAGACCAACCTTTCCAAAAGTGAGTAACTAATTGGCTTTTAAGTGAATATCCATGAAAGTCAAAAGCAACGATCCCATCAGTAACAAAAATGTGGTTCCCATAAAACCCTGCTTTAGGTAAAACTCTCAAAGCATAAAAGCCCTTATCTGAGAATTTTTCGAGGTAGACACCTGCTAAAATATGACATGCCCCAAAGCCAAAAAAAATACGGTCTGGTTGGTTCCACCTTTTTTCAGGGTGTTTTTTTATTCCTGGTTTTGGAAAGTACAATGTAATCTCTCTCATGGTAATCAAAGGTCGTTATTGGTCTCTATGATACAACAATGTTGGCATTCATAGTGCCACTAAAAACTGGTAAGTCACAAATAAGACCGGCTTGCATTGAAAGATGTTTAAGCATCAAGGCTGGAAGGATATTTATAAACAAATGATTGCTTTGCTGTTTAATTAAAGAAGGTATTACTACGAAATAATTTTTTTATGAAATTGTCGTGTTGTTTTTGTTACATCAATCAATCGTGTGCAGTCTATTTAAGCTGTTGCTCATTAATTATATGTAGTGGTTATAGTAATAAAAAGTATAACGAATGAGTGTCGTATAAAAATAAAGGTTAATATGTTTATATATTAATAGCTTCTGTCCGAGATCATAATAAAACTATGAGTGTGTTAGCAGTATGTTGATAAAGTTTTGATGGGGTATCAGAATAAACGCTAAAGATAATACTTAAAAAATAATCGAAAAAATAATTTATCCATCTCTTAGAGTGTGCAATATTAAAGTTTGCCAGCTAAAATTAGTGATAGAAAAAATTAAAAAATAGACTGTTTGGTGGGTGAGGTTATTAATTATGTATGCTAATTCTTCAAAAAAAAATACTACCTTGTTTTGCTAAAGGATTGCTGTTTTTTATTTTGTATGTTATATCTAACGTCACCCTTTCAGATCCATTTGCGTATATTAGCAATAGGAATTCAAACTCTGTTTCTGTTATTGATACAGAAAATGATCTTGTAATCTCAACAATTCCAGTAGGAACAGCACCACAATTTATTGAGGTCACGCCTAATGGAAAATTCATCTATGTTGGAAATGCAGCGTCCAATAATATATCTGTAATAGAGACTGATACAAATACTGTAGCTACAACTATTCCTGTCGGACGAATTCCACATGCAATAGCTTTCACTCCAGAAGGAGACTTTGCTTATGTAACAAACAAAGACGACGATAATGTGTCAGTAATTGATACCTCTAATTACACAATTATAAAGACGATTCCTGTGGGCTATCGCCCTGCTGGGATAGATATCACTCCTTCAGGTAAATATGCTTATGTGGCAAATGAATTAGATCATGAAATTTCTATTATAGATATTGCCACCAATATGACTATTGGAGTTCCAATTCCGGTGCCAAACAATCCCGCTTGGCTAGCCATAAGTCCAAATGGAAATTTTGTTTACATTCCTCAACTTTCTTCAAACACCGTAGCTGTTCTAGATACAGCCACCAACAAATTAGCTTATAGTATAACCGTTGGCCCGGTTGGATCTCATCCTGGATGGGTTATTTTCAGCCCAGATGGTACACATGCTTATGTAAGTAATAATAGCTCTGGAACAATCTCTGTTATTGATACAACCTTACCTCCCCATGTTGTTACCACTATTCCAGTTGGACCAGGGCCTGTGAGACCTGCAGTGACACCTGATGGTACACTTCTTTATGTACCAATCAGCGGAAACAACACCGTATCCATTGTTGATACAACAACTAACGCTGTTATTAATACAGTGCCAATAGGCTTAGTTCCTTGGGGGGCAGTTGTTACTCCAATTATATATACTTGTGATGGATTCCAATCTCCAATGAATAAAGGCTCAGTAAAGGTCAAAAAAAATCGAGCGTTACCACTTAAAGCAAAACTTATTAATAGTAAACAACAGTTGGTAACGGATGCAAATATATCGGCAGCACCAATCATCCAAGTAAACTATTTGAGTTATAATGAGGATGCTGTTGATGTATCGGATGAATCGATACCTGTCGGATTAGGTACAGATGGGAATCAATTTGAGTTCAAAATTGATACATGGCAGTACAATTTGTCAACAAAAAACTTCACAGCGCCAGGTACATACATTGTTAAGATGGTTTCTGGAAATAATTACTTGATTGATTCAACCTGTGAAGCTAGCTTTGTTGTTGAATAAATATTAGTTGAATATTTAGAATAAAATAAATTTTCACACTACGTTATTCCCTAAACTTAACTTTAAACTAATGCCTGAGTAGATTATATCTACTCAGGTTTATTTATATATGCTTCAATATTTATAATATATACTAAGAGTCATTAATTTTTAAGTGTAAAAAATGACAAGGGGACAAGTTAAATACTCCTCGGCAATTTCTTAATGCTTATCATTTTACATAAAATGGCATCCCCCCCCCTTTCTTAGTGATCAAGAAGGCGGTTGTCGAAGCCAACTAATGTGTTAGGAATATATTCGAACCACTTAGGTGTCTCGTCAGGGGTAGAGAGCATAAAATATTTCCACTAGTGATATATAAATTTACTAATATTTTTTAATCAACCTTTATAAGCTGAATTTTTAAATTTTTATTCCATTGTTACATAAGGACAGTGACATTCCAGGTAATAATCTTATTGAAGTGTTTATGGAAGGAAAAACTTAACTTGAACTATCGCAGATTGATTTATGAGAGGGAAGGATAGCAGGTAACTGTCTTATCTGATAAAAAGATAGGATTAGAAGGGCTTACACTTTGCATCAAGATATATTCACAAAGTTTCAATGTTGTTAAAAAATAAGGTGTCCTTTAATGCTTGACTAAGAAAACCAATCAATATCAGGAAAATGTATGCAGTAGTTTATGAACTAATAGCATTAAAGAACACCAAAATAGAGTAAAGCCCCTGAATGCTTTGCTAGTAATTTTCTTTCAAATATATTACCGCTGTTTGCCTCTTTTCTTCAAAGGGTATACCTATAAAGTAGTAGATTTCTCTGTTGCTGGCTAGTAAAGAATTTTTAAACTGGCTATTACAGGAATTACTACAATATGAACTCTCAATAATTACTGTTTTTTTGTATCCAATAAGCTTTTGAAAAAGAACCAAAGTTTATTTTTATAAGCCAGTCTAAGCATTAGACTCATTTGATTTTGTTTGTTTTACAGAATTATATAAAAAATACTGCTTTTCTCGATATCAAATTGCATGCCGTGCAATCACTGCAAAACAAGCTACCCTCAAGGAGAAAAAACAAAAATAACGCCTATGAGAGAGTCATGATGAACAGAATATCCTTAGATGTTGAATTAATTAAAGAATATTATGATGTGGTGGTTATTGGGTCTGGATATGGTGGTGGTATAAGTGCTTCTAGGTTAGCGAGAGCAGGAAAGAATGTATGTCTGCTAGAGCGTGGGCGAGAAATTTTACCTGGTGAATATCCAAATACTGAGGACGAAGCACTTAAAGATCTACAATTTCATACACCTGATGGTCACATTGGTTCTAAAACAGGATTATATGATATTCATGTTAATAAAGAACAAAATGTAGTTATTGGATGTGGTTTAGGAGGTACTTCTCTTATAAATGCAAATGTTTCTTTGGAGCCTGAACCAAAAGTCTTTGAAGATAAACGCTGGCCACAAAAAATACGAGAACATCAAGATACTTTACTGAAAGAAGGGTTTCAAAGAGCCAGAGATATGTTGAAACCTATGCCTTATCCCGAAACATCCGCTATATTACCTAAGCTAGAAGCTAATAAAAAATCTGCTGCAGCAATGAGACAAAACTTTTATCGCCCACCAATTAATGTCACCTTTGAAGATCCAGAAAATGGCATTAATCACGTAGGTGTTCCTCAAGCAGCTTGTACTAACTGTGGTGATTGCGTTTCAGGCTGTAATTATGGTGCTAAAAACACTACGTTGATGAATTATCTGCCAGATGCCTGGAACCACGGGGCAGAAATATTCTGTAATGTATTAGTAAAATATATAGAAAAGGATGATGATGGCTGGTTAATACATTATCAACCTATTGATGAGGGTAGAGAAAAGTTTGGTGCACCTACCCTTTTTATTAAGGCCAGTTTAGTGGTTATTTCAGCTGGTACGTTAGGTTCTACAGAAATTTTGCTACGTTCAAAAGAAAAAGGTCTCAATTTATCGAACCAACTTGGACAAAATTTCAGTGGAAACGGTGATATTCTAGGGTTTGGATATAACTGTGATCAAACAATTAATGGTATTGGCTTTGGTCACTTGCCAGTAGGTGAAATTAAACCTGTGGGTCCGTGTATTACCAGCATAATTGACATGCGAAATGAAGACAACTGGCGTAGTAGAATGGTGATTGAGGAAGGTTCAATTCCTGGCGCAATCGGTAAATTAATGCCTGCTTCATTATCTGTGGCTGCAGAGGCGGTTGGCCAAGATACAGATACAGGTTTTATTGACAAAATAAAAGAAAAAGCTCGTACGGCTGACAGTCTAATTCGTGGCCCTTATCATGGTGCAATAAATAACACTCAAACCTATTTAATTATGAGCCATGATAATGGTGAAGGTGTTATGAAATTAGAAAACGACCAATTACGGATAAACTGGCCTGGTGTCGGTGAGCAAGTTAATTTTGAATTGGGTAACAAACGGCTTAAACAAGCGACGGCTGCATTGGGGGGAGACTATGTTGAAAATCCTATATGGACAAAACTGTTTAACCATAGTCTGATTACAGTGCATCCTCTCGGTGGGGCTGTGATGGGTGAAAATGCAGAACAAGGTGTTGTCAATCATAAAGGTCAGGTATTTAGTAGTACTAGTGGTACAGCTGTTTATTCGGATCTTTATGTGACTGATGGTTCTGTAATACCAACTTCACTGGCGGTGAACCCATTACTTACTATTTCTGCTATATCAGAACGGTGTTGTACGTTAATTGCTCAGGATAGGGGATGGTCGATTAATTATGATTTACCCTCAAAGCCTACTAAAGAACGATTAGCTGATATCAGTAAAGCAAAAACAGTTGGAATCACTTTCACTGAAACTATGAAAGGCTATTATTCTACACAGTTTGCAGCTGGGGGCTCGCTAAATACTTATCGTGATGCAGAAAAGATGGCTAAAGTGGCTAATTCTACAATGGAATTTACGCTGACTATCAGTTCTAATAATTTAGATGAAATGCTAAAAACACCTGAACATGCGGCTCAAATTATTGGGACATTGAATGCGCCTGCACTCTCGGATCAACCACTCTTGGTTAATAATGGTATATTTAATTTATTTGAGTTATACCCAGAAACACCTAATACTCGCCACATGAATTATAAAATGCATTTAATGACAGAAAATAATGAGCAGTTTTATTTTAGTGGCTACAAAGTAATTAAAGATGACCCTGATGTGTTTGACATATGGCCTGATACATCCACGCTGTATGTGACCATATATCACGGAAATAATGATCAAGGAGGCATTGTCGGTAAAGGTATTTTACATATTGAGCCTGAAGACTTCCTTAAGCAAATGACTACGATGAAGGCAACTAACACAACGAGTGCAGTTGAAAAACTGAGTGCTGAAGCGCGTTTTGGAAAATATTTTGCAGGTGTTCTTTGGGAAACTTATGGTGGTATCTTTTACAGTGAGTCGCGTTTTAACCCTGATGCCCCTCCTCGTAAAAAGCGTCCACTCCGTGTTGGTGCGCCTGTCATTCATCCTTTTAAAACGGAAGATGGCGTTAACTTACGTCTGACCCGTTATCAAGGAGGCGATAAAGGTCCTGTAATGTTAGTGCATGGTTTAGGTGTTTCTTCAGCCATTTTTTCTACTGACACAATCCAGACTAATTTACTGGAGTACTTGTATGCACATGGTTATGATGTTTGGTTGTTGGATTTTAGAGTCAGTATTGCTTTACCCGCGGCTAAGCAACAGTCTACGGGTGACCAAGTTGCAAAATATGATTTTCCCGTAGCCATTGATGTCATTCGACGTAAAACGGGTTGTGATACTATTCAAGCTGTGGTGCATTGTTACGGCGCGACTACTTTTTTTATGTCAATGTTGGCGGGTTTAAAGCATGTACGCTCTATTGTATGTTCTCAAATTGCTACGAATATTGTGGTGCCTACTGCAACAAAACTAAAAACAGGCGTTCATTTACCCAGCTTTTTAGACATGCTGGGTGTCGAGTCATTAACGGCTTATGTTGATAATCATGAAAGTTGGGTTGGCCGCCTTTATGATAAAGCCTTGGATATTTACGCAATGAAAGAAGCACAAGGACAATGTGATAACCCCGTTTGTCATCGAATCACATTTCTTTATGCTTCTCTTTATCGGCATGCACAACTTAATAATTTGTTGCACAGCAATCTCCATGAATTGTTTGCTGAGGCAAATATTACTACGTTTGAGCACTTGGCTGAGATTTGTCGAAAAGGCATAGTGGTTAATTTTGAAGGGCAAGATATTTATATGCCTAATATCGATAGATTAAATTTACCCATTTGTTTTATTTCTGGTGCTGAAAACCAGTGCTATTTACCAGAAAGTACGAAAATTACATATAATATATTACGCGAAAAATTTCCATTACAGCAATATAGTAGAAAAGTTATTCCAGAATATGGGCATATTGACTGTATATTTGGTGCTCATGCAGTAGAAGATATTTACCCAGAAATTTTAGCGCATTTGGGACAAACAGCAAAAACCAAAAAAATAAAACATATACCCCAAGGAAAGGGTATAAAACAGCCTGTTGAGTAAGGAGAAAACAACATGCCTTTCGAAAAACACCTTATTAATAGCATTGAAAATGCCTATGAATCGTTTAAAAATAGAGTGGATAAAAATACCCATGATTCACTGCTGGCAACATTTGAGAAAATACATAGAAATATTGACAGTCTTATAAAAGGAGAAGATGTATCGAGTGATGGCTCTGAATTCGCACATGCTTTAGCTTTACTGGATAAAGTTCCTGATGATTTAAAAGAGCTTCCGCATGAGGCAGAAGAATTAACCACCAGAGTACGTCCTGATGGAGAGCTATTAGGAGTAGGAAAATGGGAATTACTTGATCCTGACTGGGCAGAAGCCATTGAACAATTACTGCTGCATTTTGACCATAAAGCACCTTTTAACACAAGTCCCGTTTGCCAGAAAATTCCTGATACGGTAAGTATTGCTGTTGCTGGTGATTGGGGAACGGGAAACTGGCGTGATAAATCGCCTAGTGCTCTGGTTGGCAAACAAATGGCTAAACTTAATCCTGATTACACGATACACCTTGGTGATGTCTATTATGCCGGTACTCAAGAGCAAGAAATAAATAATTTGGTTGAGTTATGGCCAATGGGCTCTAAAGGTGCATTTACCTTAAACTCAAACCATGAAATGTACAGTGGTGCTATTCCTTATTTTGAGCAGGCTTTAGCCAAACGATTTATTAAGCAAAATGGATGTAGTTATTTTGCTTTAGAAAACAGTAACTGGTTGATTGTAGGATTAGATACGGCGTATCACGCAAGTGCCAAAGACCTTTATTTAAAAGGAAAACTTGATGATACACAAATTAATTGGCTAAAAACCTTGCCTACTCATAAACGGATTATCGTGCTTTCACATCATGAGGGATATGATATCAAAGGTGTAAACAAAGGTGCAGTCTATAATAGTGTGATTGAAGGTCTTGGTCGTGAACCTGATTTTTGGTACTGGGGACATTTACATAATGCAATAGCTTACAAACCAAAAGGAAAATTTTATGGTCGTTGTATTGGCCACGGATCTATTCCTTATGGAGACGCTACTTTGTTAAAAGGAGAGGATACAGTCGCTTGGTATGAAAATAAGTCTGCCAATGATCCTGATATTCCACTACGTGTACTTAATGGTTTTGCCTATATTACTTTGAATGAGCAATTACTGAGTGAAAAGCTAATTGCTGAAAATGGTGATGTGAGGTTTGAAAATCAGGGATTATGATAGTCTAACCCTGCGAAGGGTATATCACTCAATGCTATATTGTTGGATATACTCTTTGCTGAGGGTAGTGTTAACAGACCCTAAGCTAGCTTAAGTTTTGATAGATCATTGATTATGTTTGTTTCAACAATAAACTCATAAAACCCCTCAGTTTCTGGAGGATCAATTTGTCTTACAGACTTAAAAGGGAGTTTTGCAAACGCATGTTTCCAGAAATCAAAGGCTTTTCGGTCTTGTTGGCATACTGCAATATGCCAGGTTTCAGGAGACCGAAACATAAGTTGCCGAAGCACAATATACGATAACCCTTTACCTCTATACTTAGGCAAAATAAATATATCAGCTAGCTCTGGCATCTCAATTCTATCAATAACTGTAGGTTCAACCATAACAAACCCACAAAGCGTATCGTTAAAATATAATAAGTTGGCTTCACAATTTTCATATTCCCTGACAATATCAAAAAGGTATTCCTCATCAATATCGAATTTTCCCTCTGAATCTAGGTCTTCACCAGAAAAACTTGAATTATTATATTCATAAAATTGCCAAAGCCTTTTGAAGGCTGCAAAGTACTCTGTTGTTAATTTTTTTAGGACAAGCGACATTTGTGATTTTAACTCTTAATAAGTTATATCTCGATGGGGATTGTACAAATACTGTGCATTAATTAGTTTATTCTACCCGAAGTAGGGTTGGCTTAAGATTCTACCAAAACCTTGGTTCTTAAGCCATACAAAATGCAGCTTAATGAATTTGCCACCTCAGTTATACTGGTCAGCAGAGGTATAGGCTTTTTTTCGATGGAACATACTTTCTACTGAACCTGAGTTATTATTGGCGTAGCTACGGCGGTATTAACCAGCTGGCTTACAGCTAATTTTATTTTAGTTTCAAATATTGGGTTCATAAAACGGTTATTTTCAATATCAAAATTATCAAAGAAGCTTGGTATGGAAACAATACCTTTAAGATTAGCCCCCATAAATGCAGCTGAATTTTTAGCTGTGGCTAAAACACTTTTGGCGCCACTAGAACCTGGTGATGTAGCAAGAAAAAGTGTAGGTTTATGACCAAATACTGCTTTATTAATCCGAGAGGTCCAATCGTATAGGTTTTTGAACGCTGCGGTATAAGTTCCGTTGTGTTCAGCAAAAGAGACGATAATAGCATCTGTTGCAGCAAGTTTGTTAAAAAAGATTTTTGCTTTTGGGGGGATACCTAGTTGTTTTTCTCTTTCTTCACTGAATAGTGGCATTTCGTAGTCATTAATATCCAGTGTTTCTACTGTCGCATTTTTGACTAGGCTAGCGGTATACAATGCTAACTGTCGATTAATAGAGTTTTTACTGTTACTTGCGGCAAATGCTAAAACTTTCATAAGTACACCATTTTTTCTCAGGTTTTGTTTGTGGTGCATATATAGTAATGCACCATAAACAAACACTATCTTGTCAGGTTTCTTTGTTCTGGTATGTCGCTAAGGTATTCAACAAACTCTACTTCGTATCCTGCAGGGTCGATGAAGTACACATTTTTTCGATAAGGCTCTTCAGCACCTGCTTTAGCGATTTCAAAACCTGCATTTTTAAGGCGGGAAATTGTGGCTTCAATATTATTAGTCACATAGGCAAAGTGGGCGAGGCCAACTTGATGACCTTCTAAATTTCTGTTTTTTCCCTCACCATGATCACTAAATGCGATATAGTGGTAATCATCTCCAAAATGTAGCCAGTTTCGAGGTTTGCCGTTCCAATGACCACTACCTTCTGTACGAATTTTCCAGTGAGGAAAGGCTGCTTGATAAAAAGTTAATATTTCTGGGATATCAGATACGACCAGGTTTACATGCTCAAGATACATATTGTTTTCTCCTTGCGGTAAATGAAACGTATTGTTTATGCACTATGTGGCTGGATAGGTAACACGAATACATCCAGATGAGTGCTTTTTGACATTTATGTCATCGCTTGTGTAGTCTAATCATAGAACCTCAAGTTAACTTGAGGTAAAGTGTTTTTTTCACTATTCTTCAAAAAAACTTTGGAGGGTTTATGGAGCAAGCAGCTTGGAGTGTTGGCAGAGTTGCCAAGCGATGTGGGATCAAGGTAAGTACCTTGCATTTTTATGAAGAGAAGGGATTAATTCGTAGTTGGCGTAATGCAGGTAATCAAAGACGTTACAAGCGTGATGTTTTGCGGAGAATATCGGTGATAAAGGCTGCACAAAAAATGGGGATTAGTTTAGCTGAGATAAAAAATGCATTTGCTGCTTTACCTGATAGTCGAACGCCAACAACGGAAGACTGGCAGTTGTTATCAGCCAGGTGGCGGGATGATATCAATGCGCGTATTGCCTATCTTGAGCGACTACGGGACTCTTTGACTAGTTGTATTGGTTGTGGGTGTTTATCGATGGAAAAATGTCCAATCTATAATGAGGATGACAAACTGGCTGTGAAAGGTACTGGGCCAGTGATTCTGGATAGGACGTAAGAAAACTGCAGAGATTTTTGTTGTACAAAGGTAATGTATACGTATTCAGCTACACCTGTATTGAATAGGTTAATTAAAGCTGATTTGGTAATAGTTTAAGTAAGGAAAGACTTTTATGTAAATATGAGTATTTAATATGTTTAGTATAGGTAGGAGGCTACATATATGATAGCTTGCACAATAAAGCACACTATAGATACAACAAACCATTGCTTATATGATTTGTTATTTAGTTTCTTAGCAATACCTATGGTTAGTGTGATAAATCCTAGAATAGCAGGACCAAAAGTCATAAGAAATAAAATTAAAATCATCTCACTAGAGAGTCCATGAGCATATACTACAGCAGGTAGAAGGGCTACCAGGAATAAGATTAAATGTTTATATGTATTTTCTCTCATCACGATATCTTATAGATTAACTTAAGAAGCTAAACAACGGTAAACAAACGCTAGTATTTATATCAAATATGATTATTATTTATTCAAAAAGCAATCAGTCTGTTGAACATTACCTGAAGGCTAGAATCTTCTGAGTTAGACATCAAGATAAATAGGGAAATAAGTTCTAAAGCGTTTCATTGAACTTGAGTTAGCAAAACATCTCATTTTGTTGTTAGCGTATGGGTCTGGTGGAACCTCGGCAAGCGTACGAGTTAAAAAATTTGCTTTCAGGTATGTTCACCGAGAGGACACATCTTATTAGTGCCAACTTGCTGAAATGTTATGAGAGTTTTACAACTACAAAATGTAATCTTCTCAAAAGATGCTCAAAACTAGTCTGTTTTGGGTATACCTATAAGGCACTATCCATAAGGTGGTGCATTAAACACCAGTTGCTTATGTGTATAATGTAGCGCTAGCCGTTTATCAAAACTCATAGTGGCCATAAAACGACAATAGTGTTCACAAGGGCGAGAAAGCTTTGCGCTAGAATCATACTGGTCACTGGTATACGCGTTGTAATAGTGTGTAATCTTTTAACACATAACTTTCAAAAGGACACGCTATAGTGTCTATATCAGTAAACTTAAGTGCTATAGAGTGAAGGTGATTTTAATCAAGGAAAGGACGGTATAATGGAATATAGAAATAAAAAGTTACCATTTATATTATGTTTTACATTACTTTTAAACCAATCAATATCAAATGTCTATGCTGCAAAAGAGGCCATAGCAAACAGCAGGGAATATACACAGAATCAGGAAAACTCCTTAAAACCCTTTTTGTCATCTATATCCCCTTATCAACTTAAACCCATGGCTCAATTCAAAAATAAAGAAGGTATCATTAAATCTAAACTACAGATGTATTATATGGGTGTTCCAATTTATGGGAAATATATTGTCGCAAGTAAATTACAAAATGATGACTATCAAAATTACATCGGTGAACTAGTATTTACTAAAATTACTAATAAGGATCTAAAAACTGTTACTACCAAGCTTTCACCACAACAGGCATTGTATATTGTCCAGCAGCATTCAGGTGATACTTCAAGTAATATATCCGAAAAAAACTACCAGAATATTCGGGTAGAAAAATATATTCATTTCATCAACAACCAAATCAAGCTTATTTACCTTGTATCTTTTTATAAAGCAAACCCACAGCCAACACGCCCTTTTTACATGGTTGATGCAAATACTGGTAAAGTGTTAGATTCCTGGGAAGGGTTAAACTCTGTAGATGCGTATGGTCCAGGAGGTAATAAAATATTCGGTTATTATGAGTACGGGATCGACTATGGACCACTTGATGTAACTGCTATCGACGATACTTGTTTTATGGAAAATGAATATGTTATCACTCAAGATTTGAAAAGCAGCCACAGTAGTAAGATTGTTAAATTTCCTTGCCCTCGCCAGTTAGATTTAATAGCTAACGATGCTCATTATTTTGCTACTCAAACATTCAATGTGTTCCAGCAGTGGGTAGGCCATTTTCCTCTCCGTTTCAAAATAATAATGAAGGTTCATGCCTCAATTTTTGACGGTATTATTTGGGATGGGCAATCTATAACAATTAGTGATGACTATGACAACTACGAGCAAATAATTACAATGGATATTATTGCTCATGAGATAAGCCATGGATTTACTGAGCAATACTCTGGGCTTCAATATCGCTATCAATCTGGAGGAATTAATGAATCTTTTTCAGATATAGCAGGTGAAACAGCTGAGTTTTATATAAAAGGCCATAATGATTGGCAAGTAGGTTATTATCCCATATTAAGAGGGGGGATTCGCTATTTCGATAAACCTAGCAAAGACGGTCGCTCTATTGAGCATGCATCAGACTATTATGATGGCTTGGATGTCCATTATAGTAGTGGTGTTTTTAATAAAGCTTTCTATTTAATAGCGACATCACCTGACTGGAATATACTGAAAGCTTTTAAAGTATTCTCAGTAGCTAATATTATTTACTGGACGCCTACCAGCAATTATGATCAAGCAGGATCTGGTGTTATATGTGCGGCAGAAGACCTAAACTTTAATGTTGGTAATATTATCAAAGCATTTGAGCAAGTAGGTGTTGATGCTAGCTGTGAATCTCTGAGCAAGTTCTGACCCAACTTCGCGTGCCATTAACCCCACTTCCAAATAGATCGTATAGAATCAGGAAAAATGTAGGAGAACGATACTATGAAAAGGAAGTGGGGTTAATTAACAGGATCTTTAAACTGCTTGAGTGTAAGCCTAATTTTGTTGGTATTTTTATGCTTATTTCTGGGTGCGTTGGGGGAATGGTCGATGGTGAGAGTGTGGCTATTCAGCAATGCTGATGATCTCATTATTAATGATAATGATCTATTACTAAAGGAAGACTACCTTTCAAAAAAGGAGAACCATCTAAAATAAACAAAAGTACCTTTGGAGATGAGTGGATTTATATTACTAGAGATAGTGTATGGTGTGGGACTACATTGTTTTTAATTGTGCCAATTCTATTACTACTTCCTATGTGTGAAGAAAGTGAAAGCATTTTATTTGATTCTGAGTATAAAGTGAATTGAGTTACTAAAAACTCAGTGAAAGAGGCTTTATTTGTTCCCCGCTCTTTCCTGCTTTTGGGCATTGGGTAGGTCAACATAGTGATGTATGTTTTTGTGAATCTAGTGGCATGGTTCAAAAATAGGTGTCTTAAGTGAACACTAGGCAAGATTATGTACTGGTCTAATGCCATCGGACACTTAATTTTGAGACAATACTGTCAATGAGTTAAGAGGTCTATATGAGTCTGAAAAAATCCCATAAAAGCTATCCCCAGTCATTTAAAGGTGAAGCTGTTTTGATGGTGCTAGAGCAAGGCTACAGTGTTGCTGATGCAGCAAAGTCACTCGGAGTCGCTACTAGCCTGCTTTACAAGTGGAAAGAAAAATACGAAGCTCAGCAGAAAGGCATTGCC